>NZ_JBVJYH010000019.1:0-198094 GCF_055600785.1 Streptomyces sp. NPDC038200
TGCCATGGCTCCGCCATGGCGCCCTCCTCCGCCTTGCGATGCACGGCACCAGACCCCGCTCCCTGATCCGGCCTGATCCAAACGAAAGACCCTAGACCTCTCGGCACCTTCCCGGCCGCCCCGCCCTTCGGACGGCGACGGGAATCCGGCGACACGCCCCGGTCGGCAGCGACCCGCCCCGGTCGGCGGCGGCTCCCCGCCCGCCTCAACAGCCTCTCCCGCTACGGCAGTACACACTTTCGGGTTTCGTTCGCCGGGCCTTCGGGACACGGGGCTCACTTCCGGTACAAGCTGGAACTCCACGCACAAGCCGGAAGCCCCGGGCCCCGAGAGCCCGCCGGGCGTCCCCGTGCCCGGAGGAGAGCCCATGAGCGGAGGAGAGGCCACGAGCAGGCCGCCCCTCGACTCCGGCCCGGACGGCCGGACGGCAGGCGGACAGCGGCCCATGAGCCCACCGCCGCTCGCCTCGGGCCCCGGCGGCCCCGAGGCCCTGCGCCCCCTCCTCGGCACCGTGCTCGACGCGCTCGCGGCCGGCGGCACCGAGCGCGGCGGACCGCTGCCCGCCGGCGGACCGGAGGCCGTCGCCGCGCGCGTCGCCGACGCCCTCGGGGACGTCCTGCCGGACACCGGCGACCCGGACGCCCTGCGCGCCCTCGTGCACACCCTCGCCGCGGGCGCCGCCGACCCCGCCGACCCCCTCTGCGCGGCCCATCTGCACTGCCCGCCGCTCGCCCTGGCCACCGCCGCCGACCTCGCCGCGAGCGCCCTCAACCCCTCCCTGGACTCCTGGGACCAGGCCCCGGCCGCCTCCGCCCTGGAGGCAGCGGTCACCCGCACCCTCGCCCGCACGGCCGGCCTCGCCGACGCCCTCGTCACCACCGGCGGCACCGAGTCCAACCAACTCGCCCTGCTGCTGGCCCGCGAGGCGCACGGCGGCAGTGTGCGGCTCGTGTGCGGGGCGGGCGCCCACCACTCGCTGCCGCGCGCCGCCTGGCTGCTCGGCCTGCCCGACCCGGTCGTGCTCCCGGCACCCAACGGCACCCTGGACCCGGCCGCCCTCGACGAGGCCCTCACCACGCTCTCCGGCCCGCTGCTGGTTGCCGCCACCGCCGGCACCACCGACGCCGGGCTCATCGATCCGCTGCCGCAGATCGCCGGCCTGTGCGCCGCGCACGGCGTCCGGCTGCACATCGACGCGGCCTACGGCGGGGGCCTCCTCTTCAGCGACCGGCACCGCGACAAACTCGCCGGCCTCGAAGCCGCCCACACCGTCACCCTGGACCTGCACAAACTCGGCTGGCAGCCGGTCGCCGCCGGAGTCCTCGCCGTCGCCCGCCCCGGCGAACTCGCCGTCCTCCACCAGCACGCCGACTATCTCAACGCCGCCGACGACACCGAGGCAGGACTCCCCGACCTGCTCGGCCGCTCCCTGCGCACCACCCGCCGCGCCGACATCCTCAAGATCGCCGTCACCCTGAAGACGCTGGGCCGCAGCGGGCTCGGCGCCCTGGTCGACCAGGTCTGCACCCGGGCCCGGGAATTCGCCGCGCTCGTCCGGGAGCACCCCGGCTTCGAGCTGTACGACCGGCCCGTCATCAGCACCGTGCTGTTCCGGCCCGCCGAGGCGGACGACGACGCCGTGGCCGCCGTGCGCCGACGACTGCTGTACGAGGGCCGGGCCGTTCTCGGGCGCGCCCGGCTCGACGGACGGCTCTGGCTCAAGGCCACCGTCCTCAACCCCCACACCCGGCCGGACGACCTGGCCCACCTGCTCAAACTCGCCGAAGGAAGCACCCCCGGATGACCCACCCCCCATGCCACGAGCCCGCCTCCCCCCGCGACCTGGTCGGCATCGGCATCGGCCCCTGCAACCTCTCCCTCGCCGCCCTCGCCCATCCGCTCGCCGAACTCGACGCGGTCTTCTACGACCAGCGCCCCGGCTTCGACTGGCACCCCGGACTGCTCATCGAGGGCGCCACCGTCCAGGTGCCGTTCCTCGCCGACCTGGTGACCCTCGTGGACCCCACCAGCCCCTGGAGCTTCCTCAACTACCTCAGGACCCGCGACCGGCTCTTCCCCTTCTACTTCGCCGAGCGCTTCCACATCCAGCGCGCCGAGTACGACGCCTACTGCCGCTGGGTGGCGGAGGGGCTGCCCGGGCTGCGCTTCCGCCACCAGGTCGACTCCGTGCGCTGGAACCCCGAACGGGACGTGTTCGAGGTCGACTTCACCCAGCTCGACGCCGAGGGCGAGGCCGAGGCCCTCGGCCGTACCTACGCCCGCAACATCGTCCTCGGCATCGGCACCGCCCCCTATGTGCCCGACCCCCTCAAGCCCCTGGTGGCGGCGCCCGGCGTGCCCGTCGTGCACGCCGCCGACTACCTCGACCACCGGGACTCCGTGCTCGCCGCCGGGCACGTCACCGTCGTCGGCTCCGGACAGTCCGGCGCCGAGGTCTTCCTGGACCTGCTCAAGCACCGCCCGGCAGGCCGGGAACAACTGCACTGGATCGGCCGCACCGAGGCGTTCGCCCCGATGGAGTACTCCAAGCTGGGCCTGGAACACTTCACGCCCGACTACACGCGCTACTTCCACGCCCTGGCCGAGCCCGTCCGCGACCGGCTGGTCGCGGCCCAGTGGCAGCTGCACAAGGGCATCGACGCCGGCACCCTCGCCGCCATCCACGACGAGCTGTACCGGCGGACCCTGGACGGCGGCTGGCCCGACGCCGTCCTCACCCCCGGCGTCCGGGTCCGCACCGCGGGCCGGATCGCCACCACCAAGATCGAGCTGCATCTGGAGCACCTCCAGCAGGACAGCCGCTCCCGGCTCATCACCGACGCCGTCGTCCTCGCCACCGGGTACCGCGACCGCCCCCTCGACCGGCTCCTCGCCGGCCTGGACCCCTATCTCCGCCGCGACAGCAGCGAACGCCCCCGCATCGACGAGGAGTTCCGGCTCGTCCTGGACCCCTCGGTCACCGGCTCGGTCCACGTCCAGAACGCGGAGCTGCACACCCACGGCATCGGCGCGCCCGACCTGGGCCTCGCCGCCTGGCGCAGCGCCACCATCCTCAACTCGGTCACCGGCAAGGACCCCTATCCGATGCCGTCCCGAACGGCCTTCACCTCGTTCGGGCTGGAGGAGCCGGCGGCCCGGGTGCCCCAGGGCAGACAGCCCAAGCGGCTCACCCCCCTCGTCGAGGGCAGGTGAGCCGCCGGCCGCGGGACCCCTAGAACACCGGCGTGCCGTTGCGCACCAGCTTCCAGTCCACGGAGGCGAAGTCCTTCGGGTCCAGGACGCCCTTCGCGGTCACCCACTCCGCGATCCGGGTGCGGATCTCCGTCGACTCCGCCCACAGCTCCTTGGCGGTGGCGACGTGCGGGAAGGCACCGCCGCCGTTGGCGCGGTAGTTGTTCACCGCGAACACGAACTGCCGGCTGTCGTCCAGCGCGGCCCCGTCGAAGGCGAGGTTCTTGATCCGCGAACCGGCCGGCTGGGCGATGTCGATGTCGTACGTCAGGCCCGAGACGTAGTCGTAGTTGTAGTCCGGGCGGTTGTTCGCGTTGGTCAGCTTGTCGACGTCGACCGTGGCGTCGGCGGCCGTCTGGACGTAGTACTCCGCCGAGTACTCCAGGTAGGCCCGCACCTGGGCGCCCGTCAGCAGCTTCGCGACCAGCGTGTTGTCGTAGACGTACAGGCTCGACAGGTCCCGGATGGTGACGTCGCCCGCCGGGATCTCGGAGGTCCGGGAGAACGGCGAGGCCTGGGCGATCACCGGCAGCGAGGCGTACTCGGTGCCCGCGAGCGCGGCCTTGACCACGTCCTCCTGGACCTTGGTGATCAGGTCGATGATCGGGGCGTCCTTGTAGCGGGCGTCCACGGTCGTCAGGGTCGCGGTCGCCCGGCCGACGACCTGGTTGACGTACGCGACGACCTTCTCGTGCTCGTCCTGCAGCAGCTTGGTGATCTTCGGGTCGTCGGCGACGGTGTTGGAGTTGCGCAGCGAGGCGGAGACCGACTCGACCTCCCAGCGGCCCTTGGAGAACACCAGCTCGATGTCGAAGAGGGTGAGCCGCTCGGCGTAGCACAGCGGCTCGGACAGCACGACGGTCTTGCCGGTCCGGTCGTTGACGACCTTCAGCTCCGGGATCTCCACGTGCGCGTGACCGACCAGGATCGCGTCGATGCCGGGCACCTGCTTGGCCACGTTGGCCGCCGCGTTCTCCACGTACGGCACCTGGTCGCCGTAGGACGACGTGCCGGAGGCACCCGAGTGCGCCGAGACGACGACCACGTCCGCGCCCATCGACCTCAGCTTCGGCACCCACGTGGCGGCCTGCTCCTCCAGGCCCGGGAAGGCCAGCTTGCCCTGGACGTAGGCCTTGTCCCAGATCGCGATGCCCGGGTTGGTCAGGCCGAGCACGGCGACCTTGACGGGCTTGGCACCCGGCACGTGGAACGTCTTCATGAAGTACGGCGGGAAGGCGGGCCGGAGCGTCTTCGCGTCCACGGCGTTGGCGCCGAGCAGCGGGAAGTCGAGCTGGTCCTCGAACTTCCGCAGCGTCTCGATGCCGTAGTTGAACTCGTGGTTGCCGAGGGCCGCCGCGTCGTACCCGATCGCGTTCATCGCCTGCGCCATCGGGTGCACCGGGCCGCCCTTGGCGGTGATCGGGTCGACCTTGGCGTAGTAGTAGGCCAGCGGAGTGCCCTGGATGGTGTCACCGGCGTCCAGCAGCAGGGTGTTGCAGCGGCCCTTCTCCTCGCGCACCTGGTTCACCAGCGTGGAGATGCGTGCCAGACCCATCGCGTTGCCCGCCTTGTCGGCGTACTCCGCGTCCTTGAAGTAGTCCCAGTTGAAGACGTGGCCGTGCAGGTCGGTGGTGCCCATGACGGTCAGGGAGTACCGCTTCACGGGATGCCCGGGCTTCCTGCCCTCCGCCGCCTCGGCCGCCGGGGCCGCCGCCGCGCCGGCGATCGCCACTCCGGCTCCGGTGACGGCGGACTTCTTCAGGAACTTGCGGCGGTTCAACGGCATGTCTCGGTCTCCTTGGCGAACAATGGACAACGCGCGTAGATTCTGACCTGAGCATGACTTACGGCAACAGGTCCGGGAGGTTGCGATCTGGTGACCTGTTCCCCGGGCCCCGGCCGCCGAAGCGGCCCCCGCGTGCCAGAGTGGGACCATGACCACCCCGTACGGCACCGCCGACGTCCCCCTTCTCGTGGTCCGCGGCGAGGCCGCGTTCGACGTCGAGCCCGAACTCGCCCGGATCGCCGTCACGGTGAGCGCCCGGGGCCGCGACCGCCGGGCCACGCTCGACGACCTCACCCGCCGCAACGCCCGCGCCCTCGACCTGGTGAGGTCCTACGGGGACGCCGTGACGCAGCTGTCCACCGGGGCCGTCTCGATCACCCCGGAACTCGCCGACCACGGCAGGGGCGAGCGCGTGCGCAGCCATCACGGCCGGGTCCAATGCAGCGCCGAACTGACCGACTTCACCCTCCTCGGCGAACTCACCGCCGCGCTGGCCGACTTGGAGCTGACCCGGGTCGACGGACCCTGGTGGTCGCTGCGCCCCGACTCGCCGGTGCACGCCGAGGCCCGGCGGCGGGCGGTGGGTGACGCGCTCCAGCGGGCCCGGGAGTACGCCGAGGCCCTCGGCACCTCGGTCGCCGCCCTCCTCGAACTCGCCGACACCGGCGTCGAACGCCCCCGCCCGGCCCGCGCCCCCTTCGGGCGGGGGATGCGCCGGGCGTCCCTCGCCGATCAGGAGCAGCCACCCGAGCCGCTCGACCTGGAGGTGCCGCAGCTGCGAGTCTCCGCTCAGGTGAGCGCGCAATTCAGCATGCGTCCCCCGCGTTTGTGATCACCGGCCCTTAATTCGCTCATAGGAGCGACCGGCCGCACAATTCAACAGTTGTCAATAAGCCTTTGCCGAAAGTGTGTTGAGTAGTCACGCAGGGCCAATTCTCTACCCACGGGTAAGCCCTAGGCTCGACTCATGCGCCGAGCGAAGATCGTCTGTACATTGGGGCCCGCCACCGACTCGTACGACCAGATCAAGGCACTGGTCGAGGCCGGAATGGACGTCGCCCGCTTCAACCTCAGCCACGGTACGCACGCCGAGCACGAGGAGCGTTATCAGCGTGTGCGAAAGGCGGCCGACGAGACCGGCCGCAGCGTCGGAATCCTCGCCGACCTTCAGGGCCCGAAGATCCGGCTCGGCCGATTCGCCGAAGGTCCCGTACTCCTTGAACGCGGCGACACCTTCACCATCACCGTGGAGGACGGCGTCGAGGGCGACCGCCACCGGTGCGGCACCACCTACGCCGGCCTCGCCGCCGATGTCAGCCCCGGCGAGCGCGTCCTCGTGGACGACGGCAAGGTCTGCCTGGAGGTCACCGCCGTCGACGGGCCCCGCGTCCACACCCGGGTGGTCGAGGGCGGGGTCGTCTCCGACCACAAGGGCCTGAACCTCCCCGGCGTCGCCGTCTCCGTCCCCGCCCTGTCCAAGAAGGACGAGGACGACCTGCGCTGGGCGCTGCGCACCGGCTTCGACGTCGTGGCCCTCTCCTTCGTGCGCAGCGGCGACGACGTCAGGGACGTGCACCGCATCATGGCCGAGGAGGGCCGCCGCCTCCCGGTGATCGCCAAGGTCGAGAAGCCGCAGGCGGTGGAGAACCTCGACGGCATCGTGGCCGCCTTCGACGGGCTGATGGTGGCTCGCGGTGACCTCGGCGTCGAGATGCCGCTGGAGCAGGTCCCGATCGTCCAGAAGCGTGCCGTCAAGCTGGCCAGGCGCAACGCCAAGCCGGTGATCGTCGCCACCCAGATGCTGGACTCGATGATCGAGAACTCCCGGCCCACCCGGGCCGAGGCGTCCGACGTCGCCAACGCCGTCCTGGACGGCACGGACGCGGTGATGCTCTCCGGCGAGACCAGCGTCGGCAAGTACGCCGTCGAGACCGTCCGCACCATGGCGAAGATCGTCACGGCGGCGGAGGAGGACATGCTGGCCAAGGGCCTGCCGCCGCTGACCGAGCGGAGCAAGCCGCGCACCCAGGGCGGCGCGGTCGCCCGGGCCGCCGCCGAGATGGGCGACTTCCTGGGCGCGAAGTTCCTGGTGGCGTTCACCCAGTCGGGAGACACCGCCCGGCGCCTCTCCCGCTACCGCTCGCCGATCCCGCTGCTCGCCTTCACCCCGGAGCAGGCCACCCGCTCCCAGCTCAGTCTCACCTGGGGCGCGGAGACCTTCCTCGGCCCGCACGTGGACTCCACGGACGCCATGGTCGACCAGGTGGACGAGCTGCTGCTGAAGTACGGCCGCTGCCGGAAGGGCGATGTCGTGGTGATCACGGCGGGCTCGCCGCCCGGCGTCTCCGGTTCGACCAACATGGTCCGGGTCCACCACATCGGCGAGGACGACAGCCCCCGGTGAACGCAACAGGGCCCCTCACCCGGAGGGGCCCTACGGAACACTGACCTTGGAATCCAAGGAAAAGTGCCCCGGGTCGGACTCGAACCGACACTGTACGGGTTTTGAATCCGTTGCCTGCTGCCAATTGGGCTACCGGGGCTCGCAGAATCCAAGGTTTCCCCCGACCCTCCGCGCGTCCACCATACCGTAGCTAGGTAGGCTCTTGTCAGCAGTACCCCTGCCTGAACGAGGAGCCCCTGTGACCGCCGAGTCGCCCCAGCCCGTAGACGCGCCCGACGACGACAAGTCGCACGTGCCTCCGCTGACGACCCGTGTCGTCATCGCCGAGGACGAGGCCCTGATCCGGCTCGACCTGAAGGAGATGCTGGAGGAGGAGGGGTACACCGTCGTCGGCGAGGCCGGCGACGGTGAGCAGGCCGTCGAGCTGGCCCGCGAGCACCGGCCGGATCTGGTCATCCTGGACGTGAAGATGCCCAAGCTGGACGGCATCTCCGCGGCCGAGAAGATCGCCGAGGAGTCCATCGCGCCGGTCCTGATGCTCACCGCCTTCTCGCAGCGCGACCTCGTCGAGCGCGCCCGGGACGCCGGCGCCATGGCGTACCTGGTCAAGCCCTTCAGCAAGAGCGACGTGGTCCCGGCCATCGAGATGGCCGTCTCCCGCTTCACCGAGCTGAAGCAGCTGGAGAAGGAGGTCGCCGACCTCACCCTGCGGCTGGAGACCCGCAAGCTGGTCGACCGCGCGAAGTCCATCCTGCAGACCGAGTACGGCCTGACCGAGCCGGCCGCCTTCCGCTGGATCCAGAAGACCTCCATGGACCGCCGCATGTCGATGCAGCAGGTCGCCGAGGCGGTCATCGCGGACAACGAGGAGAAGAAGTCCGCGAAGAAGGGCTGACACCTTCCCCACGACGAGGCCCGCGCCCCCGGAGAAGAGGGGCGCGGGCCTCGTCGTGTCCGAACGGTCAGTCCTCGCCCAGGTAGGCCTTGCGGACCGACTCGTCGTGCAGCAGGTCCTGGCCGGTGCCGGACAGGACGATGTTGCCGATCTCCATCACATGACCCCGGTCGGCGAGGGAGAGCGCCGCCTGGGCGTTCTGCTCGACCAGCAGGATCGTGGTGCCCTGCGACTTCAGCTCGGCGATCGTCGCCATGATCTTCTGCATCATGATCGGCGACAGACCCATCGAGGGCTCGTCCAGCATCAGCAGCTTCGGCTGGGACATCAGCGCCCTGCCCATCGCCAGCATCTGCTGCTCACCGCCGGAGAGGGTGCCGGCGGCCTGCTTCCGGCGTTCCCCGAGGATGGGGAAGAGGTCGTAGGCGCGCTGGATGTCCCGCTCGATGCCCGGCTTGTCGTTGCGCAGGAACGCGCCGAGGCGCAGGTTGTCCTCGATGCTCATGCGCGGGAAGATGTGCCGCCCCTCGGGGGAGTGGGCGAGGCCCAGCGAGACCACCTGGTGGGGCGGGACCTTCTTCAGCGATCTGCCGTTGAACTTGATCTGTCCGCCGACCGGCTTCAGCAGCCCGGACAGCGTGCGCAGGGTGGTGGTCTTGCCGGCGCCGTTGGTGCCGATGAGCGTGACCACCTGACCGGCATCGACCTTGAAGGAGATGCCCTTGACGGCCTCGATCTTGCCGTAGGCGACCCGCAGGTCCTCGACTTCGAGCAGTGCGGTCATCGGTCGTTCTCCTTGCCGGGCGCGGCGTCGGTCGTGGTCTCGGCGCCCTCCGCGGCGGCATCGGCGCCTGCCTCGGCCGTGGTGTCGGCGTCTGCCTCGGCCGTGGTGTCGGCGTGCGCCTCCGCCGTCGCCTCGGCGTGCGCCTCGGCGGCCTCCACCTCGGCCACCTCCTCGGCGCCGGGCGCGTTCTCGAACGGTTCGCCGAGGTAGGCCGCGATCACCCGCTCGTCGCCCTGGACGGTCGTGCTGTCGCCCTCGATCAGCTTCTCGCCCTGCACGAGCACGGCCACGCGGTCGCACAGGTTGAAGATGAAGCGCATGTCGTGCTCGATGACGAGGACGGCGATGCCCATGTCCCGGATCGCGAAGACCAGTTCCTCGGTGGTCCGGGTCTCCTGCGGGTTCATGCCGGCCGTCGGCTCGTCGAGCAGCAGCAGACCGGGCTCGCTGGCCAGCGCGCGCGCGATCTCCAGCTTGCGCTGCTCGCCGTAGGGCAGGTTGCGGGCGAGGTGCTCGGACTTGTGGTCCAGGCCCACGAACTCCAGCAGCTCCATGGCCCGGTCACGGGAGGCCTTCTCGGCCTTGTGGAAGCCGGGGCCGCGCAGCACGGCCGACCAGAAGCCCTCCTTGGTGCGGGTGTGCCGGCCGACGAGCACGTTCTCCAGGACGGTCATGTTGGCGAACAGCCGGATGTTCTGGAAGGTGCGCGCGATGCCGGCCGCGGTGACCTTGAAGGACTTGGGCGGCAGGACCTGGCCCTTGTACCGGACCTCGCCCTCGGTGGGCACGTACAGGCCGGTCAGGCAGTTGAAGAAGGTGGTCTTGCCGGCGCCGTTGGGGCCGATCAGGCCGACGATCTCGCCGGCGTTGACGGTGAGGTCGACGCCGCGTACGGCGGTCAGGCCGCCGAAGCGCATCGTCACGCCGCGGGCGTCGAGGACGGTCTCGCCGGGCGCGGCGGCGTCGGCGGTGGCGGCCTTCGTGGTGGTGTCGGTGGTCATGGTGGTCAGGCCCCCGCCTTCGTCAGGAGGGTGGGTGCTTCCGCGTCCTCGTGGAACTCGAGCTGGCGGCGCCGGTTCGGGATGAGGCCCTCGGGACGGAACCGCATCAGCAGGATGAGCGCGAGACCGAAGGCGAAGAGCTGGTAGTTGCCCAGGAACTGGAGCTTGTTCGGGATCAGGAAGAGCAGGGCCGCGCCGATCAGCGGGCCGCTGATGGTGCCCATGCCGCCGAGGACGACCGCGGCGAGCAGGAAGGCCGAGTTGGGCGGGATGGCACCGGCGAACAGGTACTGCTCGGGCGTCACGGTGTAGGTGACGTGGGCCTGGACCGTACCGGCGAGACCGGCGAGCGAGGCGCCGACGGCGAAGGCGATGAGCTTGACCCGGAAGCCGTTGATGCCCATGGCGAGCGCGGCGGTCTCGTCCTCGCGGATGGCCACCCAGGCGCGTCCGATGCGGGAGTTGCCGCTGCGGCGGAAGACCAGCACCACGATCGCGGTGATGAGCAGCATCAGGAAGAAGTAGTTGGCGAACCGGCCGATGGTGTAGCCGCCCATGTCGTGCTGGGCACCGAAGTCGAAGCCGAGGACGTCGAGGTTCGGGATCGAGGAGACACCGTTGGAGCCGTTGGTGATGTCGGGCCCGGAGGTGCCGTCGAGGTTGTTCGCCGTGATGCGGAAGATCTCACCGAAGCCGAGGGTGACGATGGCGAGGTAGTCGCCGCGCAGCCGGAGCGTGGGGGCGCCGATCAGCACACCGAAGACCAGCGAGGCGGCGGCGCCGACCAGGACCGCGGCCCAGAACGGGAAGTGCACGTCGAACGGCGAGCTGGGGGAGCCGGAGACCAGGGCCGCCGCGTAGGCGCCGACGCCGAGGAAGGCGACGTATCCGAGGTCGAGAAGGCCGGCCAGGCCGACGACGATGTTCAGGCCGAGGGCGACGGTGGCGAAGATGAGGATGTAGACGCCGAGGGTCGCGTACTGGTCGTTGGTCTGGGTGAAGGGGAACAGCGCCGCCGCGAGGAAGGCACCGGTGGTCGTGATGGCCTGGTGCCGGGAGGTGATCTGCGAGGCGTGGGCGATCAGGCCGGCCTTGTTCAGGGCGGCGAAGCCGAAGCCGGCGGTGATGAGGAAGCCGATGAACTGCTCGTCGTACTCGGTGCCGATGCCGTAGGTGAAGACGGTGAGGCCGAGCGCGAGGATCGCGACGATGATCAGGATCTCGGCGTACGACGGGAGCGCGGGCACGGGGCGCGGCGCACCGGCGGAGAAGACCGCCTTGATGGTCTCCCACTGGTACGCGGCCGAGTGCTTGAACTTCTCCCAGCCGCTGTCGTCGGGGTCGATCGGCTCGGGCTCGGGCCGCCGGAAGGGCAGGGCGAGCGCGCCGGTCAGGGCCGCGAGGCTGCCGGCGGCGGCGAGGAAGCCGCCGGGTTCGAGGTTGACCAGGCCGCCGAGTTCGGTGCTGATCGCGAGGACCGTGTACCAGCTGGTGGCGAAGGTGGCCAGGGTGGCGAACTTCAGGGCGGCGTCGGGACCGGCGGGTGCCAGCCAGCCGAGGCCGCGGACACCGTAGGAAGCGAGCGCGTACAGGGTGGCGACGAGCGCCCCGATGAGGACGAGGACCTGGAGGCCGCCCGGGTAGCCGTAGACGGTGAGGTCGCCGGGGAAGTCCGCCGTCCACGTCCAGGCGAGGAAGGTGGAGACGATCGTGAGCACGCTGCCGCCGAGGGCGAGGGCGCGAGCGGCCTTCTCGGGCAGCGGGATCAGGCCGGTGGGGGCGTCGGCCGTGCGGGCGCCGGGAGTGTCGGGTGCGGTGGTCTGTGTGGTCATCGGTGTCACGCCCTGTCCGCGACGCGCTCGCCGAGCAGGCCCTGCGGCCTGAACAGCAGTACGAGGATGAGGAGTACGAAGGCCCAGACGTCGGCCCAGGACTGGCTGCCGAACTTGTCCATGCCCGGGATGTCGGCGATGTAGGCGGTGGCCAGGGTCTCGGCCACGCCGAGGACCACGCCGCCGATCATGGCGCCGTAGATGTTCCCGATGCCGCCGAGGACGGCCGCGGTGAACGCCTTCAGGCCGAGGATGAAGCCCATCCGGAAGTTGATCTCGCCGTACTTCAGGCCGTAGGCGACGGCTCCGACCGCGGCGAACGCGGCGCCGAGCGCGAACGCGATCACGATGATGCGGTCGGTGTTGACGCCCATCAGCTTGGCGGTGTCCGGGTCCTGGGCGGTGGCCTGCATACCGCGGCCGGTACGCGTCTTCATCACGAAGTAGGCCAGGACGGCCATGCTGATCGGGGCGGCGGCGACCAGGAAGATGTCGCCGGTCTGGATGGTGACGCTGCCGATCTCGAACGGTCCGCCGGGGATCTGCGGGAAGGTGCGCGCGGACTTCGCCTCCGGGTACCAGGCCCACACCGCCTGCTGCAGCGCGAGGGAGAGGCCGATCGCGGTGATCAGGGGCGCGAGGCGCGGGGCGGTGCGGAGGGGCCGGTAGGCGAACCGTTCCGCCCCGACGGCGATGGCGACCGCGACGATGATGGCACCGACGATCATCAGCGGCAGCGCGAGCCACATGCTGGTGCCGCCGGGAAGCCAGAGCCAGACGGTGAGAGCGCCGAACGCTCCCGTCATGAATATCTCGCCGTGGGCGAAGTTGATGAGCTGGACAATGCCGTAGACCATTGTGTAGCCGATGGCGACCAGCCCGTACATGGATCCTAGTAGCAGGCCGTTGACCAGCTGCTGCGGCAGTTCGTTCACCGCATGTCCTCCGAGCGTTCGGAAAGTGCGAGGGAAGTGGCCGGATGCGAGTCCGCGCGGGGCGCCAGTGGAACAGCGCCCCGCGCGGCTCTTGAGTGGGTCGGGCGTGGATCAGCCGGAGTAGGTACCGGACTTGACGGGAACCCAGGCACCGTTCTTCACGGCGTACACGGTGAGCTGCTTGTTGGTGGCGTCACCGAACTCGTCGAAGGAGACCTTGCCGGTCACACCGTCGAAGGACACGCCCTGCATGGCCTCGGTGACCTTCGCGCGGCCGTCGCTGGGCAGCTTGCCGCCGTTGGCGTCGACGACCTTCTTCACGGCCTCGATGACCGCCCAGGCGGAGTCGTAGGCGTAACCGCCGTAGGCGGAGTACTCCTCCTTGTAGCCCGCGGCCTTGTAGTCGGCGACGAACTGCTTGGCGGAGGGGAGGTCCTCGACCGGGGCACCGACGGAGGTGGCCAGGTCGCCGGTGGCCTCGGAGCCGGCCAGCTTCATGAACGTGTCGTCCTTGATGCCGTCACCGCCGACCAGCGGGATCTTGGCACCGGCGGCCTTGATCTGCTTGCTGAGCGGGCCGGCCTGCGGGTACTCGCCGCCGTAGTAGACGACCTCGGCACCCGAGTTCTTCACCTTGGTGGCGACCGCGGAGAAGTCCTTGGCGTCGGGGTTGATGTGCTCGGTGCCGACCACCTTGCCGCCGAGCTTCTTGAACTCCTCGGTGAAGGTCGCGGCGAGGCCGGAGCCGTAGGTCTTCTTGTCGTCGATGACGAAGACCTTCTTCTTCTTGGCGGTGTTGTAGACGTACTGGGCGGCGAACGGGCCCTGGATGGCGTCCGTGGTCGCGGTGCGGAAGTACGACTTGTACCCGCGGACCTTCTTGGTCTGCCAGTCCGGGCCCTGGGTGAGGCCCGGGCCGGTGTTGGCCGGGGAGACCTCGACCAGCTTGGCGTCGTCGAAGACCTTCTGCATCGACTCGGCGACCGAGGAGTTCAGCGGGCCGACGACACCGAGGACCTCCGGCTCGGAGACGAACTTGGAGGCGTTCTGCTGGCCGGCGGACGGCTGCGCCTGGTCGTCGAGCGCCTCGACCTTGAAGGTGACGCCCTTGACGAGGTTCTGCTTGTTGGCGTTCTTGGCGGCGAGGTCCGCCGAGTTCTTGATGCCGAGGCCCATGGCGGACAGGTCGCCGGTCAGCGGGGCGTCGACGCCGATGACGACGGTCGTGCCGCCGTCGCCGGAGTCCGAGCCCTTCTTGTCGCCGCCGTCGCGCGAGCCGCAGGCGGTGAGGGTGAGCGCTCCCGCCGCCAGCGCGGCGGTGATGGCGATAAGCGAACGTTGACGCACGATCAGTCCTTTCCCCAGGCACAACCGCCTCCCCGTGGAAGCGGCCGAGTCGCGCGCCGCGCTGAATGGAGATTCGGAAGGCGCGGTGACTGGCCGTGACTCTAAGCGTGTGTGGGGAACGTGGAGGAGTGTCTGACCGAGGCTGTGACGCTCTTGTTATGACACGACGTAATGCAGAGCGGTACTGCGTGGGCGGGAAGGAGGAATTCAGGTGGATTCGCGGCGTCCGCATTTTGAGAACCCGCAGGACCCGCCATGATCCATTCAGGTGTCTCGGCCGTTTTGGTGATTACCCGGATCTGTTGCTGCAGGCTACCTCCAGGGCGCGTGAGAGGTCCCGCGCGTACCGCGGGCCCGGGATGAAGCTCTGCGTCTGTATTGCGCGCGTATTACGCAGAGTTACGTCCAGGAAAGGGAGGCTGGCGTTCCTGGGGACTTTCCCGCATTTCGTCACGTGCATCGTTATCGTGATCTTGCGGGCGGTACCCGCCTTTGTCTGGAACGGAACTGATGGCTCCGTGGTCAGCGAGAGCCCCGCGTACGGCTGCGTCACCCGGGCCACGGTGACCGGCGGACCGGACGTCACGCTCAGTAGGACGGCGAGGCTGAAGCTGCGCGGCGGGGCGCCCTCCGGAGTGGTCCGGCCGTCGAGGTAGGTCACGTCCACCACTTGGACGGGGTACGGCACCGGTGCGGGGGAGCGCGCGGTGCGCGGCTGCTGCGGCCGGGTCGCGTAGAGGTAGCCGCCGCCCGCCAGGAGGGCGATCGCGGCGAGGAGGGCGACGGCGATCCGCCGGTGGCGGGTGTACCGGGCGGCCAGGATGGCGCGCGCTCCTCCGGCCGGCCGCGGGTCCTCCGCCCCCGGGTCGTCCCACGCGCGTGTGCCCTCGCCGGGCTCCGGCGGACCGATGCCGGTCATGTCCAGGGGCCTCCGCTCGGGGTCCCGTGGCGATAGCGGTCGGCGCAGGCTCCGCGCACCTGACGGTCGATCAACTCCTGTGCCGCTCGGGCCCCCTGGCGTCGCTCGACGGCCCGCGCGGCGTCCACCACGTCCCTCAGGATCTGGTACTGCCCATGGGACAGGCCCATCGACTGGTAGTCCCCGTAGGTGCCGCCGTCGAGCACCTCGCGGGACCAGTGGCCGACGATCCTGGCGCAGAGGTCGGCGTCGGAGGTGGGGGTGGGGGCGGCGGGGGCGCTGGAGCGCGGGGAGCCCGGCGCGGGGAGGGGGCGCCGGGAAGCCGCGGGCTCGGCGCAGCCCGCCGCGCACAGCAGGGCCGGCAACGCCAGCCCGAGCACCAGGAACCTCACCCCCGGCCGGGGGCCTCCTCGCCGTCCCATGAGGCGAAGCTAAGGGGGCGGGACGGCGAGGGGCAACGCTCCGGCCGCGGACGCCCGGCTTCCGCCGCGCGCGGACCCGTCCGGCGGCCGAGCGCCGGCGTCGGGACGTTCAGCTTCCGGTGGTCTGCTCCGGGACGCCCTCGCCGGGCCGCACGTCTCGCAGCAGGCAGGTCAGCCGGGCGCTGCAGACCCGGCGGCCCTCCTCGTCGCTGATCACGATCTCGTACGTCGCCGTGGACCGGCCCCGGTGCACCGGCGTGGCCACGCCCGTCACCAGACCCGAGCGGACCCCGCGGTGGTGCGTGCAGTTCAGGTCCACACCCACCGCGATCTTCGAGCTGCCGCCGTGCAGCATGGAGCCGACCGACCCCAGGGTCTCCGCCAGCACCGCGGAGGCGCCGCCGTGCAGCAGGCCGTACGGCTGGGTGTTGCCCTCCACCGGCATGGTCCCGACGACCTTCTCCGCCGAGGCCTCGAGGATCTGCACACCCATGCGCGTGCCCAGATGCCCGGCCGAGAACAGGGCCGGCAGGTCCACGCCGAGCGCCGCGTACTCGTCGAGGACCTCCTGCGGGAACTTCACTCGCTGCTGCTCACCCATGGGGCCGGCTCCGTTCTTCGTCCACCTGTCCGCTCACTGAGCAAACGCTCAGTCGGTCGCCGATTGTTCCAGACGGCCGCCCGCGCTCCCGGTGTGATCTTCGAGACGTACGACGACGGACTTGCTGGCCGGGGTGTTGCTGGTGTCGGCGGTGGCGTCCAGCGGCACCAGCACGTTCGTCTCCGGGTAGTACGCCGCCGCGCACCCCCGGGCCGTCGGATACAGCACGACCCGGAAACCGGGCGCCCGCCGTTCCACCCCGTCCCGCCACTCGCTCACCAGGTCGACGTACGCTCCCTCGGCGACCCCGAGCGACCGCGCGTCCTCGGGGTGCACCAGCACCACCCGGCGCCCGCCCGTGATGCCCCGGTAGCGGTCGTCCAGTCCGTAGATCGTGGTGTTGTACTGATCGTGCGAGCGCAGGGTCTGCAGCAGCAGCCGGCCCTCGGGCAGCCTCGGGTACTCCACCGGCGCCGCCGTGAAGTTCGCCTTGCCCGTGGCGGTCGGGAAGCGGCGCTCGTCGCGCGGGGCGTGCGGCAGCGCGAAGCCGCCGGGCCGGGCCACGCGCGCGTTGAAGTCCTCGAAACCGGGGATCACCCGCGCGATGCGGTCCCGGACGGTCGCGTAGTCCTTCTCGAACTCCTCCCACGGCACGACGCTGCGCTCGCCGAGCACCCGGCGCGCGAGACCGCAGACGATCGCGGGCTCGGACCTGAGCTGCGGGCCCGCGGGCTTCAGGCGCCCGCGCGAGGCGTGCACCATGCCCATGGAGTCCTCCACCGTCACGAACTGCGCACCGCTGCTCTGCACATCACGCTCGGTCCGCCCCAGCGTCGGCAGGATCAGTGCCCGCGCGCCCGTGACCACGTGCGAGCGGTTCAGCTTCGTCGACACGTGCACGGTCAGCCGCGCGCGGCGCATCGCGGCCTCGGTGACCTCGGTGTCGGGCGAGGCGGAGACGAAGTTGCCGCCCATGGCGAAGAAGACCTTGGCCTCGCCGTCGCGCAGCGCGCGGATGGCCCGCACCACGTCGAAGCCGTGCTCGCGCGGCGGCGCGAACCCGAACTCCTTCTCCAGGGCGTCCAGGAAGGCCGGCGCGGGCCGTTCGAAGATGCCCATGGTGCGGTCGCCCTGGACGTTGCTGTGCCCGCGCACCGGGCACACGCCCGCGCCCGGGCGGCCGATGTTGCCGCGCAGCAGCAGGAAGTTGACCACCTCGCGGATGGTCGGCACGGCGTGCTTGTGCTGGGTGAGCCCCATGGCCCAGCAGACGATGGTCCGCTTCGAGGCGAGCACCATGCCGAGGACCTGCTCGATCTCCGCGCGCGTGAGGCCGGTCGCCGTGAGCGTCTCGTCCCAGTCGGCGGCGCGGGCTGCCTCGGCGAACTCCTCGTACCCGTGGGTGTGTTCGCGGACGAACTCCTCGTCGACCGCGCCCTCGGTCTGCAGGATCAGCTTGTTGAGGAGACGGAAGAGGGCCTGGTCGCCGCCGATGCGGATCTGCAGGAACAGATCGGTGAGGGCGGCGCCCTTGAGGAGGCCCTGCGGGGTCTGCGGGTTCTTGAAGCGCTCCAGGCCCGCCTCGGGCAGCGGGTTGACGCTGACGACCTTCGCGCCGTTCGCCTTGGCCTTCTCCAGCGCGGAGAGCATGCGCGGGTGGTTCGTGCCGGGGTTCTGGCCCGCGACGATGATCAGGTCGGCCTGGTACAGGTCCTCCAGCAGGACGCTGCCCTTGCCGATCCCGATCGTCTCGCTGAGCGCCGACCCGGACGACTCGTGGCACATGTTCGAGCAGTCCGGCAGGTTGTTCGTGCCCAGCTCGCGCGCGAAGAGCTGGTAGAGGAACGCCGCCTCGTTGCTGGTGCGGCCCGAGGTGTAGAAGACGGCCTCGTCCGGGGAGCCCAGAGCGGCGATCTCGTCGGCGACGATGCCGAAGGCCCGCTCCCAGGAGACCGGCTCGTAGTGCGTGCCCCCCTCGGGGAGGTACATGGGGTGCGTGAGCCGGCCCTGCTGCCCCAGCCAGTAGCCGCTGCGGCCGGACAGGTCCGCGACGGAGTGCGCGGCGAAGAACTCCGGCGTGACCCGGCGCAGCGTGGCCTCCTCGGCCACCGCCTTGGCACCGTTCTCGCAGAACTCCGCCGCGTGCCGGTGCTCCGGCTCCGGCCACGCGCAGCCCGGGCAGTCGAAGCCGTCCTTCTGGTTCACCCGCAGCAGCGTCAGCGCGGTGCGCCGCACTCCCATCTGCTGCTGGGCGATGCGGAGCGTGTGCCCGATGGCCGGCAGCCCCGCTGCCGCGTGCTTCGGCTCCGCGACCTGCGGCGCGTCCTGAACCGGATCACCCTTGGGCGGCTTCGTCGCCATCGCACGCTCCCCTTCGACTGCGTGTGAGAAGTACGCCGACGATCCTCCCACGGCGGACCGGCACCGCTGCCGTCCGGGCCGACGGAGGACGGCCCGCCCGCCCGCTCCACCGGCCGTCTCCTCGGCACCGGTCCCCTCTCCCTCCTCACCGGCCGCGCTTCGGCCGCTGTGGCGGCTCTCACATGCGCCGGAGGCGCGCGGCCCGGACTGTCAGTGGGGCGTGGCAGGATCGGGGGCGTGGCAGAGACAGCACCGAAGCAGACCGACAAGACCCCCGGCGGTCCCCGTCCCCGGCTGATGCTCATGGACGGGCACTCGCTGGCCTACCGCGCGTTCTTCGCGCTGCCCGCGGAGAACTTCACGACCGCGACCGGCCAGCCGACGAACGCGATCTACGGCTTCGCGTCGATGCTGGCCAACACCCTGCGCGACGAGGCGCCCACGCACTTCGCGGTGGCCTTCGACGTCTCCCGCAAGACCTGGCGCTCCGAGCGGTTCACCGAGTACAAGGCGAACCGCTCCAAGACCCCGGACGAGTTCAAGGGCCAGGTCGAGCTGATCGGCGAGCTGCTGGACGCGATGCACGCGCAGCGCTTCGCCGTGGCGGGCTTCGAGGCGGACGACATCATCGCCACCCTCGCCACCCAGGCCGAGGCCGAGGGCTTCGAGGTGCTGATCGTCACCGGCGACCGCGACTCCTTCCAGCTGGTCACCGAGAACATCACCGTGCTCTACCCGACGAAGGGCGTCTCGGAGCTGACCCGGTTCACCCCGGAGAAGGTTTTCGAGAAGTACGGCCTGACGCCCGCCCAGTACCCGGACTTCGCCGCCCTGCGCGGCGACCCGTCCGACAACCTCCCGGGCATCCCCGGCGTCGGCGAGAAGACCGCGGCGAAGTGGAT
The DNA here is from genome assembly GCF_055600785.1 of Streptomyces sp. NPDC038200. NCBI lineage: Bacteria > Bacillati > Actinomycetota > Actinomycetes > Kitasatosporales > Streptomycetaceae > Streptomyces > Streptomyces sp. NPDC038200. The sequence goes on from NZ_JBVJYH010000019.1 coordinate 19,442, forward strand.
CAACCAGTTCGGCTCGTTCGCCGAGCTGGTCGAGCGGGTCGAGGAGGTCAAGGGCAAGGCCGGCCAGAACCTCCGCGACCACCTGGAGTCGGTCAAGCTCAACCGCGTCCTCACCGAGCTGGAGCGCCAGGTCGAGCTGCCGAAGTCGGTCGCCGACCTGGAGCGGGCCCCGTACGACCGCAAGACCGTCGCGATGGTCCTGGACACCCTGGAGATCCGCAACCCGTCCCTGCGCGAACGCCTCTTCGCCGTCGACCCGGGCACGGAAGAGGCGGAGACCACCCCGGTGGTCGCCGAGGGCGTCGAGATCGACGGCACGGTCCTGGGCACCGGCGAGCTGGCCCCCTGGCTCGCCGGGCACGGCACCGGGACCCTCGGCGTCGCCACCGTCGACACCTGGGCGCTGGGCACCGGCTCGGTCGCCGAGGTCGCCCTCGCGGCGGCCGGGGGAGCGGCGGCCTGGTTCGACCCGTCCGAACTGGACGAGGCCGACGAGAACGCGTTCGCGGCCTGGCTGGCCGACCCGGACCGCCCGAAGGTGTTCCACAACGCCAAGGGCGCCATGCGCGTCCTCGCCGAGCACGGCTGGAGCGTCGAGGGCGTCACCATGGACACCGCGCTCGCGGCCTACCTGGTCAAGCCCGGCCGACGCTCCTTCGACCTGGACGCGCTGTCCATGGAGTACCTGCACCGCGAGCTGGCCCCCGCCGCCGCGGCCGACGGTCAGCTCGCCTTCGGCGCGGACGACGGTGCCGAGGCCGAGTCGCTGATGGTCCAGGCCCGCGCGGTCCTGGACCTCGGCGAGGCCTTCGAGGGCCGTCTGGAGGAGGTGGGCGCCGCCGACCTGCTCCGCGACATGGAGCTGCCCACCTCGGCCCTGCTCGCCCGCATGGAGCGCCACGGCATCGCGGCCGACCGTACGCACCTCGAAGCGATGGAACAGATGTTCGCGGGTGCGGTGCAGCAGGCCGTGAAGGAAGCGCACGCGGCGGCCGGTCACGAGTTCAACCTGGGGTCGCCCAAGCAGCTCCAGGAGGTCCTCTTCGGCGAGCTGGCCCTGCCGAAGACGAAGAAGACCAAGACCGGGTACACCACCGACGCCGATGCGCTGGCCTGGCTCGCCCACCAGACCGACAACGAACTCCCGGTGATCATGCTCCGCCACCGTGAGCAGGCGAAGCTGCGGGTCACCGTCGAGGGCCTGATCAAGACCATCGCGGGCGACGGCCGGATCCACACCACGTTCAACCAGACGGTGGCCGCGACCGGACGCCTCTCCTCCACGGACCCGAACCTCCAGAACATCCCCGTCCGCACCGACGAGGGCCGGGCGATCCGCCGGGGCTTCGTGGTCGGCGAGGGCTTCGAGTCCCTGATGACCGCGGACTACAGCCAGATCGAACTGCGCGTGATGGCTCACCTCTCCGAGGACGAGGGCCTGATCCGGGCGTTCACCTCCGGCGAGGACCTGCACACCACGGCCGCCTCCCAGGTGTTCGCCGTCGAGCCCGGCGCGGTGGACGCCGAGATGCGCCGCAAGATCAAGGCGATGTCGTACGGCCTCGCCTACGGTCTGTCCGCGTTCGGCCTCTCCCAGCAGCTGAACATCGAGGCGGCCGAGGCCCGCGCCCTCATGGACGCGTACTTCGAGCGCTTCGGCGGGGTCCGGGACTATCTGCGCCGGGCGGTGGACGAGGCGCGCGCGACGGGCTACACGGCGACGCTCTTCGGACGCCGGCGCTATCTGCCCGACCTCAACAGCGACAACCGGCAGCGCCGCGAGGCGGCCGAGCGCATGGCTCTCAACGCGCCCATCCAGGGCACGGCGGCGGACATCGTCAAGATCGCCATGCTCAAGGTGGACAGCGCGCTGCGCGAGGCGGACCTCCGGTCCCGCATGCTCCTCCAGGTCCACGACGAAATCGTGCTGGAGATCGCCCCCGGCGAGCGGGCGGCGGCCGAGGAGATCGTCCGCCGGGAGATGGCCGGCGCCGTCGACCTGAGGGCTCCGCTGGACGTCTCGGTGGGCGTGGGCCCGGACTGGGAGTCGGCCGCGCACTAGGCTGCCGCGCGGCAGCGGAGGGGCACCACGGCCGAGCGCACACGGGCGCCACAAGCCCCTGTGCGGCTCGACGCCCCCTCCGCCGCCGCACAGCCCGACGCGCCCCCTCCCGGTCGGCGCGCACCGGCCGCCACGCACCGGTCGGGCCGGGCCGAGTCGGGCTGGACCGAGCTGGGCCGGGCCGAGTCGGGCTGGACGGAGCTGGGCTGGGTCGAGCTGGGCTGGACGGAGCTGGGCTGGGCCGAGTCGGGTTGGACGGAGCTGGGCCGGGTCGGGACGGGCTTGGCTGGGCTGGGTCGGTCTGGGTCGGGTCGGGATGCGCCGGGTCGGTCCGGGTCGGGATGCGCCGGGTCGGTCCGGGTCGGGATGCGCTGGGTCGGGTCGGTGGGGGCTCCGGGGCGCAGCGGCGGTCCCTCCCCGCGACGCGAGCCGGTGGTGCCCGACCCGCCGTGACCGGAGGGGCCCTTACGCCACTCGCACCCACCGGGCCGAACCCCCGGAGGGACCCGTCACTCTCGTGGCCCCCGCCAGAACGCCCCGCACCCCCCGCAGCCGCAACACTGCGGGCATGGGTATACGCATGCTTCACCGCCGGACGCCCGAGGCAGCCACCGGGGTCTGGGCGGACACCGCCTCGGCGCAGGCCATGCCCGCCGCGCCGGTCCCGGCCCTCGCGGCCGACGCAAGCACCGCCCGCATCCCGGCCGACCTGGCCACGACCGTCCGCACGGTCACCGAGGACCTCCGGCGCCGGCTCACCGGCCGCCCGGCCCACCTGCCCGACTGGCGCCAGTGGACCGACCTGGCCCGCGGCTACCTCGCCCTCACGCTCGCGGCGATCCCGAGGACGCGCCCCCGGCCCACCCTCACGGTTTTCGTCGCCTCCCTCACCGAGCGGCCGGCCGCCCCCGCCCCGCACCGACCATCTCACCGGGATCCCCGGGCCCCCCAGGACCCCCGGGACCAGCGGCCGGACGCCAGACCCTGACCCCGACGGCGTACACCAGCACCCCCAGGACCACTCCCGCGCCCGCCCCGAAGCACAGGGTGGGCACCAGCTCCCACAGCGGCGCGGCCGTACCGCGCGCCTCCCGCCACTGCGCCGTCCGCTGCACCGCCCCGGCCACCGCGCAGCCGCCGATCACCGCGAGCGCCCACCACCGGTCCCGCGCGGACAGCACCGGCACCCCCGCCGGTCCCCCGTCCGGCGCCCGGCGCAGCGCACGCACCGCGGCCACCGCGATCAGCAGGGCACCCGCCACCGACGACCCGTACTGCAGCCAGGTGAACAGCGGCATGCCCGCCGGACGGGCCCGCCCGACGGCCGGAACCAGCCGCGTACCCCACCGGTCGTGATGCGTGAACGCGTCCCACACCACATGGGTGAGCGCACCGAGCACCGCGGAGGCGTACCACCGCCCCGCCGACACGGCCCCCAGGCGCGCACGGGGCGCACCACAGCGCAGCAGCCCGGCCGGCCGGCCCTGCCGGGCGCGCGGCAGCAGCGCGAGCAACGGCTCCCGGACCAGCAGCCACAGCCCCGCGAGCGCCCAGGCGATGAGCACGTCCACCGTGACGACCCCGGCGAACCCGTGCGTGACCGTGCCGAACTCCATGCCCCCCGGCAGGACACCGGCCGCGAAATAGGGCATGTCGGGCGCGAAGGAGCCCGTGACGAGCACCACGGGCACCAACGGCCCCCGGCCGCGCCCGTCCCGGCGGATCGCGGGCAGCACGGCCGCCGCATGGCTGAGAGTGAACGGCAACGGAGCCCCCAGAGCGTCGACGGCCCGGACTTCGGTGCCGGTGATCAGTCCCGGCCAGTATGCGCGACCGCCGTCCGGGCGCGTCCAGGGCGACGACAGTTGGCCAACCGGTGAAATACGGGAGCGAACAGGTGCCCGCTCACAGCAAGTTGTCGTAGGGTCACCTGGGTCACCGTGCGGGACGCACGGTCGTACACACGTCGCAGGGATGGAAGGGCGGCACAGGGGCAACCACAGCACCGGCTCAACCGTCACACCAGAGCGAGGCAGACAGGCGGAGACGGACGCACGGGCGTCCATGGGAGGGGTTCACTCTATGGCGGCGCATTTCGGCAGGCGGCTGCGCAAGGGGGCGGCGACCACCGCGGTGGCCGCGGCGGCGGTCGCGGCTCTCTCCGCGTCCCAGGCTCCGGGAGTGGCCGACGAGGATCACGGCAGACAGACGGCGACCGGCGCCTCCGCCCCGGTACCGGACGGGTCCGCCGGCGGCAACGCCACCGGCAACTCGCCGTACTACACGGACCTGCCGCCCCTCAACAGCCCCAACCCCAGCCCCTCCTCCAGCGCCGGCACCCCCGTCTCCCGGGGCGGGGGCGAGGCCGGCGTCCCGGCGACGGTGCTCGACGCCTACAAGAAGGCCGAAGCCGAACTGCGCTCCAGCAAGCCCGGCTGCAACCTGCCCTGGCAACTGCTCGCCGCCATCGGCAACGTCGAGTCCGGACAGGCCCGCGGCGGACAGGTCGACGCGAACGGCACCACGCTGCACCGGATCCTGGGCCCGCAGCTCGACGGCAACGGCTTCGCGCTCATCGCGGACACCGACGACGGCGCGTACGACGGCAACAGCGCCTACGACCAGGCCGTCGGCCCCATGCAGTTCATCCCGTCCACCTGGGCCTGGGCCGGCCGTGACGGCAACGGGGACGACAAGAAGGACCCCAACAACATCTACGACGCCGCGCTCGCCGCGGGTCACTACCTGTGCCGCAACAGCTGGGACATGTCCACCGAGGACGGCCTGCACCGCGCGATCCTCAGCTACAACAACTCGCAGGACTACCTCAACCTGGTCCTGAACTGGATGGAGTACTACCGCAAGGGCACCCACTCCGTCCCCGACGGCTCCGGCGACCTGCCCGAGCACCGCAGCGACAACGGCTCCGGCCACACCACGTCCCCGCAGCCCTCGAACCCGCCGAGGACCGAGCCGGACCAGAAGCCCGACAAGCCCGGCGGCGGCAAGGGGCACGAGGGGAACGGCGGCAACGAGACGCCCGCCCCCAAGCCGCCGAAGCCGCCGAAGCCGCCGAAGCCGCCGAAGCCGCCGTTCCCGCCGGTCCCGCCGACCCCTCCGAGCCAGACGGACCTGGTGGACCACCTGGAGGACGCGGGCACGGAGAAGCTCACGGCCATGGCCGGCGACGCCTTCACCGAACGGATCGGCACCCGCGCCGAGACCAAGGCCGGCAAGTCGGTCGCCAAGATCAGGGTCCGGTTCACCATCACCGGGGACACGGACGCCACCTTCGACGGCGGCGAGACCGTGGCCACGGTCGCGACCGACGCCAAGGGTGTCGCACTCGCCCCGGCGCTCCAGGCGGGCGAGAAGACCGGCGCCTTCAAGGTCACCGCGGCCGTCGTGGGCCGCTCGGTCGAGGGCGTCGACTACACGGCCACCGTCACCGCGCGCGCCGCCGACACCCTGGCCCGCACCAGCGACACCCCGCTCACCTGCACCGCGGGCGGCGAGTTCGCCGACCAGGTGCAGGTGAAGGCGACGTACAAGGGTGCCGTCGCGGACAAGGTCGCGGCGACCGCCACCCTCGTCACGTCTGCGACCGACGCCACGGAGAACGACAAGGGCCCCTACTTCAAGGACGCCGACGGCAAGACCGTACGCACGCTCGCCGGCCTCCAGACGGACGCGAAGGGCCTGATCACGCTGCCGAAGCTGTACGCGGACGACACCACCGGAACCTTCCTGCTCCGCATCACCACCACGGGCGGCGCGACGCTCACCGTGGAGCTGACGGTCACAGCCGCTGCCGCCGATTCCCCCGAGACCCCCTCCCCGAGCCCGTCCGCCTCCTCCTGAGCCCACGCGAGGGCGCCCTTCCCGCACCGGCGGGGAGGGCGCCCTCGTTCGTGCGTGCACCGCTGTTCTCATCTCGCCCGCCCGTTGCTACGGTGCCGGACCTGACGCACCATCAGAACCGCTCAGGACACCGACCGTCCGCCGGGAGGCCCCGCATGCGCGCCCTGATCGCCGCCGCGACCGGTCTCGCCCTCGCGTTCGCCCTGGTCCTCGCGATCAGTGCACTGGGCTCGCCGTCGGGCCGCACGTCCCCCAAGCCGCTGCTGACGACGGTGCCCTCGCACCCGTAACCGCGCCCGTCCGGGAGGGAGGCCTTCCATGCGCCGCAAGGCAAGCCTGGTCCTGCTCGCCTGCGCCGTCTTCTGCGCGGCGCTGGCCCCGCTCCTGCGCTGGTACGCCTTCCCGCGCCTGGCCCGGATCCCCGCGAACCAGTACCAGGACATGGTCCTGGAGGCCAGGGACGCCACCCTCCTCGACTACGGCACCATGCGCGCGAAGAAGGTCTCCAAGGTCACCATCGTGCAGACCCTCAAGGGCGATGTGGAGGCCGCGGAGAAGATCGAGAGGACGGCGGGCCGGCCGGTCGTCGTCTGGGACGGCCTGTCCTACGTCCAGGGCCCCGACGGCAAGATGGTCTCCAAGGTGCCCGAGCGGTACGTCTTCGACGCCCACAGCCAGGACCCCGTGCACGCCACCGGCGAGACGGTCGACGGCGACCCGGTGAAACGCGAGGGCATCGAGTTCAAGTGGCCCTTCCTGACGCAGAAACGGGACTACGAGTACTTCGACGCGCAGACCCGCACCACCAGCCCCATCCACTACCGGGGCACCCGGACCTTCCGCGGCCTGACGGTCTACTTCTTCGAGCAGACCGTCCCCTGGACCAGGGTCACGATGCCGAAGACCATGCCCGTGCAGGGCATCACACCGGAGTCGGTCGCCAAGACCGGCACCACCCGCTGGTACTCCACGGTCCGCAGGTTCTGGGTCGAGCCGGTCACCGGGGCACCCGTGTACGGCGAGGAGATCCACAAGGAGGAACTGCGCGGCGGCACCCTGCTCGGCGGTCGCCCCCGCGTCACCGCCTTCGCCGGGCACGTGAAGATGCGCGCGGACTACATCGACCACACGGTCGCCCTGGTCAAGCACAACCGCACGCTCGTCCTGGCCCTCACCTCCTACGTCCCCGGGGGCTCGCTCGCCCTCGGCGTGCTGCTCCTCGCCCTCGCCCTCTGGCTGGAGGCCCGCGCCCGCCGCCCGCGGGACCCCGCCCCCACGCAGTCGGAGGAACCCGAACCGGTCAGCGCCTGAGCCGCGCGTTGGTGTGCCGCGTGGGCTCCGCCGTCGCCGGGTCCTCGGGCCACGGATGCCTGGGGTACCGGCCGCGCAGCTCGGCCCGGACGGCGCGGTAGCCGTCCCGCCAGAAGGAGGCGAGGTCGGCCGTGACGGCGGCGGGCCGGCCGGCCGGGGAGAGCAGATGCACGAGCAGCGGCACGCCCGCCACCGTCGGCGTCTCCCGCAGCCCGAACATCTCCTGCAGCTTCACCGCGAGGACCGGGCGCTCGGGATCCTGGTAGTCGATCCGGATCCTGGACCCGCTCGGCACGGTGATCCGCTCGGGCGCCAGTTCGTCCAGCCGGGCCGCCTCCCCGCCCGCCCAGGGCAGCAGCCGCGCGAGGGCCTGCCCGGCATCGATCCGCGCGAGATCGGTGCGCCGCACGGCCCTGCTCAGCTCCGGCTCCAGCCACTCGTCCACGCGCGCGTGGAGTGCCGCGTCCGACACGTCCGGCCACGGCTCCCCGAGATGCGCCCGCAGGAACGCCAGCCGCTGCCGCAGCACCTGCGCGTCGGGCGACCAGCGCAGCAGCCCGAAGCCGTCCTGCCGCAGCCCTTCGAGGAGGGCGCCGCGGACGAGGGCCGGCTCGGCGCCCTTCAGCGGCCGTACGGCCAGTTCGATCGCCCCCAGCCGTTCGACATGCCGGGCCACGACCTCCCCGTCGGCCCAGTGCACCTCGTCCCGCTCCGCCAGCAGGGCCCCGGCGGCGGCCAGCGCCACGTCCTCCGCCACGGCGGCCCCGAGCCGCACGCGCGCGTGCCCCTTGCCGGAGGGCCGGTCGGCGACGGCCACGACGATCCAGGGAGCGCCGCCCAGAGCGGATCCCTCGGACAACTCGGCCCGGGTCCCGGACGCCATGAGATACGAACCACCGTCCAGCTTGGCCACGCGCTCGGGAAAGGCAAGGGCGGCGACAAGCCCGACGACCCCGTCGTCCTCCCCACCCCCGCCCCACACCCGGACCCCGCCGTTCCCCCCACCGGCAGCCACGGCACGCCCCGGCCCCGCACCGACCCCCGCCCGCCCCGGCCCCGCACCGACCCCCGCCCGTCCCTGCACCCCGCCGCCCACTCCGCGGCCCTGCTTCTCGCCCGCCGCCGGGTGCTCCCGCCTCCCGGCCTCGCCGGCCGGTCCTGCCCCGGCGTTCACCCGGTGCCGGTGGTCATGGGTGGGCGGGTGGGCGAACTCCGTGGAGACGGCACGCAGCCGCCGCACCTCCGCGGCCCACCGCCCCGCGTAGGCGTCACCCCCGCGCCGTACCCGCCGCAGAGCACCCGCGAGATCGTCCCCGTACTCCCGCGGCACCTCCTCCGACAGCAGAGCGACGACCTCGGCCCCCGCACCGGCCGTGTCCCGCAACGCCCGTCCCAGCCGAGGGTGCACCCCCAGCCGAGCCAACCGCACGCCGGACTCCGTCGCCCGCCCGGCGGAGTCCACCGCTCCCACGGCCGACAGCACCTCCCGCGCCGCCGCCATGGCCCCGCCCGGCGGCGGATCGAGCAGCGCCAGCCCGGAGGCGTCCGGGTCGCCCCAGCAGGCCGCCTGAAGGGCGAACGCGGTCAGGTCGGCCAGCTTGATCTCCGGAGCGGGAAACGCCGGCAGACGGCCGTCCTCGGCCTCCGCCCAGCACCGGTACACCGCACCGGGCGCCTCCCGCCCGGCGCGCCCGGCCCGCTGCCGTCCGGCCGCCCGCGACGCCCGTACGGTCGTCAGCCCGCTCAGCCCGCGCGCGTGATCCACCCGCGGCTCCCGCGCCAGCCCCGAGTCGACCACCGTCCGCACCCCGGGCACGGTCAGCGAGGACTCCGCCACGGCCGTCGCCAGCACCACCCGGCGCCGCCGCCCGGCCGCCAGCACCGCGTCCTGCACCGCGGCCGGCGCCCGCCCGTGCACCTGGAGCACCTCGACGTCACCGAGGTCCCCCAGCAGGGCCGCCACGCGCGCGATCTCGCCCATGCCCGGCAAGAAGCACAGCACGTCCCCGGCCCGCTCGGCCAGCGCCCGCCGCACCACCGACGCCACGTGCGCCAGCAGCGCCGGATCCACCCGCATCCCGTGGGGCGGCCGGACCGGACGGGCCGGCGGCGACCACACCACCTCCACCGGATGCGCCGCACCCGCCGCCTCGACGACCGGTGCCCCGCCGAGCAGCCGCGCCCACCCCTCCGCGTCCGTGGTCGCCGACGCGGCCACCAGCCGCAGCTCCGGCCGCAGCGCCTGCCGTACGTCCCACAGGAACGCGGCCACCGTGTCGGCGTCCAGATGCCGCTCGTGGACCTCGTCCAGGACGACGACGTCCACACCGGCCAGCTCCTGGTCGCGCTGGAGCCGCTGCAGCAGGACACCGGTCGTCACGACCTCCACCCGCGTGTGCCGCCCCACGGCCCGCTCGCCGCGCACCGTGAAACCGACGCTCCGGCCGGGCTGCTCGCCCAGCAGCCACGCCATCCGCCGGGCCGCCGCCCGCGCCGCGATCCGCCGCGGCTCGGCCACCACGACCCGCCGCGCCGGACCGCCCCCGACCAGCCCCGCGAGCACCAGCGGCACCAGCGTCGTCTTGCCGGTGCCGGGCGGTGCCACGAGCACGGCGGTGCCGTCACCCTCCAGGGCGTCGGTCAGGGCGGGCAGGGCGGACCGCACGGGCAGTGCGTCCAGAGCGTCGTAACGGATCACGCCCCCAGTGTCGTACGAGGACCGAAACGGCCCCGCACGCGTGCGTGCGGGGCCGCAGGTACGCCGCTCACACACACGCGTCACGCACACGCGCGCGCGTGTGCGTGTGAAAGGAGGTGCCGCGTGCGCGTACGTGAGAGAAGGCGCAGGGACGCGTACGGGAAAGGAGGTGCGGGCAGGCGCGCGGCGGCGGCTGCCCTCAGTCCCGCTCGCACACGAAGATCGCCGTGCCGGGGATCAGGTTCCCGCGCAGGGGCGACCAGCCGCCCCACTCCGAGGTGTTCCAGGCCGGCCACTCCGGCTCCACCAGGTCCACCAGCCGGAAACCGGCGGCCACGACGTCCCGCACCCGGTCGCCGAGCGTCCTGTGATGCTCGACGTAGACCGCGTGGCCCTGGTCGTCCTGTTCCACGTAGGGCGTGCGGTCGAAGTAGGACGCGGACACCGACAGGCCCTCGGGGCCCGGCTCGTCCGGGAACGCCCAGCGGATGGGGTGCGTCACCGAGAACACGAACCGTCCGCCCGGTCGCAGCACCCGGCGCACCTCGCGCAGCACGAGCCGCGGATCGGCCACGAACGGCAGCGCCCCGTACGCGGAGCACGCCAGGTCGAAGGAGGCGTCCGCGAAGGGCAGCGCGCCGGCGTCGGCACAGACCAGCGGAAACGATCCGCCGATGCGCAGCGCGTGCTGCAGCTGGCGGTGCGAGAGGTCCAGCGCCACCGGGTGCGCGCCCTGGGCGGCCAGCCAGCGCGCGCACTGCGCCGCGCCCGCGCCGATCTCCAGGACGTCCTTGCCCTTCAGCTCCTCCACCGGACCGAGCAGCTCGGCCTCCACCTCGTCCAGGCCCTCCGGGCCCCACACGAAGCGGTCGTCGCCGAGGAACGTGCCGTGCTCGATCTGGTACTCGTCCGCGTTACGGTCCCACCAGCCGCGATTGGCCCGGGAACTCTCCGTGACATCCGCGTCACGTCGCGTGGCCTCCGGCTCGAAACCCTCGGAGACCTCAGGGTCGTGCGCTTCCGACTCTTGGATGATCGGCTCCCTCGTCGTACTCTTCCGTCCAACCCGCCGGAGGTCCGCGCGGAAGGGTTCCCATGGGCCTGTGTGGCCCGTTGGGGTGAATATTCCGCCGGGAATGCGGCGATCCGCCCCGGGTGGGCGCCTTCGCGCATTGACCCTGTCCGGCTGCCCCCGTATGCTACAAGTTGCGCTGCGAGCCTGCGCACCTCAGACGTAGCAGGCTGCGCTCGCATCTGTATGTATGTCCCCTCGGTTGTCGAGGCGCCACCGGGCACCCGGTGCTCAATGTGGCGCTTCCTTGGCTGTCCGGCTTCTGCAGAGCGAAACGGGCTCCCGGCGTAAGCAGTACCTACGACTTCAATGTCCGTACCGGAGCCCTTTCCCACATGACGAGCAGCACCGAGACCACCGCCACCACCCCGCAGGTTGCGGTCAACGACATCGGTAACGAGGAAGCCTTCCTCGCAGCGATCGACGAGACGATCAAGTACTTCAACGACGGCGACATCGTCGACGGCGTCATCGTGAAGGTCGACCGGGACGAGGTCCTGCTCGACATCGGTTACAAGACCGAAGGTGTCATCCCGAGCCGCGAGCTCTCGATCAAGCACGACGTCGACCCGAACGAGGTCGTGGCCGTCGGCGACGAGATCGAGGCCCTGGTCCTCCAGAAGGAGGACAAGGAAGGCCGCCTGATCCTCTCGAAGAAGCGCGCCCAGTACGAGCGTGCCTGGGGCACCATCGAGAAGATCAAGGAAGAGGACGGCATCGTCACCGGTACCGTCATCGAGGTCGTCAAGGGTGGTCTCATCCTCGACATCGGCCTCCGCGGCTTCCTCCCGGCCTCCCTGGTCGAGATGCGCCGCGTCCGCGACCTCCAGCCCTACGTGGGCAAGGAGCTCGAGGCGAAGATCATCGAGCTGGACAAGAACCGCAACAACGTGGTCCTGTCCCGCCGTGCCTGGCTGGAGCAGACCCAGTCCGAGGTCCGCCAGACGTTCCTCACGACCCTCCAGAAGGGTCAGGTCCGCTCCGGTGTGGTCTCCTCGATCGTCAACTTCGGTGCCTTCGTGGACCTGGGTGGCGTCGACGGTCTGGTCCACGTCTCCGAGCTGTCCTGGAAGCACATCGACCACCCCTCCGAGGTTGTCGAGGTCGGCCAGGAGGTCACCGTCGAGGTTCTCGACGTCGACATGGACCGCGAGCGTGTCTCCCTGTCGCTGAAGGCGACCCAGGAAGACCCGTGGCAGCAGTTCGCCCGCACCCACCAGATCGGCCAGGTCGTGCCCGGCAAGGTCACGAAGCTGGTGCCGTTCGGTGCGTTCGTCCGCGTGGACGAGGGCATCGAGGGTCTGGTCCACATCTCCGAGCTGGCCGAGCGCCACGTGGAGATCCCGGAGCAGGTCGTCCAGGTCAACGACGAGATCTTCGTCAAGGTCATCGACATCGACCTCGAGCGTCGCCGCATCAGCCTCTCGCTGAAGCAGGCCAACGAGTCCTTCGGTGCCGACCCGGCCTCGGTCGAGTTCGACCCGACCCTGTACGGCATGGCCGCGTCCTACGACGACCAGGGCAACTACATCTACCCCGAGGGCTTCGACCCCGAGACCAACGACTGGCTCGAGGGCTACGAGAAGCAGCGCGAGGAGTGGGAGCGCCAGTACGCCGAGGCGCAGCAGCGCTTCGAGCAGCACCAGCAGCAGGTCATCAAGTCCCGCGAGGCCGACGCCGCTGCCGCGGCCGAGGGCGGCGAGGCTGCGGCTCCGGCCGCGACCGGCGGTTCGTACTCCTCCGAGGGTGCCGACACGTCCGGCGCGCTTGCCTCGGACGAGGCGCTTGCCGCGCTGCGCGAGAAGCTGGCCGGCGGCCAGAGCTGAACGCTGCCGCTGAGGCTTAGCCGTTAGTGCCGAGGGGCCGTACCTTTCGAGGTGCGGCCCCTCGGAGTTTTCCGCACCCGGCCCCCGCGCTTCGGGCGTCGGGCCGGTGGTGGCCGGTCGGGCGGTTCCCGGGTCTCCCGGCGGGCGCCGCGTCCCCCGTCAGGACGCTCTCCGGCGGGCGCCGCGTCCCTCGTCAGGAAGTGACCGGGATGTTCGTCAGACCCTTGCCGCCTGTCACCGTGTTGCCGGTGTAGACCGTCGTCCTGCAGCTCGCGCTGTTGTTGGTGACGTCGATGGCGAGCTGGGTGGAGCCGGTGGCACCCGACAATGTCGACTTGTTGCCCTTGAACACCGTGCCGCAGCCCCAGCCGGACTGCTGGGTGTGGGTCTGGTAGCCGTCGTTGGTGGTGTTCTTGCCGGTGTTGTCCTGGACGAGGACGTCGTCGCCCTTCACGTCGACCCAGGAGTCGTCGTAGTTGGCGCCGGTCAGACCGCTGCCGTCGAAGGTGTTGCCGATGATGCGGGCACCGGTCGTGCCCTCCTTGATGTCGATGTTCTCGCCGCCGACGTCCGGGCCGATCGTGTTGCCCAGGATCTGGATGCGGTCGCTGTTGTCGGACAGCGTGTTCGCGGTCCCCACGTACACGCCCTCGCCCATGCCCCGGCCGTCGTTGCCGGTGTCGTAGATCTTCGAGTTCCTGATCACGCCGTCCGTGCTGGAGTTGCGGAAGTGCACGCCCTCCATGTCCAGGTCGTGCACCGTCACGCCGTCCACCACGACACCCCTGGACGCGTCGATCATGATGCCCTTCTGGCCGCCGGTCACGGTCAGGCCGCCGACCGTCCAGTAGGAGGCGCCGTTCAGGTGCAGTCCGTAACCGCCGCCGGCGGTGAGCACGGCCCGGGGGGAGCCGGTGAGGGTGATGCGGGCGGATGCCGTGGCCGGGGTGGTCGCCTTGAAGTTCCCGGTGTAGGTGCCGTCCGCCAGGTGGATCGTGTCGCCGGGTGCGGCGGCGCCGAGAGCGGTCTTCAGCTGGGCCGCGGTCGTCACCTCGATCGTGGTGGCGGCCGCGGAGGGGCCGCCGGCGGTCAGCAGCAGGCCGCCGGCTGCGAGCGCCGTGGCGAGCAGGGAAGTGAGCGGTGTGCGTATGCGCATGGGGCTCTCCTGTCGGACGGATCGATCGGTCTCATACATGAACGATGGTTCGATCTCATACATGAACGATGGACGCCAACGTGAACGCCGATGGCCGTGAAGGTACGGACCAGGTGACGGGGCGTCAAGATGTCCCGCGCGAGATCGCAGATCAGCGGCGTGTCGCGGGAATTCCCGCATTCCAGGGCGCGTTGTCCAGGGGGAACACGAGGAGGAGCGGTCACAGTGCTTGATCCGCAGGGTTTGTACGCATGGGAGCCGAAGGGCCTCGCCGTGGTCGACATGGCGCTCGCCCAGGAGTCGGCCGGCCTTGTCATGCTCTACCACTTCGACGGATACATCGACGCGGGTGAGACCGGAGACCAGATCGTCGACCGGCTGCTCGACTCACTGCCCCACCAGATCGTGGCCCGGTTCGACCACGACCGGCTCGTGGACTACCGGGCCCGGCGGCCCCTGCTGACCTTCAAGCGGGACCGCTGGACGGACTACGAGATCCCGGCCATCGAAGTCCACCTCGTCCAGGACGCCACCGGTGCCCCCTTCCTGCTGCTGTCCGGTCCCGAGCCGGACGTGGAGTGGGAGCGGTTCGCGGCGGCGGTGCGCCAGATGGTGGAGCGGCTGGGTGTGCGCCTGTCCGTGAACTTCCACGGCATCCCGATGGGCGTGCCGCACACCCGCCCCGTGGGCCTGACCCCGCACGGCAACCGCACCGACCTGGTCCCCGGCCACCGCAGCCCCTTCGACGAGGCGCAAGTGCCCGGCAGCGCCGAGTCGCTGGTCGAGTACCGCCTCATGGAGGCAGGGCACGACGTCCTGGGAGTCGCGGCGCACGTCCCGCACTACATCGCCCGGTCCGCGTACCCGGACGCCGCGCTGACCGTCCTGGAGGCGATCACGGCCGCCACCGGCCTGGTCCTGCCCGGCGTCGCGCACTCCCTGCGCACCGACGCCCACCGCACCCAGACCGAGATCGACCGGCAGATCCAGGAGGGCGACGAGGAACTGACCGCGCTCGTCCAGGGCCTGGAGCACCAGTACGACGCCGCGGCCGGTGCCGAGACCCGGGGCAACATGCTGGCCGAGCCCGTGGAGATCCCCTCCGCCGACGAGATCGGGCAGGAGTTCGAGCGGTTCCTGGCGGAGCGCGAGGGCGACAACTGACCCGCGCCCGCCGAGGCGCGGGGCCGCGTCGATGTGCGGCCCCACCACGCGGGCACGACCGGTTCCGTCGGCCCGCACCCGTCGGACCGGCCGCGGGGCGAAGCGTCTAGGCTTCCGCTCATGCTGACAGTGGGCCTGACCGGCGGGATCGGCGCCGGCAAGAGCGAGGTGTCGCGGCTGCTCGTGGAGCACGGGGCCGTGCTGATCGACGCGGACCGCATCGCGCGTGAGGTCGTGGCGCCGGGCACCCCCGGCCTCGCGGCCGTGGTCGACGCCTTCGGAGCGGACGTCCTGGCCGCCGACGGCAGCCTGGACCGCCCCCGGCTCGGCTCGATCGTCTTCGCCGACCCGGACAAACTCGCCGTCCTGAACTCGATCGTGCACCCCCTGGTGGGCGCCCGCTCCCGCGAACTGGAGAGCGCCGCGGCCGAGGACGCCGTGGTGGTCCACGACGTGCCCCTGCTCACCGAGAACGGTCTCGCCCCGCTCTACGACGTCGTGATCGTCGTGGACGCGAGCCCCGAGACCCAGCTGGACCGGCTGGTGCGGCTGCGCGGGACGACCGAGGAGGACGCCCGCGCGCGCATGGCCGCGCAGGCGACGCGCGAGCAGCGCCGGGAGATCGCCGACATCCTGATCGACAACGACGTACCCCTGGACGCGCTGAGGAAGCGCGTCGCCGAGGTCTGGGACGAGCTCGTCCGCCGGGCCCGGCGGGAGGCCACGGACGCGGAATAGGCGGCCGGTCCGGGGCGTTGAAGCGCTGGAGCAAGGGAAGGACTCAGCCGTGCCCGAGACCAGCGGTTCCACCGGACGTACTCCGGAGACGCATGTCATCGACTTCCGCGCTGCCGAGCAGCTGCTCAACGCGCGGGATCCGCGGGGCGCGGTGAAGCTGCTCGACGGAGTCATCGCCGCGCATCCCGAGAACACCGCCGCCCGTCTGCTTCGTGCGCGTGCCTTCTTCGCCGCCGCGCAACTGCGGCCCGCCGAGCTGGAGTTCACGATCGTGCTGGAGCGCGAGCCGGACAACGCGTTCGCGCACTTCGCCCTCGCCCGGACCTATGAGCGCCAGGGCCGCCCCGACCAGGCCAAGCGCCATTTCAGGCTGGCAGCCGCGCTCGACCCCAACCCGCGGTACCTGCGGGCGGCGCGCTTCGAGGACTGACGGCCGGCGAGCCGACGGTGCGCGGCGTCGACACGGCCGCTCGGCGGACGGTGCGCGGCGTCGGCACGGCTCCTCGGCGGACGGTGCGGGGCGCCGGCACGGCCGCTCGGCCGGAGGGGCGCTGGGTCGTGCCGCTCAGGGGTGGCGGTGCCTCGGCGGACCCGGATACGGCGGCCCGCCCTCCGGCGGCGGGTACGGCGGAACGTCGCGCCCCGGCTGGTAGTGCGGGCCCTGCCGGATGTGTCTGAGGATCATGGCCATGTCGATGGTGACCAGCAGCCACAGCACGCCGCAGGCCGCCGCCCAGCCCGGGCGCCCGACCAGCGCGAAAGCCGCCGTCCCGAAGACTGTCCAGACCAGTCCCCACACGCTCAGCCAGAACCGCGCCCGCAGTGCACTGCGCGCGGTCACCGGTTCACTGCCCGTACGCATCGGATCACCGCTCCTGCTGGCAACGTACTCCTCGACGCGCACGTCCATCAACACCCGACGGGCGGGCCCACCACGGGATCCCGGCCGCGATCTCCCGGTACCTGCCGGTGACCTGGCTGCCGCGCCCGCCCTCCGTGGGGCGGGCGGTCGGCGGCCGTCGGCGGCCGGCCGGCTGCTCGTACATCGGGCACGGAGAGTTCCCGTTCCGGGCTGAATAGCTCGAACGGGTGAACTGGGGGAGTGTGGGAACGGGTGTGCGGGAGCGGGCCGTTGTCCGGGCATGAGGATCGACATGCGTGAGGGATACGAGGGCACGGGACCGGGAGCGATCACCCCGGACGGCTGCGCGGTCGAGCTGTACACACGGCTCCCGGTGGGCGACGAGCCGGACATCATCGCGGCGGCGGTGCCGGCCGGGGCGCACATCCTGGAGCTGGGCAGCGGGGTGGGCCGGGTGACCCATCCCCTGCTGGAGCGCGGCTTCACGGTCACGGCGGTCGACGAGTCCGCCGACATGCTGGCCCGGGTCCGCGGGGCGCGCACGATATGCGCCGCCGTCGAGGAGCTCGACCTCGGCGAGAAGTTCGACGTGGTGATGCTCGCGTCGTTCCTGGTGCACAGCGGTGACGAGGAGGTGCGCAGGGGCATGCTGCGCACCTGTGCCCGGCATGTGGCGGAGGGCGGCTGTGTGCTCATCCAGCGGGAGGGCCCGGACTACCACACCGACGTGCCCAGAGAGCGGGTCGACCCCAGCGGCTTCACGGTACGGATCGCGTCGGTGGAGCCGGCCGGGGAAGGGGTGAACTCCGTCCGCGCGGAGTACGCGTTCCCGGACGCGGTCTGGACACAGACGTTCCTCGCCAGACCCCTGACGAAGGAGCAGTTCGAGTCTGCGCTGGCCGAAGCGGGACTGGAGGTGGACCGCTATCTGACACCGGACGGGATGTGGGTGAGGGCGGTGCGCGCGGCGTAGGGGCGTAGGGGAGGACAGGGCGGACGGGACGGGGTGATGGTCTCGCCGGCGATGAGTTCTCGGCCTCTGATCGGTCTACCTCCATGAAAGCAACCGGCACCGCTTCATCAGGAGACCCTCATGTCCGAGACCACCGCCCCCGTCAGCTCCCCGACATCCGTGGGCTCCACCGGCTCGCCCACCGGCCGGGTACGGGCGGCCCGGGGCGCGCTGCGGACCGTGCAGATCCTGCTCGCCCTGTTCTTCGGCATCGCGAGCGCCCTGCCCAAGCTCATAGCGCACCCGACGGCCGTCGAGTCCTTCGACAAGATCGGCTGGGGCAGCGGGGCGATGTACACCATCGGCGCGCTCGAACTCGCCGGAGCGGTCGCGCTGTTGATCCCGATGCTGCAGTCCGTGGCCGCGATCGCTCTCGGTGCGCTCATGGCGGGAGCGTTCATCGTCCAGCTCACCGCGTTCGACGGCCAGAACGCGGCGACCCCGCTGATCCTGATCGCACCGCTCGCCCTGATCGCCTGGACCCGCCGGGCGCACAACGGCGACCTGCTGCGGCTGCTGAGCCGACGGTGACACCGCCGACGGTGGCGGGCACGGCCGGGAGGGCCGTCCCCGCCACCTGGGCGCTGTGAGCCTGGGGCGGCGATGAACGCGGTTGGGCGTGGGGAGGCAGTGCTGGGTGGCTCCTCGTCCGCTCACCGTCCGCGCGGGGGCCCACCCGAGCCGCCGGGTGCACCGGAGCCACCGCCCGCCCCGGCGCTTCCGGAGCCCCCACGTCGCCCACGCCCGCCGGAGCCGCCCGAGCCACCGGGCCCGCTCGCTCCGGTGAAGCCTGCGAAGCCTCCGGGGGCGCCCTGGGCGAGTCCGCGGAGGCGTTCCAGTTCGCGGCGGTCGCGCTTGGTGGGGCGGCCGGTGCCGGGGTCGCGGAGGCCCGCGGGGGCGACGGCCTCGCGGGGCGGAGGCGGAGGGGAGTTGTCGATGTAGCACTGGACGGCCACGGGCGCACCGACCCGCTTGCGGATCAGGCGCTTGACGATCACGATCCGTTCCCGGCCCTCGTGCCGCAGCCGTACCTCGTCGCCCACGCGCAGGGAATAGGCGGGCTTCACCCGCTCGCCGTTCACGTGGACATGTCCACCCCGGCAGGCGGTGGCGCCGAGAGAGCGGGTCTTGATCAGACGGACGGCCCAGATCCAGCTGTCGACGCGGACGGATTCGCCGTTGGCGGGCCCGGCGGCCTCGGCGGCGGCCACCGCCGCGGCGATCTTGGGATCGAGCGGTTGCCCGGCAGGGGCGGAGCCCGTCCCAGCAGACCCGCCAAGCTCACCGGTCCCGTCAGCACCAGAGCCGACGGCGCCGGCCCCGCCGGTTCCGCCAGGGCCGCCGGTTTCCTCGCCGGTCGCACGGTCCACGTTCTCGTCCGCATCCTCGGAAGCCATGCCCCGACCCTAACGCCCGGGGGCCGCCGAGCCGGAAGCGTTTTTCGGTGACCGCGCCGGCCATCACCCAGCGTGCACCGCGGACCGCCGACCGCCGACCGCCGACCGCCGACCCGCCATGCCGCCGACCCCGACCGTCCGCCGCGCCCGCCATGCCCCCCCGCGCCGCATCGATCCTCGCCCTGCTCAGGCCGGCCTCACGGGGCATACGGTGACGACATGGACGACAGCAGCGCCCTCGCCCGCCTCGATCGGCGCGTCGCCGACTGCCGGGCCTGTCCCCGGCTGGTCGACTGGCGTGAGGAGGTGGCCCGTACGAAGCGAGCCGCGTTCGCCGACTGGACGTACTGGGGACGGCCGGTGCCCGGGTTCGGCCCGGCCGACGCCCGGCTGGCGATCATCGGACTGGCCCCGGCCGCGCACGGCGGCAACCGGACCGGCCGTATGTTCACCGGCGACCGCTCGGGAGACGTGCTGTACCAGGCGCTGTACGACGTGGGGCTCGCCTCGCAGCCCACCTCCGTCAGCGCCGACGACGGCCTCCAGCTGCACGGCGTGCGGGTCACCGCGCCCGTGCACTGTGCGCCGCCCGCCAACAAGCCGACCCCCGGGGAACGCGACACCTGCCGGCCCTGGCTGGTCCAGGAGCTGACGCTGCTGCGGCCGATGCTGCGGGCCGCGGTCGTCCTCGGCGCCTTCGGCTGGCAGGCCGCGCTGCCCGCGTTCGCGGAGGCGGGCTGGACGGTGCCCCGCCCCCGTCCTGCCTTCGCTCACGGCACCCGGGTCGCGCTCGACGGCCTGGACCTCTTCGGCTGCTTCCACGTCAGCCAGCGCAACACCTTCACCGGGCGGCTGACCGCCGAGATGCTGCGCGAGGTCCTGCGCGGGGCGGCGGAGGCGGCCGGGCTGCCGTGACGAGTCCCGGGGGCCTCCCTCAGCCGGCCTCGGAGTCCTCGCCGAACAGGTGCCGTACCGTCGAGCGGTAGTTGGCGCGGACGTGGCCGAGGGCGTGGGTGCGGGCACGGTCCGGGTCGCCGGAGGCGATGGCCTCGTACAGCTCGCGGTGTTCGGCGAGGAGTTGGGGCCATTCCTCGTTCCGCCGGGTGAGCCAGCGCAGGCGGCCGTCGACCGGTTCCATGACCGAGATCAGCAGGCCGTTGCCGGCCATGGCGAGGACGCGGTCGTGGAAGCGCGTGTTGACGTCCGTGATCGCCTCGGCGTCCTCGTCCTTGGTCGCCAGGGCCGCCTGGTCGAGCAGGTCCCGCAGCTCCGCCAGCGCCTCGGGGGTCGTCCGGGCCGCCGCCAGCCCCGCCGCGTACACCTCCAACGCCTCGCGCAGCTCGAAGAGTTCCCTGACATCGGCCGGGGTGAGCCGGCGCACGACCGTGCGGCGGGCCGACTCGAAGAGGACGAAGCCCTCGGCGACCAGGGCGCGGATCGCCTCTCGCACCGGCACCCGCGAGACGCCGAACCGCTCGGCCAGTTCCCGCTCGACGAGCCGGTCACCGGGGCCGAGGCGCCCGGCGATGATGTCCTCCCGCAGGCTCGCCAGGACCCGTTCGCGCACCGCGCCCAGGGGTTCGGTCTTCGTCATGGGCCCATCTTCGCCGAAGCCGGCGGTCTTTTACGGGGCCGTAATGGCGACGACATCGGTCCGAACGCTTGACGGCGGGACCATGGCGGCAGTTTGGTATACCAAACGGCCGCCGTCCTCCGTCCCCTCGTCCATGGAGGCCCCGTGTCCCTCGCCGACCGCACCCACGCCACCGGCGCCCCCGCGTCCGGCCCCGATCCCCGCCTCGTCAACGAGGACCTCGCCCCCGCGAAGCAGCGGAACTGGAAGGTCTTCGATCTGTTCGCCATGTGGATGTCGGACGTCCACAACCTCGGCAACTACACCTTCGCCGCCGGCCTGCTGGTCCTCGGCATGAACGTCTGGCAGGTCTTCACCTCCCTCCTCGTGGGCTTCGTGCTGATCTACGCCGGCATGAACCGGATGGGGAGGATCGGCC
Organism: Streptomyces sp. NPDC038200; assembly: GCF_055600785.1. Taxonomy (NCBI): domain Bacteria; kingdom Bacillati; phylum Actinomycetota; class Actinomycetes; order Kitasatosporales; family Streptomycetaceae; genus Streptomyces; species Streptomyces sp. NPDC038200. The sequence continues at coordinate 40,613 of NZ_JBVJYH010000019.1, forward strand.
AGCGGCACGGGGTGCCGTTCCCGGTCGTCAGCCGCATCAGCTTCGGCGTCTGGGGCGCCAACATCCCGGCGCTGATCCGGGCGGTGATCGCCATCATGTGGTACGGCATCCAGACCTATCTGGCCTCCGTCGCCGTCAATGTGATGCTGCTGGCGGCCTGGCCGGGCCTGGAGTCGCTGACGCACCACTCCTTCCTCGGTCTGGACGCGCTCGGCTGGATCTCCTTCGTCTCGCTCTGGCTGCTCCAAGCACTGATCATCAGCCGGGGGATGGAGTCGGTACGGAAGTTCCAGGACTTCTGCGGCCCGGCGATCTGGCTGGTGATGATCGCGCTGGCGGTGTGGGTGCTCGCCGAGGCCCACTGGAGCATCTCGCTGACCTCCACCCCGCACCCGGTCTCCGTCGGCGAGCAGTGGCGGCAGTGGTTCGGCGCGATCGGCCTGATCCTCGCCACCTACGGCACGCTCATGCTGAACTTCTGCGACTTCTCCCGCTTCGCGCCCGACCACAGGACCGTCCGCCGCGGCAACTTCTGGGGTCTGCCGATCAACTCCACCGCGTTCGTGGTCGTCTCGGTCATCGTCACAGCGGGCTCGTCGGAAGCGTTCGGGCAGGCCATCACCGACCCGGCGGAGCTGGTCGCCAGGGTGGGCAACACCTGGGTGCTCGTCGTCGCCGCGCTGACCTTCGCCATCGCCACCATGGGCGTCAACATCGTCGCCAACTTCGTCTCACCGGCGTACGACCTCGCCAACGTCTGGCCGCAGAAGATCACCTTCAAGGCGGGCGGCCTGATCAGCACGGTGGCGGCCCTGGTCGTCACCCCCTGGAACCTCTTCTCCAACCCGACCGTCGTCAACTACTTCCTCGGCGGACTCGGTGCCTTCCTGGGCCCGCTCTTCGGCGTGATCATGGTGGACTACTACTGGGTGAAGCGCGGCACGGTCGACGCCGACGCGCTCTTCGACGCCCGGCCCGGCACCCCGTACCACTACCGCAAGGGCGTCAACCCCAAGGCGCTGTGGGCGTTCCTGCCCTCCGCCGCGGTCGCCGCCGTCCTCGCGCTCGTGCGGAGCTTCAGCGCCGTGTCCCCGTACTCCTGGTTCATCGGCACCGCACTCGCGGCGGCACTGTACGCGACGCTGTGCCGTCGGGAGCGCGCGGCGGCGGGGGAGGGCTGACGGGCGTGCGGATCATCGTCACCAACTGCAACACCACGCGGGAGATGACCGAGGAGATCGTCCGCGGCGCCCGGGGTGCCGCGGGCCCGGGCACCACCGTCGCCGGCCTGACCCCCGGCTGGGGCCCCGAGTCCGCCGAGGGCTGGCTGGACAGCTATCTGTCGGCCGCGGCCGTCCTCGACGCGCTGCGGACGTACGACGGTCCGGCCTACGACGCGGTCGTGCTGGCCGGGTTCGGGGAGCACGGGCGGGAAGGCGTACGGGAGTTGGCGGACGTGCCGGTCGTGGACATCACCGAGGCCGCGGCACACCTCGCCTGTCTCCTCGGGCGCCGCTACGGCGTCGTCACCACCCTCGACCGGTCCCGCGGCCAGATCGAGGACAGCCTGGAGACAGCGGGCGTGGCCCGCAACTGCGCCGCCGTCGTCGGCAGCGGCCTCGGCGTTCTCGATCTCGCCGCGGATCCGGCCCGTACCGAGGCCGCGTTCCTGGCCGCCGCCGAACGCGTCCGGGACGCCGGCGCCGAGGTCCTCGTCCTCGGCTGCGCCGGGATGACGGGTCTGCAGCGGACGGTGGGCGAGAAGCTGGGGCTGCCGGTGGTCGACGGCGTCGGGGCGGCGGTGAAGCTCGCGGAGTCGCTGGTGGGCCTGGGACTGACGACGAGCCGGGCGGGCGGCTATGAGAAGCCGCTCCCGAAGAGAAGGGTGTGGGGCCGGGCGTGACGGACATCCAGGGGCTCAGGGGCGCCGGACGGGGCGGATATCCGGGAGGCTCAGGGCTGCCAGACGTAACGGACGTCCGGTTCGCGCTCCTCGTTGCCGCTGCCGTCCGTGTGCTCGGCGGCGACGAAACCGTGCCGCTCGTAGAAGCGATGGGCGGGCTCGTTGACCTGGAACGTCCACAGGCTCAGCCCGCCCGGAGCGCGCTCCTTGGCCAGCGCGACGAACCGGTCCCCGATGCCCCGCCCGCGCCACTCGGGCGCCAGGTACAGCTGGGACAGCAGGGCCCCCTCCAGGACCATCAGGCCGACGACACCCGTCCCGGCCGCTTCCGCGACCCAGGTCTCCCGCGAGGGCACCACGACGTCCCGGATGTAGTCCCGGACCTCGTCGTCGGTGCGCGCGCGGACGACCGTCGGCAACGCGGCGTCGAAGGACCGCAGATAGACGTCCGCGGCGGCGCGGGCGTCCGCCGCCACGGCACGGCGCAGCACCACCGCGCCCGTCATCGGTCCCCGCCTTCCCGCTCGGGCACCACGGCCGTCGCCGTGATCTCCACCAGCTGCCCGGTGTACCCGAGACAGGAGACCCCGAGCAGCGTCGACGAGTGCGGACCCCGGCTCAGGCCCGACGCCTCCACCACGTTCCACACCTCGGACAGGGTGGCGGGCTCGCTGCTCACCACGTACACCTCGGTCGCCACCACATGCTCCAAGTCGCTGCCGATGGACAGCAGTTGCTCGCGCAGATTGGCGATCACCTGCTCGGCCTGGCGCACCGGATCCCCGGGCCCCACCAGCTCGCCGCCGGCGGTGAGCGGCACCGCCCCGGCGAGGAACGCGAGCTTCGTGCCGGCCTCGACGACGGAGGCGTGGGCGTAGGTGGGCGGAGGGAAGAGAGCGGGGGCGGTGACGCGCCGGATCACGGAAGCGGCTCCTGAAGGATCGACGAACGGCCTGCCGGACGGATCGACGTACGGCCTGCCGATGATGGGACGTTCCCGGCCCCGCCCGCATCCGAATTACCGTCCGGACGCGCCGGCCAAGCCCGCGACGACCGCGCCGGCGGTCACCTCTTGCGGGCGGTCACCAGGGCGAAGGAGAGGAACTCCCCACCGTCCTCGGTGAGCATGTCGATCACTGGCTGGTCGGCCGCCGCGCCGTCCGGCCGCTGCTCGGCACAGGCCCGCGCCCACAGCAGCCAGTCCCGCCAGGCGTCCTCCTGGAGCCGAGCGGACGTGACCTCCACCAGCTCGGTGATCTCCCACTGGAAGCGCCACCACTCGGGCGTGTGCCAGGCGATGGCCTCCCAGCCGACCACCCGCTTGATGTGGTCGGGGATCGCGCCGAGTGCGCGGACCTCCCGGGTCATGCCGGGCGTGGCCACGCCCAGTTGGCCGCCGGGGCGCAGGAACCGCACCAGGTAGGGCAGGTAGCCGTCCGCCGTGCCGAAGTACTCGAAGGCGTCGATGCTCACGATCGCGTCGAAGCTCTCCGGCTCGAACGGCAGGACGTGCGCCTCCGTCCGTACGGCCTCGACCCGGTCGGCGACCCCCGCCTCGGCGAAGACCGCGGCCGCGTCCCGCGCGGGGATCCACCAGTCGGCGGCGACGACGTCCACGCCGTACTCACGGGCCAGGAACACCGACGTGGCGCCCTTGCCGGAGCCGAGGTCCAGGACCCGCATCCCGGGACGCAGATCGAGGTCCCGGGCCAGGTCCTCCAGGAGCCACAGCGGGTTGGGTCCCATGTCGAGACCGACGAGCCACGCCGGGTCGTAACGGGACGAGCGCGGGTAGCGGTCCGGTCGTACAAGATCAGTCAAAGCAGTCACGATCACGAACTCAAATCGACGCCCCGTCTCCGTACAACTCGATTTCCGTCGGAATTTCAGGAGCGGAACTCCACGGGTCCGCGCCAGGCTGGACACATGCCCCAGATCTCCGACGCCGACTTCCTCGCCGTCACCGCCGACCGCCTGGCCGCCCTCCCCACCGTCCGGGCGGTGGCCCTCGGCGGATCCCGCGCCGCGGGCACCCACCGCCCGGACAGCGACTGGGACCTGGCCGTCTACTACCGCGGCCCCTTCGACCCGGACGACCTGCGCGCGGTCGGCTGGCCGGGCGAGGTGTCCGAGATCGGCGGCTGGGGCGGCGGTGTCTTCAACGGCGGCGCCTGGCTGACCATCGACGGACGCCGGGTCGACGTGCACTACCGGGACCTGGACGTCGTCGAACACGAACTGACCGAGGCACGGCAGGGCCGCTTCCGGGTGGAGCCGCTGCTGTTCCACCTGGCCGGGATCCCCAGCTACCTGGTCGTCGCCGAGCTGGCGCTCAACCAGGTGCTGCGGGGCGACCTCCCGCGCCCGTCCGGGTATCCGCCCGAGCTGCGCCGCACCGCCGCCGACCGCTGGTCCGGCACCGCGCGCGCCACCCTCTCCTACGCCAAGGCCCACCACGCCCCGCACGGCCGCCTCACCGAGACCGCCGGAGCCCTCGCCACGGCCGCCACCCAGTCCGCCCACGCCGTGCTCGCGGCCCGCGGGGAGTGGGTGACGAACGAGAAGCGGCTGCTGGAGCGGGCCGGGCTGCGCGGGATCGACGCGGTGGTGGACGCCCTGCGGGCCGAGCCCGACGCCCTCGCCGCCGCCGTGGCCGAGACCGAGGAGATCATCGCCGGTGCGTTGCGCACCGCGCGCCCGTCCCCTTCGTGAGAACGGCGCGGGCGCTCGCGGGCATCCGTTCCTGAGGGCACCGAAGGCATTGCGTTCATAAAGAAACCGGACGTCCGTGGCATCTTTCACCTCCCTGAAACGTGATCGTCCCGTTTGCTCAGGGAACGCGATCTACCGTGGAACCACCTCCACCGGCCACCGTCGTCCGAAGGCCCACCCCGCCCTCGTATGAACAGGAACCCCGTGACCCGGCTCGCCGTACCCCTCTGGCTCGCCCACGCCTTCCGTGCCCAGCGCGGTCCCGTCCCCTGGAGCGCGGTCTGCCGAGGGGCGCTGGCCGCCGGACCGCTGCTGCTCGCCGGGCTGCTCCTCGGGCAGCCGGCCGACGGGGTGCTCGCCGCCATCGGCGCGATGCTCGCCGGCATCAACGACCGCCCCGGCGGCCGGCGGGCGTCCGTCCAGCGACTCGGGGCCCCCGCCCTGGCCGGAGCCCTGGGGTTGCTCGCGGGAACGTACGCGGGTCAGGGGCTCGCCGCCGTACCGCTGACCCTGGCGCTCACCGCGCTGGGACTGGTCGCCGGCGGCATCAGTGCCGTCGGGCCCGTCGCCTCCGCCGCCGGTACGCAGCTGCTCGTCGCCGCGGCCGTCGGCGCCGGGATGCCGGCTGCCGAGAGCGGCTGGCAGCGGGCCCTGGCCTTCCTGGCCGGCGCCGGCTGGCTGCTGGTGCTGCGGCTCGTCCTGCCCACCCCCGGCTCCCTCGCCGGTGACTTCCGGTTCGACGGGGAGCGGGCAGCGGTCGCCGACGTGTACGACGCGATCGCCGCGCTCGTCGATGCCGCGGGCGGCGAGCGGGCCACAGCCCGACGGGCCGCGCTGACCGCCGCGCTCGACCACGCCCAGGACGCCCTCGCCGGCCCCCGGCTGCGCCGGTACACCGGATCCGCCGCCGAGCGCCGACTGCACGCCCGGTTCGCGGCGGCCCTGCCCCTCGCCGAGGCCGCCACCGCCCTCCACTGGGCCGGGGAGCCCGTGCCGGCGCGGGCGGCGGAGGGACCCCGGCGGCTCGCCGCCGCCGTCCGCGGTGACACCGGGACCGGCCCGCTGCCCGCGCCGCACCTCCCCGGCGCCCGGCTTCGCTCGCGCGGCGGGACCCCCACGATCCCCGCCCTGCGCGCCCTGGACGACGCCCTGCTGCGTGCCGCCGAGGCCTTCGACCGGGGCGAGGGCGCCGAGCGCGGGCTGCTCGGCCGGCGCCGCGGGTTCCGGGACGCGTTGCGGGCCGCGCTCGGTGCCGGCGGACGCGAGTACGGGCTGCGTGTCGCCCTCTGCTTCGGCGCCAGCGCCGCCATCGCCCAGGCCCTGCACCACACCCGCTGGTACGGGCAGCACGCGCACTGGTACTGGCTGCCCGCCACCGCCGTCTTCCTCGTCAAGCCCGACCTCGGCCCGCTCGCCTCGCGCGTGCTGTGCCGGGCCGCCGGCACCGTGCTCGGCGCCGTGGTGTTCGCCGGCCTCGCCGCGCTGCTGCCCCGCCCGGCCGGGCTGATCGCGCTGGTGGCGGTGTGCGGTGCCGCCATACCGGTCGCCACCCGGCACTTCGCGGCGCTCACCGCAGTCGTCACCGTCCTCGTCCTCGCCCTGGTCATGGCCGGCGGCGAGCCGCAGGCATCGGTCAGCCGGATCGGCGAGACCCTGCTGGCCTGCGCGCTCGTGCTGGTCGTCGGGCACCTGCCGATGCCGGGAAAGCGGGGCGGCGGGGTGCGCGACCGGCTCGCGGCGGCCGGCGGCGCCGCGCACGCCTATCTCCTGCACGTGCTCGGCGAGACCGACGACCGCGCCGAGCGGTGGGCGCTGCGCCGGGAGGCCTACCGCACCCTCGCCGAGGCCCGTACCGCCATCGCGGTCTCCGCCGCCGAACTGCCCGCCCTCGCCCGGCACACCGCGGGCACGGACGCCGTCGCCGAGGAACTGGAACGGCTCGTGGACACCACCACCGCCTGCGCCGTGCACCTCGACGACAGCGGGCGGCTAACCTCCCGGCACCTTCGCCAACTGCGGGAAGCGGTGGGGGAGCTGGAGCGGCGCGGGGTGCGGGTACCGCTGCCCACGGCCGCGTAGCCGTACGGGGCGCCGCCCGGCCCCGGCAGGAGCCGGGCGTAGGACGAGTGCGCGGGTGCGCGGATGCGGGTGCGTGGGTGCGGCCCCGAGCCCTGGCCGACAACGATCCGCCGAGGGTTGGCCGAAAAAATCCCCCTGTCCGGCGATGAGTTCCGCTCCCGTCGGCGGTCACCACCCCGAACCGACCGTCGGACAGGAGGGCCCATGTCGCTTCCGGAGATCGTCTCGCGCGAGCAGTGGCGCGCGGCGCGCGAGGAGTTGCTGCGCAAGGAGGAGGCGGTCAGACGGGCGCGCGAGGTCATCGGCGCCGAGCGCCGGCGGCTGCCCATGGTCGAGGTCGACCCGGAGTACGTCTTCGAGGGCGGCGACGGCAAGGCCACCCTGCTCGACCTCTTCGAGGGACGGGCGCAGCTCGTCGTCCATCACTTCATGTTCGCGCCGGAGTGGGCGGCCGGCTGCCCGTGCTGCGCGGCCTTCCTGGACCAGGTCGGCCACCTCGCCCATCTGCGTGCCCGGAACACCTCCTTCGCGGCCGTCTCCCGGGCGCCGTTCATCCGGATCCTGCCGTTCAAGGCGCGGATGGGCTGGGCGGTGCCCTGGTACTCCTCGTCGCACAGCGACTTCAACCGAGACTTCGAGGCCACCGTCGACTCGGGCGGCGGCCAGGTCGAGCGCCCGGGGCTCAGCTGTTTCCTGCGCGACCACGACCGGGTCTTCCACACCTATTCGGTGTACGACGACGGGCTGGACGAACTGGGCACCACGGCGGCCCTGCTCGACCTGACCGCGCTCGGCCGCAGGCCCGCCGGCAGCGACCGGCTCCGCCTGCACGACGAGTACGACTTCTGACACGGAGGGTGCGGTTCGTGTCACAAGGTGAACGGATCCTCACGGTCCGCGCCGAACCAGTGTCGGTAATGTCTCAGTCGGGTGACTGAGCGAGCCCTTTCCCCTCTCCAGAGCGTTAACTCCCTTACGGACGAGGCTTTCTGGAGGTGCGAGATGGTGAACGGGCGAACGGTGCTCGAACGCTTTCCCGCCGGTGGTCCGCGGGGCTCCTGGCCCGCGGAGGAGTTCGCGCACGCCCGGCGTCTGGAAGGGCTGCCCGCCGAGGTCGTCATGGACCTCGCGACGGACACGTTCCTGGTGATCGTCCGCGGTGGAGAGGCGGCCGAATGAGCCGGCTCCGGCTTCGGATCCGGATCCGGGGCCAGGGCCGGGGCCGGGGCCGTGTCCAGGCGGGTGCCGTGGCGGGGTTCGGGGGCGGGTGACGCCGGGGTGACTCAGGCCGGCTTCGGCGCGGGTACCTTCCGTGGGGTCCGTGCCGGGCTCTCCGCCGTGAACTGCCGCGCCTGCAGCGAGTACAGCTCCGCGTAGACACCGCCCCTGGCCAGCAGCTCCTCCGGAGCGCCGGACTCCACCAGACGCCCGTGCTCCAGCACGTGCACCAGGTCGGCATGCCGGACCGAGGCCAGCCGGTGGGTGATCAGGACGACCGTCTGCCCGCCGCCCGCCAGCGCGCGGATCTTCTCGAAGACCTCCAGCTCGGCCCGCGCGTCCAGCGCCGCCGTCGGTTCGTCCACGATCAGGATGCTCCCGCGCCGATAGGCCGCCCGGGCGATGCCGAGCCGCTGCCACTGGCCGCCGGACAACTCGTGCCCGCCGCTGAAGTTCCGGGCCAGCAGCGTGTCCAGGCCGCGCGGCAGCTCCCCGACCACCTCCTCGGCCCCCGCCTCGGCGATCGACGTGGCCAGGCGCTCCTCGGTCATGGGCGCGGCGGAGCGGCCGACGGCCACGTTGACCCGGGCGGTGAACGGCCAGCGCTTGAAGTCCTGGGCCACCATCGCGATGCGCTCGGCGAGCAGCCGCCGGTCGGCACGCGAGGCGTCCACCCCGTCCCACAGGATCCGGCCGCGGTCCGGCGTGTACAGCCCCGCGAGCAGCTTGACCAGCGTCGTCTTGCCCGAGCCGTTCTCCCCGACGAGCGCGATGATGCGGCCGAGGGGGAGGGTGAGGGTGACGTCGTCGAGGGCGGGGCGGGCGGTGTGCGGCAGCGCTTCTCCCGGCGGGGCGTCCGCCGGCTCCGGGCGCGGATCGCTGGGATAGCTGAACGTGACGTGCTCGAAGCGGATCTCCTCGGGGTCCTCCGGCAGCGGCTCCCCGCCCACCGGGATCGCCCGCTCGGCCGCCGCGGTGTACATCCGCTGGAGATCACCCACGAACAGGGCCTCCTCGTGCAGCTGGTTGATCTCCAGGACCAGCGTGTCCAGGCTCGCCGCACCCGTACGGATCGCGATCACCGCCGTACCGGCCACCGACAGGGCCATCGCACCGGCCAGCAGCAGCGCACCCAGCGTCGCGTACGTCGCGAGGGTGGCGAGGCCCGTCCAGGTCGCGGCGATCAGACCGGTCCGGGCGGCCAGCCGGGACAGCCGGGCCTGCTCCGCCTCCGCGGTCTCCGACATGGACCGGAAGTGGCGCAGCAGGAACGGCCCCACGCCGTGCACCCGGATCTCGGGGGCGGCGGCCGGCTCGGTGAGCAGGCTGCTGATCAGCTGGCCGGCCCGGGCGTGCTGCACCCAGGTGTGGAAGGACTCGTAGCGGCGCCGGGCGTTGGTCAGCGCGCTCCAGGCGCTGGGCAGGGTCATGGTGACGAGCAGGGGCAGCAGCAGCGGATGCAGCACGGTCAGGACGCTCGCCGCGGCGACCAGCGAGATCATCGCGTTGATCACCCGGGCGCTGTAGCTCATCATGTGCCGGGCGGACCGGGCGCCGTACTGGGCCGTGTCCAGCAGCTTGTGGAAGGCGTGGTCCTCGATCGCGGCCAGCTCGACGTTGGCCGCGCGCTCCAGGTACAGCTCCGTCGCCACCCGCTCCACCTTGGGCTCCAGCCGTCCCGTGGCGTAGGTGGAGGCGGCCCGCAGCAGCGCGGCGACCAGCATCACGGCGGCCATCACGACGAGGGCGGGGCCCGCCGAACGCAGCCGCTGCTCGATGTCCGAGCCGGTCAGCAGCTTGCCGAGCGCGTTGTTCACGGCGAGCAGGCTCACCGCCTGGGCCGCGCCCCGGCCCACCTCGGCGGCCAGCACCACCCTGGCGGCCCGCGCGTCGGCCTGCCGGGCGAGCCGGAGACTGGACGCCAGCATTCCGGGGAGCCGGACCAGCATCGCCCGGAAGCTCAGCGCCAGGAAGGCGTCCGCGTGCTGGTTCCAGCCCATGTCGTAGCGCAGCGGCCCGCCGAACAGCAGCCGTTCCGACGCCGACACCACGGGCTCGGCCGCCTCGCGTCGCTTCCTCACCGTGACCTCCCGGACCCCGACTGGACGGCCACTATCGCGGCCTGGGCCGCGCCTCGGCAGGGCGCGAGACGGAGTACGAGGGGCGCGGAGGAAGCGCGAACGCGATGCACGGGGCCCGACGGGACCCGACGGGCTACGTCGAGACGGCTGTGGCTACGCCGAGACTGCCCGGGACCAGTCCGGTGCCGTTCCCGTCACCCGGCACAGGGCCAGGTACAGCGGGATCGGCGGTGTGTACGGGACCGTGCCCTGCGGGCGGTGGATCAGCCGGGCGGCGCCGGTGACCAGGGCGCCGGTGGCGTAGTGGGCCGGGGCCGGCCAGGGGAGGGCGTAGTCGGAGTCCGACGGAACGATCCACCACCAGTGGGAGCCGTCGGTGTACACGCAGCCCACCCGCGGCAGCTTGGGTACGACGAGCGGGCCGAGGCGGTCGGGCACGGCCACGGCGTCACAGCCGAGCGGAGCCGTCATGCCCTCCGGCAGCGACAGCCGGTGACCCCGGTCCGGGGCCGGTCGCCGGCGCTGCAGACGTACCAGGGTGTCCAGACCGAGGGCCTGCGCGCCGAGGGAGTGTTCGGCGCCGGCACGCCCCTTGCTGTCGCGCCCACTGCCGTCGTGCCCACCGGTACTGCGCTCAGCGGCGGCGCGTTCCGGGCCGGCACCGATGCCGCCGGGCTGCCCTGAGCCCCCGGTGCCCGTCACGGCCGCTCCCCGGGAAGCCGCTGCTCCGGCGCCCGGTACCGCCGCTGCTCCGGCGCCGTGTGCCGAAGCCGCTCCGGACGGGTGACCTGCCGGTGCTGCTCGGGCTCCGCCTGCCCGCCCTGTTCCTGCTCCCGCCGGCTCGCTTCGGCCGGCCGGTCCTCGTCGGAGTCGTCGGGGCGGCCCGGCTTGGGGCGGGCGCCCCAGCCCAGGTCGCCGCGCGGCTCGGCGATGTCGTGGCCGGTGTCGGCCCCGCGGTGCAGTTCGGCCCAGACCAGCAGGCCGGGGCCGTGCTCCTGGGCACCCCAGGCCCGGCACAGCGCGTCGACGAGAAGCAACCCCCTCCCGTGCTCCTCATCGGGTCGCTGCGGAGACGGATGGGGTTCACCAGGAGCACAGCCCTCGTCTCGTACGGCGATGCGCACCGTGTCGTCGTGGTCGTGCAGTTCGCACACGACCCGGCTGCCGGCCGTGTGCACGATCGCGTTGGTGACCAGCTCGGATATGACCAGAGCCGCGGTGTCACAGGTGTCCGCGCAGACCGACCAGCCGGACAGCCGAGCGCGCGTCAGGCGTCTTGCCTGGGCGGCGGAACCCGGATGTGCGGCCAGCTCGAAGTGGAACCTGCGCCGGGCGGCGCCCCCGAGGGGGGATGTTCCTCCCCCCGGGCCCGAACGGGCTTGCGCGGGGGGACTCCCGGCGGCACCGAGACCGGAGGGGTCTGCGGCGGCGTCTGTTCCTAAGGGCGCGGACGGAATCACGCTTGCCACTATCTCCCCGCCGTGGACACTTGGCAAGGGTCACTCTGAAAATTGCAGAGTGCAGTGTGACTCGGTCAGAGGCCGTGGCACACTGCTCGCAACAGCACCTCGCGCGGCGCCAATTGAAGTCCTCGGAGATCCGACCCGGTCTTCGAATGAACCTTCGAATGGCGCCGTAGGGCTGTCAGGAAACTTTCGGTGGAGGCTTTTCGGTGGAGGTGGGAGCGTGAGCGAACCGCGGTCCGCGCCGACGGTGGGCCAGGTGGTCCTCGGCCGGCGCCTGCTGGACCTGCGGGAACGCGCCGGACTGAAGCGCGAGGAGGCCGCCCGGGTCCTCCGAGTCGCCCCCGCCACCGTCCGCCGCATGGAGATGGCCGAGGTCTCCCTCAAGATCCCGTACCTGCAACTGCTGCTGAAGGCCTACGGCGTCCCCGACGACGAGGCGGAGGTCTTCGTCCAGCTGGCCGAGGAGGCGAACAAGCCCGGCTGGTGGCAGCGGTTCCACGACATCCTGCCGAACTGGTTCTCGATGTACGTGAGCCTGGAGGGCGCGGCCAGCCTCATCCGCTCCTACGAGCCGCACTTCGTCCCCGGCCTCCTCCAGACCGAGGACTACGCGCGCGCGGTGCTGAAATCCGGCGCCATCGGCCAGACGAGCCCGGACGACATCGAGCGGCACGTCGCGCTGCGCATGCAACGCCAGGACCTGCTCACCCGTTCCGACGCCCCCCGCTTCTGGGCGGTGATGGACGAGACCGCCCTGCGCCGCCCGGTCGGCGGCCCGGAGGTGATGCGCGCGCAGATCGACAAGTTGCTCCAGGCCACGAAGCTGTCCCATGTGACGCTCCAGGTCGCCCCGTTCGAGAACGGGCCGCACCCGGGAACGTACGGACCCTTCGTGCTGTTCCGATTCGCCATGTCAGAACTGCCGGACATGGTCTACAGCGAGTACCTGACCGGCGCCGTCTACCTGGACGCGCGCACCGAGGTGGCGACCCACCTGGAGGTCATGGACCGCATGGCGGCGCAGGCCGCTACGGCACAACGCACGAAGGAGATCCTCCGGGATCTCCGCAAGGAGCTGTGAATGGATCGCATCAAGCCGCGCGGACGCGTCTACAACGGCATGCCCGCGCGGGAGTTGGGCAGCGAGGGGTGGCACAAGCCCTGGAGCGGCGGCAACGGCGGCAACTGCCTGGAGGCGATGAAGCTGGCCGACGGCCGGATCGCCGTGCGCCAGTCGACCGACCCGGACGGCCCGGCGCTGATCTACACCATGGCCGAGATGACCGCGTTCATCGAGGGCGCCAAGGCGGGGGAGGCCGACTTCCTGCTGTCCTGAACTCACCGGCGGACCGGCCCGTGTGCCCGTCGACTTTTTTGTGCTGTGCCCCACTTGCTTATCGTGAATCCGACGTGATCACCCGACGCGTTCGACGCTTACGGAATGCCGCATGACAGGGCAGGACCCGACGGCCATCGAGATCGACACCAGCAAGCCGCACCCCGCGAGGATGTACGACTGGTATCTCGGCGGCAAGGACAACTACCCCGTCGACGAGGCGACGGGCCGGCAGCCGCTGGCCCTGGAGCCCCGGGTGCCGGTGATGGCCCGGGTCAACCGCACGTTCATGCACCGCGCCACGCGCCGGCTGGCCCAGCAGGGCGTACGGCAGTTCCTGGACATCGGCACCGGCATACCCACCGAGCCGAACCTGCACCAGGTCGCCCAGCGGACCGCCCCCGACGCCCGGGTCGTCTCCTGCGACAACGACCCGATCGTGCTGGCCCACGCGGCGGCCCTGCTGCGCAGCACCCCGGAGGGCGCCACCGAGTATCTGCAGGCCGCCGAACTGGGCGAGCCGGTCCCCGGCCAGGACGACGGCGTCATCCCGGGATACGGGGCGGTGGCACGCAAGCCGTAGCACGAGGGCGGCGAGGCGCGCGGGTGCCCACGTCACCGCCGCCGACCCCCGCTCTCCGAACCGGCCCACCCCCACGACCTCCGGATCGGCCCACCCCGACCGTTCTCCCGGGCTCACCCCGGCGGCAGCACCTCGCACAGCGCCTCCAGCGCCGCCCCGTAGGCATGTTCGGCGGGGGCCGCGTACCCCACCACCAGGCCGTCGACGGCCGCCGTCGGACTCTGCGGATGCCGGAACGCGGCAAGACCGTCGAGGGCGACGCCCTGCCACACGGCGGCCTTCAGCGTCGACCGCTCCGTGCCGGGCGGCAGCCGCAGCACCGCGTGCAGTCCGGCCGCGATGCCCGTCACCTCGATGTGCGGCGCGTGCTCGGCGAGGGCGGCGACGAGCCGGTCACGGCGGCGCCGGTACGCCTGCCGCATGCGCCGCACATGACGGTCGTACGATCCGCAGGCGATGAAGTCCGCGAGAGCGAGCTGGTCCAGGACGCTCGCCCATGCCTCCCGCTCGCCCTTCGCCCTCAGCACCGGCTCCACATACCGTTGCGGCAGGACCATCCAGCCCAGCCGCAACGCCGGTGACAGACTCTTGCTGACCGACCCGATGTAGATCACCCGGTCCGGATCGAGCCCCTGCAGCGCGCCGACGGGCCGGCGGTCGTACCGGAACTCGCCGTCGTAGTCGTCCTCCAGCACCACCGTCCCCCGCGCGCGTGCCCAGTCGATCACCCCGGCCCGACGCTCCGGGTGCAGCGGGCCGCCGGTCGGGAACTGATGGGCGGGCGTCAGCAGCACGGCCCGCTCGCGCCCGAGCCCCTCCACCCGCGCACCGTCCTCGTCGAGCGGCAGCGGCACGGTCCGCACGCCGGCCGCCGCGAGCAGCTCCCGGTGGAAGCCCAGCCCCAACGCCTCCACGCCCAGCGGACCGCGCAGCACCCCGCCCCCGCCCGGCCCGTCCCGCGTACCCCGGTCGAACAGCAGCCGCAGCGCGTGCGCGAAGCCCGAGCAGATCACGATCCGGTCCGGCTCGGTCCGCACCCCCCGCGCGCGTGCCAGGTAGTCCGTCAGCGTCTCCCGCAGCTCCCGGCGCCCGGCGGGATCGCCCGGCCCGAACACCTCGCTCGGAGCCTCCTGCAGCGCCCGGCGGTAGGAGGCCGCCCAGGCCGCGCGCGGGAACGCCGACGCGTCCGGCGTGCCCTGCCGCAGGTCGTGCCGCGGCCCCCGCGCGCGGAGGGGCGCCTTCACGGGCGTCCGTACGGCGTGGCGCAGCGGCCCGGCGTCCCCCCGCCGCCCCAAGGACGAGGGAAGCACCCCCGCGGCGACCCGCGTCCCGGAACCCTGCCGGGCGGTCAGCCAGCCCTCCGCGACCAGCTCCGCGTACGCGTCGGCCACCGTGTTGCGGGCCACGCCCAGGTCCGCCGCCAGCGACCGGTACGGCGGCAGCCGGGTGCCCGGCGCCAGCCGGCCGCTGCGTACGGCGTCTCGCAGCGCCCTGGTGAGCGCCGCCCGTCGACCCCCCGGTCCCGACAGCTCCAGGTGCAGATCGGCACCGATCCGCTCCGCGGAATTGACCCATGATTCCGTCATGGAAATGCACCCTACAGCCGGTCTTTCCGACCCATAGATTAAAGACATGACGACGAACACGAACCCCGCCGCCACCGACATCACCACCGGGATCGCCGCCGCCGAGGCCGCCCGTACCCGCCTGGACTTCGCGAAGGCGGCCCCGAAGGTCTTCCGTGCGATCATCGGCTTCGACGCCGCCGCCCGTCAGGGGCTCGACCCGGCCCTCGTCGAACTGATCCAGATCCGCGCCTCGCATCTCAACCACTGCGCCTACTGCCTGCACATGCACACCAACGACGCCCGCAAGGCCGGCGAGAGCGAGGACCGGCTGCACCTGGTCGCCGTCTGGCGAGAGGCCCGGCACTTCTTCACCCCGAAGGAACAGGCCGCCCTCGCCCTGACGGAGGCGGTGACCCTGGTCGCCGACGGCGGCGTCCCCGACACCGTCTACGCCGAGGCCGCCGCCCAGTTCGACGACGAGGAACTGGCCCACGTCCTCTCCCTGATCCTCACGATCAACACGTGGAACCGCGTGGCCCTGGCCACGGGCAAGGTGGCGGGCACGGACGAGCGCAGGGGCTGACACCGCCCCCGTAGCGTCCCTGTGTACCTCCCCCCGTGCATCGCCGCCCGACACCCGCCCCCTGACGAGGCCTCAGACCACCATCGGCCGGTCCGTGGCCGAGATCGGGGACGGGAGCCGGGAACTCCCCGTCAGATAGTGGTCGACGGCCGCCGCGACCGCCCGTCCCTCCGCTATCGCCCACACGATGAGCGACTGCCCGCGCGCCGCGTCCCCGGCCGCGAACACCCCGGGGACATTGGTCGCGAAGCCGTCGTCCCGGGCGACCGTGCCGCGCGGCTGCAGCGCCAGCCCCAGCTGGTCGATCAGCCCGTCCTCCCGGTCGGGCCCGGAGAATCCGAGGGCGAGCAGCACCAGGTCGGCGGGGAGCGTCCGCCCGGTGCCCGGCACCGCAAGGCGTTGCTCGTCGACCTCCACCAGATGCAGTGACCGCACATACCCCCGCTCGTCTCCGGTGAAGCGGAGCGTGGACGCCGCGAACAGCCGCGCGTCCGCGTCCGCCGCCGGTGCCGTGCCCAGTTCCCCCGCCTCCTGGTGCGCGGCCGACAGCCGGTAGATCTTCGGATACGTCGGCCACGGCTCGGTGTCCTCGTCGCGCTCCGCACCCGGCTGCGCGTAGATGTCCAGCTGGGTCACGGACGCGGCCTTCTCCCGCACCGCGGTGCCCAGACAGTCCGCCCCGGTGTCACCACCACCGACGATCACCACATGCTTGCCGGCGGCCGACAGCGGCGAGACCTCCAGATCCCCCTCGCACACCCGGTTCGCCAGCGGCAGATACTCCATCGCCTGGTGTATCCCGTGCAACGACCGGCCCGGCACGTCGAGTTCCCGCCACGCCGTCGCTCCCGTCGCGATCACCACCGCGTCGTACCGGGTCCGCAACTCGTCCGCCGGAACGTCCCGGCCGACCGCCGTCGACGTACGGAACTTCGTCCCCTCGGCCCGCATCTGCTCGATCCGCCGCTCCAGATGCCGCTTCTCCATCTTGAACGCGGGGATGCCGTAGCGCATCAGCCCGCCGATCCGGTCGTCCCTCTCGTACACCGCGACCGTGTGCCCGGCACGGGTCAGCTGCTGCGCCGCGGCGAGTCCGGTGGGCCCGGAGCCGATGACGGCGACCGTCTTCCCGGTCAGCCGCTCGGGCGGCCGGGGCGGTGTGAAACCCTCCTCCCACGCCTTGTCCGCGATCGCGCACTCGACGTTCTTGATGGTGACGGCCGGCTGGTTGATCGCCAGCACGCACCCCGCCTCGCACGGCGCCGGACACAGCCGCCCGGTGAACTCCGGAAAGTTGTTGGTGGCGTGCAGCCGGTCGCTCGCGGCCCGCCAGTCCTCCCGGGAGACCAGGTCGTTCCACTCGGGGATGAGATTGCCCAGCGGGCAGGCCTGATGGCAGAACGGGATGCCGCAGTCCATGCAGCGATCGGCCTGCTTGCTGATGATGGGCAGCAGCGCTCCCGGGACGTACACCTCGTCCCAGTCCCGCACCCGCTGCTCGACGGGCCGCCGCGGCCATTCCTGGCGCGGCGTGGTCATGAACCCCTTGGGATCGGCCATGGTGTCTTCCTCGCGTACGGGCACCGGAGGCACCGGGTGTACGAAGGGCCGTGCGTCATCGGGCGGCACTCTTCCGGCCACGATACGTCCGCGCCGACGGCCGCGCAGAGTGGCGGACAGCGCTTTCTCCACGGGTTCCTCGGCCCACGGCCGGCCGGCTCCGGCCGCGCTCAGGACCGCCGCTCAGGACCGCCGCTCAGGGCCGCCGCTCAGGGCGGAGCCGTGGGAGTCCCGGAGGACGGAGGGCCTGGTGAGCCGTAACGGCCCGTCGATCATCTCCACGCCCGCGCTCCGTTCCACCCGGGCCGCGCCCGGCACCCTGCTGTCCCTCCCGCCACTCCCGCAACACGGTCTCCACGACCGGCGCGATCCGACGCCGTGCCTCGTACCGGGGTGTCCCGCTCATCAGCAGCTCGTCGTAGGGCGTGTCCACATGTCTGACACCCGCCACGACCGCCGAGATCACCGCTCCCTCGGTCAGCGCCCGCCCGGCCGCGCTGCGCCCGACCCGCCCGCTGCCACGCACCGACGCGTGGGCCGCGATGCCCCGGGCCCGCTCGGCCGGACAGCCGGGGAACAGCCGCAGGATCTCGGCCGCGAACGCAGCCGCGAACCGTTCGTCCTCCGCCGCCCTGTGCCGCGCGTCCCGGGCCCGCCGTCGCCGCCGCGCCTCCGCGTCCGCGAGACAACGGGCCTCGGCCCGGGCCAGCGCGTCCTCCTCCACGAGCACGCCCTGACGCTCGTAGCGGCTCCTGCGCCGGTTGAAGCGCACCACGACGGCCGACAACGTGCTCTCCTCCCGCGACCTGCGGGTCAGAGCGGTGTCGCCCCGCGGCAGGAACACCAGATGCCCGAGGTCGGCACAGTCCAGGCACCGCGGTACGCCCTCCTCCAGCACCAGCAGCGACAGCGGACCGCGCTTGCAGCCGGCGCACCGCTTGCGCTTCAACGGCTGGAAGACGACAAGCCGACCCGGGGAGCGGGGAGTTGCGGGGAGCGCCATACGCGGTACTTTCCCCGCCGCCGGCCACGTCTCCCACGCCGTCTCCTCGTCCGCCGATCCCGCCGCCGTACTCGCTCCCGCCCGTCCTCCGGTCCCGCCCCCCGGTGCCTCCTCCGCCTCTGCGCTCCTCGGAACTACCCCCTCTCGTTGCGGAAGTTGAACACCGACACCCGCGTACGGTGCCGCTTC
Source organism: Streptomyces sp. NPDC038200 (assembly GCF_055600785.1). Lineage (NCBI taxonomy): Bacteria > Bacillati > Actinomycetota > Actinomycetes > Kitasatosporales > Streptomycetaceae > Streptomyces > Streptomyces sp. NPDC038200. The sequence goes on from NZ_JBVJYH010000019.1 coordinate 58,894, forward strand.
GGTCCCTCGATCTCGTCCACCGTCGCCACCGCGAGATCCGCGTACGACAGCCACGGCTCACGGTCGTCGCCGGGCACCCGCTCCCCGCCGAAGCGGTACCGTCCGGTCCGGGCACCACCCTGCTCCAGGTGCCCGGCGGGGGTGAGCATCACCCAGTCGACGGGCCCGTCCCCGCGTTCCCGCAGCCGGTGGAGCCCGGCGGTGTGGGCCAGCGCGAACGGCCGGATCTCCGGCGGGAACGCGAGCGGGTCGTCCATCACGGGCCGCCCGTCCGCGCCGAGCAGGTTCGCGCCCAGGCCGACCGCGACGAGCCGGCCCACACCTGCCGCGGCGAGCCCGTCGAGCAGCGCGTCGGCCGCCGCCACGAAGAACCCGGGATCCAGCGTGTCGAAGCCCTGCTCCGGCCCGCTGAACGGCGAGACGGCGTGCACGGCGCCGGCATGCCCCGCAGCGGTCCGGGCGACCGCTACCGGATCCGTGACGTCACCCCGCACGACCGTGACGCCTTCCGCGCCGAGATCCGGATACCGCGCCGGATCCCGCACCACGGCCGTCACCGCGTACCCACGCGCGCGTGCCTCCGAGGTCACCGCCCGGCCGGCCCGGCCGCCGGCGCCGAAGACCACGATTCCGCTCATCCCAACCTCCCAGTCGTCGCACGCTGTTCGCGTCCGACCAGGACGTTAGGAAGCAGACCCCCGGTTACCGCAACGGAACCGGCGCTACCCTCGACGCATGACCGACGCGACGGACCGCGACCGTCCCGCACCTCTCGATCCCGACATGTTCCACCCCCTCTGTCCGTCCACCGCCATGCCCGTCCGGGTCGGTGACAAGTGGTCCGGCATGGTGATCCGCTGTCTCCAGAACGGTCCGCGCCGCTTCGGTGAACTGAGGGTCCCGCTCAAGGCCGTCACTCCCAAGGTCCTCAGCGAGACCCTGCGCGCGATGGAACGCGACGGCCTGGTGACCCGCACCGCCTACGACGAGAACCCACCCCGCGTCGAATACGCCCTCACCTCCCTCGGTCGCACCCTGATCCCCCTGCTCGACGCGGCCCGCGCCTGGAGCGAGACCCACCTCCCCGCCCTGCTCGCGGCCCGCCGCGCGGCCAGCCCCCTCGACTGACCGGCACCGCCGCTCCGGACCGGCACCGCGGGACCACCTCGGCCGGCCCACACCCCTGCGACCAGGCTCACTCCGGCGCCTCCCGCGCCTCCCGCGCCTCCCGCGCCTCCCGCGCCTCCCGCGCCTCACCGACCGGCCGACCGGGCTCGCTTCGGTGCGCCCACCGCCTCACCGACCGCACGCCGTCGTTCGCCACCCCTGTCCGAGGGGCTTCCTTCACGGCGGTCCTGTCGGCGGCCTTCCACCATCCGGTTCCCGCACCGGCAGCCGCGCCGCTCTCCCGGGCCACCCGGCATCATGGGCCTGTGCGACTCGAAGCGATCACCTGGGACCGACTGGCCGAGCAGCTCGCCGACCGGCTGGCCGGTGCGGCACCGGACGAGGGAGGGGCCTGGCAGCGCGCCGGCTTCGACGGTGCCCCGGCCGCTCAGCCCGGAGACCTGGCCGTGCGTGTCGGAGAGGCGCTGCGGGTCCGTGGCCGGCCCTCGCTGGTGATAGGGACCGAGGGCTTCCTGCGTCCCGCCTCGCTGCGGCTGGAACACGGGCGGCGGGACGCGGAGTCGTATTACAGCGGGTGGTTCGACACGGGTGCCCTCTGGCGTGAGGTCTTCGGCCCGCTCGACCCCGGAGGCAGCGGGCGGGTCCTGCCGGACTTGTGGGATCCGGCCACCGACCGGGCCACCCGCAGCCCCTACGTCCACCTCCCGCCCGGCGGGATCCTGTTGCTCCACGGCCCCCTCCTGCTGCGCCACTGGTTCCCCTTCGATCTCACCGTGCACCTCCTCCTCTCCCCGGGCGCCCTGCGCCGCCGTACCCCGGAGGCCGACCACTGGACCCTCCCCGCCTTCGAACGCTACGAGTCCGAGACCGACCCGGCGGGGACGGCGGATGTACTGGTACGCGCCGACGACCCACGCCACCCCGCCTGGAGCGGCTGATGCGGAATGCGCTGTCCGAGGCCCGGTCCGGCGATGCAGCCAGTCATGTGCCGACCCGGTCAGCCCCTGCCGGGACAGTCGAAGCGCTGCCGGGACGGCCCACCCCCTGCCGCGGCCACACCTCTGCAAGGCGGGTCGGATCCTCGCCGATCAGTCCCCGACGCGCCCCCGCTCCACCCCGGTGGCGCGCCCGCAGCCGCCGCGTGCCCCGGTGCTCAGAGCCAGCCGTTGCGCCGGAAGCCCCGGTACAGCGCCAGACACGCCCCCGCCATCACGGTCATCACCAGGGGATAGCCGAACTGCCAGTGCAGCTCCGGCATGTGCTCGAAGTTCATGCCGTACACCCCGCACACCATCGTCGGCACGGCGATCACCGCGGCCCAGGCAGTGATCTTCCGCATGTCCTCGTTCTGCGCGACGGTCACCTGCGCGAGATGCGCCTGGAGGATGGAGTTGAGGAGTTCGTCGAACGCGGCGATCTGTTCCTTGGCCCGGATCAGATGGTCGAGGACATCCCGGAAGTAGGCCTGTATCTCCGGGGCGACGGCCCGTATCGGCCGGGTGGCCAGGTCCTCCACCGGGCGGCCCAGAGGGACCACCGCCCGCTTCAGCTCCAGCAGTTCACGCTTCATCTGGTAGATGCGGCCCGGGTCGAGACGCGCGCCGTTCTCCGAGAACACCTCCGTCTCGACCTGGTCGATGTCGGCCTGCACCGCGTCCGTGACGTTCAGATACTCGTCGACCACATGGTCGGCGATCGCGTGCAGCACCGCGGCTGGCCCCTTGGCCAGCTGGTGCGGATCCGCCTCCAACTCCTCGCGCAGCGGGCCCAGTGAGCCGTGCCGGCCGTGCCGGACCGTGATCACGAAGTCCTCGCCGACGAACACCATGATCTCGCCGGTGTCCACCACCTCGCTGGTCGCCGTCAGCTGCTCGTGCTCCACGTAACAGACGGTCTTGAACACCGCGAAGAGCGTGTCCCCGTAATGCTCCAGCTTCGGCCGCTGATGCGCCTCGACCGCGTCCTCCACCGCCAGCGGATGCAGATCGAACAACTCGGCGATGCCGGCGAACTCCCGTTCCGTCGGCTCGTGCAGCCCCAGCCACACGAAGCCCTCGCCGGTCTTGCGCACCAGCCGCACGGCATCCACCAGGTCGGCGCACTCGGGCACGCGCACGCCGTCCTGGTACGTCACGCAGTTCACCACCGAGGAGCCCAGCGGCGACCTGGCGGGATGGCTCAGGTCCACGCGCGGCCGACGCCGGGCCAGCCGCGCCACCTTGCGCAGCCCGCCGACCCTGCCGAGGCCCGTGACCTTCCGCAGATTCCCTGCCATCGACATCTGGATCTCCTCGCGTGGATCTCCTCGCGGCACTTCCGCGCCTTGCCCGGCAAGTCTGCCAGCCGCGGGCACAGCGCGGGCAAGCCTGTGGGAACAGGGAGTTCCGCTTTGTTCCCGCCTGTGGACGGAGGACGCGCCGAACCGGACAAGCCGGGCGACTGGGGTGATCGGAGGCGTGACGCGATCTGATGGATACCTCCTGGACAACCAGCAGACCGAGGCGGGCCGGCGCTTCGACGCCTTCACCGCCCTCTTCGACCCCACGACCTTCCGGCACATCGAAGGACTCGGCATCGGGCCGGGGCGGCGCTGCTGGGAAGTCGGGGCCGGAGGAACCTCCGTCGTGTCGTGGCTCGCCGAGAAGGTGGGGCCGACCGGCCAGGTCGTCGCCACCGACGTCGACACCACGCGGCTCGCCCCTGCGGCACGGCCGCCGGTGGAGGTCCGCGTCCACGACGTGGGCGCCGAGGAGCCGCCGGGAGAGCGCTTCGACCTGGTCCACGCCCGGCTCGTCCTCGTCCATGTGCCGGACCGGGAACGGGCGTTGCAGTATGGGGCTACACAGCCTGATCGTCGGCGCCGCGGCCCTCGCGAGCCAGGACCGTCCTCGCCGTCGGCAGGCCGCCCGCGCCCGGGGACCGGCCCGGGGCGTCCCCGTCCGCCCAGCCCCCGTCGCCCCGACGAGGGGGTCTGCCGCCCACCCCTCGCACCGCCCGCGCGCCCGCCCGACAGCCGCATGCCGCCGCCTCCTCGGGAGCCGCGCCCGCGAGCAGGGCGGCGAGAAAGGCGCCGGTGAAGGCGTCACCCGCGCCCGTGGTGTCCCGAGGCACCGCGGGCTCGGCCGGGACCCGGACCTGTACGGTGCCGGACCGCGCCACCAGCGCCCCGTCCGTGCCCGCCTTGGCCACCACCAGCGGCACGAGACGGCTCAACTCGGCCGCCGCGTCCGCCGGCTCCGGCAGCCCCGTCAACAGACACGCCTCGTCCCGGCTCGGCAGCAGCAGGTCCACCTCCTGCGCGAACGCCAGGAAGCGATCCGCCCCCAGCTCTCGCAGAAAACCGGCGGACGCCGGGTCCAGGCTCACCGGCACACCACGTGCGCGTGCCGCCGCGAGAGCCGTCTCGGCGAGCGCCCGGCTGGACCGCGTGAACAGCAGGTAGCCCGACAGATGCAGCCGGTCCACTCCGTCGAGCAACGCATCCGACCAGTCGGCGGGTCCGAGCCGCAGGGACGCCCCGCTGTCCGTCAGAAAAGTCCGCTCGGCCGCCGCACCCGTGTCGACGAGACAGATCACCGTCCCGGTCGCCGCCTCCGGATCCACCACCAGCCGGGGCCGCACCCCCGCCGCGACCAGTTCCCGTTCGTGCCACGCGGCGGCGTCCGCGCCGACCCGCCCCAGCAGCCGCACGTCCCCGCAGCCCTCGTGGGCGGCCCAGCAGGCCACATTGGCGCCCGCGCCGCCCGGCAGCGTCCGGATCACGGCGGCCGTGTCGGTGCCGGCCGCGAGCGGTCCCCGATGCCGGGCGACCACGTCCGTGACCACGTCCCCGACGACCAGCAGCGCTCCGTTCCGGCCCGTGCTCACCCCCTGGTCCACGCCGTGGCGATGCGCGCCGCCAGCCGTACGTTCCCGCGCACCGCCGCCAGGTTGGCGCGCAGCGAGGCTCCGTCGGTGTGTTGGACCAGGTAGTCCAGCAGAAACGGTGTGACCGCCTGACCGGTGACCCCCTGCTCCGCGCAGGCGCGCAGCGCGTCGGCGAGCACACGCGCGTGCAGCTCGGGATCGAGCTGCTCCGCCTCCGGGACGGGATGGGCGACGATCAGCGCCGACGCCGGCGCGTCCAGCGCGTCCTGGCCGCGCATGACGGCTGCGACCTGCTCCGGGGTGTCCAGTGTCCAGTCGACGGGATGGCCCGAGTCCGACAGATAGAAGCCGGGGAACCGGTGCGTGCCGTACCCGGCGACGGCCACGCCCAGGGTCTCCAGCCGCTGGAGCGTCGCGGGTACGTCCAGGATCGACTTCACGCCCGCGCACACCACCGTGATCCGCGTGCGCGCCAGCAGACCCAGGTCGGCCGACTCGTCCTGGGTCACCGTCCACTCCCGGTGCACACCGCCCAGCCCGCCGGTGGCGAACACCCGGACCCCCGCCAGCGCGGCCAGCTGCGCCGTCGCCGACACGGTGGTCGCCCCGCTCGCCCCCGCCGCCACGGCGAGCGGCAGGTCACGGTGGCCCAGCTTGCGGATGCCGTCCTCGTTCGCGACCCGCTCCAGCTGATCCTTGTCCAGACCGACCCGGGGCCGCCCGTCGAGCACGGCTATGGTCGCCGGCACGGCGCCCTCCCGCCGCACCGCCTCCTCCAGCTCATGCGCCACCTGCAGGTTGCGCGGGCGGGGCAGGCCGTGCGCGATGATCGTGGACTCCAGGGCCACCACCGGCCGCCGCGCGTCGATCGCCTCCCGGACTTCTTCCGACACCACCAGCACCATGTGCCCGCCTCCTGTCCGTCGGTCCTTCCTCATCTCTGGCGGTCACCGGCCGCGGATAAACGCTTGTGACCCGTGGAGGACGCCACCGTCCCGGCGCGCAGGAAGGACCGGACGGGCGGCGCCGCCGGCGGAACCGGGCGGCATCTTCCGTCGTTCGGCGAGGCCGACGGCACCGCCTTCGAGGCGCGGCACCACGAGGACCGACCGTCTCCGGCCGGTCAGAACAGCGGCTCGGGCAGCACACCCTCCAGCGCGAGCAGCTTCCGCTTGGTCTCCAGTCCGCCCCCGAAACCGCCGATGCCGCCGTCGCTCTCGACGACCCGGTGGCACGGCACCACCACCGGCAGCGGATTGGCCCCCATCGCCGCGCCGACCGCCTGCGCCCCGCCGGGCTGTCCGACCCGGCCCGCCAGATCGCCGTATCCCACCACGCTGCCGTACGGCACGCCGGACGCCAGCTCACGCAGCACCTGCCGGTTGAACCCCGAGATCAGCGACCAGTCCAACGGCAGGTCGAAGTCGTGCCGCTCACCCGTGAAGTAGGCCCGGATCTGGCTTATCGCCGCTGCCAGCAGCGGTGCCTCGGGATCCTCCGCGAGCCGGCCGCCCAACCGGGCGGCCAGCCGCTCCAGCGCCCGGTCGCGCACCGCGTCCGAGGCGTGGAAGACGACGTTGACCAGGCCGTCCCGGGTCGCCGCCAGCATCAGCGGACCGATGTCCGTGCCGACCACGGCCCACACGACCCGCCGCTCGTCCTGCCCATGGCTGTCCATGCGCCCACGGTACGACCCACCACTGACAGCGCCCGCCCGGCTCAGTCCGAAGCCAGCGCCGCCCGCACCACGTCGGGCTTGTTGCTGATGATCCCGTCGACCCCGTAGCCCGCGACGTCACGGGCGGTGGCGGCGTCGTCCACCGTCCAGGCGAACACCCCGAGCCGCCGGCCGTGGGGCCCGGCGAGAGCGTGCACGGCCGAGACGTAGCCCGTGGTCAGCGCCCCGTGGGAGGGGTTGACCAGATCCGCGAAGCGTGCGAATTCGGGCAGCTGCGGCACGGTGGGGGCACCGAGGTAGGCGGTGGTGACCGCGGGCTTCAGCTCGTGGACGGTCCGCACACTGTCCGCGCTGAAGCTCTGCACGACCAGCCGTCGCAGATGCCCGCCGTCCAGCCAGCCCTCATTGCCGAGGAGCTTCAGCGTCTGCTGCTCGATGCCCGGGTACGACTCCGGGTTCTTGATCTCCAGCAGCAGTTTCTCGTGGTTGTGCTCGACCCGGCGCATGTACTGCCGCAGCGTCGGCACGCGCGCGCCCGCGTAAGCGGGGGAGAACCAGCCGCCCGCGTCCAGCCGGGAGATCTCGGCGGCTGTGAAGTCCTTCACCTTCCACGGCGCGCGGCCGGGAAAGACGTCCTCGACGTTCGTCGTGCGCCGCAGGCTGTCGTCGTGAAGAACGACCAGCTCGCCGTCCTTCGTGCGCTGGACGTCGTTCTCGACCCAGGCGAAGCCCAGCTCAGCGGCCTTGTCGATGGCAGGCAGCGTGTTCTCGGGTGCGTAGGAGGAGGCACCCCGGTGGGCGATCACCGTGGGCACGCGGTCCTCGTGGGCCCGGGCGTCGGACGTGGGGCTCAGCAGGACCGTCACCGCCCCCAGGGCCGCGGCGGCCGTGGCGGCTACTGCGCGTGCGTACATGCGTACTCCTCGCGTCGATCGGATACCGACAGCTCCAGCCTGACAGCAGAGGGTCAACGGCACCCGGGTGCACGATGACCACAGATTGAACGGAGATGTCCCAGGCCGCTCACCGGTGCCGCACATCTGGGGCAAGGCCGTGTTTCTTTGCCGGAAAATCGTTCGACCATTCCGGTGGGGGTCATACTCTCTGCGACAACCCTGACCGCCCGCGCGGTCCTGGGACGGGGGCACTTTCAGGTATTCCGGGACGCAAGAAGGCGGAAGGGCAGCCGCGGATGCAAGGCACGGTCGACGGATTCAGTTACGGGGCCGTCACCCCGTTGGTGGCCTATCTGATGGCCTGCCTCGGCGGCGCCCTCGGCCTGCGCTGCACCACACGGGCGTTGCTGGTCACCCACTCCCGGCGTCCCGCCTGGCTGGCCCTCGGCTCGGCGGCCATCGGCTCCGGCATATGGACCATGCACTTCGTCGCCATGATGGGTTTCACCGTCAAGGAGACGGCGCTCCACTACGACAAGCCGCTCACCTACGCGAGCCTCGGACTCGCCATCCTCATGGTCGGCGTAGGGATCTTCATCGTCGGCTACCGGGGCGCCACCGGCACCCCGCTCTTCACCGGGGGCACGATCACCGGCCTGGGCGTCGCCTCGATGCACTACCTCGGCATGGCGGGCGTCCACTTCCCCGGACGGTTCGGCTACAACACGTTCACCGTCGCCGCCTCCGTCGTCATAGCGGTCGTGGCCGCCACCGCCGCCCTGTGGGCCGCCGGACAGGTGCGCGGCTTCGTGTGGAGCGTGGGCGCGAGCCTGGTCATGGGGCTCGCGGTCAGCGGCATGCACTACACCGGGATGGCCGCCCTCAGCGTCCACCTCGACGGGGCCTCCCACTCCGCGGAGGGCGCGCCCGCGGCCTCCGCGCTCGCGCCGATGCTGATCGGTCCGCTCGCCTTCCTGCTCCTCGCGGGCGTCGTCGTGATCTTCGACCCGTTGTTGGTCACGGGCCGGCGCCACTGGACGCCCGTCGAGCACAAACCGGGTGTACCGGCCTCGGCCGTCGCCTCCCACGCGGACCGCCGCCCCACCCTCCACGAGGAACGCCACCCGGCTCGCCGGCCCGAGCACCACGGCTCCCGCACCCCGCAGAACCGCTGATCGGGACCCGTTGTCAGTGCGGGGTCGTACGGTTGATGACATGCGGCCCGTTTCCCACATCGAACGCACGGTGGCGCCTTTCGAGGTCGTCAGTCCCTACCAGCCCAGCGGCGACCAGCCGACCGCCATCGCCGACCTGGCCAAGCGCGTCCAGGCCGGTGAGAAGGACGTCGTCCTCCTGGGCGCGACCGGCACCGGCAAGTCCGCCACCACCGCGTGGATGATCGAGAAGGTCCAGCGCCCCACGCTGGTGATGGCGCCGAACAAGACCCTGGCCGCCCAGCTGGCCAACGAGTTCCGCGAGCTGTTGCCGAACAACGCGGTCGAGTACTTCGTCTCGTACTACGACTACTACCAGCCCGAGGCCTACGTCCCCCAGTCGGACACCTACATCGAGAAGGACTCCTCGATCAACGAGGAGGTCGAGCGCCTCCGCCACTCGGCCACCAACTCGCTGCTCACCCGCCGTGACGTCGTCGTGGTCGCCTCGGTGTCCTGCATCTACGGCCTCGGCACTCCGCAGGAGTACGTGGACCGCATGGTCCCGCTCAGGGTCGGCGACGAGATCGACCGGGACGAGCTGCTGCGCCGCTTCGTCGACATCCAGTACACGCGCAACGACATGGCCTTCACCCGGGGCACCTTCCGGGTCCGCGGCGACACCATCGAGATCTTCCCGGTCTACGAGGAGCTGGCCGTCCGCATCGAGATGTTCGGCGACGAGATCGAGGCGCTGTCCACGCTCCACCCGATCACCGGCGAGATCATCAGCGACGACCAGCACCTCTACGTCTTCCCCGCCTCGCACTACGTCGCCGGCCCCGAGCGCATGGAGCGGGCCGTCAACGACATCGAGAAGGAGCTGGGGGAGCGCCTGGCGGAGCTGGAGAAGCAGGGCAAGCTCCTGGAGGCCCAGCGCCTGCGGATGCGCACCACGTACGACATCGAGATGCTCCGCCAGATCGGCACCTGCTCCGGCGTGGAGAACTACTCGATGCACTTCGACGGCCGTCTGCCCGGTTCCCCGCCCAACACCCTGCTGGACTACTTCCCCGACGACTTCCTGCTCGTCATCGACGAGTCGCACGTCACCGTTCCGCAGATCGGCGCCATGTACGAGGGCGACGCCTCCCGCAAGCGCACCCTCGTGGACCACGGCTTCCGCCTGCCCTCCGCCCTGGACAACCGCCCTCTGAAGTGGGAGGAGTTCCAGGAGCGCATCGGCCAGACCGTCTACCTGTCGGCCACCCCGGGCACCTACGAGATGTCGCGCTCGGACGGCGTCGTCGAGCAGATCATCCGCCCGACCGGCCTGGTCGACCCGGAGGTCGTGGTCAAGCCCACCGAGGGCCAGATCGACGACCTGGTGCACGAGATCCGCAAGCGCACCGAGAAGGACGAGCGGGTCCTCGTCACCACACTGACCAAGAAGATGGCCGAGGACCTCACCGACTACTTCCTGGAACTCGGCATCCAGGTGCGCTATCTGCACAGCGACGTCGACACGCTCCGCCGTATCGAACTGCTGCGAGAGCTGCGCGCCGGTGAGTACGACGTCCTGGTCGGCATCAACCTCCTCCGCGAGGGCCTCGACCTGCCCGAGGTGTCCCTGGTGGCGATCCTGGACGCCGACAAGGAGGGCTTCCTCCGCTCCGGTACCTCGCTGATCCAGACCATCGGCCGCGCGGCGCGCAACGTCTCCGGCCAGGTCCACATGTACGCCGACAAGATCACCCCGGCGATGGAGAAGGCCATCGACGAGACCAACCGCCGCCGGGAGAAGCAGATCGCCTACAACAAGGCGAACGGCATCGATCCACAGCCGCTGCGCAAGAAGATCAACGACATCGTGGCGCAGATCGCCCGCGAAGAGGTCGACACCGAGCAGCTCCTCGGCTCCGGCTACCGCAAGACGAAGGACGGCAAGGGCGCCAAGGCCCCCGTTCCCTCGCTCGGCGACAAGGCGGCCAAGGGCGCCAAGGCCGCCAAGGGGAAGGCGGTGCCCACGGACCGTCCGGCCGCCGAGCTGGCCGAGCAGATCGAGGAGATGACCGAGCGGATGCGCGCCGCAGCCGCGGAGCTGCAGTTCGAGATCGCTGCCCGGCTGCGCGACGAGGTCTCCGAGATGAAGAAGGAACTGCGCCAGATGCGGGAGGCCGGCCTCGCCTGACCCTCCGCATCACCGCCGACCACGGCATTTACGCCAAGTGTTGCAACACCGACACAAAGCGCGGACCGGGGTCGGCACTGTCGGTGGCCCTGCGTAGGGTTCTGGACAACCGCGCGGGGCGCAGCAAGCAGCTCGGCGCGGCAACAGGGGACCGTCGAAAGGGGATTCAGCCGTGTCCGTCAACTTGTCCAAGGGTCAGGCCATCAGCCTGGAGAAGAAGGACGGGGCCTCCCTGACCGCGGTCCGCATGGGGCTCGGCTGGCAGGCGGCGAAGCGGCGCGGCCTGTTCGGCTCCCGCACCCGCGAGATCGACCTGGACGCCTCGGCGGTCCTCTTCGCCGGCGGGAACCCCGAGGACGTCGTCTTCTTCCGCCACCTGGTGAGCGACGACGGTTCCGTGCGCCACACCGGTGACAACCTCGTGGGCGGCGTCGGCCAGGGCGGGGACGACGAGGCGATCCTGGTGGACCTGCAGCGCGTCCCGGTCCACATCGACCAGATCGTCTTCACGGTGAACTCCTTCACCGGCCAGACCTTCCAGGAGGTGCAGAACGCGTTCTGCCGTCTCGTGGACGAGACCACCGGCCAGGAACTGGCCCGCTACACCCTGGCCGGCGGCGGCGAGTACACCGCCCAGATCATGGCCAAGGTGCAGCGGGCAGGCTCCGGCTGGACGATGACCGCCATCGGCGCCCCGGCCAACGGCCGCACCTTCCAGGACCTGATGCCGACGATCCTGCCGCACCTCTAGGGCGGGACCGCCGGCCCACCGGGCGCGGAACGCACGACGGAACGACACAGGGGGGCGACGGCGATGACGGCTGAGCTGGTGCGAGGGCAGAACCACCCGCTGTCCCAGGTGCGGCTGGAGATCCGGATCTCGGCCGGGGTGCCGGTCCTGGCCGGAGCCACCCTCGGTGACGAGCACGGCACCGTGCACGGCCGCGAGTGGGTGGCCCACTCCGGATCCCCCGTACAGCCCGGTGTCGAGACACCCCGGCAGGCCGCCGCCGAGCACCGCCTCACCGTCGACCTGGGCGCACTGCCCGAGGCCGTGCACCGCGTGGGTGTGTTCCTGGCCCTGCCGATCGGCACCACGGGCAGCCCGCTGCGCTTCGGTGCCGTCCCGGCCCCGCACACCACGGTGAACGGCCTCGACGGCACCGAACTCGCCTGCTTCACCCTCACCGGCCTGGACGCCGAGGCCGCGGTGATCGCCCTGGAGCTGTACCGCAGGCAGGGCGCCTGGAAAGTGCGTGCGATGGGCCAGGGGTATGCGGGTGGCCTTCCCGCACTCCTCGCCGACCAGGGGCTGCGCGACGCCGACGACCTCGCGACGGCCATCCACGAGGCGGCCGCCCACAGCCTGCCCCGCCCGATCCCCACCCCGTCGACCGAGCCGGCGTCGCGGACCGCCTCCACGGCCGCGCCGCAGACCCCTCCGGCACCGCCGCTCTCTCCCACCCCGCTGGCCTCTCCGGCTCCGCAGGCGGCTTCCGCTTCCGCACCGGCGGAGCCGTCCCACCCGCACGCCTGGCAGGACCCGCACGAGGGCAGCGGTCCGGACATCCGGCCTCCCGGCGGCCCGGTCGACTACACACACCCGCGCCGCGCCCGTGACACCCCGCCCCCACCCCCGCCCCCGGCCCCCTCGCTCGTTGACGGACAGGCCGCCCGGCCCGTCGCCGGAGACGCCGTCGGCTGGTCGATGGAGGAGCGGCTGTACAACCAGGTCTGGGGCATGTTCGAGGACCTGGCCCGCACCACGGCCGCCTACCGCAGGGCGGTCGAGTTCGCGGACTCCCGGTTGGAGCGGGAGCTGGACCAAGCCCTCGCCGACCCGCGCCAACGGCTCGGCACGGCGGGAGACGCCGCCCGCGAGGCGGCCCACGCTCGCCGGACCGAGCTGGCCGACCAGGCGCGCGCGGCTCTCGACCGCGACCTCGACCAGCTCACGGCCGAAGCCGAGGTGGTCGAGCCCGCGCTGTCGCCCGCCTGCGCCCGGTGGGACGACCCCGTCTGGCACGCCTACCGCGTCCCCGCCGAGTCGCCGATGGCCCTGCGGCTCGGCGATCTCCACCTCCCCGAAAGCGTCCCCCTGCGCATTCCCCTGCTGGTCCGGCTGCCACTGGAACGGGGCCTGTGGATCGACAGCGGTCCCGCGGCAGCCGACGACGACCACGTTGCTGACTGCGCCGAGCTGCGGCACCTGGCCATGGAAGCGGCGGTCGCCCTCGCGGCGCGCCTGCTGGCCGTCCACCCCGCCGGGGCGTTCGCCGTGCGGGTCATCGACCCGGCCGGTGCCGGGGCCCGGGCCCTGCTGCCGCTGACGCAGGCGGGAGTCCTCGCGGCGCCGCCCGCGACCGGCGCGGCGGGGGTCGCCCAGGTGCTGGAGAGGCTCACCCGGCGGGTCGACCTGGTGCAGATGGCGGTGCGCGGCGACGCGGCCGAGTCGCTGCCGGCCGACGTGGACACCGCGCGGCAGCTCCTGATCGTCAACGACTTCCCGCACGGCTTCGACGAGCGGTCGGTGACCCGGCTGCGCTATCTGGCCGACGAGGGGCCGGCCGTCGGCGTGCATCTCCTGCTGGTCGCCGACCGGGAGGACGCCGCCGCCTACGGGCCGTTGCTCGATCCCCTGTGGCGTTCGCTGCTGCGACTCACTCCCTTTCCCGACGACCATCTCGCCGATCCGTGGATCGGTCACGCCTGGACGTACGAGCCCTCACTCGTACCGGTCGGCAGCCGCGTCCTGCAAGAGGTCCTGGCCGAGGTGGCCAAGTCCCGCACCAAGCAACAGTAAAGGCGTATTGACCAGGCAACTTGGAATTTGTTTTACCAATCCCTTTACCTTTCCTTGGTGATTGGGGTACTGTCTTCCGTGCGGAGGGGAGTACTCCCTGATTGCGGCGCACCCGTCAGTACGGACCGTTTCGAGTCCCGGGGCGTCGGCCCGACGTGGGTGGAGGAGACCTCCGGCAGCGACAGCGCTGATGTGTTTGCCGTGACGTACTGCCGGAGGTGCAATGGAAGTCTCCCTGACCCTGTGGGTCCTCACCATCGCGGGATTGGCCGCCTTGATCGCGGTCGATTTCTTCATCGGTCGCAAGCCGCACGAGGTGTCGATCAAGGAAGCGGGAATCTGGACGGTCGTCTGGATCGCCCTGGCCGGGCTCTTCGGTCTCGGTCTCCTCGTCTTCGGCGGCGGACAGCCGGCCGGCGAGTTCTTCGCGGGCTTCATCACCGAGAAGTCGCTGAGCGTCGACAACCTCTTCGTCTTCGTCCTGATCATGGCGAAGTTCGCGGTGCCCGCCCAGTACCAGCAGCGCGTCCTGCTCGTGGGTGTCCTCATAGCCCTGGTCCTGAGGGCCGTCTTCATCGCCGCCGGAGCCGCGATCATCGCGAGCTTCTCCTGGGTGTTCTTCCTCTTCGGCGCGTTCCTGATCTGGACCGCCTGGAAGCTGGTCCAGGAGGCCCGCGCGGACGAGGACGACGAGGAGTACGAGGAGAACAAGCTGCTGAAGGCCGCGGAGCGCAAGTTCGGCGTGGCCGACCAGTACCACGGCACCAAGCTGTGGATCCAGCAGAACGGCAAGCGCGTCATGACGCCGATGCTGGTCGTGATGCTCGCCATCGGTACCACGGACGTACTGTTCGCCCTGGACTCCATCCCCGCGATCTTCGGACTGACCCAGGACCCGTACATCGTCTTCACCGCCAACGCGTTCGCCCTGATGGGGCTGCGTCAGCTGTACTTCCTCATCGGCGGGCTGCTCAGGAAGCTGGTCCACCTCTCGTACGGGCTGTCGATCATCCTCGGCTTCATCGGCGTCAAGCTGGTGCTGCACGCCCTGCACGAGTCCGGTGTCCATGTGCCCGAGATCAGCATCCCCGTGTCGCTCGGTGTGATCTGCGCGGTCCTCGTCGTCACGACGGTCACCAGCCTGCTGGCCTCCAAGAAGCAGGCGGCGGCAGAGGCGGCGAACGCCGCCGGCGAAGGCGCCCGCAAGGACAAGGCCGACGTCTGACCGCCGTCCGGGAAGCCCGCGCTCCCGCACTGCCCCTCAGTGGCATCTCCTCGCGACGCGGGGGGCCGGTCCCACCGGCACCGGCCCCCCGCACCGGAAAGGATGAGAGGTATCCGAAAAGAACGGAATGCGAACCCTGTACGCCTCTGCGACCATCGCCGCATGATCACTCGGCTCCGGTCGCTCACCCGTCAATGGACGATCCTCGTGCCGGTGCTCGCGGTCGTCCTGCTGGTCTTCACCTGGGGCCGGCACCTGCCCGGCGCAGTCGTGGCCCTGGTGACCCTCGTACTCGCCGGTGCCGTTCTGGCGGCGGTGCACCACGCCGAGGTGATCGCCCACCGGGTGGGCGAGCCCTTCGGATCCCTGGTCCTCGCCATCGCCGTCACGATCATCGAGGTGGCCCTGATCGTCACCCTCATGGCCGACGGCGGCGACAAGAGTTCCACCCTCGCCCGGGACACCGTCTTCGCCGCCGTGATGATCACCTGCAACGGCATCGTCGGGCTCTGTCTGCTGGTCGCCTCCCTGCGGCACGGCACGGCGGTCTTCAACCCCGAGGGCACCGGTGCGGCACTGGCGACCGTGGCGACGTTGGCCACGCTCAGCCTCGTCCTGCCGACCTTCACCACCAGCAAGCCCGGCCCCGAGTTCTCCTCGGTCCAGCTGACCTTCGCGGCGCTGTCCTCACTGATCCTGTACGGGTTGTTCGTGACCACCCAGACCGTGCGGCACCGTGACTACTTCCTGCCCGTCTCCCGGCAGGGCGAGGTCATCACCGCGGACGGTCACGCCACACCTCCGTCCGCGCGCACCGCCTGGATCAGCCTCGGCCTGCTCGGCCTGGCACTCGTCGGAGTGGTCGGCCTGGCCAAGAGCGTGTCACCCACCATCGAGTCGGGTGTGGCGGCGGCGGGGCTGCCGCAGGCGGTGGTCGGTGTGATCATCGCCCTGCTCGTCCTGCTGCCGGAGACGATCGCCGCGCTGCGCTCGGCACGCCGTGACCGGGTGCAGACCAGCCTCAACCTCGCGCTCGGCTCCGCGATGGCCAGCATCGGCCTGACCATCCCCGCCGTGGCGCTCGCCTCCATCTGGCTGTCGGGGCCGCTCGTCCTCGGCCTCGGCTCGACCCACATGCTGCTGCTCGCGCTGACGGTCGTGGTCAGTTCCCTGACCGTGGTGCCGGGCCGGGCCACGCCCCTGCAGGGCGGTGTCCATCTGGTGGTGTTCGCCGCCTACCTGGAACTGGCGATCAACCCCTAGCCGACGCCCGGCCCGCACCACGTCCGGCCGGCAGGCCCCACCGTCCGGCCCCCCACGTCCGGATGGCACCACAGCGTCCGGCCCGCCCCGGGTCCGTCTTCCGGTCAGCTCGTGACCGGTTCCACCGCCGGAGCCGGTACCGGGCGGGTCTCCGGCAGCAGTGCGAAACACACCAGGCTGATCAGCGCGATGCCCGTCAGATACGCCCCCACGCCCCACGGGACCCGTCCCCCACGCTCCGCGAGCGCCGTGGCCACGATCGGGGTGAGGGCGCCGCCCAGGACCCCGCCGAGGTTGTAGCCGACAGCGGCGCCCGTGCAGCGCACCCGGGGCTCGTACAACTCCGGCAGGTAGGCGGCGATCACCGCGAACATGGTGACGAAGGCGAGCAGGGCACCCAGGATGGCGACGAACATCAGCAGCGGCTCACCGGTCGCCAGCAGGGCGACCATCGGAAACATCCACAGGACGCAGGCCGCGCATCCGGTCAGGCACATCGGCCGGCGTCCGTACCGGTCGCCGAAGAGGGCGACGACGGGCGTCAGCACGCCGTTCACGACCACCGCGCCCATGATGCACATCAGCATGACCGTACGGCTCACGCCGAGCCGATCCGTCGCGTACGCCAGCGACCAGGTCGTCACCGCGTAGAACACCGCGTAACCGACCGCCAGCGCCCCCGCCGTCAGCAGCACCAGCCGCCCGTGGTGCCGTACGACCTCGACGAGCGGCACGCGCGCGGGGTCGTCGATCTCCAGGAACCGCGGGCTCTCCGCGAGGGACGAGCGCAACCACAGACCGGCCAGTGCGAGCACGCCGGCCGCCCAGAACGGCACGCGCCAGCCCCAGCCCGCGAACTCGGCGTCGGACAGCGCCGTGGACAGGGCGAGCATCACCCCGTTGGCCAGGGCGAAGCCGAGCGCCGGCCCCACCTGGGGGAAGCTCGACCACAGGGCGCGCCGCCCGGCGGGAGCGTGCTCGGCGGTCAGCAGCACCGCCCCTCCCCACTCCCCGCCGAGCCCCAGCCCCTGCAGGAAGCGCAGGACGAGCAGCAGCACGGGCGCGGCCACGCCGATGGATCCGTACGTCGGCACACAGCCCACCGCGACGGTGGAGGCGCCGGTGAGCAGCAGCGAGGCGACGAGCACCGGCCGACGCCCGCGCCGGTCCCCGAGGTGCCCGAAGAGCACCGAGCCGAGCGGCCGGGCCACGAACCCGACCCCGAACGTCCCGAAGGCCGCCAGCGTCGCCGCGACCGGTGAGAACGTCGGGAAGAACAGCGGCCCCAGAACCAGGGCCGCAGCGGTCCCGTAGACGAAGAAGTCGTAGAACTCGATCGCCGTCCCGGCGAGCGAGGCGGCGGCGAGCCGCAGCATGGACGGGGTGCTTACGGCGCGTACATCGTGCATGCTGCGTCAACTACCCACAGTGATCGAGGGTTACGGGGGCGTGCGGAGGTGATCACGGGACCAGGGTGAGCGCCGTGGCGACCGGCGTGCACGGCCCGCCGACCGCCCGGGCCGGCGTGATAGACCGGGTGCGAGCAGCGGTCGTAGACGCACCGCCCGAACCGACCGGAGGAATCGTGCCCCGCACCCTGGCCAACGCCCCGATCATGATCCTCAACGGGCCCAACCTGAATCTGCTCGGCCAGCGCCAGCCCGAGATCTACGGCAGGGACACACTGGCCGACGTGGAGGCGCTGTGCGCCAAGGCCGCGGCCGCACACGGCGGCACGGTGGACTTCCGGCAGTCCAACCACGAGGGCGAACTGGTCGACTGGATCCACGAGGCACGGCTGAACCACTGCGGGATCGTCATCAACCCGGGAGCCTACTCGCACACGTCGGTCGCCCTCCTGGACGCGCTCAACACCTGCGACGGCCTGCCGGTGCTGGAGGTGCACATCTCCAACATCCACCAGCGCGAATCGTTCCGGCACCACTCGTACGTCTCGCTGCGCGCCGACGGCGTGATCGCCGGCTGCGGAGTGCAGGGCTATGTGTTCGGCGTGGAGCGGGTCGCGGCGCTGATCGGGGCGGCGCGGGCGGACGCGTAGCCCCGCGCGCGGGGACTACAGCCGCCCCGCCTCCACGATCCGCCGCAGGAACCGCCGCGTGCGCTCCTGCCGCGGGTCGCCGAAGACCTGTTCGGCGGTGCCGCGCTCCAGCACGACCCCGCCGTCCAGGAAGCACACCTGGTCGGCGACGTCCCGCGCGAACCCCATCTCGTGCGTGGCCAGGACCATCGTCATGCCCTCGTCCTTCAGACCGCGGACCACCTCCAGCACCTCGCCCACGAGTTCGGGGTCGAGCGCGGCCGTGATCTCGTCCAGCAGCAACAGCCGGGGCCTCGCCGCGAGGGCTCGTACGATCGCCACACGCTGCTGCTGGCCGCCGCTGAGCCGGTCCGGGTAGGCATCCGCCTTGCCACCGAGTCCGAGGCGCTCCAGCAGGGTCCTGGCCCGCTCCTCGGCCTCGGCGCGGGAGGCACCGTGCACCCGGCGCGGCGCGAGCGTGATGTTGTCGAGCACGGTCATGTGCGGGAAGAGGTTGTACGCCTGGAAGACGACGCCGATCCGGCGCCGGACCGCGTCCTGGTCCGCCCGTGGGTCGGTGATCTCCTCGCCGTCCAGCCAGATCGCGCCGTCGTCGATCTCCTCCAGCAGGTTGGCACAGCGCAGCAGTGTGGACTTGCCCGAGCCGGAGGCGCCGATCAGCGCGGTCACCGTGTGCGGGGCGACCTCCAGGTCGACGTCCCGCAGGACGACCGAGCCGCCGAAGGTCTTGCGGACGGATTCCATCCGCAGGACGGGAGCACCGCTCGGGGGCGTGCTCACGGTGCTCTCATGCGTGCTCATCGGGATCCTCCCCAGGCGCTCACAGGGATCCTCCCTGGGCCCGCTGCCGGTCCATCCGGGCCGTGACCCAGTCGGTGAACCGGGTCATCGGAATGGTCAGCGCCACGAACACCAGGCCCGCGACGATGTACGGCGTGTAGTTCAGACTGCGGCCCACGATGATGTCGGCCGCCCGTACGGCGTCCACCGCGCCCCCGATGGACACCAGACCGGTGTCCTTCTGCAGTGACACCAGGTCGTTGAGCAGCGGCGGCACCTGGCGGCGCACCGCTTGGGGCAGCACGACGTAGCGCAGGGCCTGCCGGTTGGTGAGACCCAGCGAGCGCGCCGCCGCGCGCTGCGAGGGATGGACGGACTCGATGCCGGCCCGGAACACCTCCGCCACGTACGCCGAGTACGTCAGTGTCAACGCCGTGCCGCCGAGCAGCACCGGATCGACCGTCACCCCCTGCAGCCGCAGCGCCGGCACGCCCAGGACCACGATCATCAGGTTGATGATCAGCGGCAGACCGCGGAAGAAGTCGGTGTAGGCCGCCGCCAGCACCCGGAGCGGGAAGAACACCGGGCCGCGCAGGGTCCGTGCGATGGCGATCAGCATGCCCAGGACCAGCACGGCGGCACCGCAGATCAGCAGCAGACGGACGTTCAGCCACAGCCCGTCGAGGACCTTCGGCAGCGCCTCGCGCGCGTAGTGCGCGCTGAAGAACGTCTCCTTGGTGCGCGGCCAGCCCGGGGCCTCGACCACGACCAGGTAGAGCACGGCGGCCGTGACGAGGGTCGACAGCGCCGCGACGGCCGTGGCACGGCGGGCCCGCCCGCGCTGGTAGCGCTCACGTGCCAGCCGCCGCTCGGAGGGGACGTAGGCGTCGCCGGGGACCCCGTCACCGGCGCCACCGGTCATGTCACCCTCGTCGTCCGCCCCTTCTCGGGCCGACTCGCCCTTGACGACCGTCACTTGAGCACCGGAGCGTCGACGGCGTCCGAGAGCCACTGCTTCTCGATCCGGGCCAGCGTGCCGTCCTTGCGCAGGGCGTCGACGGCACCGGTCACGCACGAGGTCAGCGCGCTGCCCTTGTCCAGCACGAGCCCGAACTGCTCGGGCGTGCCGCCCTGGTTCTCGAACTGGCCGACGATCTGCGCGTCCGTCACCTCGGCCGCGGTGATGTAGAACGCCGTCGGCAGGTCGGTGACGATGGCGTCGACCTGACCGTTCTTCAGCGCGGACTTGGCCTGGTCGTTCTTGGCGTAGACGGCTGCGTCCTGCGTCGGCTTCACGAGGTCGGTGATGTAGTCGAGGCTGGTGGTGCCCACCTGGGCGCCCAGCTTCAGCTTCCTCAGGTCCGCGACGCTCGTCGCCTTGGCGGCCTTGCCGCCCTTGAGCGCGATGACGGCCTGGCGCACGTCGTAGTAACCGGAGGAGAAGTCCACGGCCTTCTTGCGCTCGGCACTGATCGACACCTGGTTGATGTCGAAGTCGAACGTCTTCTCCCCGGGCGCGAACGCCTTGTTGAAGGGCACGCTCTGCCATACGACCGCGCTCTTGTCGTACCCCAGCTGCTTCGCCACGGCGTAGGCGACCGCCGACTCGAAGCCCTTGCCGTTGGCGGGCTTGTCGTCCTTGAACCAGGGCTCGTACGCCGGTTCGTCCGTCGCGATCGTCAGCTTCCCGGACGTCTCGGTCGCGAGCTTGCCCTGGGCGCAGCTCTGCGCGGCCGAACCGGACGGGGCGGCCGATGCCTTCTCCTCGGGCTGCGGAGCGCAGCCGACGGCGGTGGCGAGCAGGGCTACGGTGGCGGCGGCGACCGCGCGGCGCAGGGCGCGAGGGGCAGGATGCATGGCGGGAGAGTGACAGCGAACGCCGCGTCTGTCCAGGTCAAGGCGGTCTTTGTCCGCATGCTGGGAACGGGTGTTGCGGCTGTGTGAACGCGGCGGTACGGCGCCCACGCGCGCGTGGGCGGGCCTGGGCCGCCGGCCGAGGGCGGGGTTGGAGACCGGCGGCCCCTACCGCTCAGGAGCCGTCATCCTGCGCGGGGCTGCTACCAGTTGACTGCGGACGACGGCTCTCCGGGAGTGCGTACGGGGGTTCGGTGCGTGCGAAAGGTTCACACGGGGCGCGCGGGAGTGGTACGCGCCGGGCGTTGGTGCGAGGCGTGCGCCCGGCGCGTGGGTGACTTGGGCCCGGGGGGCGGGTGTACGGCCTGCGCGCCGGAGCTTCTCCTCGGCACCAGGCGCTGGCCGAGGGGGCGCGCCGTGAGCCGCCCCGCGCCCGCTCACCACCCGCGCGCGTGCCACTCCGGCAGATGCGGGCGTTCCGCGCCCAGCGTGGTGTCGTTGCCGTGGCCCGGATACACCCAGGTCTCGTCCGGCAGCACGCCGAAGATCTTCGTCTCCACGTCGTGGATCAGGCTGGCGAAGGCCTTCGGGTCCTTGCGCGTGTTGCCGACGCCGCCCGGGAAGAGGCAGTCGCCGGTGAAGACGTGCGGATGGCCGTGCGGGTCGTCGTAGACCAGCGCGATCGAACCGGGCGTGTGCCCCACGAGATGGCGCGCGGTGAGCTCGACCTGGCCCACCCTGATGACATCGCCGTCGTCGACGGGGACGTCGGTGGGCACCGGGATGCCGGCGGTGTCGTCGCGACCGGCGTACGTACGCGCGCCCGTGGCCGCGACGACCTCGGCCAGTGCCTGCCAGTGGTCACCGTGCTGATGCGTGGTGACGACGGACGCGATGCCGTCGTGACCGATCATGCCGAGAAGCGTCCCCGCCTCGTTGGCGGCGTCGATCAGGAGCTGCTCGTCGGTGGCCCGGCAGCGCAGCAGATAGGCGTTGTTGTCCATCGGGCCGACCGCGATCTTGGTGATCATCAGGTCTTTCAGCTCGTGCACATCCGCCGGTCCGCCGACCTTGACCTCTCCGGAGTACGTCATGACGGCCAGCCTATAGCGGGGGAGCCCCCGTGGACGGCCGTCCGGCGGGCGGGCCCCGGGACGACCGTCCGGGCGGCCCCGGGCGGCGGTCCGCCTAGAGCGGAGGGAGCTTCGGCAGGGCCCCGCCCCGCACCTCCAGCGCCGCCCCGTCACGGCGCCCGGCGAGCCAGCCCACCAGGTCCGCCGGCCGGCCGGAGACCGTGACCTCGGGCTCGTCCGCCGCGCGCCCCGTGTCCCACGCGCGCGTCCCGTCCGTGACCCGGGTCGCCGGGACGTCGGGGTGGCCGGCGAAGCGATCGGTGAGGAAGCCGGTCTCCCGCTCCAGGAACTCTTCCGGAAGATCCTCCAGCTCGTAGCCGGTCCCCAGGTCGACGTGGTGCAGCTCCACCTCCCCCCACCGGCGGAACGGCACGCGGGACGCGGAGTCGGTGACACCGTTGCGCAGCTCCACGGTGCGCGACCAGTCGGCGGGCGCGTCCCCGGCCGCCTGGAAGCGGGCCGCGCTCTCCCGGACGTCGGCGACCTGCTCCGCCAGCGGCCGCGGGGCGTCCCGCTCGATGTCGGCGTCCCGTGCCGCGGCGCTCTCGTACATGGGCCGGCCGTCGAGGACGTTCACGAGCGCGTCCGCGTTCCGGGCGAGGTGGGCGAGGACGTGCCCGCGGCTCCACCCCGGAAGCCGTGACGGCTCGGCGAGCGAGGCGTTGTCCAGTTCGGCGACCGCGGTGAGGAGCCGATCCGTCGCTTCCCGTACACGGGCCAGGTCATGAGCGTGATCAATCATGGCGCCGACCCTAGTGCGGCCACCCCTTCGGGTGAAGGTGACGAACCTCGTCCGTAATTCGAATGCACGTGCTATATGGTCGAAGGCGACGTCGGGCATGCTGGAGAGCCGGGGGTTGTTATGCAACCGGGTAATCCGACCGGCGTTGTCAGTGGCTCCCCCTAGTCTGAAGAAGCACGGGGGCCCCGCCCCTGTCACTTCTCTCAAGAAAGGTGCGGACCGGCGTGGCCGACCGTCTCATCGTCCGTGGCGCGCGCGAGCACAACCTGAAGAATGTCTCGCTCGACCTGCCTCGTGACTCGCTCATCGTCTTCACGGGCCTGTCCGGGTCGGGCAAGTCCTCCCTGGCCTTCGACACGATCTTCGCCGAGGGCCAGCGCCGTTACGTGGAGTCGCTCTCCTCGTACGCACGGCAGTTCCTCGGCCAGATGGACAAGCCCGACGTCGACTTCATCGAGGGCCTCTCTCCGGCGGTGTCCATCGACCAGAAGTCGACCTCGCGCAACCCGCGCTCGACGGTCGGCACGATCACCGAGGTCTACGACTACCTGCGTCTGCTCTTCGCGCGCATCGGCAAGCCGCACTGTCCCGAGTGCGGCCGCCCGATCTCGCGCCAGTCGCCGCAGGCCATCGTCGACAAGGTCCTGGAGCTGCCGGAGGGCAGCCGCTTCCAGGTGCTGTCCCCGCTGGTGCGCGAGCGCAAGGGCGAGTTCGTCGACCTCTTCGCCGACCTGCAGACCAAGGGCTACTCCCGCGCGCGGGTGGACGGCCAGACCGTCCAGCTGTCCGAACCGCCGACCCTGAAGAAGCAGGAGAAGCACACCATCGAGGTGGTCGTGGACCGCCTCACGGTGAAGGAGTCCGCCAAGCGCCGCCTCACCGACTCGGTGGAGACCGCCCTCGGCCTGTCCGGCGGCATGGTCGTGCTCGACTTCGTGGATCTCCCGGAGGACGACCCCGAGCGCGAGCGCATGTACTCGGAGCACCTGTACTGCCCGTACGACGACCTGTCCTTCGAGGAGCTGGAGCCCCGCTCCTTCTCCTTCAACTCGCCCTTCGGCGCCTGCCCCGAGTGCACCGGCATCGGCACGCGCATGGAGGTCGACCCGGAGCTGATCGTCCCGGACGAGGACAAGTCCCTGGACGAGGGGGCCATCCACCCCTGGTCGCACGGGCACACCAAGGACTACTTCGGCCGCTTGATCGGCGCCCTCGCCGACGCCCTCGGGTTCCGCACGGACATCCCCTTCGCGGGCCTGCCGCAGCGGGCCAAGAAGGCCCTGCTGCACGGCCACAAGACCCAGATCGAGGTGCGCTACCGCAACCGGTACGGCAGGGAGCGCGTCTACACCACGCCCTTCGAAGGCGCCGTGCCCTTCGTCAAGCGCCGGCACAGCGAGGCCGAGAGCGACGCCAGCCGCGAGCGCTTCGAGGGCTACATGCGCGAGGTGCCCTGCCCCTCCTGCGAGGGCACGCGTCTGAAGCCGATCGTCCTCGCGGTCACGATCATGGAGAAGTCGATCGCCGAGGTCTCCGCGATGTCGATCAGCGACTGCGCGGAATTCCTGGGCGAGCTGAAGCTGAACGCCCGCGACAAGAAGATCGCCGAGCGGGTGCTGAAGGAGGTCAACGAGCGGCTGCGGTTCCTGGTCGACGTCGGCCTGGACTACCTCTCGCTCAACCGCGCGGCCGGCACCCTGTCCGGCGGTGAGGCCCAGCGCATCCGTCTGGCCACCCAGATCGGCTCCGGCCTCGTCGGCGTCCTGTACGTCCTGGACGAGCCGTCCATCGGTCTGCACCAGCGGGACAACCACCGGCTGATCGAGACCCTCGTCCGCCTGCGCGACATGGGCAACACGCTCATCGTCGTCGAGCACGACGAGGACACGATCAAGGTCGCCGACTGGATCGTGGACATCGGCCCCGGCGCCGGCGAGCACGGCGGCAAGGTCGTGCACAGCGGTTCCCTGAAGGAGCTGCTGGCCAACACCGAGTCGCAGACCGGTGCCTATCTCTCGGGTCGCAGGTCGATCCCGCTGCCGGACATCCGGCGCCCCCTCGACCCCTCCCGGCAGCTGACCGTGCACGGCGCCCGCGAGAACAACCTCCAGGACATCGACGTGTCCTTCCCGCTGGGCGTGTTCACCGCCGTCACCGGCGTCTCCGGCTCCGGCAAGTCGACCCTGGTCAACGACATCCTCTACACGCACCTGGCCCGCGAGCTGAACGGCGCGCGGAACGTCCCCGGACGGCACACGCGCGTGGACGGCGACGACCTGGTCGACAAGGTCGTGCACGTCGACCAGTCGCCGATCGGCCGCACCCCGCGGTCCAACCCGGCGACCTACACCGGTGTCTTCGACCACATCCGCAAGCTGTTCGCCGAGACCACCGAGGCGAAGGTCCGGGGCTACCTGCCCGGACGCTTCTCCTTCAACGTCAAGGGCGGCCGCTGCGAGAACTGCGCGGGCGACGGCACGATCAAGATCGAGATGAACTTCCTCCCGGACGTCTACGTCCCGTGCGAGGTCTGCCACGGCGCCCGGTACAACCGGGAGACCCTGGAGGTCCACTACAAGGGCAAGTCCATCGCCGAGGTGCTGAACATGCCGATCGAGGAGGCCATGCACTTCTTCGAGGCGGTCCCGGCGATCTCCCGCCACCTCAACACGCTGAACGACGTCGGTCTCGGCTACGTCCGCCTCGGCCAGTCCGCCACCACCCTGTCCGGTGGCGAGGCGCAGCGCGTCAAGCTCGCCAGCGAACTGCAGAAGCGGTCCACCGGACGCACGGTCTACGTCCTGGACGAGCCGACCACCGGTCTGCACTTCGAGGACATCAGCAAGCTGCTCAAGGTCCTCGGCGGACTCGTCGACAAGGGCAACACGGTCATCGTCATCGAGCACAACCTCGACGTGATCAAGACCGCCGACTGGATCGTGGACATGGGCCCGGAGGGCGGCGCCGGCGGTGGCCTGGTGGTCGCCGAGGGCACACCCGAGGAGGTCGCCGGGGTTCCGGCGAGCCACACGGGCAAGTTCCTGAGGGAGATCCTCGGCGCCGACCGCGTCAGCGACGCCGGGCCGGTGAGGGCGCAGCGCGGCGGCACGACCCGGAAGGCGGCGGCCAAGTCCACGGCGAAGAAGACGGTGGCGGCCAAGTCCACGGCGAAGAAGACGGTGGCGGCCAAGTCCACGGCGAAGAAGACGGTGACGGCCAAGGCCAACAACACCGCGACCAAGAAGGCCGCCGCCAAGACCACGAAGAAGGCGACGCCCGCGAAGAAGACCACGCGGGCCCGCACGGCCTGAGACGGCCGGCCCGGAGGGCGTGGAACAACGCCCTCCGGTGCTCTCTGACACCACGTCAAACATTCGGTGCCCCGCGGGAACTTCCCGCGGGGCACCGCTCGTTCTCTCATCAGCCGGCCCGGTCCAGCGGCCCGAGAGGTCCCACCCCTGCGCCGCGGGTCCGGCCGTACCGTGTCAACAGCACAGGGAAAGCAGACCGCTCACAGCGCGGCCGACT
Source organism: Streptomyces sp. NPDC038200 (assembly GCF_055600785.1). Lineage (NCBI taxonomy): Bacteria > Bacillati > Actinomycetota > Actinomycetes > Kitasatosporales > Streptomycetaceae > Streptomyces > Streptomyces sp. NPDC038200. The sequence continues at coordinate 85,195 of NZ_JBVJYH010000019.1, forward strand.
CACCCAGTTCCGCCGCGTACGGCGGCTCGGCCCCCGCACGCGAGCAGGTGATCGCCGCCGCCCGTGCCGCGAAGCGCAGCAGCCGTGTCCAGCCCTCCGTCCCGAGGGTGGCGAGTGCTTCCGCGGACAGCGCGTCCCGGACGGCCAGTCCGTGCAGCAAGGCCGCGTTCACCGTGTCACCGGCGCCGATGGTGTCCACGACCTCGGTCTTCGCACCGGGTACGGAATGCTCCCCGCCGTCCCGGGTGAACGCGGTCAGACCGTCGCCGCCCCGCGTGACCACCACCGCCGCCGGTCCCGCGGCCAGCCACTCGCGCGGGGTGCCGCCGAGCCACGCCGCGTCCTCCTCGGACAGCTTCAGCAGCGTCACCGAGGGCAGCCAGCTTTTGAACCGCGCCCGGTAGGCGTCCGCGTCCGGGATGAGTCCCGCCCGCACATTGGGGTCGAGCGCGGTGAACACCCCGTCCGCGGCAGCGGTCCGCATCAGCTCCTCGTAGGCGCTCGCCCCCGGTTCCAGGACGAGCGAGCAGGTGCCGAAGGACACCGCGCGCGTACCGGCGGGGAGCGCGGCGGGGGCGGTGAACAGCCGGTCGGCGGTGCCGTCGACATAGAAGGAGTAGGCGGCCGAGCCGGCGGCGTCGATCGTGGCGACGGCGAGGGTCGTCGGTTCCGGCCCCCGCTGGACGCCGGACACGTCGACCCCGGCCCGCCGCAGCCCGGCGAGCAGGGCCTCACCGAAGGCGTCGTCCGACGTCCGGGAGCAGAAGGCGGTGCGGGAACCGAGCCGGCCGAGGGCCACCGCGGTGTTGTACGGGCCGCCGCCGAGCGCCGGCTTCAGGTCCGCCAGGGCACCGCGGCCCTGTGGTACCAGGTCGATCAGAGCCTCACCGGCAACGACGATCACGAGGCGGTTCCCTTCTCGGACAGCGTGGATGATGCGGGGCGCCCGGCCGCGCCGCCCGGCTCCTCCGGGCAGCCGCAGGACGTGCGGTGGACGAACGCGCACGGCAGCCGGACCGTCCGGGACGGCCGGTCCGGCTCGTCCAGCCGGTCCAGGAGCAGCCGGACGGCTTCGGTGCCCAGCTCCCGGCTGGGTTGCGCGACGGCGGTCAGCCGGGGCGAGAACAGGTCGGCCCAGGCGAAGTCGTCGAAGCAGCACAGCGCGATGTCGTCCGGCACGGACCGGCCGTCCCGGCGCAGCCCGCGCAGGGCACCGATGGTCATCGCGTTGTTGGCGGTGACGAGCGCCGTGGGCGGATCGGGCAGAGCGAGCAGGGCCGCGGTGGCCCGCTCCGCGCCGCCCGACTCGGAGTTGCCGGACACGAGGAGACGCTCGTCGTAGGCCAGACCGGCGGTGGCCAGGCCCTCCTTGTAGCCGGAGACGCGTTCTCCGGTGGTGCTGAGTCCGGGCAGTCCGGCGATGAGGCCGATCCGGCGGTGCCCCAGTCCGGTGAGGTGGCCGACCAGCAGGGCGGTCGGCGCGGTGCTCTCGGCACAGACCTGGTCGAACCATGCTGTGTCCGGGGGAGTGGCCGCATCCGCGCCGCGGCCCGGCCGACCGTCCCCCGCGCCGGGCTCGTCGATCAGCCGGTCCAGGAACACCGTGGGTACCGCGTGGCGCCGCAGGTAGCCGATGAGGTCGCGTGGCTCCGCGGACGGGGCGACGATCAGGCCGTCCACCCGGCGCTCGTGGAGCAACTGCACGACCTTGCGCTCGTGCCGGGGGTCGTCGTGCGGATCGGCGATGAGCAGGCTGTAGCCCGCCTCCAGGGCGGCGGCCTCGACACCTTGGAGGATCTCCGTGAAGTACGGGTTGCTGATGGCCGACACCGCGAGGCCGATGGAGCGGGTGCGCGAGGTCACCAGGGAACGGGCCAGGGTGTTGGGGGTGTAGCCCAGGGCGTCGACCGCGTCCAGCACGGCCTGGCGGGTGTGGGGCAGCACCGGGCGCGTGCCGTTGAGGACGTGGGAGACGGTCGCCACGGAGACCCCGGCACTCCGGGCGACATCCGTCATGGTGGCCATCGCGCTTCCTTCCCCGAGCCGGCGGGCCGACGAGCGACGGCCCGGTGGATCGTCGTCCGACCGGGCCCGAGGTGACCGCCCGCCCACCCGAGCCAGGGCCACTCGAACGCCGCTTCTCCATCCTTCAGGCCGGGACGTTATCCCATGACCGCCCGCGCGTAAACGCTTGCGCAAACGTTTACGTCCGCCCGTGCGTCCCCGGCCTCCCCGCTCCTCCCACCCGGCGCGGCCTGGCCTCCCACCCGGGTTCCACGCCGGGTTCCCCGTCGGTTCCGCTCCCGGTCCGCCCTGCCCCGCCCCGAGGCCGGTCCCTCCGCCCCGGTATCGTCGCCGTGCACACCCTTGACCAGTGGAGTCCAGATGTCCGCCCGCTCCTCCGCCAGCCGCCGTACCGTTCTTCGAGGGGCCGCCGCTGCCCCGGTCGCCGGGCTCGGCCTGGCCGCATGCTCGGCCCCCGGCGGCAGCGGTTCGGCCTCGGCCGCCCCGACCGCGCCGGTGGACCTCGGTGCCGACGGCGAGGTCGCGAAGGGCGGAGCCAAGCTCTACCGGGATCACAACGTGGTGGTCAGCCGTGACAAGGACGGCGCGCTGAAGGCGTACAGCACGATCTGCTCGCACGCGGGGTGCCCGATCAACAAGCTGCAGGGGACGACCCTGATCTGCCCCTGTCACGGCAGCCAGTTCGATGCCGTGACGGGCAAGGTGGTCCAGGCGCCGGCCACCGAGCCCCTGACCGAGCTGACGGTGAAGACCACGAACGGCAGGATCATCGCCGGTCCGGCGGACTGACCGGGCGGCGGCGGGCCGGGGAACGCGGCTCAGCGGAAGGAGAATGCGGAACCGAGCACTCGCGCTGCGGGACCGCCCACCTCCGATCCGGGACCGTGCACTCGCGATGCGTGACCGCCCACGCCCAATGCGGAACCGCACACCCCCGATCCGGGACCGCTCACTCCCAGTCCCAGGCGATCCCCACGATGCCCGGCCGGATCCGGGGCTCGACCACGTGGGCGCTGTGGTGCGGGCCGGTCACGGACAGTTCCTGGCGGCCGCCGCGCGGAGCCGCCGCCGAGTGCTGGGCGAAGCGGTGGCAGCGCACCGGCAGGGCGGCCGTGTCGAAGCGCACCTGCAGTGCGTACTGGCCGCCGGGGAAGCCGAACCGGCGGAGATACTCGCGGGACGTTCCGGCCGTGCCGTCGTCGATGCCGTAGCGGAACAGGAAGGTGTCGCCGGAGCGCAGCCGGGTGCCGAAGAGCAGCTCGGCCACGAGGACGCCGGTGTCCTGGTCCCAGCGGAGACGACCGGTGCGGCAGTTCTCCAGGGCGTGCACCGTGATGCGGCGCGGATCGCAGCCCGGGTCACCGTGGTGGACGGCGACGAAGCGGTCGACGCCGTCGCGGTGGGCCCGCACGATGTGGTGGGCCTCGCGGCTCACCAGCTCGCGCCGGGCGCCGATCCGGACGCATTCGTGATGGCCCAGGGTGTGCAGTCCACCGTCCAGGGACCAGCCGAGGTCGGCGGTGAGCCGGTCCAGGACGTCCGAGGCCTCGACCAGGGAGCGGTAGGAGCGGCCCGCCGGGCGGCCGGCCGCCGCCGGCTCGGCGGACTCGGCGAGCAGCCGGATCAGTGACTCGTCCGGCAGCTGGAGGATCTCCTCCAGCGCCCGTACGGCGCGCAGGGACTCCGGGCGCTGCGGGCGGCGGGCGCCCTGCTGCCAGTAACTGAGGCTCGTGACGCCCACCTTCACCCCATGGCGTGACAGATGGTGCTGCACACGCTGGAGCGGCAGTCCGCGTGCGGCGATGGCGGCGCGCAGCGCCACATGGAAGGGACCGCCCCGCAGGGCCGTGTCCAGTTCCGCGGTGGGGACGTCCGCGTGCTCTGTGGCATGCAGCATGCCGACGGGCCTTTCTGTGAGGTGTCGCTACGGCTGGTCAGACCGCCTGTGCGGGTGTGCGGGGCCACCCCCGTGGGCGTCGCGAACGCCCATGGCTGGGCACGCCGCGCCCGTACGCATGTGTGCACGGCCCCGAGTTCCTCCGCATTGAAGCGTGTTGACCAGAACCCGACAACACCTCGGACCCGGTCGTTCCGGACGACTGGCCGGACCCAGCCGTTCCACGCACGCCGGCCGGGGCCGGCGCGGGCTCTCGCGGGCTTCGTCCAGGGCCTCGCCGAGCAGACGGCGGCAGACGGCACGCCTCCGGCATGGCCGGAACAGGCCACCGGACGTGCCGCGCCTCCTTGGAGCCGCCTCGGAGGACACCCAGGAAGGACTCCGGAGCCCCGGACAGCACGGCGGGGATCCGGGGAGCCGCCCCGGGGACCGGGAGGCTGCCCCGGAGGGATCCGGGAGGCCGGCCGCCGCCCCGGAGGGCGCGGGCCGCCGTACGGGTGCGGGCGTTGTCCACAGGCCCGACGCGGTGTCGGTGCTCGCCAGTAGGGTGTGAGACATGGCCGACCCCTCCAGCTACCGCCCCAGGCCGGGTGAGATCCCGGACACTCCCGGGGTGTACAGGTTCCGTGACGAGCACCGCCGGGTGATCTACGTCGGAAAGGCGAAGAGCCTGCGCCAGCGCCTGGCGAACTACTTCCAGGACCTGGCGAACCTGCACCCGCGCACCCGGACGATGGTGACCACCGCCGCGTCGGTCGAGTGGACGGTGGTGTCCACGGAGGTCGAGGCGCTGCAGCTGGAGTACTCCTGGATCAAGGAGTACGACCCCCGGTTCAACGTGAAGTACCGCGACGACAAGAGCTACCCGTACCTCGCGGTCACGATGAACGAGCAGTTCCCCCGCGTGCAGGTGATGCGCGGTCACAAGAAGAAGGGCGTCCGGTACTTCGGGCCGTACGCGCACGCCTGGGCCATCCGGGACACCGTCGACCTGCTGCTGCGGGTGTTCCCGGTGCGCACCTGCTCGGCCGGCGTCTTCAAGAACGCCGCCCGCACCGGCCGGCCCTGCCTGCTCGGTTACATCGGCAAGTGCTCCGCCCCCTGTGTCGGCCGGATCACTCCCGAGGACCACCTGGAGCTGGCCGAGGAGTTCTGCGACTTCATGGCCGGCCGGACCGGCACCTACCTCCGCCGTCTGGAGAAGCAGATGATGGAGGCGGCGGAGGAGATGGAGTACGAGCGGGCGGGCCGTCTGCGCGACGACATCGAGGCCCTGAAGAAGGCCATGGAGAAGAACGCGGTCGTCCTCGCCGACGCGACCGACGCCGACCTCATCGCCGTCGCCGAGGACGAGCTGGAGGCGGCCGTGCAGATCTTCCATGTGCGCGGTGGGCGGGTCCGTGGTCAGCGCGGCTGGGTCACGGACAAGGTCGAGGAGGTCACCACCGGCGCCCTGGTCGAGCACGCCCTGCAGCAGCTCTACGGCGAGGAGAGCGGGGACGCGGTCCCCAAGGAGGTGCTGGTCCCGGCCCTGCCCGAGCCGGTGGAGCCGGTCCAGGAGTGGCTGACCGGCCGCCGGGGGGCGAACGTGTCGCTGCGCATCCCGCAGCGCGGTGACAAGAAGGCGCTCATGGAGACCGTGCAGCGCAACGCCCAGCAGGCGCTCGCGCTGCACAAGACCAAGCGCGCGTCGGACCTGACCACGCGCTCGCGTGCGCTGGAGGAGATCGCCGACGCCCTCGACCTGGACAGCGCCCCGCTGCGGATCGAGTGCTACGACATCTCGCATCTCCAGGGCGACGACGTGGTGGCCTCCATGGTCGTCTTCGAGGACGGCCTGCAGCGCAAGAGCGAGTACCGCCGCTTCCAGATCAAGGGCTTCGCCGGCCAGGACGACGTCCGCTCCATGCACGAGGTGATCACCCGCCGCTTCAGGCGCTACCTCGCCGAGAAGGAGCGGACGGGTGAGTGGACCAACGGCTCCGACGCGACCGGCTCGGGCCCTGACGTCACCGGCTCCGGCCCCGACGGCTCCGACGTCACCGGCTCCGTCACCGGCGGCTCCGGTCTCACCGGCCCGGGCACCGGCGGCTCCGGCGTCACCACCCCCGGCGCCGAGGGCCCTCTCGCCGACGGTGACGGCGCGCTCACCGGCACGGACGCGATCACCGACTCCCTCAAGGACGACGACGGCCGCCCCAAGAAGTTCGCGTACCCGCCCCAGCTGGTCGTGGTCGACGGCGGCCAGCCGCAGGTCGCGGCGGCCCGGCGCGCCCTGGACGAGCTGGGCATCGACGACATCGCCGTGTGCGGCCTCGCCAAGCGCCTGGAGGAGGTCTGGGTGCCCGGCGACGACGACCCGGTGGTCCTGCCCCGCACCAGCGAGGGCCTCTACCTGCTCCAGCGGGTCCGTGACGAGGCCCACCGGTTCGCGATCACCTACCAGCGCACCAAGCGCGCCAAGCGGTTCCGCGCGGGCCCGCTGGACGACGTCCCCGGCCTCGGCGAGACCCGCAAACAGGCGCTCATCAAGCATTTCGGCTCGGTGAAGAAGCTGCGGTCCGCCACAATCGAGCAGATCCAGGAAGTGCCCGGAATAGGCCGGAAGACGGCCGAGACCATCGCCGTGGCCCTCGCCCAGGCGGCCCCGGCCGCACCCGCCGTGAACACGGCGACCGGAGAGATCATTGAGGACGAGGAACCCGATACGACGGGGGGTTCCTCGGGGGAGCCCGTGACCGCGGGCGCCCCGGACGAACGACGGGGGCAGGAGACATGAGCGAGCACGAGACACAGCCCACGGCACAGCGAGATCAAGCGCACAACGACACGGGCGACGATGTCGTCCGGCACGACGCGGACACGGGCCAGGACAACGGAGCACAGGTGAGTACGGGCAGCGAGACGGCCGGGGTGCCGGAGACGGCCATCCCCGAGCTGGTGATCATCTCCGGCATGTCCGGAGCCGGCCGGTCCACGGCCGCGAAGTGCCTGGAGGACCTCGGCTGGTTCGTCGTGGACAACCTCCCGCCCGCCCTCATCCCCACGATGGTGGAGCTGGGCGCCCGCTCACAGGGCAACGTGGCGCGGATCGCGGTCGTGGTGGACGTGCGTGGCCGGCGTTTCTTCGACAATCTGCGAGAGTCCCTCGCCGACCTGGACACGCGGGGCGTCACCCGGCGGATCGTCTTCCTGGAGTCCTCCGACGACGCCCTGGTCCGCCGCTTCGAGTCGGTGCGCCGCCCGCACCCGCTCCAGGGCGACGGACGCATCGTGGACGGCATCGCCGCCGAGCGGGAGCTGCTGCGCGAGCTGCGCGGCGACGCCGACCTGGTGATCGACACCTCCAGCCTCAACGTGCACGAGCTGCGCGCCAAGATGGACGCCCAGTTCGCCGGCGAGGAGGAGCCCGAGCTGCGGGCCACCGTGATGTCCTTCGGCTTCAAGTACGGCCTGCCGGTCGACGCCGACCTGGTCGCGGACATGCGGTTCCTGCCCAACCCGCACTGGGTCCCGGAGCTGCGCCCGTACACCGGCCTCAACGAGGAGGTCGCCGCCTACGTCTTCAACCAGCCCGGTGCGAAGGAGTTCCTCGACCGGTACGCCGAACTGCTGCGGCTCATCGCCGCCGGGTACCGGCGCGAGGGCAAGCGCTATGTGACCATCGCCATCGGCTGTACCGGCGGCAAGCACCGCTCGGTGGCGATGTCGGAGAAGCTCGCCGCGCGGCTCGCGGCCGAGGGCGTGGAGACGGTGGTCGTGCACCGGGACATGGGACGGGAATGACGGAACGTACACCGCGGCTGAGCAGGCTCCGCCGGAGGGTGCCCGACGCGCGAGCCGGCCGCCCGGCCGAGGCCCGCGGGGCCCGTCCCCGCCGGCGTGGCGCCCAGCCCAAGGTGGTCGCGCTCGGCGGCGGCATGGGCCTGTCCGCCTCGCTCGCCGCGCTGCGCCGGATCACCGGCGACCTCACCGCCGTCGTCACCGTGGCCGACGACGGCGGCTCCAGCGGCCGGCTCCGGGACGAGCTGGGCGTGCTGCCGCCCGGTGACCTGCGCAAGGCGCTGGCCGCGCTGTGCGGCGACGACGACTGGGGCCAGACCTGGGCCCGGGTCATCCAGCACCGCTTCCAGTCCCAGGGCGATCTGCACGATCACGCGGTCGGCAATCTGCTGATCGTCGCCCTGTGGGAGCAGCTCGGCGACCATGTGCAGGCGCTGGACCTGGTCGGCAAACTGCTCGGCGCGCACGGGCGCGTGCTGCCGATGTCCGCCGTGCCGCTGGAACTGCAGGCCCTGGTCAAGGGGCACGATCCGGAGCGTCCGGAGGACGTGGACACGGTGCTCGGGCAGGCGACCGTCGCCCTGACGCCCGGCGAGGTGCAGTCGGTGCATCTCGTGCCCCACGACCCGCCGGCCGTCCCCGAGGCGGTGGCGGCGGTCCTGGACGCGGACTGGGTGGTGCTCGGCCCCGGCTCCTGGTTCTCCTCGGTGATCCCGCACCTGCTCGTCCCGGAGTTGCTGGACGCCCTCACCGAGACCAAGGCCCGCCGGGTGCTCTCCTTGAACCTCGCGCCGCAGCCGGGAGAAACCGAGGGCTTCTCCCCGCAGCGTCATTTGGAGGTTTTGGGGCGACACGCCCCTAAACTCGCCCTGGACGTGGTGCTGGCCGACGAGGCCGCCGTGCCCGACCGCGACTCGCTCACCGAGGCCGCCAAGCGGCTGGGAGCCGCGGTCGAGCTGGCGCCGGTGGCCCGGACCGACGGATCACCCCGGCACGATCCGGAGCTGTTGGCCGCCGCGTACGACCGTATTTTTCGGATGCATGGAAGGATCGGCCCATGGCGATGACGGCAGCGGTGAAGGATGAGATCTCCCGGCTCCCCGTCACCCGGACCTGCTGCAGGAAGGCGGAGGTTTCCGCCATTCTGCGGTTCGCCGGCGGCCTCCACCTGGTGAGCGGACGCATCGTGATCGAAGCGGAGCTGGACACCGCGATGGCGGCACGCCGGCTCAAGCGGGACATCCTGGAGATCTTCGGCCACAGCTCCGAGCTGATCGTGATGGCGCCCGGCGGACTGCGCCGCGGCTCGCGCTATGTCGTGCGGGTCGTGGCGGGCGGTGACCAGCTGGCCCGGCAGACGGGTCTCGTGGACGGCCGGGGCCGCCCGATCCGCGGTCTCCCCCCGCAGGTGGTCTCGGGGGCCACCTGTGACGCGGAGGCGGCCTGGCGCGGGGCCTTCCTGGCACACGGCTCGCTGACCGAGCCGGGGCGTTCCTCCTCCCTCGAGGTGACCTGCCCGGGCCCCGAGGCGGCCCTCGCGCTGGTCGGTGCCGCGCGCAGACTGTCGATCGCCGCGAAGGCCCGTGAGGTGCGCGGGGTCGACCGGGTGGTCGTCCGGGACGGCGATGCGATCGGCGCCCTGCTCACCCGGCTGGGCGCGCACGAGTCGGTGCTCGCCTGGGAGGAGCGCCGGATGCGGCGCGAGGTGCGGGCCACGGCCAACCGGCTCGCCAACTTCGACGACGCCAACCTGCGCCGCTCCGCCCGTGCCGCCGTGGCCGCCGGGGCCCGGGTCCAGCGCGCCCTGGAGATCCTGGGCGAAGAGGTTCCCGAGCACCTCGCCGCCGCCGGGCGGCTGCGCATGGAGCACAAGCAGGCCTCCCTGGAGGAGCTGGGCGCCCTCGCCGACCCGCCGCTGACGAAGGACGCGGTCGCGGGCCGTATCCGCCGTCTGCTGGCGATGGCCGACAAGCGCGCCAGCGACCTGGGCATCCCGGGCACGGAGGCGAACCTCAGCGAGGAGCTGGCGGACAACCTGGCCGGCTGACCGGCCCGCGGCCAACTCGCCGGTGCCGACGGCACCTTGGACCCGTCGGCGCCGGCCTTTCACACCCGTACCGTCCCCGTTTGCCTGTCCGTGCTGCGCTCTTGACTCGATCATCGAGTGACATGAGCCTGGCACCCTGTTCGCCGCTGTGGCGGACCACCGCTAGGGGGGTTCATGAGACACAGAGCGAGATCGATCCTCGCTGTCGGCGCGCTTCTGCTCGGCGGAGCGAGCCTTGCACCCACAGCCCAGGCACAGAGCGGAAGCCCGGCGAAGTCCGACCGGGACGACGTCAAGGTCTTCCGTGCCGACGTCACCCGGAAGCAGATCCCCCTGCTGCTCAAGGCCGGCCAGGACGGCCATGAACTCGGCGAGCGGGTGACCGGGAGCGGGAAGACCGAGGTGGAGGTCTACCTCACCGACAAGCAGGCGGCGCAACTGCGCGAGCAGGGTGTCGACCTGACCGAGCGCACCCTCTCGGCCAAGGCGGTGGCCCGGACCGAGGACGCCGCCCAGGGCGTGTTCCGCCCGTACGGCGGAAGCGGCGGGCTCAAGGCGGAGATCCTCCGGACCGCCCGGGCCCACCCCGGCCTGACCAAGGTCGAGTCCATCGGCAGGACCGTCAACGGCCAGGACATCCTCGCGCTCAAACTGACCAGGAACGCGAAGAAGTCGAAGGACGGCTCCAGGCCCGCCGTGCTGTACATGTCCAACCAGCACGCGCGCGAGTGGATCACGCCGGAGATGACCCGGCGGCTGCTCCACTACTACCTGGACCACTACCGGACCGACAAGCGCGTCAAGAAGATCGTCGACTCGACCGAGCTGTGGTTCGTGCTCTCGGCCAACCCGGACGGCTACGACTACACCTTCCAGGACCCCGGCAACCGCCTGTGGCGCAAGAACCTGCGCGACGTCAACGGCGACGGCGTCATCAGCACCGGCGACGGTGTCGACCTCAACCGCAACTTCGCCTACAAGTGGGGCTACGACGACGAGGGTTCGTCCCCCAACCCCACCAGCCAGACCTACCGCGGCGCGAGCCCCGGGTCCGAGCCCGAGACGAAGGCCCTGGACGGCTTCGAGAAGCGCATCGGCTTCGCGTACGGCATCAACTACCACTCCGCCGCCGAACTCCTGCTGTACGGCGTCGGCTGGCAGGTGGCGACGCCCACGCCCGACGACGTCCTGTACAAGGCGCTGGCCGGCACGCCCGACAACCCGGCCGTCCCCGGCTACCGTTCGCAGGTCTCCTCGGAGCTGTACACCACCAACGGCGAGGCGGACGGCCACGCGTCGAACGTCAACGGGATGGCGATGTTCACCCCGGAGATGTCGACCTGCGAGACCGCGTCCGACCTCGACCCGAACGACGCCTGGAAGAGCCAGGACTGCCGGTCGGTCTTCAACTTCCCCGACGACGAGAAGCTGATCCAGCAGGAGTTCGCCAAGAACGTCCCGTTCGCGCTCTCCGTCGCCGAGACCGCCGCGCACCCCGACAAGCCGGCCTCCTCGGTCGGCCTGGAGGCCGCCGACTTCACCCCGGCCGCGTTCGGCACGTCGTACTCCCGGGGCGCGGACCAGGAGGTCTCGGTCGTCGCCCGCAAGGCCGTCCGGGACAAGGAGCTGAAGTACCGCGTCAACGGCGGCCGTACGCTCGACCAGGCGCTGAAGCCCTGGAAGGGCGGAGGGACCTACGGCGGCGAGGACGATCTCTACTTCGACGAGTACCGGGCGAAGGTGCAGGACGGCGAGCCGGGCGACCAGGTCGAGGTGTGGTTCACCGGTGAGACCAGGAGCGGGAAGAAGGTCTCCAGCACCCACTTCACCTACACCGTCGCGAAGCGGCCGAAGGCGGACACCCTGCTGGTCGCCGAGGAGGGTACGGCAGCCACGCAGGCGCGGACGTACGCGGACGCGCTGAAGGCCGCCGGGCACAAAGCCCTCGTCTGGGACGTGGCCACGCAGGGCGCCCCCGACGCGCTCGGCGTGCTGGGGCACTTCCGGACGGTGGTGCACTACTCCGGCGCGAACGGCCCCGGCAACGCCACCCAGCTCCGGCTGCGCGCCTACCTCAACGAGGGCGGGCGGCTGATCGAGGCCGGCGAGCTGGCGGGCGGCACCGTCGACCTCGGCGACGGCACCCCGTCGGACGACTTCAGCCAGTACTACCTGGGCGCCTACAGCCGTACGTCGACCAAGGGGGCCACCGGGTTCACCGGCTCCGGCGCGCTCGACGGCTTCACCGGCGCCCTCGGCGACGCGCCCGGCAACCCGCTGGACAAGGCCGGTACCTACGGCGTCACCTCCGACGAACTGCCGGCTGCCACCTACCCGCAGTTCGAGAGCGCGGGCGCGGGCGCCTTCGCCGGGACCGTCAACCCGTACGGGCCGTACACGGGGACGGCCATGGCCGCGGCCGTGCACACCGACGACGCCTACAAGCGCCTCACCCGCACCATCGACCTCAGTGGTGTCGCCGCGGCCGACAGGCCGGCCCTGAGCACCCGGCTGCTGTGGGACACCGAGCCCGGGTACGACCACGCGGTGGTCGAGGCGCACACCGTGGGTGCCGACGACTGGACGACCCTGCCGGAGGCCGGCGGAGCCACGAGGACGGCCGTGCCCGCGGACTGCGGCGCCGGATTCCTGATCGGCGAGCACCCGTGGCTGAAGCACTACCTGACGTCGGCCGGCAACGCCTGCACCGCGACCGGGACCACCGGCACCTGGAACAGCCTCACCGGCAGCTCCGGCGGCTGGCAGCAGGTGAGCTTCGACCTGAGCGCGTATGCCGGCCGGTCCGTCGAGGTCTCGATCAGCTACGTCACCGACCCCGGCAGCGGCGGGCACGGTGTCCTCGCCGACGACGCCTCGCTGGTCGTCGGCGGCGACGCGAAGGAGACCGAGGGCTTCGAGTCGTCCCTGGGCGCGTGGCGGGCGGCCGGAGCGCCCGCGGGCAGCCCGGCGGTCCTGAAGGACTGGGCGCGCACCGGGACCCTGTTCCAGACCTATGGAGCGGTCGCCACGGACGACACCGTGCTGCTCGGTTTCGGCCTGGAACAGGTGGCGTCGGCGGCCGACCGGACCGCCCTGTTGAGAAAGGCGTTCGCCTCACTCGACAGGTGAGCGGAACCCCCTCTCAACGGTGCACGGATGAGGCACTCATCAAGTGAGCCGACCCGCTCACGAACGAGTGAAAAAAGCGTCAGGAGTGCCTGGCATTCCGCAAGAAATACGGACTAATCCACTGCCGATCCGAGGTGGTCCGTACCCCTACTGGCGGGTACGGACTGCCTGCCCGTGTATGCGCCATCTCGATGTCACTCCGGGGCCCTCTGGGAGGTAGGGTCGGTGGTGGTCGGGGACATCCCAAACAGAGCTCGCCGGCACCGCATGGCCGGCGTACCAACGAGGAGATCGGTTCGTGACGATCCGCGTAGGCATCAACGGCTTCGGCCGCATCGGGCGTAACTACTTCCGCGCGCTGCTGGAGCAGGGTGCGGACATCGAGGTCGTGGCTGTCAACGACCTGGGTGACACCGCGACCACTGCGCACCTGCTCAAGTACGACACGATCCTGGGCCGCCTCAAGCAGGAGGTCTCCCACACCGCCGACACCATCACCGTCGACGGTCACACGATCAAGGTGCTCTCCGAGCGCAACCCGGCCGACATCCCGTGGGGCGAGCTGGGCGTCGACATCGTCATCGAGTCGACGGGCATCTTCACCAAGAAGGAAGACGCCGCGAAGCACATCGCCGGCGGCGCCAAGAAGGTCCTCATCTCGGCTCCGGCCAAGGACGAGGACATCACCATCGTGATGGGCGTCAACCAGGACAAGTACGACCCGGCGAACCACCACGTCATCTCCAACGCCTCCTGCACCACCAACTGTGTGGCCCCGATGGCGAAGGTCCTCGACGAGAACTTCGGCATCGTCAAGGGTCTGATGACCACGGTGCACGCGTACACGAACGACCAGCGCATCCTGGACTTCCCGCACAAGGACCTGCGCCGCGCCCGTGCCGCCGCCGAGAACATCATCCCGACCACCACCGGTGCCGCCAAGGCCACCGCTCTGGTGCTCCCGCAGCTCAAGGGCAAGCTGGACGGCATCGCCATGCGCGTCCCGGTCCCGACCGGCTCGGTCACCGACCTGGTCGTCGAGCTCTCCCGCGAGGTCACCAAGGAAGAGGTCAACGCCGCCTTCCAGAAGGCCGCCGAGGGCGAGCTGAAGGGCCTCCTCGAGTACACCGAGGACGCGATCGTCTCCTCCGACATCGTCAACGAGCCGGCCTCCTGCACCTTCGACTCCTCCCTGACCATGGTTCAGGAGGGCAAGAACGTGAAGGTCATCGGCTGGTACGACAACGAGTGGGGCTACTCGAACCGCCTCGTGGACCTCACGGTCTTCGTCGGCAACCAGCTCTGATCGCACACAGCAGGACCACGCAGTGAGAGCAGGGCCCGGGCAGCGCAAGGCCGCGCCGCCCGGGCCCTGCTCTCACGTACTGACCACGCCCTTTTACGATCAGGTGCACCACGAGCCCTCCTCAGGAGTCCACTCAATGAAGACGATCGACGAACTTCTCGCCGACGGCGTGAGCGGCAAGCGGGTCTTCGTCCGCGCCGACCTCAACGTGCCGCTGGCCGACGGGACGATCACCGACGACGGCCGCATCCGCGCCGTCCTGCCCACCGTCAAGGCCCTCGCCGAGGCCGGCGCCAAGGTGATCGTCGCCTCGCACCTGGGCCGCCCCAAGGGCGCCCCGGACCCCGCCTTCTCGCTGCTGCCCGCCGCCGAGCGCCTCGGTGAACTGCTCGGTGCCCCGGTCGCCTTCGCCCAGGACACCGTCGGCCCCGCCGCCCACGACGCCGTGGACGGCCTCCAGCCCGGCCAGGTCGCGGTCATCGAGAACCTGCGCTTCAACCCCGGCGAGACGTCGAAGGACGACACCGAGCGGGGCGAGTTCGCCGACCGGCTCGCCGCCCTCGCCGACGTCTACGTCGGTGACGGCTTCGGCGCCGTCCACCGCAAGCACGCCTCCGTCTACGACCTCCCGGCCCGGCTGCCGCACTACGCCGGCTACCTGATCACCGCCGAGGTCGGCGTCCTGAAGAAGCTCACCGAGGACGTCAAGCGCCCCTACGTCGTCGCGCTCGGCGGCGCCAAGGTCTCCGACAAGCTCGCCGTCATCGACCAGCTGCTCGGCAAGGCCGACCGGCTGCTCATCGGCGGCGGCATGGCCTACACCTTCCTGAAGGCCAAGGGCCACGAGGTCGGCATCTCCCTCCTGCAGGAGGACCAGATCCCGGCCGTCACCGAGTACATGGAGCGCGCCGAGAAGCAGGGCGTCGAGCTGCTGCTCCCCGTCGACGTCCTCGTCTCGCCGGAGTTCCCGGACCTGAAGACGAAGGCCCCGGCCAACCCCACGACGGTCGCCGCGGACGCGATCCCCGCCGACCAGGAGGGCCTGGACATCGGCCCGGAGACCCGCAAGCTGTACGCCTCGAAGCTCGCCGACGCGGCCACCGTCTTCTGGAACGGCCCCATGGGCGTCTTCGAGCACCCTGATTTCGCCGAGGGCACCAAGGCGGTCGCCCAGGCTCTCGTCGACTCGGACGGCTTCACCGTCGTCGGCGGCGGTGATTCCGCCGCGGCCGTGCGTACGCTCGGCTTCGACGAAACCGCATTCGGCCACATCTCGACCGGTGGCGGCGCCTCCCTCGAATACCTCGAGGGCAAGACGCTCCCCGGCCTCGCCGCACTGGAGGACTGACCCTTGAGCACGCGCACGCCGCTGATGGCGGGCAACTGGAAGATGAACCTCAACCACCTGGAGGCCATCGCCCACGTCCAGAAGCTCGCCTTCGCCCTGGCCGACAAGGACTACGAGGCCGTGGAGGTCGCCGTCCTGCCGCCCTTCACCGACCTGCGCTCCGTGCAGACCCTGGTCGACGGTGACAAGCTCAAGATCAAGTACGGTGCCCAGGACATCTCGCAGCACGACTCCGGTGCCTACACCGGCGAGATCTCCGGCCCGATGCTGGCCAAGCTGAAGTGCACCTATGCCGTGATCGGCCACTCCGAGCGCCGCCAGTACCACAACGAGACCGACGACATCGTCAACGCCAAGGTGAAGGCCGCCTACAAGCACGGCCTGACCCCGATCCTGTGTGTCGGCGAGGAGCTGGACGTCCGCGAGGCGGGCAACCACGTCACCCACACCCTCGCCCAGGTCGAGGGCGGCCTGAAGGACCTCCCGGCCGAGCAGGCCGAGACCGTCGTGGTCGCCTACGAGCCCGTGTGGGCCATCGGCACCGGCAAGGTCTGCGGCGCCGACGACGCCCAGGAGGTCTGCGCCGCCATCCGCGCGAAGATCGCCGAGCTGTACTCGCAGGACGTGGCCGACAAGGTCCGCATCCAGTACGGCGGCTCCGTGAAGTCGGGCAACGTCGCCGAGATCATGGCCAAGGCCGACATCGACGGCGCCCTGATCGGCGGTGCCTCGCTGGACGCCGACGAGTTCGTCAAGATCGTGCGCTTCCGCGATCAGTGACGCGGGCCGTGAGTAGGCGGTAGCGGCGATACGTCGTACTCTTGCGGGGGCACAGCGGAGGCGCTGTGCCCCCGTCGTCCATCCGAATCCGAGGAAGTTGGTCCAGCCGTGGTTTTGGGGTTCTCGATCGCCCTGATCGTCTTCAGCCTGCTGCTGATGCTGCTGGTGCTGATGCACAAGGGGAAGGGCGGCGGCCTCTCCGACATGTTCGGTGGCGGCATGCAGTCCTCCGTCGGCGGCTCCTCGGTCGCCGAGCGCAACCTCGACCGGATCACCATCGTGATCGGCGTGCTGTGGTTCGCGTGCATCATCGTCCTCGGCATCCTGATGAAGACGACCAGCTGACGACCAGCTGACGCGCGGAGAGCGCAAACCGGGCGAACACCCGGCACATTCCGTATATTCCACACGTAAAGCCCCATGTTCGGTACGTGCTCCTGAGCGCGGCCTATCATGGGGCTTGCGTCTGGATGTGGGGACCGGTAACTCCAATCACTGGACGCGCGTTGGGCCTTACGTAGACTGAGGCGCTCGCAACGAAGCGAAACGCCGACTCGCTTCGCGGCACCATCACGCAGGGAGTTACGACCGTGGCAAGTGGCAACGCGATCCGAGGAAGCCGGGTCGGGGCGGGGCCGATGGGCGAGGCCGAGCGCGGCGAGTCCGCGCCGCGTCTGCGCATCTCCTTCTGGTGCTCCAACGGGCATGAGACGCAGCCGAGCTTCGCCAGCGACGCGCAGGTTCCCGAGACCTGGGACTGCCCGCGCTGCGGCTTCCCGGCCGGCCAGGACCGGGACAACCCGCCGGACCCGCCGCGCACCGAGCCGTACAAGACGCATCTGGCGTACGTACGGGAGCGGCGCAGCGACGCGGACGGCGAGGCGATCCTCGCCGAGGCGCTCGCCAAACTGCGGGGCGAGATCTAGCAGTTCTCACCGGCCGGGTGCCCGCGGGCGCCTGGCCGGAGCCGTTTCGCAGCCGCGGACGGCCCGTTGTCAGTGGTGCCCTTTACGGTTCGTGTATCGGCGGATCGTGAGGGGGACGTGTGGCTGTGGCCGAGACGGCGAACAGGGTCGCGCCCGCATGGCGCGGGGGATTCGGGCGGCTGTGGACGGCCGCCGTGGTCTCCCGCTTCGGCGACGCGTTACGCACGTCCGCGCTCCCGCTGCTCGCGGTGAGCCTCACCGACGAGCCCCTCGTCATCGCGTCCGTCACCGCCTGCGGCTATCTGCCGTGGCTGCTGTTCGGGCTGTTCGGCGGCGCCCTCGCGGACCGCGTCGACCAGCGGCGGGCGATGTGGCTCGTGGACACGGTACGAGGTCTGCTCGTCGCCGGATTCGCCCTCGCCGTCGGCCTGGGGCACGCCTCCGTCCCGCTCCTGATCGCTCTCGCCTTCTCCCTCACCGCGCTCCAGACGCTCTTCGACAACGCCTCCACGGCCCTGTTGCCCTCCCTGGTGAAGCGCGAGGTCCTGGGCAGTGCGAACGCCCGGCTGATGACGAGTCAGCAGCTCGCCGGCGGACTGCTCGCGGGGCCGGTCGTGCCGCTGCTGCTGGCGGCCGGGGCGTTCCTGCCCTTCGCGGTGGACGCAGGCACGTATCTGGCGGCGGCGGCCCTCGTCGCGTCCCTGCGGACACGTCCTGCGGAGCGGGAGCCGCGCCCGGCCGGCAGCACCCTGCGCACGGAGATCCGGGCGGGCCTGGGCGCTCTGTGGCAGGACCGGGTCCTGCGCGCGGTCTGCCTGGCCACGCTGCTGTGCAACATCGGCATGGGCGCCCTGATCGCCACGCTGGCGCTGCACGTCACCCGCTGGCTGGACGCGGGCAACACCGGATACGTCGCCGCCATGACCGCCTACGCGGCCGGCAGTCTGGCCGGCGGATTCGTCGCCCAGCGGATCGCGCGCCGCACCGGACGGGTGCGGGCCCTGCTGATCGGGGGTGCCGTGCAGACGGGCTCGCTGCTGCTCATCGGCTCCGTGCGGCAGTTGCCCGCCCTCGTCGCCGGGATGCTGCTGCTCGGCATGATGAGCATGGTCTGGAACGTCAACCAGGTCACGTTGATGCAGCAGCGCAGCCCCGCGCCGATGGTGGGCCGCGTCGCCTCCGCCTTCCGCACCTCCTCGACTTCCGGAGCCCCGCTCGGCGCGCTGCTCGGCGGGGCCGTGGCCCGGCTGTACGGCCTCAACGCGCCCGCCCTGCTCGCCGCCGCCCTCTTCGCCGCGGCGGTCACCGCACTGATACCGGCGCGCCGTCCCGACGTACCACTGCTCGCCCACGAGGCCGGCGTCTCGACCGCTCCTCCCGCGCCCTGATCAATTAGGTTGGGAACGGCAGCGGGACAGGTACCGAAAGAAGGCTGAAGTCGGAAATGAACGCAGACGGCCGTACCAGGCTCCACCAGACGCCCGAATGGACCGCTCTCGCCAAGCACCGGGAGGCGCTGGCGGACACCGGTCTGAGGGATCTGTTCGCCGCCGACCCCGAGCGCGGCACCGGGTACACGCTCCAGGTCGGCGACCTCTACATCGACTACTCCAAGCACCTGGTCACCGACGAGACGCTGCGCCTGCTGCGCGAGCTGGCCACGGCGACGGACGTCTTCGGCCTCCGGGACGCCATGTTCCGCGGCGAGAAGATCAACGTCACGGAGGACCGGGCGGTGCTGCACACCGCGCTGCGTGCTCCGCGGGACGCGGTGATCGAGGTCGACGGCGAGAACGTGGTCCCGGCCGTGCACGCCGTGCTGGACAAGATGGCCGGCTTCGCCGAGCGGGTCCGCTCCGGCGAGTGGACCGGGCACACCGGCAAGCGGATCCGGAACGTGGTCAACATCGGCATCGGCGGCTCCGACCTCGGCCCCGCGATGGCCTACGAGGTGCTGCGCAGCTTCACCGACCGCGACATCACGGTCCGTTTCGTCTCCAACGTGGACGGCGCCGACCTGCACGAGGCCACCCGGGACCTGGACCCGGCGGAGACCCTGTTCATCGTCGCCTCCAAGACCTTCACCACCATCGAGACCATCACCAACGCGACCTCGGCGCGGCAGTGGCTGCTGGCCGCACCGGACGGGGGCACCTCCCGCTCGGGCGAAGCCGGGAGCGGGGGAGAGGCCGCGGTGGCCAAGCACTTCGTGGCACTGTCCACGAACGCGGAGAAGGTCACCGCGTTCGGCATCGACCCGGAGAACATGTTCGAGTTCTGGGACTGGGTCGGCGGCCGGTACTCCTACGACTCCGCGATCGGCCTGTCCCTGATGATCGCCATCGGGCCCGACCGCTTCCGCGAGATGCTCGACGGCTTCCGGATCGTCGACGACCACTTCCGCACCGCGCCCGCCGAGGCCAACGTCCCCCTGCTGCTGGGCCTGTTGGGCATCTGGTACGACAACTTCCACGACGCCCAGTCGCACGCCGTGCTGCCGTACTCGCACTACCTCTCCAAGTTCACGGCGTACCTCCAGCAGCTCGACATGGAGTCCAACGGCAAGTACGTCGCCCGGGACGGCAAGCAGGTCGAATGGCAGACCGGTCCGGTGGTCTGGGGCACGCCCGGCACCAACGGCCAGCACGCCTACTACCAGCTGATCCACCAGGGCACCAAGCTGATCCCGGCGGACTTCATCGGCTTCGCCGAGCCGGTCGCCGAGCTGAGCGAGGAACTCAAGGCCCAGCACGATCTGTTGATGGCCAACTTCTTCGCCCAGACGCAGGCGCTCGCCTTCGGCAAGACCGCCGAGGAGGTCCGCGCGGAGGGCGTGCCCGAGGAGCTGGTCCCGCACAAGACCTTCCAGGGGAACCGGCCGACCACCACGATCCTCGCCCGCGAGCTGACCCCTTCCGTCCTCGGCCAGCTCGTCGCCCTCTACGAACACAAGGTGTTCGTGCAGGGCGCGGTGTGGAACATCGACTCCTTCGACCAGTGGGGCGTGGAACTGGGCAAGGTCCTCGCCAAGCGCGTCGAGCCCGCCCTCACCGAGGGCGCCGACGTCCCCGGCCTGGACGCGTCGACGAAGGCGCTGGTCGCCACGTACCGGGAGCTGCGCGGCCGCGGCTGATCCACCACGGGGGGCGTCGCGGCGCCGTCCTCGACGCCGTCGCGGTGACGTTCCGGCGCGAGGCCGCCGCGGCGAGGACCGTGCCGCAGGGCCGGCCCCCGCCGCGGCGTCCTGGCCAGGGCCGGGCCGGCGTGCTCCGGGCAGGCTCAGGCCACCGCGCTCAGCGTGTCCGCGAGGCGGCGGCGGGCCGACCGGGCTGCGGGCAGCACGGCCAGTGCCGCCGCCCCCAGCACGGCGGCCGAGCCCAGCAGGAGCAGCAGCCCGGGGGAGGGGGACTGGGCGATCCCGGCGCCGATGCCGCTGGAGCCGCCCTGGGCGTCGATCAGCCGACGGGCCAGCGGCAGCCCGAGCGCGGTACCGGCGACGACCGCCGCCAGGGCTGTGCAGCTCGTCGCCGTGACGGTGATCGCGGTGATCTGGCGCGGCGACATCCCGATCGCCCGGAGCGCCAGCACATCGCGCTCGCCCTCGCGGACGCTGCCGCCGATCGCGGTGAGCAGCTCGACCAGTCCGATCAGGGCCAGGACGGCGATCAGCCCGGCGACGACACCGCGCAGCGGGGACAGCCCGTCGGCGGGGTTCGTCACGGGGTGCACCTCCAGATGGCCATGGCCGGCGGAGGCGAGCGCGGCGGCCACCCGACGCGGGTCGGCACCCGGGCGCAGCCGTAGCTCGTAGAAGGCGGGGGACAGCTCCGGGTCGTTCTCGCGGAGGGTGTCCAGGGACGTGGTCACCACCCGGCCGGCGTTGCGGGGCTCGATGCCGCGGCCCACGATGTGCAGGATCTGCGGCCGGTCGCCGACCGTCATCCGGACCCAGTCGCCGACCCGCGCGTGCAGCAGGTCGAGCAGGCCCTGGCCGGCCACCGCCTCGTCCGGTCCGCGCGCGGCGCGGCCCTCGGCGAGGGCGTAGGGGTAGGGCTCGGCGCGGGTGCCGATGCCGCGCAGGGCGATGGTCCCGGTCTGGCCGGGGACCAGCGCGGCCACCTCGACGCCCGGATAGGCGGCGGCGACCCGGGAGTCGCGGGTCAGCGCGGCCCGTACGCCGGACGCGTCCAGGGCGCCGTCGGAGCGGAGGGTCAGTGCCGTCGGCAGGCCCACCCGCTCGGGGCTGCTGTGGAAGCGGTCGATCGTGGTCCACGCGCTGAGCGCCACCACGATCAGCAGCAGTGGCAGCGTCAGCCGGGCCACGGTGGCCAGGGACCGGCCGCGTCCCGCGAACGCCTTGTGGCAGCCGAGGACCAGTGCGGCCGGCAGCCGCAGCCCCAGCGCCCGCCGGGCCGGTCCGCTCAGCCGTCCGCCCGTCGGCGCGGCCGGGCGCGGCACCGGAACCGGCGGCACCCGCCCCGCCCGCCAGGCCGCGAGCCCCGTGGTCAGGCCGATGAGCAACACGGCGCCCGCCGGCACCGCGCACAGCGCCAGGGTGTGGCCGGGCAGTCCCTGCCACACGCCCACGGCGTCCCCGAGCCGCCCCGGGACCCGGCTGCCCAGCCCCTCGGTGAGCGCTGCCGCGGCGAAGGCGCCGAGCAGGGCGTACGCCAGGTGCTGGAGCAGGAAGATCCGCACGACCTGGGCGGGCGTGAAGCCGATCGCCTTCAGCACCGAGAGGTCCCGCAGATGCCCGCGGATACGGGTGGCGATCGCCCCGTGCACCGCGAACCCCGCGGCGATCAGGGCGCCCAGCCCGAACAGTCCGAGCACCTGGCCCAGCAGCCGGTTGTCGCCCTGTGCCTCGGCGCGGGCCTGCTGCCAGGTGGAGACCTCGCCGACCGCGCCCGCGCCCAGCACGGTGACGGCGCGCTGCACCGCGTAGTCCGTGTCGGCCGGGTCGCCGAGCCGCAGTCCGACGACCTGGACGGTCGGGGCGGGCACCGCGGACGGCAGCGCCCACACCACTCCCGGCTGGTCGCCCGGGCGGTACGGGGGTTCGGCGCTGTCCGCGATGCCCTCGACGGTGAGCGTGCGGGCCGTCCCCGGCAGTGTCAGGGTGTCGCCGGGCTCGGCCAGCAGGGCCCGGGCGAGGCTGCTCTCCAGCACCACGCCGTCCGGGGCGGCCGGGTCCAGCCAGTGCCCGGCGGTGAGCACAGGGCGGCCGACGGAGGGCAGCCGCGGAGTGCCGCGCAGCTCCACGGAGGCGCGGATGCCGCGGGCGGCGACGGTGGCGGACTCGGCGCGGTAGGGGCCGGCGACGGCGGCGACGCCGTCCAGC
Organism: Streptomyces sp. NPDC038200; assembly: GCF_055600785.1. Classification (NCBI taxonomy): domain Bacteria; kingdom Bacillati; phylum Actinomycetota; class Actinomycetes; order Kitasatosporales; family Streptomycetaceae; genus Streptomyces; species Streptomyces sp. NPDC038200. The sequence goes on from NZ_JBVJYH010000019.1 coordinate 107,777, forward strand.
CGGGCCAGTGCGCGGGCGTCCGCGGACGACGCGGTGTGCAGCCAGACGTGGGCGCCGCGCGCTTCGGCGAAGGTCCGCTGCCAGGGGTTCGTGGCGTAGCCGAACAGGGCGGTGGCGAGCAGCAGGGAGGTGACGATGCCGGCGGTCGCCAGCACCAGGAAGAGCGCTTCGCCGCGGTGCGCGCGCAGATCGGAGTGCGCCCAGCGCAGAGTGGCCCGCACGCGCCTCAGCCCCTCGCCCCGACCCGCACCACGCAGCGCCCGCCGTCCGCGCCCCGCGTCCCGAGAGGCATCACGCACTGCGCGGCGTCCCTGCCCCGCGTCCCGAGACGCATCACGCAGCGCGTGCCACCGAAGCCCCGCGCGCCAGGGCGCAGCACCGACCCCGCCTCGCAGGACCCGTCACGACACGCCTCGGCGCACCCACCGGGACGGGCCTCGGACCGCCCGCCGGGACCCGCCTCGAAAGGACGCTCCCGGTGACAGCTCCCGGACCGCGTCCCGGAACAGGCCCCGGAACGCCCCGCCACCGGCCCCTGCGCCGGTTCCTCGGTCGAGCGGTTCACCGGTCCCTCAGCTCCAGCACCCCGGAGATGCCGCCGCGCCGGGACGGCGGTGTGCCGTCCAGGGCCGCGTCGTCGGCTATGCGGCCGTCGAAGAAGCTGATCACGCGGTCGGCGGCGCTGGCCAGCCGGGCGTCGTGGGTGACGAGCACGATGCTCTGCCCGCGTCCGTGGAAGCGGGAGAGCAGCCGCATGACCTCGCGCGTGCCCTTGCTGTCCAGGCTGCCGGCCGGCTCGTCCGCGAGCAGCAGCGGCGGATGGTTGACCAGGGCCCGCGCGAGCGCGACCCGCTGCTGCTCGCCGCCGGACAGCTCGCCCGGCATGCTGCGCTCCTTGCCCTCCAGCCCCAGTTCGGCGAGGAGCGCCTCCCGCTCGGCGCGCGCCTTCTTCGGCGGGACGCCGGCCAGCAGCGCGGGCAGTTCGACGTTGTCGGCGACCGACAGGTTCGACACCAGGTTGAAGAACTGGAAGACGATCCCGATGGCCTTGCGCCGCTCCACCGCCCAGCGGGCCTCGCCGAAGGAGTCCGTGCACCGGCCGTCGAGCCACACGCTGCCCTCGTCCGGCCGCTGCAGCCCGCCGAGCAGATGCAGCAGGGTCGACTTGCCGGCCCCGGACGGTCCCGTGATCGCCACGAACTCGCCCCGTGCCACGCTCAGATCGACCCCGCGGACGGCATGGGCGGGCGCGCCCTCACCGTAGTGGGTCTTCACCAGGCCCTCGGCCCGCAGCACGGGAGGGTGGATGTCGGTCACTCCAGCTCCTCCAGTTCCTCCTGGCACCGCTCCAGCCAGTCGAGGTCGGCCTGCAGGTGCAGCATCGCGCCCTCGATCAGCAGATGGGCGATTCGGTTGTCCCGGTTCTCGGCCGCGGCCAGCTTCGACAGATTGCGCATGGTGTTGAGGTACTGGCGGCGCTGCCGGTTGATGAGGGCGATCTGGTCGGCGAGGCCGGTCTGCGGAGCGAGGGCGAGCTTCATGAAGAACTCGTCCCGCACCCGCGGCTCGTCCTCGGTCTCCTCGAACCAGACGCGCAGCGCCTCACGACCGGCCTCGGTGAGGTGGTAGACCTTCTTGTTGGGCCGGCTGGACTGCTCGACGTCCTCGCCCGCGATCAGCCCGGACTTCTCCAGGCGGCCGAGGGTGACGTAGATCTGGCCGACGTTCGGCTGAGGGTACGCGGCGCCCAGCAGTTGCTCAAGGTCCTGCTTCAGCTCGTAGCCGTGGGCCGGGCCGCGGGCCAGGAGTGCCAGGAGGGGCAGGCGCACTCGTGCTGTCCTCCTGTCTGCTCCATGTGCTCCAGGCCCTAGTATCGCGCATACCTAACAGGTATACATGGCCTCTGTCCGCGGGCGAGGGTGCCCGGGGTGCCGGTGTACAGGGAGGAACCTATGCGGTGGATGCGCACCGCCGGTAGGGGCCTGCTCGTTCTCGTCGTGATCATGACCGGGTACGTCGCCTCCGGCGCCCGCGCCGACGAGGGTGCCCGCGGCGGTCGCGGCCCGCTCACCCTGGCCACCGCCGGCGACCTCACCGGCTATCTGGGCCCGCTGCTGCGGGGCTGGAACCGCACCCACCCCGGCGAGCGGGTCACCCTGGTCGAGCTGCCGGACTCCGCCGACGAGACGCACGCGCAGATGACGACCGACCTGCGCGGCGGCGACCGGGGCCGGTTCGACGTCCTGAACATCGACGTCGACTGGACCTCCGAGTTCGCGGCGGCCGGCTGGATCCGCCCGCTGCCCCGCGACCGCTTCCCGCTGGGCAGTTTCCTGCCGCCGGTCGTGGACACGGCGACGTACGAGGGCCGGCTGTACGCGGTCCCGTACGTCACGAACGCCGGACTTCTCCTGTACCGCAAGGACGTCCTGGCCAAGGAGGGCGTACCCCCGCCGCGCACCTGGGCCGAGCTGGAGCACGACGCGAGGACCATCGCGCCGAAGTACGGGCTCGACGGCTACGCGGGCCAGTTCCTGCCCTACGAGGGCCTCACCGTGAACGCGGCCGAGGCGGTCTACTCGGCGGGCGGCACGATCCTCGGCGGCGAGGGCACCCGCGTCACCGTGGACTCGGCCGCCGCCCGCGAGGGCATCGGCTTCCTCGCCCGCGGTGTCCGCGAGGGCTGGATCCCGAAGCGCGCGCTGACGTACAAGGAGGAGGAGTCCAAGCAGGCCTTCCAGGACGGCGGGCTGCTCTTCCTGCGGAACTGGCCCTACGCCTACGCCGTCGCCTCGGAGCGGGGCTCGAAGGTCGCCGGGCGGATCGGCGCCGTGCCGCTGCCCGGGACCGACGGGCCGGGCACGAGCGTCCTCGGCGGCTCCAACCTCGCGGTCAACACCCATGCCCGGCACCCGGACTCCGCCGCGCGCCTGATCGCTTATCTGACCAGCGAGTCCGTCCAGCGCCAGGTGCTCACGCGGGGCGCGCTGCCGCCCGTGCGCGCCGCGCTGTACGCGGACCCCGCGCTGGTCCGGCGGTTCCCCTATCTGCCGACCCTGCGCACCGCCGTCCTCACGGCCCGTCCGCGCCCCAAGAGCCCGCACTACGACCAGGTGAGCCTGGCCGTGCAGGCGGTCGTGCAGGACGCGCTCACCGGGCGGGAGACGCCCGGGCAGGCCGTCCGCCGGCTGGCGGACGAACTCGACGCCATCGCTCGTCGCTAGTTACTTGTTAAGTAACGCCACCATCACGACTGCGCGCACCTTGCGGTAATTTGTCCCTGTTTGGAAACCCAACTGGCCAGTAGTTTTCGTTCACTTCGTTGACACCTCCGCGCGCCGCCTACCTAACATGCATGCACAACAGCCCCCCTTCAGAGACAGGTTCCACTGGGTTGAACAGGCATCATTGGTGGCGGGACGCGGTCATCTACCAGGTGTACGTCCGCAGCTTCCTGGACAGCACCGGCGACGGCATCGGCGACCTGGCCGGCGTCCGTGCCGGACTGCCGTATCTGAAGAAGCTCGGCGTCGACGGCATCTGGCTGAGCCCCTTCTACCCCTCGCCCCAGCACGACCACGGTTACGACGTGGCGGACTACCGCGACGTCGACCCGCTCTTCGGCGACCTCGCCGAGTTCGACCTGCTGATGGCGGCGGCCCGCCGGCTCGGCGTCAAGGTGCTCCTCGACATCGTCCCCAACCACTGCTCCAGCGAGCACCCCTGGTTCCGCGAGGCGCTGCGGAGCGCCCCCGGCAGCCCGGCCCGCGCCCGCTTCCACTTCGCCGACGGCCGCGGTCCCGACGGCAGCGAGCCGCCCAACAACTGGCACGCCATGTTCGGCGGCCCCGCCTGGACCAGGGTCGGCGACGGCCAGTGGTACCTGCACATGTTCACCCCCGAGCAGCCCGACTGGAACTGGCGCGACCCCGAGATCCCCGACGAGTTCGACCGCGTCCTGCGGTTCTGGCTGGACCGGGGCGTGGACGGCTTCCGCATCGACGTCGCCGCCGGCCTGTACAAGCACCCCGAGCTGCCCGACTCCGAGGACCCGGAGGCCGACGCCCGCACCCGCGACTCGGTCAACCCGCTCGCCTGGAACCAGCCCGAGGTGCACGACGTGTGGCGCCGCTGGCGCTCGATATGCGAGGAGTACGCCGACCGGGACGGCCGCGAACGCCTGCTCGTCGGCGAGGTCTCCGTCCCCACCGCCCGCGAACACGCCCTGTACGTCCGCCCCGACGAACTCCACCAGGCCTTCTTCTTCGACCTGCTCGGCGCCCCCTGGGACGCCGACGCCTTCCGCAAGGTCATCTCCGAGGCCATGCAGGACATCGCCGGCACCGGCTCCACGGTCACCTGGGTGCTCAACAACCACGACCAGGTCCGCACCGTCACCCGCTACGGCGAGCCCGCCACCGAAGGCAGCGGCCTCGGCGCCGCCCGCGCCCGCGCCGCCGCGCTGCTGATGCTGGCGCTGCCCGGTGCCGCGTACATCTACCAGGGCGAGGAACTGGGCCTGCCCGAGGTCGTCGACCTGCCCGACGACGTCCTCACCGACCCGATCTTCCACCGCACCGGCAGCCGCGCCCGGATCCGCGACGGCTGCCGGGTGCCGCTGCCCTGGTCCGGGCAGGCCTCGCCGTTCGGCTTCACCTCCGGCGCGGAGAGCGCCAAGCCCTGGCTGCCACAGCCCGAGTACTTCGCCGAGTACGCCACCGACCGCGCCCTCGCCGACACCCGCTCCTTCTGGCACCTGTACCGCGACGGGCTCCAACTGCGCTCCTCACTGCCCCAGTTGGGCGAGGGCACGCTGGAGTGGCTGGACACCCCGCCGGGCGTCCTCGCCTTCACCCGCGGCGACGGCCTGGTCTGCGCCGTCAACTTCGGCGCGGCCAACGCCCCCGCACCGGTCTCCGGCACCCCCCTGCTCTCCAGCGGCCCCTGCCCGCCCGGTGTCCTGCCCGGCGCCACGGCGGCCTGGTGGCTGAACGACCTCTGACCACCCGTCCCTCACCTCGATCGAAAGGTCCGTCAACGATGATGCGACGACGCACGACCCTCCTCACCGGCTGCACCGCTCTCGCGCTCGCCCTCGGCGCCACCGCCTGCGGCGGCGGAGAGGTCTCCGCGGGCGGCGGCGACAAGGCGCTCAGCGGCCAGACCGTCACCGTGGCCGGTGTCTGGTCCGGCAGCGAGCAGAAGAACTTCCAGAAGGTCCTGGACGCCTTCACCGAGAAGACCGGCGCGAAGACCCAGTTCGTGTCGACCGGCGACAACGTCTCCACGGTCGTCGGCAGCAAGATCGAGGGCGGCAACGCGCCCGACGTGGTGATGGTCCCCCAGGTCGGCGTCCTCCAGCAGTTCGCGAAGAAGGGCTGGCTGAAGCCGCTGTCGGCGACCGCCCAGCAGACCGTCACCGCCGACTACGCGCCCGTGTGGAAGAAGTACGGCAGCGTCGACGGCGCCCTCTACGGCCTGTACTTCAAGGCCGCCCACAAGTCGACGGTCTGGTACAGCCCCGACGCGCTCGGCCAGGCCGGGGTCCAGCCGCCGAAGACGTACGACGAGCTGCTCAAGGCCGGGCACACCGTCTCCGACTCCGGCCTCGCCGCCTTCTCGGTCGGCGGACAGGACGGCTGGACCCTCACCGACTGGTTCGAGAACGTCTACCTCTCCCAGGCAGGCCCCGAGAAGTACGACGCCCTCGCCGCCCACCGGCTGAAGTGGACCGACCCCACCGTCGTCAAGGCGCTCACCACGCTCGGCAAGCTGTTCAAGGACAAGCAGCTCGTCGCCGGCGGCCAGAAGGAGGCCCTCAACACCGACTTCCCGGGCTCGGTGGAGAAGGTGTTCGGCCCCAAGCCCGAGGCCGGCATGGTCTACGAGGGCGACTTCGTCGCCGGCGTCGCCCACGACCAGTACGGCAAGTCCATCGGCAAGGACGCGGACTTCTTCCCCTTCCCCGCGGTCGACGGCGGCAACGCGCCGGTGGTCAGCGGCGGTGACGCGGCCGTCGTCCTCAAGGACGGCAAGAACGCCAAGGCCGGCATGAAGCTCCTGGAGTACCTGGCCACCCCCGAAGCGGCGGCCGTGTGGGCGAAGGCGGGCGGCTTCCTGTCCCCGAACAAGAAGCTCGACCTCGCCTCGTACGGCGACGACGTCACCCGCGCCACCGCCAAGTCCCTGGTCGGCGCCGGGGACTCGGTCCGCTTCGACATGTCCGACCAGGCCCCCGCGGCCTTCGGCGGCACCAAGGGCGCCGGCGAGTGGAAGCTGCTCCAGGACTTCCTGCGCGACCCGTCGGACCCGAAGGGCATCGCGGCGAAGCTGGAGTCGGCGGCGGCGAAGGCCTACCAGGACTGACCATGACCGCCACCACTGTCGTGAAACAGCAGGCGGGCCCGCGGGCCGCCGGCGGCCCGGCGCGCGAGCGCCGCGGCCGGCGGCCCGTCCGGCTGATCGCCCTCCTCTTCGTCCTCCCCGCGCTGCTCCTGCTCGGCGCGCTCGTCGTCTACCCGGTGCTGTTCTCCGTCGGCCGCAGCCTCTTCGACGCCTCCGGCACCCGCTTCGTCGGCGGCGGCAACTACGCCGAGATCTTCCGCGACCCCGCCACCCTGAAGGCCGTCCGCAACACCGCCATCTGGGTCGTCGTCGCCCCCTCCCTGCTCACCGGCCTCGGCCTGATCCTGGCCGTCCTGGTGGAGAAGGTCCGCTGGGCCACCGCCTTCAAACTGCTCCTCTTCATGCCGATGGCGGTGTCCTTCCTCGCCGCCGGCATCATCTTCCGGCTCGCCTACGACCAGGACCCGGACAAGGGCGTGCTCAACGCGGCCGTCGTCTCCGTCCACGACGCCTTCGAGGGCACGTCGGCCTACCCGACGGCCCGGGGTCGTACCGGGCTGCTCACCCAGGACCGCGACGGCTCCTACCGTACGACCGCCACCCCGGGCGAGGCGGTGACGCTCCCGATGGTGGGCGTCCTGCCCAAGGACCTGCCCGCCGGGGCCCGGCCCGCCGCGTCCGCCCCGCCGAAGGCCGGACCCGGTGAGCTGCGCGGTGTCGTCTACCTGGACTTCACCCCGGGCGGCGGAGGCACCCAGGGCAAGGTGGACCGGCGGGAGAGCGGCCTGCCCGGCATGAAGGTCGAGGCGGTGCGCGACGGAGAGACGGTCGCGAGCACGACCTCCGCCGCCGACGGCTCCTTCCGCTTCACCGGGCTGCACGACGGCTCGTACACGGTGAAGCTCCCGGAGTCGAACTTCGCCCCGCCCTACCAGGGCGTCTCCTGGCTCGGCCCGGCCCTCGTCACCCCGGCGATCATCGGCGCGTACCTGTGGATCTGGACCGGCTTCGCGATGGTCCTGATCGGCGCCGGCCTCTCCACGCTTCCCCGGGACGCGCTGGAGGCGGCCCGGATGGACGGGGCGAACGAGTGGCAGATCTTCCGCCGGATCACCGTCCCGCTGCTCGCGCCCGTGCTCACCGTGGTCTTCGTGACCCTCGTGATCAACGTGATGAAGGTCTTCGACCTCGTCTACATCATCGCGCCCGGCCCGGTGCAGGAGGACGCCACCGTCCTCGCCACGCAGATGTGGCTGGTGTCCTTCGGCGGCGGCAACGACCAGGGCCTCGGCAGCGCCCTCGGTGTGCTGCTCCTGCTCCTGGTGGTCCCCGCGATGGTCTTCAACGTCCGCCGTTTCCGAAGGAGTCAGCGATGAACGCCGTGCGGCGCGGCCTGGGCAACGGTCTCGTCCAGGCATTCCTCGTGGTCATCGGCCTGGTCTGGCTGACCCCGCTCGCGGGTCTGTTCCTGTCCTCCCTGCGGTCGGCCCAGGACACCGCCAAGGGCGGCTGGTGGACGGCGCTGGCCAGTCCCGGCCAGCTGTCCTTCGACAACTACTCGGCCCTGCTGAAGAACGCGGGCATCACCCAGGCCTTCTGGAACACCGTGCTGATCTCGGTGCCGGCCACCACCCTGGTCGTCGTCATCGCGGCCCTCGCCGCATACGCCTTCGCCTGGCTGGACTTCCCCCTCCGGGAGCCCCTGTTCCTCCTGGTGGTGGCCCTGCTGGTGGTGCCGGTGCAGATCGGCCTGCTGCCCGTCGCCAAACTCTTCGGCGCGCTGGGCCTGTTCGGCACCATCCCCGGCGTCGTCCTCTTCCACGTCGCCTACGGCCTCCCCTTCGCCGTCTTCCTGCTCCGCAACTACTTCGCGGAGATGCCGAAGGAGATGCTGGAGGCGGCCCGGATGGACGGCGGCAGCGAGTGGCGCATCTTCACCCGGCTGGTGCTGCCGGTGGGCCGCCCGGCCATCGCCTCGCTCGCCATCTTCCAGTTCCTGTGGGTCTGGAACGACATGCTGGTGGCCCTGCTCTTCGCGGACAGCTCGTCCCAGCCGCTGACCGTGCAACTCCAGTCCCAGATACGCCAGTTCGGCAGCAACATCGATGTCCTGGCGCCGGGCGCGTTCCTGTCGCTGATCGTGCCGGTGGTGGTGTTCTTCGCCTTCCAGCGGCACTTCGTGCAGGGCGTGATGGCGGGGTCCGTGAAATGAGCGGCGGCGGGGACCGAGGTCCCCGCCGCCGCTATGCACGCCCGACGCTCACGGCGACGCCGGCGGATACAGCGATCGCGGCAGTTGGGACGCCGCCGCCGAGTCCAGCAGCCACAGCGTGCGGGAGCGGCCGTACGCGCCCGCCGCCGGGGCCTGGATCTCGCCCGCGCCCGACAGGGCGATGGCCGCGGCCTCGGCCTTGTCCTCGCCGGCCGCGAGGAGCCAGACCTCGCGGGCCGCGCGGATCGCCGGGAGGGTGAGGGAGATCCGGGTGGGCGGCGGCTTGGGCGCGCCGTGCACGCCGACCACCGTGCGCTCGGTCTCCCGCACGGCCGGCAGCTCCGGGAAGAGCGAGGCCACGTGGGTGTCCGGGCCGACGCCCAGCATCAGCACGTCGAAGGTCGGCACCGATCCGTGGTTCTCCGGACCGGCCGCCTTCGCCAGCTCCGCCGCGTACGCCTCGGCCGCCGCCTCGACGTCGGCGCCGTACGGGCCGTCGGAGGCGGGCATGGCGTGCACGCGCTCCGGGTCCAGCGGTACGGAGTCGAGCAGGGCCTCGCGGGCCTGCGTGACATTGCGCTCGGGGTCGCCCTCGGGGAGGTAGCGCTCGTCGCCCCACCACAGGTCGAGGCGGCCCCAGTCGATGGCGTCCCGGGCGGGAGCCGCCGCCAGCGCGGCCAGCAGGCCGTTGCCGTTGCGACCGCCCGTGAGGACCACGGACGCGGCGCCCCGGGAGGCCTGCGCGTCCACGATCTTCGTGATCAGGCGGGCCGCGGCGGCCTGCGCCATCAACTCCTTGTCGTGGTGGACGACCAGCTGTGGAGTGCTCACTTCGCCGTCGCCTTCCTCGCCGGAGCCTTCTTCGCGGTCCTGGCCGCCGCCTTCTTCGCGGGTGCCTTCGCGGCCTCCTCGACCGGCTCGGGCTCCGCTGCCGGCCCGGCCTTCGCGGACTCCCGCGCGGCCTCCCGCGAAACCTCCGCGGAGGCCTGCCCGGGAACCGTGCTCAGCCGCTCCACGCCGAAGCGCAGCGCCGACGCGTAGGTGTCGTCCGGGTCCAGCCGGCGCAGCTCCTCCGCGATCAGCTCGGCGGTGTCCCGCCGCTTCAGCGCCACCGCGCGGGCCGGCTGACCGTCGATGGCCAGGGTGGCCAGCGAGCCGTCGGCCCGGTCCAGCACGATCGGGCCCTCACTGGTGTCCATCCGGACCGCCGTCAGACCGGGGCCGGACGACAGCGAGCGCCGCACCGGGACGTCCAGCCGGTCCGCGAGCCACATCGCCAGCAGCTCGCAGCTCGGGTTGAACTCCTCGCCCTCCACCTCGACGGCCGTCACCTTGCAGGTGACCTGGTCCAGGGCCGCGGCGAGCATCGAGCGCCACGGCGTGATCCGGGTCCAGGACAGGTCGGTGTCGCCGGGCGTGTAGGCCGCGGCACGGGCGGACAGCTCCCGCACCGGCTGCTCGGCGGCGTAGGTGTCGGTGACCCGGCGCTGGGCGAGCGCGCCCAGCGGGTCCTTGGCCGGGTCGAGCGGGGCGTTCACCGGCCACCACACGACCACCGGGGCGTCCGGCAGCAGCAGCGGCAGGACCACCGAGTCGGCGTGGTCGGCGACCTCGCCGTAGAGACGGAGGACGACCGTCTCGCCGGTGCCCGCTTCCGCGCCCACCCGCACCTCGGCGTCGAGACGCGAGGACGTACGGTCGCGCGGGGAGCGGGAGACCCGCTTGATGACCACCAGCGTGCGCGAGGGGTGCTCGCGCGAGGCGTCGTTGGCGGCCTTCAGGGCGTCGTAGGCGTTCTCCTCGTCGGTGACGATGACGAGGGTCAGGACCATGCCGACGGCGGGGGTGCCGATGGCGCGGCGGCCCCGCACGAGCGCCTTGTTGATCTCGCCGGCGGTGGTGCCGGTCAGGTCTATCTTCATGGCCGGCGCCAGCTCCGTCCGTCTCGTGCGAGCATCTCGTCGGCCTCGGCCGGCCCCCAGGTGCCCGACTTGTACTGCGCGGGCCTGCCGTGCTTGTCCCAGTACTCCTCGATCGGGTCGAGGATCTTCCAGGACAGCTCGACCTCCTCCGTGCGCGGGAAGAGGTTGGCGTCGCCCAGCAGCACGTCCAGGATCAGGCGCTCGTACGCCTCCGGGCTGGACTCCGTGAACGACTCGCCGTAGGCGAAGTCCATGGAGACGTCCCGGATCTCCATCGAGGTGCCCGGCACCTTGGAGCCGAAGCGGACGGTCACGCCCTCGTCGGGCTGCACGCGGATGACGATGGCGTTCTGGCCCAGTTCCTCGGTGGCGGTGGAGCCGAACGGGGAGTGCGGGGCCCGCTGGAAGACCACCGCGATCTCGGTGACCCGGCGGCCCAGCCGCTTGCCGGTGCGCAGGTAGAAGGGGACGCCCGCCCAGCGGCGGTTGTCGATCTCCAGCTTCACGGCCGCGTAGGTGTCGGTCTTCGACTTCTGGTCGATGCCCTCCTCTTCGAGGTAGCCGATGACCTTCTCGCCGCCCTGCCAGCCCGCCGCGTACTGCCCGCGCACGGTGCTGCTGCCCAGGTCCTTCGGCAGCCGTACGGCGCCGAGCACCTTCTCCTTCTCCGCGGCCAGCGCGTCCGCGCCGAAGGAGGCGGGCTCCTCCATCGCGGTGAGGGCCATCAGCTGGAGCAGGTGGTTCTGGATGACGTCCCGGGCGGCGCCGATGCCGTCGTAGTAGCCGGCCCGGCCGCCGATGCCGATGTCCTCGGCCATGGTGATCTGGACGTGGTCCACGAAGGACCGGTTCCAGATCGGCTCGAACATCGTGTTGGCGAAGCGCAGCGCCAGGATGTTCTGGACGGTCTCCTTGCCGAGGTAGTGGTCGATCCGGAACACCTGCTCCGGCTCGAACACCTCGTGCACGACCTTGTTCAGCTCCTCGGCGGAGGCCAGGTCGTGGCCGAACGGCTTCTCGATGACGGCCCGGCGCCAGGAGCCGCTGCTCTGGTCGGCCAGACCGTGCTTCTTCAGCTGCTGGATGACCACAGGGAAGGAGCGCGGCGGCACCGACAGGTAGAAGGCGAAGTTGCCCCCCGTGCCCTGTGCCTTGTCCAGCTCCTCGATGGTGGCGCGCAGCCGCTCGAACGCCTCGTCGTCGTCGAAGGTGCCCTGCACGAAGCGCATCCCCTGGATGAGCTGCTGCCAGACCTCTTCACGGAAGGGAGTGCGCGAGTGCTCCTTGACCGCGTCGTGCACGACCTCGGCGAAGTCCTCGTGCTCCCAGTCGCGGCGGGCGAAGCCCACCAGCGAGAAGCCCGGCGGCAGCAGACCCCGGTTGGCGAGGTCGTACACCGCGGGCATGAGCTTCTTGCGCGACAGGTCGCCCGTGACGCCGAAGATGACCAGGCCCGACGGCCCCGCGATACGCGGGAGCCGTCGGTCGGCCGGGTCACGAAGCGGGTTCGCTCCGGAACCGGAAACGGGTGACAACTCAGCCCTCCGAAGGGGCCAGGCGCTCGAGCTCCGCCTGGGTCGACTTGAGCAGGTCGTTCCAGGACGCCTCGAACTTCTCGACGCCCTCGTCCTCGAGCACCTGCACGACGTCGTCGTACGAGATGCCGAGCTTCTCCAGCGCGTCGAGGTCGGCACGAGCCTGCTCGTACGTGCCGGTGACGGTGTCACCGGTGATCTCGCCGTGGTCGTCGGTGGCCTCCAGCGTGGCCTCCGGCATGGTGTTGACCGTGTTCGGCGCGACCAGCTCGGTGACGTACAGGGTGTCCGGGTACGCCGGGTCCTTCACGCCGGTCGACGCCCACAGCGGACGCTGCTTGTTGGCGCCCGCGGCCTCCAGCGCGCTCCAGCGGTCGGAGGAGAAGACCTCCTCGTACGCCTGGTAGGCGAGGCGCGCGTTGGCGAGGGCGGCCTTGCCGCGCAGCGCCTTGGCCTCGTCGGTGTCGATGTCGGCCAGGCGCTTGTCGATCTCGGAGTCCACGCGGGACACGAAGAAGGACGCCACGGAGTGGATCTTGGAGAGGTCCAGGCCGCGCTCCTTGGCCTTCTCCAGGCCCGTGAGGTAGGCGTCCATGACCGCGCGGTAGCGCTCCAGGGAGAAGATCAGCGTGACGTTGACGCTGATGCCGTGGCCGATCGTCGAGGCGATCGCCGGCAGACCCGCCTGGGTGGCCGGGATCTTGATCAGGGTGTTGGGGCGGTCGACGAGCCAGGCCAGCTGCTTGGCCTCGGCGACCGTCGCCTTCTCGTTGTGCGCGAGGCGCGGGTCGACCTCGATGGAGACCCGGCCGTCCTTGCCGTCGGTGGCGTCGAAGACGGGGCGCAGGATGTCGGCGGCGTCGCGGACGTCCGCCGTGGTGATCATGCGGATGGCCTCTTCGACGGTGACCTTGCGGGCGGCCAGGTCCGACAGCTGCTGGTCGTAGCCGTCGCCCTGGGAGATCGCCTTCTGGAAGATCGTCGGGTTGGTGGTGACGCCCACGACGTGCTGCTGGTCGATCAGTTCCGCGAGGTTGCCGGACGTGATCCGCTTGCGCGACAGGTCGTCCAGCCAGATCGCGACGCCCTCCTCGGAGAGGCGCTTGAGTGCGTCTGTCATGGAATTACATCTCCTACGTGTCGTATGTGAGCGTCAGCGCTGGGCGTCGGCGAGGGATTCCCGGGCCTTCGCGGCCACGTTCTCGGCGGTGAAGCCGAACTCGCGGAAGAGCACCTTGCCGTCGGCGGACGCACCGAAGTGCTCCAGGGAAACGATGCGGCCGGCGTCCCCCACGTACTTGTGCCAGGTCAGCCCGATACCCGCCTCCACGGCGACTCGGGCCTTGACGGACGGCGGCAGCACGGAGTCCCGGTACCCCTGGTCCTGCTGCTCGAACCACTCCACGGACGGCATGGACACGACCCGGGTGGGCACGCCCTCGGCCTGGAGCTGCTCACGCGCCTCGACGGCCACGTGCACCTCGGAACCGGTGGCGATCAGGATCACCTGGGGCTCGCCGCCCTCGGCCTCGAACAGGACGTAGCCGCCCTTGGCCGCGTCCTCGTTCGGCTCGTAGGTCGGCACGCCCTGGCGGGTGAGCGCGAAGCCGTGCGGCTGGCCCTTGCCGAACTCCTTGGTCCAGCGGCGCAGGACCTCGCGCCAGGCGATCGCGGTCTCGTTGGCGTCCGCCGGGCGGACGACGTTCAGGCCCGGGATCGCGCGCAGCGAGGCCAGGTGCTCGACCGGCTGGTGGGTCGGGCCGTCCTCGCCGAGGCCGATGGAGTCGTGCGTCCACACGAACGTCACCGGCAGGTGCATCAGGGCCGACAGGCGCACGGCGTTGCGCATGTAGTCGGAGAACACCAGGAAGGTGCCGCCGTAGACGCGGGTGTTGCCGTGCAGGGCGATGCCGTTCATCTCGGCGCCCATGGAGTGCTCACGGATGCCGAAGTGGATCGTGCGGCCGTAGGGGTTGGCCTCCGGCAGCGGGTTGCCCTCCGGCAGGAACGAGCTGTCCTTGTCGATGGTGGTGTTGTTCGACCCGGCGAGGTCGGCGGAGCCGCCCCACAGCTCGGGGATCACCGCGCCGAGCGCCTGCAGCACCTTGCCGGACGCCGCACGCGTCGCGACAGCCTTGCCGGGCTCGAAGACCGGGAGCTTCTCCTCCCAGCCGGTGGGCAGCTCGCCCTTGGCGATCCGGTCGAACTCGGCGGCGCGCTCCGGGCTGCTGTCCCGCCACACCTGGAGGGACTTCTCCCACTCGGCCTTCGCCTGCGCACCGCGCTCCAGCGCCTTGCGGGTGTGGGTGATGACGTCGTCCTCGACCTGGAAGCTCTGCTCGGGGTCGAAGCCGAGGACGCGCTTGGTGGCCGCGACCTCCTCGTCGCCCAGCGCCGAGCCGTGCGCGGCCTCGGTGTTCTGCGCGTTCGGGGCCGGCCAGGCGATGATCGAGCGCATCGCGATGAAGGACGGCCGGTCGGTGACGGCCTTGGCCTCCTGGATCGCGGCGAAGATCGCCGCCGGGTCCAGGTCGCCGTTCTCCTGGGCCTCCACGCGCTGCACGTGCCAGCCGTAGGCCTCGTACCGCTTGACCGTGTCCTCGGAGACGGCCGTCTCGGTGTCGCCCTCGATCGAGATGTGGTTGTCGTCCCAGAGCAGGATCAGGTTGCCGAGCTTCTGGTGACCGGCGAGCGAGGAGGCCTCGGCGGAGATGCCCTCCTGGAGGCAGCCGTCACCGGCGATGCAGTAGACGAAGTGGTCGAAGGGGGACTCGCCGGCCGGGGCCTCGGGGTCGAACAGACCGCGCTCGTAGCGGGCGGCCATCGCCATGCCCACCGCGTTGGCCACACCCTGGCCCAGCGGGCCGGTGGTGGTCTCGACACCCTTGGTGTGCCCGTACTCGGGGTGACCCGGGGTCTTGGAACCCCACGTCCGGAACGCCTTCAGATCGTCCAGCTCCAGGCCGAAGCCGGCCAGGTAGAGCTGGGTGTAGAGGGTCAGGGACGAATGCCCGGCGGACAGGACGAAGCGGTCGCGGCCGACCCACTCCGGGTCGGCGGGGTCGTGCCGCATCACCTTCTGGAAGAGGGTGTACGCGGCCGGGGCCAGGCTCATCGCCGTACCGGGATGGCCGTTGCCGACCTTCTGTACGGCGTCTGCGGCCAGGACTCGGGCGGTGTCCACGGCCCGCTGGTCCAGCTCGGTCCACTCAAGGTCTGTGGTGGTCGGCTTGGTGCTCACCCTGGGTCAGGGCTCCTCTCCACATGTCGGTCGCCGGTCGTCGGGGCATGCGCCCACCCGGCCGCCGGAGGGCTTGTCCGCCCACCGGCCGCTGTCGAGCCTACCCCCGTGAGGACGTGCGTTTTTTCGAGTGTTTCCAGACTGCCGGGAGTCCGTGCGATCCGCCTCCCGACTGGCCGAGACGGCGTTTGGCACATGAATACGGAGCCGCTCATCTGACTGCTCAATCGAGCCTCCGCACGCACGTCGGATCGAGTCTCTGTACGCCTGTCAAGCCGGTCCCGCCAACACGACCCCACCCCCGCGAAGGCCGGGGTATGGGCAACGTCTAAAGTGGCGTGGTACGCGCGAGCCTTTACCGGGACTTCACACGGGGAGGCTTGCTGGGATGTCTCTGTCAGGGGTGTGCGTGACGGCCGTCGAATCCCGTCCTGGGGGCACCTCCCAGGCCATCAAGGCCCTGGGGGAGGGTGTGCTCGGTGGTGCGAGCCAGGGCCCGGTTCATCGGCCGTTCGGGGCCCGTGTCAAGGCGTTCGTGGCGCTGACCAAGCCACGGATCATCGAGCTGCTGCTCATCACCACCGTGCCGGTGATGTTCCTCGCGCAGCAGGGCGTGCCCGATCTCGGGCTGGTGCTGCTGACCTGCGTCGGCGGTTACCTGTCGGCGGGCGGCGCCAATGCGCTGAACATGTACATCGACCGGGACATCGACGCCCTGATGGACCGCACCTCCCAGCGTCCGCTGGTGACCGGCATGGTCAGTCCGCGCGAGTGCCTCGCCTTCGGCATCACCCTCGCGGTCGTCTCGACGCTGCTGTTCGGAATCACCGTCAACTGGCTGAGCGCCTGGCTCTCGCTCGGAGCGCTCCTCTTCTACGTCGTCGTCTACACGATGATCCTCAAACGGCGTACCTCGCAGAACATCGTCTGGGGCGGCATCGCGGGCTGCATGCCGGTGCTGATCGGCTGGTCGGCCGTGACGAACTCGCTCTCCTGGGCGCCGGTCGTCCTCTTCCTGGTGATCTTCTTCTGGACCCCGCCGCACTACTGGCCGCTGTCCATGAAGGTCAAGGACGACTACGCGCGCGTGGGCGTCCCGATGCTGCCGGTCATGGCCTCCAACAAGGTCGTCGCCAAGCAGATCGTCATCTACAGCTGGGTGATGGTCGCCGTCTCCTTGCTGCTCACCCCCCTCGGCTACACCGGCTGGTTCTACACGCTGGTCGCCCTCGCGGCGGGCGGCTGGTGGCTGTGGGAGGCGCACGGCCTGCAGAACCGGGCCAAGGCCGAGGTCACCGGCGCGAAGCTCAAGGAGATGCGGCTCTTCCACTGGTCGATCACCTATGTGTCGCTGCTGTTCGTGGCGGTCGCGGTGGATCCGTTCCTGCGCTGAACCCCCTCTGCCCCCGACGGGAGGGGTGCGTGGTCAAGGCCACGCACCCCTCCCGTCGCCGTTTGATCTACCCGTCGGTAGCATCCTGGCCATGGCAGACACGCAGCAGGTTGACGCGCGGGCCGAGCGCAAGGTGTCCCGGCTCGCCCATCAGATCAGCGCCTTCGCGAAGGCGCACGGCGGCGCGGAGGGCCAGGTGGCCCACATCGGCGAACGCGGCGCCCGCATCGTCCTCGTCGGCGAGGACGGCGGCTGGGGCGACCTGGTGGCCCCCAGCACGGAGATCGCCGAGAAGGCGGTCGAGAAGGCCGGCATCACGGTCCACGAGTCCTTCGACGGCGAGTTCGCCGCGAAGGTGACCACGGGGCCGTACGAGTGGAAGCGGATGGCGGGCATCCAGCTGGGCGGCTGAGACGAGGCGCCCCCGAAGGGCGCGGGGCCCTGCGCGGTTTCGCCGCGCGGGCGCGATCACCACGGCGCACCGGT
This sequence comes from Streptomyces sp. NPDC038200, assembly GCF_055600785.1. Classification (NCBI taxonomy): domain Bacteria; kingdom Bacillati; phylum Actinomycetota; class Actinomycetes; order Kitasatosporales; family Streptomycetaceae; genus Streptomyces; species Streptomyces sp. NPDC038200. Next base: position 124,911 of record NZ_JBVJYH010000019.1, read on the forward strand.
GGCCGCCGGCCGCGCGCGCTCCCGGGCCGCACCGCGACCTCGAACCCCGTTCACCCGTTAGGACGGGTAGGCCAGCGCAGCGCCCACGCGTCCCACGGGGAGCCGGAATGATCGAAACGCCGTCCCTCGTGGACCAGTACTGCCACGGCGTACTCCGCACCGAGCTGGGCCTCGGCACCTTCGAGGCCCAGCTGGCCCGCACCGAGGGGCCGCCCGCACCGGGCACCACCCTGTTCGACACCCAGACCGGCTTCGCCGTCCGGCGCTGGTGCCCCCCGATACTCGGCCTGGAACCGCACTGCCCACCCGCCCGCTATCTCGCCCGGCGCCGGGAACTCGGCGTCCTGGAGTCGGGCCGCAGGCTCCTGCGCGGCAGCGGCATCACGACGTACCTGGTCGACACCGGGCTGCCCGGCGATCTCACCAGCCCCGCCGAGCTGGCCTCCGCCGGGGCGGCGCCGGCCCACGAGATCGTCCGGCTGGAGCTGCTCGCGGAGCAGGTCGCCGACACCTCCGGCACCGTGAAGTCCTTCCTCGCCAACCTCGCCGAGTCGGTGCACGGAGCCGCCTCGACCGCCGTCGCCTTCACCTCCGTCGCCGGCCTGCGGCACGGCCTGGCCCTCGCGCCGGAGCCGCCGGGACCGGGGGAGGTGCGCGGCGCGGCGGGCCGCTGGCTGGCCGGGCGGCGGGTGGGCGGCGCGCTCACCGACGCCGTGCTGCTGCGGCACCTGCTGTGGATCGCGGTCGCCTCCGGCCTGCCGCTGCAGCTGCACGCGGGCCTCGGCGAGCCCGGCTCCCGGATCGACCGTACGGACCCGGTGCTGCTCACGGACTTCGTCCGCGCCACCGCCGGCCTCGGCACCGACCTGATCCTGCTGCACGGCTATCCGTACCACCGTCACGCCGCCCACCTCGCCGGGGTCTTCCCGCACGTCTACGCCGACTCGGGCGCCGCGCTGGTCCGCACCGGCGCCCGGGCGGCCACCGTCCTCGCCGAGATCCTGGAGCTGGCCCCCTTCGGCAAGATCCTCTTCTCCACCGGCGCCCAGGGCCTGCCCGAGCTGCACGTCGTCGGCGCGCACCTCTTCCGCGAGGCACTGGGTCGCGTTCTGGGCGACTGGGTCGCGGAGGGCGCCTGGTCCCCGGAGGACGCCCAGCGGGTGGCCCGGCTGATCGCGGCGGGCAACGCGCGCCGGGTGTACGGACTCGGATGACCGGCCGAGACTGGGCGGATGACGACCGCAACCCTGCTCGACGAGTTCCACGACGCGCTGCGGCCGCTGCGGCTCCGTGCACTCTGGGCGCACGGCTCACTGGCCGGCGGGGACTACCAGGAGGGCCGCAGCGACCTCGACCTGATCGCCGTCCTGCCGGGCCCCCTGACCCTGGGGACCGTACGGCGGCTGGTGGTGCTGCACCGGAGGCTGCGCCGGGAACCCCTCGCGGCGAAGCTCCACTGCAGCTACCTCACCCCGGCCACCCTCGACGACCCGGACCGCTCGCACTTCACCTGGGCGCACGGACATGCGCTGCGCCGTCCGGTCACCCCCGTCACCCGGCGCGAGCTGCACGACTTCGGCCGGGTGCTGGACGGTGAGCCGCCGGCCGGGCTGCTCCCGCCGGTGCCCGAGAGCCAGCTCAACGGCTTCGTGGTGCGCGACCAGCGGACCTTCTGGCGCCCGGCCGTCGACAAGGCCCGGCTGTGGCGGCAGGACGTCTGGGTGGACCTGGGGCTGCTGACCTTCGCCCGGGCCACCGTGACCCTGCGGGACGGGCGGCTGATCTCCAAACGGGAGGCCCTCGCCGAGCTGCCGGCGCTGGGGGCGCCGGCCGAGGTCGTCGAGGACGTCGCCCGCCGGCGCTACGACACCCCCGCCCCGGCCACCGACGACTGGCTCACCCGCCGGGCCGGGCTGACCCGCGCCTACCTGGGCCCGGCGATCGACGCGCTCGTCACCACGTACGGGTGAGTCCCCCGAGGTACGGGTGGCTCACGCGACGTGCGAGTGGCTCACGCGCGCGTGCCGACCGTCGCCTCGGCCGAGGGGACCGGCAGGTCCACCGTGGCCTCCGGGCGCTCGCGCAGCGAGAGCAGGACACGCAGGGTGGCGATCCAGATCAGGCACGAGCCGAGCATGTGGAGGGCGACCAGGACCTCGGGCAGGTGCGTGAAGTACTGCACGTAACCGATCACGCCCTGGGCGAGCAGCACGAGGAACAGCTCTCGCGTCCGGGAGAGCGGCCCCTTCGGCGCGTCGACCGCCTTCAGGACGAACCACAGCGCGAACGTCAGCGTCACCACGATCCAGGCGAGCACCGCGTGCAGCTTGGCGACCGTCTCCCAGTCGATCGGGATGCGCTCGACCTCGCTGGAGTCGCCGGCGTGCGGCCCGGCCCCGGTCACCACCGTGCCGACCGCGATCAGCAGCACGGACGCGGCCACCAGGAACCACACCAGCTGCTGCACCGCCTTGCCGACCAGCGGACGCGGCGCCGCGTCGCCCTCCCGGGTGCGCTGCCACATCGCCGTGGCGATGGCGATCAGCGCCGTGGAGAGCAGGAAGTGCGCGGCGACCGTGTACGGGTTGAGGCCGACCAGCACGACGATGCCACCGAGCACCGCGTTGCCCATGACCACCCAGAACTGCGCCCAGCCCAGCCGGGTCAGGCCGCGCCGCCACGGCTTCTGGGCGCGCGCGGCGATGATCGCCCAGCCGACGGCGGCGCACAGCACGTACGTCAGCATGCGGTTGCCGAACTCGACGACCCCGTGGAAGCCCATGGCCCGGGTGGTGGTCAGCGAGTCCTCGGTGCAGGTGGGCCAGGTCGGGCAGCCGAGGCCCGAGCCGGTGAGCCGGACGGCGCCGCCGGTGACGACGATGGCCACCGACATGACGAGTGCGGCGAGGGCCGCCCGCTGGACGGTCCGGGGATCCGGGGTCCAGCGGTCGGCGATGAAGGCGAGCGGGTTGCGCAGGGCCGCCTGGGCATCGGCGCGGTTCAGCTTTGGCACGCCCACCATCGTAGGCCGCCGCTTGTGCACGCGTTCACGAGGGTCACCTCCCGCGCGCGTCCCAGGGGCACTCCCGGGCGGGTGACCGGGTCACTCCGGGGCGGGTCCGCGGGGCGCTCCCGGGCGCGTCCGAGTCGCTCCCGGGCGGGTGACCGGGTCACTCCCAGCGGAAGAACTTCCCCGCGGCGGCCAGTCCGGCCACCGCCCAGGCGGCGAGGACGCCCAGGTCGGCCCACGGCATGCCGGCGCCGTGCTGGAGCACGTCCCGCAGGCCGTCCGACAGCGCGGAGATCGGCAGCAGCCCGAGCACCTGCTCGCCCGCCGAGCCGAACTTCTCCAGCGGCACGATCACCCCGCCGCCCACGAGCAGCAGCAGGAAGACCAGGTTGGCGGCGGCCAGCGTGGCCTCCGCCTTCAGCGTGCCCGCCATGAGCAGGCCGAGCCCGGAGAAGGCGGCGGTGCCGACGACGAGCAGCAGCAGGACGGCGGCGGGACTGCCGTGCGGCGACCAGCCCAGCGCGAAGGCGATGGCCGTCAGGAGCACGACCTGGAGGATCTCCGTGACCAGCACGGACGCCGTCTTCGCGGTCATCAGGCCCCAGCGGGGCAGCGGCGAGGAGGCGAGCCGCTTCAGCACGCCGTAGCGGCGCTCGAAGCCCGTCGCGATGGCCTGGCCGGTGAACGCCGTGGACATCACGGCCAGGGCCAGGATGCCGGGGGTGAGGAAGTCGACCGCCTCGCCCTTGCCGGTGTCCACGATGTCGACCGAGCTGAAGAGCACCAGCAGCAGGGTCGGGATGACGACCGTCAGCAGCAGCTGCTCGCCGTTGCGCAGCAGCATCCTGGTCTCCAGCGCCGCCTGCGCCGCGATCATCCGGGGGAGCGGCGCGGCTCCGGGCCTGGGGGTGTACGTACCCGTGGTGGTCACGAGCGCAGCTCCTTGCCGGTCAGCTCCAGGAAGACGTCCTCCAGCGTGTGCCGTTCCACCGAGATGCGGTCCGGCATGACTCCGTGCTGGGCGCACCAGGAGGTGACGGTGGCCAGCAACTGGGGGTCGACCTTGCCGACGACCCGGTAGGAGCCCGGGGTCAGCTCGGCCGCCGCGCAGTCGGCCGGGAGGGCCTTGAGCAGCGAGCCGACGTCGAGGCCGGGGCGGCCGGTGAAGCGCAGGGTGTTCTCGGCGCCGCCCTTGCACAGCTCCTCCGGGGAGCCCTGGACGACGACCCGGCCGCCGTCGATGATCGCCACGTCGTCGGCGAGCTGCTCGGCCTCGTCCATGTGGTGCGTGGTGAGGATCACCGAGACGCCGTCGGCGCGCAGGTCCCGCACCAGGTCCCAGGTGGCCCGGCGGGCCTGGGGGTCGAGGCCGGCCGTCGGCTCGTCCAGGAACACCAGTTCCGGGCGCCCCACGACGGCCATGGCGAGCGCGAGCCGCTGCTGCTGGCCGCCGGAGAGCCGGCGGTAGCCGGTGCGCCCGCAGGAGCCGAGGCCGAGGCGTTCGACGAGGGCGTCGACGTCCAGCGGATGCGCGTGCAGCTTCGCGATGTGCCGGAGCATCTCGTCGGCCCGGGCGCCCGAGTACACACCGCCGGACTGGAGCATCACGCCGATGCGGGGCCGCAGCTCGGCGGAGTGCCGGACCGGGTCGAGGCCCAGGACGCGCACCGTGCCGGAATCCGGCTTCCGGTACCCCTCGCAGGTCTCGACCGTGGTGGTCTTCCCCGCGCCGTTGGGGCCGAGTACGGCGGTCACGCCGGGCCCGGCCACCAGGTCGAGGCCGTCCACCGCGGTCTTCGTGCCGTACCGCTTCACCAGGCCCTGGATCTCCACGACCGGGTGCGGCGCGAAGCGTCTCGTCGAGGGGTGGTCGTCGGGAGACGGGCGGGCGGGCTCACTTCGCATGGATCCAGAGTCTAGGGAAGAGGGTGCGCCGGTCAGACCGGCGGGGGCGGGAAGTCCGCCACGCGGGGCCGGTGCAGCGGCAGCCACCGTTCGGCGTAGGCCACGGCGTCGGCCAGCGGGAACAGCCGGGCGTCGGCCGCGCCCACCCGTCCGCGGACGACGGGCCGGTCCCGTTCGAAGTCGTGTCCCAGCTCGTCGAACCGGTCGGAGGTGATCGAGACCTCGACGACCGTCTCCCAGCCGCCGCCGGGAGCGGGCCGGCCGACCTCCACCCGGGGCGCCGGTATGCGGTACTCGGCCAGGTGGAAGGCGGTGCAGGCGTCGTAGCCCGCGCCGAGCAGCAGCACCCGGGCGCCCAGCCGCTCCAGCCGGGCCAGCGGGCTGCGCTCGCCGAGCCGGCAGTCCGGGGCGTGGCCGTCGGTGATCTCCCGCGCGCGGGGGCCGAGCGCGGCGAAGGAGGTCTGCGGGTGCGCGCTGCGCAGGGCGCCGGGCCAGGTCCGTACGGTCTCCGGGACGACGCCGACCCCGCGCGCGGGGGTGATCAGCGGGTCGTACGGGGGCATGGTGGCGCGGATGCGGTCCCACCACTCCTCGGGCACCGGCGGGTTCCCCCAGAGGGCCGGATCGGACTGGTCGCCGGTCTGGGTGGGGACGACGAGCGTGCCGGTGGGGCCGAGCGCGTCGAGAAGTCCCTGGACGACGGCGACCGCGCCTCCGTTCACCCAGCCGAGGGAACTGAGCGAGGAATGTGCGAGGAGGGTCTCGCCGGTCTCGACACCCAGCAGACGCAGCTGGGCGGCGATGGCGTCGCGCGTGACAAGAGGGCCGGTCGGAGGGGGTGCGGGCATGGTTCGGGAGTCTTCCGGACGGGGCCTGGGACCGCCACCGTACCGGGCGGGGAAGAGGCCGGAAATGATCGATCAGAAGATCGTTTCCGCAGGTCACATTAGGTATGCCTAAGTGACGCAGGGCACCGTCGTTGATCCCGACGCCGCTTGTCAGGCTCCGCGGAATTACGCAACAATGGCGTTGTGAAAAACGTCGGAGAGGCTCGGGAGACCCCCACGGGGGCCGCTCAGGAGGAGCTGGCGACCGGTGAGCGCTCGACGCGCAACCGGGTCGTGCGGTCGATCCTGGACCACGGGCCGTCGACCGTCGCCGAGCTGGCCGGCCGGCTGGGACTCACCCAGGCCGCCGTCCGGCGTCATCTGGACGCACTGGTCGCCGACGACGTCGTGGAGGCGCGCGAGCAGCGGGTGTACGGCACGCGCACGCGTGGCCGCCCCGCCAAGGTCTTCGCGCTCACCGACTGCGGCCGGGACGCCTTCGACCAGTCGTACGACAAGCTCGCCGCGGACGCGCTCCGCTGGATCGCCGAGCGCGAGGGCGGCGCCGAGGCGATCGCGGCCTTCGCCCGCGCGCGGATCGCCGCCCAGGCGGGCGCGTACCGCGAGGCGGTCGAGGCCGTGAGTCCCGACAAGCGCGCCGAAGCGCTGGCCAAGGCCCTGAGCGCCGACGGGTACGCTGCTACGGCGCGCAGCGCACCGGTCGGCGAGCAGCTCTGCCAGCACCACTGCCCGGTCGCCCACGTCGCGGAGCAGTTCCCCCAGCTGTGCGAGGCGGAGACGGAGATCTTCGCCGAGCTGCTGGGTACGCACGTCCAGCGACTGGCGACCATCGCGCACGGCGACGGCGTCTGCACGACGTTCATTCCCAAGATTTCCACTGACGCACCTGCAAGCACGGCCGGGAGGAACCCCGCATGACTCTCCCCACGGAGACTGCTCACCCCGAACTCGAGGGCCTGGGCAAGTACGAATACGGCTGGGCCGACTCCGACGTGGCCGGTGCGTCCGCGCGCCGCGGCCTGAACGAGGACGTCGTCCGCGACATCTCGGGCAAGAAGTCCGAGCCGGAGTGGATGACGAAGCTGCGCCTCAAGGGCCTGAAGCTGTTCGAGAAGAAGCCCATGCCGAACTGGGGCTCGGACCTGTCGGGCATCGACTTCGACAACATCAAGTACTTCGTGCGTTCCACGGAGAAGCAGGCGGAGTCCTGGGAGGACCTGCCCGAGGACATCAAGAACACCTACGACAAGCTGGGCATCCCGGAGGCCGAGAAGCAGCGCCTCGTCGCCGGTGTCGCCGCCCAGTACGAGTCGGAGGTCGTCTACCACCAGATCCGCGAGGACCTGGAGGAGCAGGGCGTCATCTTCCTCGACACCGACACCGCCCTGAAGGAGCACCCGGAGCTCTTCAAGGAGTACTTCGGCACGGTCATCCCCGCCGGTGACAACAAGTTCGCCGCGCTGAACACGGCCGTGTGGTCCGGCGGCTCCTTCATCTACGTGCCGAAGGGCGTGCACGTCGAGATCCCGCTCCAGGCCTACTTCCGCATCAACACGGAGAACATGGGCCAGTTCGAGCGCACCCTGATCATCGTCGACGAGGGTGCCTACGTGCACTACGTCGAGGGTTGTACGGCCCCGATCTACAAGTCGGACTCGCTGCACTCCGCGGTCGTCGAGATCATCGTCAAGAAGAACGCCCGCTGCCGTTACACGACCATCCAGAACTGGTCGAACAACGTCTACAACCTGGTCACCAAGCGCGCCGTGGCCTACGAGGGCGCGACCATGGAGTGGATCGACGGCAACATCGGCTCCAAGGTGACGATGAAGTACCCGGCCGTCTACCTGATGGGCGAGCACGCCAAGGGCGAGACCCTGTCCATCGCCTTCGCGGGCGAGGGCCAGCACCAGGACGCCGGCTCCAAGATGGTCCACATGGCGCCGAACACCTCCTCCAACATCGTGTCGAAGTCCGTGGCGCGCGGCGGTGGCCGCACCTCCTACCGCGGTCTCGTCGAGATCGGCGAGGGCGCCGCCGGATCCAAGTCGAACGTGCTGTGCGACGCGCTGCTCGTCGACACGATCTCCCGCTCCGACACGTACCCCTACGTGGACGTCCGCGAGGACGACGTGTCCATGGGCCACGAGGCGACGGTCTCCAAGGTCTCCGAGGACCAGCTCTTCTACCTGATGAGCCGCGGTCTGAGCGAGTTCGAGGCGATGGCGATGATCGTGCGCGGCTTCGTCGAGCCCATCGCCAAGGAGCTGCCCATGGAGTACGCCCTCGAGCTGAACCGGCTGATCGAGCTGCAGATGGAAGGCGCGGTCGGCTGACGCCCCGCTTTCCGGACCCCAGCTAGCGAAACTGACGTAGGAAAGAGAGCAGACCGACAGCCATGGCTGAGGCTCAGAATTACCCGGTCGGGTCCACCACGGCCGGCCAGATCGCGGTGGCCGCCGAGTCGACCGTCGCCACGCGCATGAGCGCGCCCCCGTCCTTCGACGTGGCGGACTTCCCCGTCCCCCACGGCCGCGAGGAGGAGTGGCGCTTCACCCCGCTGGAGCGGCTGCGCGGGCTGCACGACGGCACCGCCGTCGCGACCGGCGACGGCGTGAAGGTCGACGTCCGGGCCCCCGAGGGCGTGACCGTCGAGACGGTGGGCCGCGACGACGCCCGCATCGGCAGGGCGGGCACCCCCGTCGACCGCGTCGCCGCCCAGGCGTACTCGTCCTTCGAGAAGGCCGGCGTGGTCACCGTCCCCAAGGAGACGGTCCTCGCCGAGCCGATCCGCATCGCCGTGCACGGCGAGGGCGGGGTCGCCTACGGCCACCAGGTGATCGAGCTGGGAGCCTTCGCCGAGGCCGTCGTCGTCATCGACCACACCGGTGACGCCGTGCTGGCCGCCAACGTCGACTACGTCCTGGGCGACGGCGCCAAGCTGACCGTCGTCTCCGTCCAGGACTGGGACGACAAGGCCGTCCACGTCGGCCAGCACAACGCGCTGATCGGCCGGGACGCCACCTTCAAGTCGTTCGTGGTCACCTTCGGCGGCGACCTCGTCCGTCTGCACCCGCGCGTCGCCTACGCCGGCACCGGCGGCGAGGCCGAGCTGTTCGGCCTGTACTTCACCGACTCCGGCCAGCACCAGGAGCACCGTCTCCTCGTCGACCACAACACCCCGCACTGCAAGTCCAACGTCATGTACAAGGGCGCGCTGCAGGGGGAGAGCGCGCACGCGGTCTGGATCGGCGACGTGCTCATCGAGGCCAAGGCCGAGGGCACCGACACCTACGAGATGAACCGCAACCTGGTCCTCACGGACGGCGCGCGGGTCGACTCGGTGCCGAACCTGGAGATCGAGACCGGCGAGATCGTCGGCGCCGGCCACGCCTCGGCGACCGGCCGCTTCGACGACGAGCAGCTCTTCTACCTGATGGCCCGCGGTATCCCGGAGCGCGAGGCCCGCCGTCTGGTGGTCCGCGGCTTCTTCGCCGAGCTGGTCCAGCAGATCGGTGTCGCCGACATCGAGGAGCGCCTGCTCGCCAAGATCGAGGAAGAGCTGGAGGCCTCGGTCGCATGACGTCGTTCGACCGTGCCCGTTTCGTTCGGGCCTGTGGGCTGAGCGAGCTGGAGGAGGACACCCCGAAGCGGGTGGAACTCGACGGCACGCCGGTCTCGGTCGTGAAGACCGAGGGCGAGGTGTTCGCGATCCACGACATCTGCTCGCACGCGAACGTCTCCCTCTCCGAGGGCGAGGTGGAGGACTGCCAGATCGAGTGCTGGCTGCACGGCTCCGCCTTCGACCTGCGCACCGGCAAGCCGTCCGGCCTCCCCGCGACGCGCCCCGTCCCCGTATACCCCGTAAAGATCGAAGGGGACGACGTTCTCGTCTCCCTCACCCAGGAGTCCTGAGGCACCCATGGCAACGCTTGAAATCCGAGACCTGCACGTCACCGTCGAGGCCGACAACGCCACGAAGGAGATCCTCAAGGGCGTCGACCTCACCGTGAAGCAGGGCGAGACGCACGCCATCATGGGCCCCAACGGCTCCGGCAAGTCGACCCTCGCCTACTCCCTCGCGGGTCACCCGAAGTACACGATCACCGGCGGCACCGTCACCCTGGACGGCGAGGACGTCCTGGAGATGTCCGTCGACGAGCGTGCCCGCGCGGGCCTGTTCCTGGCGATGCAGTACCCGGTCGAGGTCCCCGGCGTCTCGGTCTCCAACTTCCTGCGCACCTCCGCCACCGCCATCCGCGGCGAGGCCCCCAAGCTGCGTACGTGGGTGAAGGAGGTCAAGGAGACCATGGAGCGCCTCAACATGGACCCGTCCTTCGCCGAGCGCAACGTCAACGAGGGCTTCTCCGGCGGTGAGAAGAAGCGCCACGAGATCCTTCAGCTGGAGCTGCTCAAGCCGAAGGTCGCGATCCTGGACGAGACCGACTCCGGCCTGGACGTCGACGCTCTCCGCATCGTGTCGGAGGGTGTGAACCGCGTCCGCGAGACGGGCGAGGTCGGCACCCTGCTGATCACGCACTACACGCGCATCCTGCGCTACATCAAGCCCGACCACGTCCACGTGTTCGCCGGCGGCCGCATCGTCGAGTCCGGCGGTCCGGAGCTCGCGGACAAGCTGGAGAACGAGGGCTACGAGGCATACGTGAAGGGTGGCGCATCCGCGTGACACAGCTGCCGGGCCTCCTCGACGTCGAGGCGATCCGCAAGGACTTCCCCGTTCTGGACCGAGTCGTCCACGACGGCAAGAAGCTCGTGTACCTGGACAACGCGGCGACCAGCCAGAAGCCGCGCCAGGTGCTGGACGCCCTGAGCGAGTACTACGAGCGCTACAACGCCAACGTCCACCGCGGTGTGCATGTGCTCGCCGAGGAGGCCACGGCGCTGTACGAGGGCGCGCGCGACAAGGTCGCCGCGTTCATCAACGCGCCGAGCCGCGACGAGGTGATCTTCACCAAGAACGCCTCCGAGTCGCTGAACCTCGTGGCGAACATGCTGGGCTGGGCCGACGAGCCCTACCGGGTGGACCACGAGACCGAGATCGTCATCACGGAGATGGAGCACCACTCCAACATCGTGCCGTGGCAGCTGCTCGCGCAGCGCACGGGCGCGAAGCTGAAGTGGTTCGGCCTCACCGACGACGGCCGCCTGGACCTGTCCAACATCGACGAGATCATCACCGAGAAGACGAAGATCGTCTCCTTCGTGCTGGTGTCGAACATCCTGGGCACGGTCAACCCGGTCGAGGCGATAATCCGCCGCGCCCAGGAGGTCGGCGCTCTCGTCTGCATCGACGCCTCCCAGGCCGCGCCGCACATGCCGCTGGACGTACAGGCCCTGCAGGCCGACTTCGTGGCCTTCACCGGCCACAAGATGTGCGGTCCGACCGGCATCGGCGTCCTCTGGGGCCGTCAGGAGCTGCTGGAGGACCTGCCTCCGTTCCTCGGCGGCGGCGAGATGATCGAGACCGTCTCGATGCACTCCTCGACCTACGCCCCGGCGCCGCACAAGTTCGAGGCGGGCACCCCGCCGATCGCCCAGGCGGTCGGTCTCGGCGCGGCGATCGACTACCTGAACTCGATCGGCATGGACAAGATCCTCGCCCACGAGCACGCGCTGACCGAGTACGCGGTGCAGCGCCTGGCACAGGTTCCCGACCTGCGGATCATCGGCCCGACGACGGCCGAGGACCGCGGGGCGGCGATCTCCTTCACCCTCGGCGACATCCACCCGCACGACGTGGGCCAGGTGCTGGACGAGCAGGGCATCGCCGTCCGGGTCGGGCACCACTGCGCCCGTCCGGTCTGCCTGCGCTACGGAATTCCTGCGACCACGCGAGCGTCGTTCTACCTGTACTCCACGCCGGCCGAGATCGACGCTCTGGTCGAGGGGCTGGAGCACGTACGGAACTTCTTCGGCTGAGAGGCGTGTCGACACCGTGAAGCTGGATTCGATGTACCAGGACGTCATCCTGGACCACTACAAGAACCCGCACGGGCGTGGTCTCAGGGACGGCGACGCCGAGGTGCACCATGTGAACCCGACCTGCGGCGACGAGATCACCCTGCGTGTGAAGTACGACGGCGCGAAGATCGAGGACGTCTCGTACGAGGGCCAGGGCTGCTCCATCAGCCAGGCCTCCGCCTCCGTGCTGAACGAGCTGCTGGTCGGCAAGGACCTCGCCGAGGCGCGGAAGATCCAGGAGACCTTCCTGGAGCTGATGCAGTCGAAGGGCAAGATCGAGCCCGACGACGCGATGGAGGAGATCCTGGAGGACGCGGTCGCGTTCGCCGGTGTCTCCAAGTACCCGGCCCGGGTCAAGTGCGCCCTCCTCAGCTGGATGGCGTGGAAGGACGCGACGGCCCAGGCGCTGGGCGGCGCCGACGCCGAAAGGAAGACCGCATGAGCGACACCGTCGAGATGAAGCCGGCCTCGGAGGAGGAACTCCGCGAGGCCCTGATGGACGTGGTCGACCCCGAGCTGGGCATCGACGTCGTCAACCTCGGCCTGATCTACGGCATCCACGTCGACGACGCGAACATCGCGACCATCGACATGACCCTGACCTCGGCGGCCTGTCCGCTGACCGACGTCATCGAGGACCAGGCCAAGTCCGCCACGGACGGCCTGGTCAACGAGCTGCGCATCAACTGGGTCTGGATGCCGCCGTGGGGTCCCGACAAGATCACGGACGACGGCCGCGAGCAGCTCCGGGCGCTCGGGTTCAACGTCTGACGTGCAAGGACCGACGTCCAAGGCTGATGTTCACGGTCTGATCTTCGAGGTCTGATCTTCGAGGTCTGATGTCCGGCGCGGAGCCGGTGGAAGGGGCCGTGGCCAGGTGCCACGGCCCCTTCCGTGTGCTCAGTCCACCCCGTCCACCAAGCGGGGTCACGGGTGCGGCGGCCGGCTTCCCGGCGGGCCCGCCCAGCAGGGGAGCCGGGAGCACCGGTGAGCGCTTCGGTGAAAAGGAAACCACCCCGATGTGTACGCTCGTACGCATGGGATATCTCCTGCTCGCCGGCGCCATAGCCGCCGAGGTCGCCGCCACCACGGCGATGAAGTACAGCGAGGGCTTCAGCCGGCTCTGGCCCTCGCTCGTCACCGCCCTGGGCTACCTCGTCTCGTTCGCGCTGCTCGCCCAGACCCTGAAGACCGTCCAGATCGGGACGGCGTACGCCATCTGGTCCGGCGTGGGCACCGCGGCCATCGCCGTCCTCGGCCTGCTGCTGTTCGGCGAGGGGCTGAGCACGGTCAAGGTCGCCGGGATCCTGCTGATCATCGGGGGCGTGGTGGTGCTGAACCTGGGCGGGGCGAGCCACTGATGCCCCGCCGCTACGACCCCGAGCGCCGTCGGCGGATCATCGACGCGGCGATCCGCGTCGTCGGCCGGGACGGCATCGCCGGGCTGAGCCACCGTACGGTCGCCGCGGAGGCGGACGTGCCGCTCGGCTCCACGACGTACCACTTCACCACCCTGGACGAGCTGCTGGTGGCCGCGCTGAGGCAGGCCGACGAGGGCTTCGGCAGGGTGCTGGCCGAGCGGCTGCCGCGAGAGGGCGGGAGCGATCTCGCCGCGCGGCTGGCCGGGGCGCTGGGGGAGTGGCTGGGGGGCGAGCGCACCGGTGTCGAGCTGGAGTACGAGCTGTATCTGGCGGCGCTGCGCCGCCCGGCCCTGCGCCCCGTCGCCGCCGAGTGGACCGAGCAGGCGGCGGCGCTGCTGGCCCGGCACACGGACCCGGTCACCGCGCGCGCCCTGCTCGCGCTGATGGACGGCATCTGCCTCCAGGTGCTGCTGACGGGCGGTTCGTACGACGAGGAGGGCGCCCGCGCCGCGCTGGCTCGGCTGATCCCCTGAAACCCCCGCCCGGCACGTGAGACGCGGTTCGCCCTGACCACCCCGCCCACGTTAGGTTTTCCCCCATGACCGACTCTGCTTCCCGTTCCACCGGCGCCGTCGCCGCCGGCCTCGCCACGATCGCCTCCGACGGCACCGTTCTCGACACCTGGTTCCCGGCCCCCGAGCTGGTCGAGGAGCCGGGACCGGCCGGCACCGAGCGGCTCACCGCCGAGCAGGCGGCGGAGCTGCTGGGCGGCGGCGCGACCGCGGCGACCGGCCCGGACGCCCGCCGGGGCGTCGAGGTGGTCGCGGTCCGCACGGTCATCGCCTCGCTGGACGAGAAGCCGCTCGACGCGCACGACGTCTACCTGCGCCTGCACCTGCTCTCGCACCGCCTGGTCAAGCCGCACGGCCAGAGCCTGGACGGCATCTTCGGCCACCTCGCCAACGTCGCCTGGACCTCGCTCGGCCCGGTCGCCGTGGACGACCTCGAGAAGGTGCGCCTGAACGCCCGCGCCGAGGGCCTGCACCTCCAGGTGACCTCGGTGGACAAGTTCCCGCGCATGACGGACTACGTCGCCCCGAAGGGTGTGCGCATCGCCGACGCCGACCGGGTCCGCCTGGGCGCGCACCTCGCGGCGGGCACCACGGTCATGCACGAGGGCTTCGTCAACTTCAACGCCGGCACGCTCGGCACCTCCATGGTCGAGGGCCGGATCTCCGCGGGCGTCGTCGTCGGCGACGGCTCGGACATCGGCGGCGGCGCCTCCACCATGGGGACCCTGTCCGGCGGCGGCAACGTGATCATCTCGGTCGGCGAGCGCTGCCTGATCGGCGCCGAGGCGGGCGTCGGCATCGCGCTCGGCGACGAGTGCGTGGTCGAGGCCGGCCTGTACATCACCGCGGGCACCCGGGTCACCATGCCCGACGGCCAGATCGTCAAGGCCCGCGAGCTGAACGGCGCCTCGAACATCCTGTTCCGCCGCAACTCGGTCACCGGCACCGTCGAGGCCCGCCCGAACAACGCGGTCTGGGGCGGCCTGAACGACATCCTGCACAGCCACAACTGACGCACCCGCCCGCCGCGTCCGGAGCGCCCCTCGCCGTTCGTGCAGGGGCGCTCCGTCATGCCGGCAGCGTCCGCGCGAAGCCGGCCAGCGCCGCGAAGTCGGGCTCGCGCAGGCCGATCCTCGGGTTCACGTGGTGGAGCAGGGCGGGGGCGCGATGGTGGGCCCTGACGTACCGCGTGTCCGCCGCCCTCTGCTCGTCGTCCACCCAGGCGAACGGCCGGCCCTCGGCGTACGCCACGATCGCCTCCGTCTTCCAGTGGACGCCGTCGGGGCGCTCGGCGAACAGACCGGTGCCGAAGTCGACGTACGGCAGCTCGGGCAGGCCGACGACCGGGGCGATCCAGGCGTTGGCCTCGGCCATCCAGGTCGTCGCCCAGCACAGGTCGTAGCCGAGCAGGAGCAGCGCCGGGCCGTGGGCCGGGTTCAGCCAGACCCGCAGCGGGCGCCGGCCGTGCAGGGGCACCCGGATCGTCGTGTAGCCCTCGGGGCGGCGTTCCGGCTGGGCCGCGTAGGGGTTGAGGGGGCCGTCGACGTCCAGGAACAGCAGGGGGCGGCTCACGGGGACACCGTACGGCAGGCGAGGCGGCCGGCCCGGGGGAATTTTCTTCGGACGGCAGGCATAGCGAGGGGCCGGTCCGCACGTCAGAAGAGGTGCGGGGCCCGGACAACCAGGTGCGGCCCGGGGGAAAGAGAAGGTGGCGATGGATGCCGAAGCCCAGGAGAGTTTCCGGGAGTTCGTGGCCGGGAGGTCGACGGCGCTGCTGAGGACCGCCGTGCTCCTGTCCGGCGGGGACCGGCACGCCGCCGAGGACCTGCTGCAGAACGCGCTGGTCAAGGCGGCGGGCCGATGGCAGCGGATCGACGAACCCGAGGCGTACGTCCGGCAGGTCCTGTACCGGCAGCAGATCGGCCGCTGGCGGCTGAAGTGGCGGCGGCGCGAGGTCACCGTCGCCGAGCCGCCCGAGGCCGGTCACGCCCCGGACGCCTCGGGCGCCGCCGAGCTGCGGCTGCTGCTGCGGGCGGCCCTGTTCCGGCTCACCGCCCGCCAGCGCACCGTGCTGGTGCTGCGCTACTTCGAGGATCTGCCGGAGGGCGAGGTGGCCCGGATCCTGGGCTGTTCCGTCGGCACCGTACGGTCCACCACCCACCGCTCCCTGGCCCGCCTGCGCGAGCTGGCGCCCGAGCTGGCGGGGCTCGATCCCCGGCCGCAGCAGCGGTCCCGTGACTTCTCGCCCGTGGAGGTGCGTCCGTGAACGTGGAGGAACTCGTGCGCGAGGCGCTGCGGGAGCAGGCCGACGCGCAGCCGCCGGCGCCGGCGGGATTCGCCGAACGGGTGCTCGGGGCGCGCCGGCGCCGCCGCACCCGCAGGCTGGCGTCCGTCGCCGCGGCCACCGCCGCCGTGGTCGCGATCGCGGTGGGGGTGCCGCTGCTGGACTCCGGCGGCGAGAACGACGTACGGCCGTCCGGAGTGGTGGATTCCGGCGGGGTCCGGGCCCATCCGGACCAGTCGCCGCCGCAGGAGCTGATCGGCGCCGGGGACGCCGTGCTGGCCGCCTACTACACGGCGAAGATCCAGCCGCAGACCGCGAAGCGGGGCGTCTCGGCGCGCACCTACCACCTGCTCGACCCGAAGACCGGGCGGTACGAGAAGGACTCCCGCTGGTCCTTCGTCGCCGTCGCCCCGGGCCTGAAGACCGCCGCCGTGCTGGAGCGGACCCTGCCCGCCCACCGGATCGGCCTGCTCGACCTCGCGACGGGGGAGGTCGAGCGGTGGATCCCGGTCCAGCACGGCGTCGGCGGGCTCGCGTTCTCGTACGACGGCACCAGGCTCGTCGCGACGACGTACGACGAGAACCCCGATCTGCGGACCAAGGAGAAGCTGATCGGCGGCGAGGACAGGAAGGAGACGTGGATGTGGGCGCCCACGTTCGGCAAGTCGACCCGGTCCGGGTTCTACGACCTCGACGTGGCCTCCGGCGCCGGCTCCTGGAGCCCGGTCGCACCCGACCGCAACACCAACTCCCGCGCGGACTTCGCCTACAGCCGCACGGGCCGGCTGGTGTACGGGCAGTACATCGGCGGCCGGGACGGCCTCCAGCGGTTCTACGACCTCAGGGGCAGGAAGGTCGCCGCGCCCGCGGACGAGAAGTACCTGCGGTCGGACGTCCCCGCCCGGCTGTCCCCGAGCGGCAGGCTCGCCGCCCTCGGTCTGACGAAGGAGGTCGGCGGTTCCCCCGGCAGGTCCTGGTCCTCCCTCCGTGACCCCCGGACGGGCAAGGAGATCACCAAGGTCCGCGGATCCCACCTGCTCGCCTGGACCGACGAGAAGCACCTCATCGCCTGGGAACGGGTGACGAGCCTGGAGGAGGAGTACCGGCCCCGGCTCGTGCTGGTCACCCTCGGCAGCGACAAGGTCGTACCGCTGAGCGGCGTCCAGGAGCCGTACCGCCCCACCGACACGCAGGAGCCGTGGGAGCCCGTCTTCGCCCGCCGCTGATCAGCCCGCGGTGAGCGCCGCGTACCGCGCCAGCAGCCCGTCGGCCGTCTCCCGGCCGGCGGGCAGCAGCGGTGCGCGGACCGGGCCCGCGGGGAGTCCGAGGCGGGCCAGGAGTGCCTTCGCGGTGACCGTGCCGGGCAGACCCGCGCCCATCATCGCCTCGATCAACGGCGTAGCCGCCAGCTGGAGTTCGGTCGCCCGCGCGGTGTCACCGGCGTCGAACGCGGCCAGGATCGAGGCGATGTGGTCCGGGACGGCGTTGGCGACCGTGCTCACACAGCCCGCCGCGCCGACCGCGTACAGCGCCAGCACATGCTCGTCGCAGCCCGCGTAGTACGCCAACTCCGTGCGCGCCAGCACCTTCTGGGCGCCGAGGAAGTCGTAGGAGCAGTCCTTGACGGCCACGATGCGCGGGTGCTCCGCGAGGCGGATCATCGTGTCCGGCTCGATCCGGGTGCCGGTGCGGCCCGGGATGTCGTAGAGCATCACCGGCAGTTCGCTCGCGTCGGCGACCCGGCGGAAGTGGTCGGCCACGGCCTCCTGCGGGGGCCGGCTGTAGTACGGCGTCACCACCAGGACGCCGTCGGCGCCCGCCTTCCCGGCCGCGAGCGCCAGCTCCGCCGTGTGCCGGGTGTCGGCGGTGCCCACGCCGGTGACGAGCGCGGCCCGGTCGCCGACCGCCTCCCGGACGGCCGCCACCAGCCGGGCCTTCTCCTCGTCGGTGGTGGTGGGCGACTCGCCCGTGGTGCCGCTGAGGACCAGCCCGTCGCAGCCCTCCGCCACCAGGTGCGCGGCCAGCCGCTGCGCGCCGTCCAGGTCGAGCGCGCCCGCCTCGGTGAAGGGGGTGATCATGGCGCAGAGGGCGCGGCCGAAGGGGGCGGGATTGCGTGTGCTCGTCATGCGAGTAGTCTCGGCAGCGCATCGGTGAAGCTCTACTTAATTTTTCTACAGAATATGCCTAAGTATCGCTAACTTGTTTCGGGTTCGGCCGGAGGCCCTGTGTCCCACTCGGCCCTTCATGGGTCACTATGGCCGGAGGGTCACCGTCGTCAGGTCATGGGAGGCGCCATGAAGCTGGGCAAGGCACTGGCCACCGGGATCGCCGAGGAGCGGCCGCTCGTCCGCGAGGAAGAGCCACCGCTCCCCGAGGAGACCGTTCGCACGGAGGAGACGGTTCGCACGCAAGCGGCCGAACCGGCCGGGCCGGCCCGCGAAGAGGTCCCGGCCGCCCGATGAGGCTCCGGCTCCCGGCGGAACGCCCGACGGAGCCGCCGACCGGATACAAGATCGCCCGCCCGGTGCTGTCCCAGGACGGCACCCGGGCCGGCTTCACCGGTGTGTCGCTCGGCGGGGCGCTGGCGTACGCCGTCCTCGACGACGCCTCCTGCGTCTACGGCCTGCGGCACCGCCCGCCCGCGCGCCGGTGCGACTGCGGCTTCCACTGCGTCCACGACCGGGCGGCGGCCGAGGCGCTGCTGTGCACCGCCGAACACCGCACGGCCGTCCTGCTGGAGGTCTCCGTCCTCGGCGCCTACATCCGCTTCGAACACGGCTTCCGCTACGCCCGGCAGCGGGTGCGCACGGTCACGGTCGGCCCCTGCGGCTGCGGCGCCCGGTCCGCGGCGCTCGCCGACGCCGGCTGGGGCCGACCGGGCCGGCGGGTGCTGGCCCCCGCCTGCCCGGGCTGCGCCGGCGGGCGTCCGTCCGTCTCGCTCACCGGCTTCGCCCGGCTGGCCGGGCAGGGACTCCGGGTGGTCGCCGGCAGCGGCACGGCGACCCCGGCCACCGAGTTGACGCCCGACACCCGGCCGGGCGTGCCCGAACTGGTGGCCGAAGCGGCCCTCTTGCAGGCCCGCCTCGACTGGTTCCAGTCCCAACTCGCGCGACTCGGCGAACGCGGTGCCGAGGGCGGCGGACAGGGCTAAGTACGTCCGGTCCGGGTACCCGGACATTCCGCACAGAGAGGAGGCGGAGCACCGTGACCGTGACCCCGCACACCCGGCCCGCGGCCGACGGGCACCTCTCCACGGGAGAACTCGTCGGCCGGGCCACCGAGCAGCTCTCCCGGCTGCTGCGACAGGAGGTCGCCCTCGCCAAGGAGGAGCTGGCCGAGAAGGGACGCCGGGCCGGACGCGGCGGCGGACTGCTGGGTGCCGCCGGCGCCGTCGGCTACGTCGGGCTGATCATCCTGGCCGGAGCGGCCACCGCCGCCCTCTCCCTGGCACTGCCCCTGTGGGCGGCGGCGCTGATCGTGGCCGCGGTGTTCTTCGCCGTGGCCGGCCTGCTCGCCGCGGCCGGACGGGCCGAGCTGCGCCGCGCCGCCCCGCCCGCGCCCGAGGAGACGCTCGGCAGTGTCAGGGCGGACGTCGACGCGATCAGGGAAAGGGCACACCGATGAGGCACAGCCACCCGCACGGCTCGGGCGCCAAGGGCCCCGACGAACTGCGGCAGCAGATCGAACACACCCGGAGCCAGCTGGGCGACACGGTCGCCCAGCTGGTGAGCCGGGCCGATGTGAAGGGCCGGGCCCGGGCCCGGGCCGCCGACCTGAAGGACAAGGCCGGCGCCATGACCGTGCAGCTGCGCGTGGGCGCCGCCCAGGCGGGGCACGGCGTGCAGGACCGGGCGGCCAAGGCCGGCCACCTGGTGCAGGACCGCGCCACCCGGGCCGGGCACGGCGCCCAGGAACGGATGGTGAAGGCCGGGCACGGCGCCCAGGAACGGATGATCAAGGCCGGTCACCTGGTGCAGGAGCGGACCGGCCACGGCGGGCACTCCCTGCAGGAGCGGGCGCTCCAGGCCGGGCACACCCTCCAGGACCGCGCGGTCCACGCCGGGAACGCCGTGCAGCAGGACCTGCGGGTGCCGCGGCCGCTGCGCCGCGCCATGGGCGCCGCGCTGCGCCATCCCCGGCCGGCGCTGATCCTGGGCGCGACGGGCGCCGCCGTCGTCGGCGCGGCCGTGATCTGGCGCCGCATCGACCGCTCCCGGTGACCACGGAACGGCGGGGCCGGCCGGACGGACCGTCCGGCCGGCCCCGCCGCCGTGTCACGGACGGAACCGCAGCACCTGCGGGTCGTGGTCGCTGATCTGGTCGTTGAACTCCGCGTTCGTGTGCACGCTGTCGTACGCGAAGTCGCAGCCGCGGCGGATCGCCGGGCTGATCAGGATCTGGTCCAGGACCTGCTGGTTGCCCTGGTAGTCGTAGGTGTAGCGCTCGCTCTTCGGCAGCGACTTGATCGCCGACCACAGGGCGCCGTCATCCTCCAGGATCTTCGCGGTACCGGAGAACTCGAAGTCGTTCATGTCGCCGAGCGCGATGACGTCCGCGTTCTTCTGGACGGCCAGGACGTCCTTGACGAACGCGTTCACCGCGGTCGCCTGGGCGTGCCGCTGGATCTCCGAGCTGCGCACCGGCGGCTGGTACTGCGCGGTCAGCCCCTGGTCGCCACCCTTGGAGTTGAGGTGGTTCGCGATCACGAAGACGGTCTTGCCGCGGAAGACGAACTCGCCCGCGAGCGGCTTGCGGCTGTTGCTCCAGGCCGCGTTCCCCGGGTCGATCCGGCCCGGGGAGGCCGTCAGCTGCGCCTTGCCGTGCACCTTGGTGACCCCGACCGCGGTGGTCGAGTCGCCCCCCGCGCGGTCCACGAAGGACACCCGCTCCGGGTTGAACAGGAACACCTGGCGGATGTTGCCGCCCGGCTCGCCGCCGTCCTGGTCGTTGACCGGGTTGATCGAGCGCCAGTCGTACTTCGGGCCGCCCGCCGCGACGATCGCGTCGATCAGCTTGGTCACGGTCTCGTTCGCGTCGACCGTGCCGTCGTCCTTGGCGCCGTTGTTGTCCTGGATCTCCTCCAGGGACACGATGTCGGGCGACTGCAGGTTGTGCACGATCGCCGCGGCGTGCGGGCCGAAGGTGGCGTCCGACGGGTCGAGGTTCTCGACGTTGTACGTCGCCACCGCCAGCTCGCCGCGCGACTGCTTCCGCGTCGTCTCGCGCTGCAGGCCGCCGCTCTCCAGCGTGCCGAGCTCGCTCGCCACCAGGGTGTAGCCGCCGAACTGGTTGAAGTCCAGCGGACCGGTGGTGGTGCCCTCCAGGGTGTCGCCGACGTTCGCCTTCGGGAAGTCGGCGGTCGCGCCCAGCGACTGGATCTGCAGCCGGCCGGTGTTCTGGGAGTCGTAGGAGCCGTAGACCGTGCCGCCGCGGCGGTTGCGGTGCTCCCGCGGCTTCACCGTGACCCACAGCTCGCTGTACGGGTCGGTCGCCGTGACCACACGGGCGTCCTCGACCCGGACGTTCATGCCCTCCAGGGACTCGTAGTAGTCCAGGGCGTACGCCGACGGGTCCAGGGTGAGGCCGTTGACCGAGTTGCCCGCGGCCGCGTCGCCGGCGGGAGCGTACTCGTCCGGCACCGCGTCCTCGTCGACGACGGCCGGCGCCGGGACCGCGTTGCCGGTGGAGACGGTGGTGATCACCGGCTTGGTGAGCTCCGTCACCGACTGGTTGCCGGAGGAGGCGCCGCCCGGGACGTACTCGGAGACCGTGCCGGTCACCGTCACCGAGTCGCCGACCGCGACCTTCGGCGTGGAGCTGGTGAAGACGAACACGCCCTCGCTGGTGGCGGGGTTGTCGTCGGGGGTGGCGTCCTGGAGCCAGAAGCCCCGCGAGGAGCCGTAGGTACGCGTGGCCGTGACGACGCCGGGCACGTCCGTGACCTTCTGCCCGGCGAACGGCGATATTCGGGTCGTGCCCTGGATGTCGTGGACGCGCACCGAGTCGGCGTGCGCGGGCGAGGTGAGGACGACGACGGACGCCGCGCTGCAGACGGCGGCGACGGTGAGCGCGGCGAGGCGCGCGGAAGACCTGCTCGGCAAGGGTTCCCTCCGGGGACATGACTGAGCGCCGGGACGAGGGTGGAACGGGAGCGTGCGGGGCTCGTGGCCCTCTGTGACACGCATAGAGCCGAGTGAACAGTTGTCCCCCCAACTTCTACGCGCGTCAATCTCGTGCCTGGCCACGGGAGTTGTCAAGGTTTCGGCCATGCGTGGCCGCTTACGGGGAGATGAACCGGGCGGCATGGGTGGAAATCCGTCTAGGCTGAGCGGCTGAGCCCGTTTCACGGTCCGAGGAGAACCAGCCGATGTCAGACAGCTCCCCCCTGCCGCCGGTGCGGCTGCACCCCGAAGCGGAGCTGGCGCGCGCCGCGCTGTCCACGCCGTTGCTGTCCCGGGCCGCCCGCCTCGCCCGCTGGGCCGGGCCCGAGACCCGCGTGGACGCCGGTGGCGGGCTGGCCGAGGAACAGCTGCCGGCCGCCGCCGAGCTGCTCGGACTCACCGGTGACGACGCCGCCGCGTACGCCAGTGAGGCCTGGCGGGTCGCCCTGGACGCCGGCCTGGTCGAGATCGTGGACGAGGAGGCCGGCACCGTCCGGACGGGTGAGGAACTGGCGCTGCTCACCGGCGGCTCCCCGCAGGACGTGCTCGGCGTGTGGCTCGTCGCGCTGGAGACCGTCATCGCCGACGCCGCCGTCCCCGACCTGGACGACCTGGTCGACGCGCTGGACGCGGGCGGCGAGGTCGATTTCTCGTCACTCGACTGGGACCCGGAGGCCGAGGCGGAGTTCCTCGACGGCGTCCTCGGCAACCTCTACCTGCTGACCGTCAGTGAGGACGGCACCGGCGAGGGCCCCGTCCCGCTGCCCGCCCTCGCCGCCTCCATGCTCGTCCCCGACGACATGGGAGAACCCACCAACGACGTGCTGGAACAGGTCTCCGACGCCATGATGCGGCTGGACGACCAGTTCCGGGTGCTGGAGCCCGTCGGACTCGTGGCGTACCAGCCGGTGGACGAGGCCCTGATGGCCGACGCCGACGAGGAGCCCGCGGCACCGGTCGACGACACCGACGTCTCCCGGTACGGCATGGTCCGGCTCACCCCGCTCGGCGTGTACGGCCTGCGGGCGCGGCTGCTGGAGGCCGGGTTCACGGCGCCCGCCGTCGGTGACCTGGCCGACAAGGGAGCGGACGTGCTGCTCGACGGCACCGCCCGGTTCGGCCGGTCCGCCGCCCGGGCCGAGACCGAGCAGTGGCTCGACCGCCGCGAACCGCTGGCGGCGGCACGGGAACTGCTGGCCGCGGCACGCGGCACGGACCCGGGCGCCCCGCTGCGCAGGCTCCGCTGCCAGCAGGCGCTGACGCTGGTGGGCGCCGAGGCCGAACCCGCGCTGCGCGAGGTGCTGGACGACCCCGAGCTGGGCGGACTCGCCCGGGTGTGGCTGAGCGAGCGAGGGGCCGCGGGCGTACCGGCGCCGTCGCAGGACCTGGTGTTCTGGCTGACCATCGACACCGTGGCCGCGCAGCTCCAGGCCGAGGGCAACTCCGAGGAACTCCAGACCCTGGTGGAGGGGCTGGCCGCGCAGCACAGCGGCTTCTTCGCGGCGGCCTGGCGGGTGGAGCACCCCGCCACCGCCGAGGTGCTGGACGCGATGGGACGGCTGCACCCGGACAAGAAGGTCGCCAAGGAGGCGCGGAAGGCCGCGTTCAAGGCGCGCTCCCAGCAGGGCGGCTGAGCCTCGCCCGGACCCGGCCCGCCGCGCGGCGGGCCGGGAGCCACCGCGACGGACGCGGCCGGTGCGGCCCACGGCGGGCATGGGCGAGGCCGGTGCGGCCCACGGC
Source organism: Streptomyces sp. NPDC038200 (assembly GCF_055600785.1). Classification (NCBI taxonomy): domain Bacteria; kingdom Bacillati; phylum Actinomycetota; class Actinomycetes; order Kitasatosporales; family Streptomycetaceae; genus Streptomyces; species Streptomyces sp. NPDC038200. The sequence goes on from NZ_JBVJYH010000019.1 coordinate 148,774, forward strand.
GGGCGCGGACAGGGCCGGTACCTGGGCTGCGCAGGGGATGACGCGGACGGATTCATGGAAGAGGGGACCGCGAAGTAGCCGCCCGTTCAACTCCTGTTCAGGGGGCGGCGGAAACGTGTGGCCGAAACCGAGGCCCCCCACCCTCCACGGCACTTCCACCGTCGCACAGGAGACACCATGTCGTTCACCCGCAGGGACTTCGCCAGAAAATCCGCGATCACCGGTGCCGGGGTCGCCCTGGCGGGCAGCGTCGGCGCCCTCGCCACCGCGCCGAACGCCCTTGCCGCCACGGACTCGGAGACCGCCGAGGCGGAGTCCGCACACGGGGGCCACCACCATCACGGCGTGGGCTACGGCCCCCTGATCCCCGACCCGGACGGCATCCTCGCCCTGCCCGCCGGCTTCCGGTACGAGATCATCACCTACAGCGGCAGGACCACCCTGGAGTCCGGCGAGTTCACCCCCTCCAACCACGACGGCACGGCCACCTTCGAGGGCCCCCGCGGCGCCACCCTCCTGGTCAACAACCACGAGCTGGCCGGCGCCCGCGCCCAGTGGCCGCACCCGGTGCCGCTCGCCGAGGGCCTCGTCTACGACCCGGCGGCGGCGGGCGGCTGCACGGTGGTCGAGGTCCGCCGCGGCGGCAAGGTCGCCGAGTGGGTCGGCATCGCCGGCACCGCCACCAACTGCGCGGGCGGCAGCACTCCGTGGGGGACCTGGCTGACCTGTGAGGAGACCGAGGACAAGGCCGGCAAGAACGGCTTCACCAAGGACCACGGCTACGTCTTCGAGGTCGACCCGGAGGACCGCCGGGCCAACCGCGACCCCAAGCCCGTCAAGGCCCTGGGCCGCTATGCCCACGAGGCCGTCGTGGTCGACCCCAAGCGCGGCCACCTCTACCTCACCGAGGACGCCTCCGGCCCCAACGGCCTGCTCTACCGCTGGACCCCGCCGGAGGGCTTCCGGCACGGCCGCGGCAAGCTGCGCACCCTCGCCGACGACGCGGGCGTGCTCCAGGCGTTCAAGTGCTTCGACTCCGGCGGCACGTTCGTGGACGACCTGTCCCGTGCCACCAGGATCGGCACCGTGTACGGCGTCGACTGGGTGGACGTCCCCGACCGTGACGCCAGGACCGTCTCGGTGCGCAAGCAGTTCTCCGACGGCCAGGTCACCCGCGCCCGCAAGCTGGAGGGCATGTGGTGGGGCGACGCCGGTGTCTACCTCGTCTCCTCCTTCGCGCGCGCGGAGAGCCCGGTCCAGCACGACGGCCAGGTCTGGTTCTACGACCCCAAGCGCCGCACCCTGACGCTGAAGGTGCTGCTCGGCGTGAACCCGGACCCGGCCGTGGACGGCGACTTCGACGGCCCCGACAACATCACCGTCTCCCCGTACGGCGGCCTGGTCATCGCCGAGGACGGCGAGGGCGTCCAGCACCTGTTCGGCGCCACCGAGAGCGGCCGGACCTACCCGATCGCCCGCAACGAGCTGAACATCGGCACCGAGGAGGAGCCCGAGTTCAGCGAGTTCACCGGCGTCACCTTCTCGCCCGACGGCCGGACCCTGTACGCGAACATCCAGACCCCGGGCATCATGCTGGCCATCACGGGTCCCTGGAAGCGCCAGAAGCGCGACTGAGCCGCACCCGCGGTTAATTCGCTCGCTCGTCCCGCGGCCCCCCTCCTAGAGTGATCCTCGTCCAGGTGCGACAGGCAGGACCTACTTCCACTCTTCATGGGGAGGCCGCGGGTTCGAATCCCGCCACCGGCTCGACGGGCCGGTGTAGCTCAGAGGCAGAGCACCATACGTCGGTTCCGCCGCCCTCGATCTCTGGACACCAGAACTTCCTGCACCTCCCGGTGCGCAGGCCGCGGTTGCTTCTTCTGCACGGAGAATCCGACCGCCGCCGATCTGATCTCGGGAGGCGCAGCTCATGGTGGGTGCCCGGTGCGCAGGCAGCGGTTACTTCATGGGATCGGGCGGTTGCGGGTTCGAGTCCCGTCATCGACTTCGGGTCGGTGTAGCTCAATCGGTAGAGCACCTGGAAAAAAGTCCGTCGCCGACTTCTGATCTCGGGCACCCTCCATCCGCTGCGCCTCCCTCCGGAACTCAGCATGAATTCGGGGGAATTCACCATGGCGCGATTCAACACGCGTGCCGCCCGGACCCAGCGGAAGTCGGCGGTGGCGTCGACGGGCCGGGTACTGCGGACCCACGAGGGCGGCCGGGGCCGGGAGCGCGATCCGCGTTCGGAACTGTTCCTGCTCGCCGTCTCCCATTTCGTCTCGCAGAACACCTTCTACGAGAACGCCGGGGACCGTGACGACCGCTTCACCCGCCTGATCCGCGACCTCGCCGTCAGCGACCCGGAGTGGACGGCCGGCCTGCTCGGCTGGCTGCGCGGCGCCGGCAACATGCGGACGGCGTCACTGGTGGGCGCCGCCGAGTACGTGCACGCACGACTGACGGCCGGGGCGACCGGCGGCCCGTCGAACCGGCGGGTCGTGGCCTCCGTGCTGCAGCGCCCCGACGAGCCCGGCGAACTGCTCGCCTACTGGACGTCCACATACGGCCGCGCCCTGCCCCAGCCCGTCAAGCGCGGCGTCGCCGACGCCGTACGACGGCTCTACCACGCCCGGTCGCTGCTCAAGTACGACACCGCCACCAAGGGGTACCGCTTCGGCGACATCCTCAACCTGGTGCACGCCTCGCCGGACCCGGACAAGCCGTGGCAGGGCGACCTGTTCCGGTACGCGCTGGACCGGCGGCACCACCCGGAGACCGCCGCGCCGCCCGCGTCGCTGCCGGCGCTCGTCCGGCATCGCGAGCTGATGGCGCTGCCCGTCGGGCGGCGGCGGGCGGTCGTCACCGCGCCCGACGGCGCCGAGCGGCTGGCGGCGGCCGGTTTCACCTGGGAGGCGCTGGCCGGCTGGCTCCAGGGGCCGATGGACAAGGCGGCCTGGGAGGCCGTGATCCCGTCCATGGGGGCGATGGCACTCGTCCGCAACCTGCGCAACTTCGACGAGGCCGGGGTCTCGGACGAGGTCGCCGCCCGGGTCGCGGCGCGGATCGCCGATCCGGAGGAGGTGCACCGCTCGCGGCAGTTCCCCTTCCGCTACCTGGCCGCGTACCAGCACGCGCCCTCACTGCGCTGGTCCTACCCGCTGGAGCAGGCGCTCGGCCACTCGCTCGGCAACGTGCCCGCGCTGCCGGGCCGCACGCTCGTGCTGGTCGACCGGTCGGGCTCGATGTTCTGGTCGCGGGTGTCGGAGCGTTCGCAGCTCAGCCGGGCCGACGCGGCGGCGGTCTTCGGCACGGCCCTCGCGCTGCGGGCGGCGGACGCCGATCTCGTGCAGTTCGGCTCGACCAGCGACGAGGTCGCGTTCCGCAAGGGCGAGTCGGTGCTGAGGATCCTGGAGCGCTTCGGCGACCTGGGCGGCACGGACACCACCGAGGCGGTGCGCCGGCACTACCGGGGACACGACCGGGTGCTGATCGTCACCGACGAGCAGTACGCCCCGCACCGGCACGGCGACCCGACCGCACAGATCCCGGACCGGGTCCCCGTCTACACCTGGAACCTGGAGGGCTACCGGGCGGGCCACGGCCCCTCGGGCACGGGCAACCGGCACACCTTCGGCGGTCTCGGCGACGCGGCCTTCCGCATGGTCTCGCTGCTGGAGAGCGGCCGGGACGGACGCTGGCCCTGGCTCGCCTGAGCGAGCGGGCCCGGACGCCGCCCGAGCCCGGCCCGCCCGAGCCCGGCCCGCCCGAGCCCGGCCCGCTCGGGCCGGCCTGGCCGGGCGAGCCGGGCCCGCTCCCTCAGGCGTACCTACCGCGCCCCGTTCCGGGCGTCCGCGCGCCTGCCGGTCAGGATCGTGGCCGCCACCAGCAGGCCGGCCGCGGTGAGCAGGGCGCCGGCGGCGAAGGCGTGGGCGGCGCCGTGGGTGAGGACGGCGTCCGGGGCGCCGGTGGCGTGCCGGGTCGCCGCGCCGTACACCGTGACCAGCACGGACAGCCCGACCGTGCCGCCCAGCCACTGCAGGGTCTGCAGCAGGCCGGACGCCGCGCCCGCGTCCTTCGGGGTGACGGCGGACAGGATCGTCGCGTTGAGCGGCATGAAGCTCATACCGAGGCCCAGGCCCACCAGGACCAGCGGTCCGAGCAGCCCCACCGCGTACCCGTCCCCGGGCTGGAGCAGGGTCAGCCAGCCGGTGCCGAGCGCGGCCAGGGACATGCCCGTCAGCAGCACCGGCTTCGTACCGAACCGGGCCAGCAGCCGGGGCACCAGCCGTACGGTCGTGAACATCACCAGCGTCATCGGCAGGAAGGCGAGGCCCGCGCGCAACGGGCTGTAGCGCAGCACCTCCTGGCCGAACAGGGTGAGGAAGTAGAAGGCGCCGAACATGCCCGCGGGCAGCAGCAGGATGCTCACGTACCCGCCGGCCCGGTTGCGGTCGGCGAACAGGCGCAGCGGCAGCACCGGCTGGTCCGCCCGCGACTCCACCACCAGGAAGCCCGCGAGCAGCACGGTCGCCGCGGCGAAGCCGAGCAGGGCCCGGGGATCGCTCCAGCCGCCTTCCGAGACCCGGATGAACGCGTACACCAGCGCGGTCGTGCCGGCCGTCCCGGTCAGCGCGCCCGGCAGGTCGAACCGGCCCCTGTGGCGCGGGGTCTCGGCGACGAAGCGGGGCAGGGCGAGGGCCAACGCCAGACCTATCGGGACGTTGACGAGCAGGGCCCAGCGCCAGGACGCCCACGAGGTGAGCATGCCGCCGAGGACCAGACCGACGCTGCCGCCGATGCCGGCCATGGAGGAGTAGACGCTCAGTGCCCGGTGCCGGGGCGGGCCGTCGGGGAAGCTGGTGGTGATCAGGGCCAGGGTGCTCGGGGCGATGAGGGCGGCGCCCAGGCCCTGGAGCGCGCGGGCGGCGAGCAGCCGGCCGCCGTCGGTGGCGAGCCCGCCGAGCAGGGAGGACAGCGCGAACAGCAGGACGCCTGCGGTCAGGGTGCGGCGGCGGCCGAGGAGGTCGCCGACGCGTCCGCCGAGCAGCAGCAGACCGCCGAAGGCGAGGGTGTAGGCGTTGAGCACCCAGGACAGGCCGGTGCGGCTGAAGTGCAGGCCCTGCTGGATGTCGGGCAGCGCCACGTTGACGACGGTGGAGTCGACGCCGACCATCAGGTAGGCGGTGACGATGACGAGGAGGGTGGTGCCGAGCCGCGCGGACGGTGCGGGCACGGTGGTCGCGGCGGAGGTGGTCGTGGACGGTGCGGACGGGGTGGACAAGGCGGTCTCCCGGTCTGGTGTCCCCCGGGCGCGCGGCTTCCGCGGGCAGGGGTGAGCTGCCCACGAAGCACTACGACGGTAAGCGGGGACGGTCTCCGTTTAGTGCTCGATAAGATACGGAGAGAGTCCCCGGTTTGCAAGGAGTGAGTGGATGACGCAGAGCAGGCCCATGCGCGCGGACGCTCGGCGCAACTACGAGCGGTTGCTGAAGGTGGCGGCGGAAGCCTTCGCCGAGCATGGGGAGAACGCGTCACTCGACGACATCGCCAAGCGGGCGGGCGTCGGCTCGGGCACGCTCTACCGGCACTTCCCCACCCGGCAGGCGCTGTTGGAGGCGGCCTATCTGGACCGGATCGAGGCCCTGGGCGTGCGCGCCGACGAGCTGGCCGGGGAACTGCCGCCGGGCGAGGCGCTCATGGAGTGGCTGTACGAGCTGGCTGTCCGCACCCTTCAGGTGCGGGGGATGAAGGCCCTGCTCGGCTCGGCGGTGACGCAGAGCGGCGCGGCGGCGCTGACGGTCTGCGGGGACGTGGTGAAGGGGGCGGTGGCCCGGCTGGTGGAGGCGGCTCAGGCGGAGGGGGCGCTGCGGGGGGACGTGGCGCCGATCGAGGTGCTGCGGCTGGCCCACGGAGTGGCTTCGGCCGCGGAGCTGGCGGGGGCGGGGGAGCCGGAGATCCGGCGCTACCTGGGGCTGCTGCGAGAAGGGCTGCGGGCCGGCTGACGGTGAGAAGGGCTGCGGCCGGCTGACGGGGTGGGCGGTGCCGGTCGGCCGTCTCCCGGAGGCGCGCGGGCCGCGCCTCCGGCCATGGCGGCGCCGCGGCCGGGGACGGCTGCACGACGGCGCCGCCGCCGGGGACGGCCGTACGACGGCGCCGCGGCCGGGGACGGCCGCGATGACGGCGGCGGGTCCCCGGCGCGGCCCCGGTCGGTGCCGCTCTACAGCGCCCTCGCCCCCGGATCCACCATGTTGCGGACCGTCCGGGCCTTCACGAAGTCGCCCAACGCCGTCATGTCCCACTCGCCGGAGAACTGGCGGACGAGCTTGGCCATCATGACGCCTGTCTGCGGCTCGGCGCCGGTGAGGTCGAAGCGGACCAGCTCCTCGTCCGTGGCCGCGTCGACCAGGCGGCAGTACGCCTTGGCGACCTCCGTGAACTTCTGGCCGGAGAAGGAGTTGACCGTGAAGACCAGGCCGGTGACCTCCTGGGGGACACGGCCCAGGTCGACCACGATGACCTCGTCGTCGCCACCGCCCTCACCGGTGAGGTTGTCGCCGGAGTGCTTGACCGCGCCGTTGAGGATCGACAGCTTGCCGAAGTAGCAGCTGTCGACGTGGTTGCGCTGCGGGCCGTAGGCGATGACCGAGGCGTCCAGGTCGATGTCCTTGCCCCGGAAGGCCGGCTCCCAGCCGAGACCCATGCGCACCTGGGAGAGCAGCGGGCGGCCGCCCTTGACGAGCGACACCGTCTGGTTCTTCTGCAGGCTGACGCGGCCCTTGTCCAGGTTGATCTTCCCGGCCCCCGGCACCGGAGCGGGCGGCGGGGCCACCGGCCGGGGCGGGGCGGCCGGCTGCGGCGGGGCCATCGGCTGCGGCGGGGCGGCGGGGGCCGCCGCGGGCGCGGGGGCGGCCGGGGCCGCGGCCGGCTCCTCCACCGTCACGCCGAAGTCGGTCGCGATGCCCGCGAGCCCGTCGGCGTACCCCTGGCCGACGGCCCGTGCCTTCCACGCGCCGCCCCTGCGGTAGACCTCCACGACCACCAGCGCGGTCTCGGTGCCGAGCTGCGGCGGGGTGAACGTCGCCAGCACGGCGCCGCCGTCCGCGTCCCGGATCGTGGCCGTCGGCTCGATGCCCTGGAAGGTCTGCCCGGCCGCGTCCGGGCTGGCCGTGACGACGATCTTCTCGATGTCCGGCGGCACGGCGGCGGTGTCGACCGTGACCGCGTCGGGGGTCGTACCGCCGCCGGAGCGGTACGACACGCCCGGGCCCGCCGGCTGGTTGTAGAAGATGAAGTCGTCGTCGGAACGCACCTTGCCGTCGGCGGTGAGCAGCAGGCCCGACACGTCGAGCCGCACCGGAGCGGAGACGTCCACCGTCACGCGCGCGGCCGAGAGAGGGATGTTCGAGCCAGGGGTCATAGCTGTCATGCCGGGTGAACGAACGGCACCGCTTTACCGTTCCCTTACCGGACGGCTCACCGCTCTCCCGTCGGCCGAACGGCCTACGGCACGACGACGATCTTGCGTCCCACCCCCGCCGCGAACTGCTCCAGCGCCTCGGGGTACCGGTCGAGCGGGAGCCGGTCGCTGATGAACACCTCGGGGTCCAGGACGCCGTTCGCGAACAGCTCCGCCGCTCGCTCGAAGCTGTGCAGCACCGCCATGGAGCCGGTGATGGTGATCTCCTGGTTGTAGATCCGGTACGGGTCGATCGTCACCCGGGTGGCGTAGTCGGCCACTCCGAACTGCAGGAACGTGCCCGCCTTCGCCACGCGGCCCAGCCCGTCCTGGATCGCCGCCGCGTTGCCGGTCGCGTCCACCACCACGTCCCAGCCCTGCGGCCGGTCCAGTTCGTCCGCGCTGCCCGCCGCGCCCGAGACCCCGAGCCGGCGGGCCGTCTCCAGGCGGGCCGGGTTGACGTCCACCACGTCCACGCCGGCCGCACCGGTCCGCTTGGCCAGCTCCAGCATCATCAGGCCCATGGTTCCGGAGCCGTAGATCAGGACGTGGGCGCCCAGGCGGGACCGGAGCACGTCGTAGCCGCGCACCGCGCAGGACAGGGGCTCCACCAGGGCCGCGTCCTCGGTGCGCACGTGCTCGGGCAGCTTGACGCAGTTGGCCACGGGGGCCACCGCGTACCGGGCCGCCCCGCCCGCCGTCGTCACGCCGATCGCGCCCCACCGCTCGCACATGTTGTTGTGGCCGTCGCGGCAGTAACGGCACTCGTGGCAGTACAGCGACGGGTCCACGGCCACCCGGTCGCCGACCGCGATCTCGGTCACCCGGGTGCCGACGCCGACGACCTCGCCGGCGAACTCGTGGCCCGGGACGATCGGCAGCTTGGGCGCGAACTCGCCCTGGAGGATGTGCAGGTCCGTGCCGCAGAGTCCGCAGGCGGCGACCTCGACGACGACCTCGCGGGGCCCCGGCGTCGGGTCGGGCACCTCGGTGACGACGGCACGGCCCACGGACTCGATGACGGCGGCCTTCATTTCACGGCTCCCAACGACAGGCCCTGGACCAGCTTGTCCTGGGCGGCGAACCCCGCGGCGAGCACCGGCAGGGAGATGACGAGCGACGCGGCGCACACCTTGGCCAGGAACAGGCCCTGGCTGGTGATGAAGCCGGTCAGGAAGACGGGGGCGGTCTCGGCGACCACGCCCGTCAGGACCCGGGCGAACAGCAGCTCGTTCCAGCTGAAGATGAAGCAGATCAGGGCCGTGGCGGCGATGCCGGGCAGGGCGATGGGGGCCACCACGCGCGCGAGGATCGTCGGCAGCCGGGCGCCGTCGATCTGCGCGGCCTCGATCACCGCCACCGGTACCTCGGCGAGGAACGACTGCATCATCCACACCGCGATCGGCAGGTTCATGGAGGTGTAGAGGATGACCAGGAGCCAGATGTTGTCGAGCGTCCCGGTGTTCTTCGCGAACAGGTAGATCGGCAGCAGACCGGCCACGACCGGCAGCATCTTCGTGGACAGGAAGAAGAACAGGACGTCCGTCCACTTCCGCACCCGCCGGATCGACAGGGCGTACGCCGCCGGCAGGGCGAGGAGCAGGACGCAGACGGTCGAGACCAGCGACGCGACCGTCGAGTTGATCAGCGCGGGCCAGGGGCTGGCCCCACCGCCCGCGCCGAAGAACTCGCGGTAGCCGTCGAGGGTGAGGGCGGCGCCGAAGGACGGCGGGTTGGTCGCCGCGTCCGTCTCGGAGTGGAAGGACGTCAGCGCCATCCAGGCGATGGGCAGGAAGAAGACGATGCCGGCCAGCCAGGCCACCAGGCCGAGACCCAGACCCCGGCGCTTTCCGGTCGTCACGGCGATGCCGCTCATGCGCGGGACACCTCCTCGCGGAACAGGGACGACACCACGCGCAGGGCGAAGGTCGCGATGACGATCGAGCCGATGACCACCAGGACGCCGGCGGCCGAGGCGAGGCCGTTCTCGTGGGCCTGGTAGAAGCTCTGGTAGACGGTGTAGGGGAGGTTGGCGGTGCCCAGGCCGCCGGACGTGATCGTGAAGACCGCGTCGAAGTTCTGGACGATGTAGATCGAGCCCAGCAGGGCGCCGAGTTCGAGATAGCGGCGCAGGTGCGGGAGGGTCAGATGGCGGAAGATCTGCCAGTCGCTCGCGCCGTCCACCCGCGCGGCCTCGATCTGTTCGGGGTCACGGCTCTGCAGACCGGCGAGCAGGATCAGCATCATGAACGGCGTCCACTGCCACACCAGGGAGGCCTCGACCGCCAGCAGCGGTGTGCGGGAGATCCAGTCGGGCTGGGGGCCGCCGACGTAGTGCAGGAGCCCGTTGAGGAGGCCGTACTCGGGGTTGTAGAGGACGTGCTTCCAGAGCAGGGCCGCGGCCACCGGGACGACCAGGAACGGGGCGATCAACAGGGTGCGGACGACGCCCCGGCCGCGGAAACGGTGGTTCAGCAGGAGTGCCAGTGCCAGGCCGAGGACCAGGCTGACGAGGACCACCGTCACGGTGAGCAGCACGGTCGTCCACACCGAGTGGCGCAGGTCCGCGTCGGTGAGGACCTGGTGGTAGTTGTCGAGGCCGGTGAAGCGTCGGGCCTGCGGGTAGAGGGCGTTCCAGTCGAAGAAGGAGATCACCAGCGTGGCCACGAAGGGCAGCTGGGTGACGGCGATCATGAAGACGAGGGCGGGCAGGAGGGGGGCCCGGGTGGCCCAGGCGCGCAACCGGGCGGAGGGCCGCCGGGAGGCGCGTACCGGTGTTGCCGCACAGGGGGCTGTCGTCGCGGTCATCGTCCCTCGTACTCCTTGGAGATCTTCTCGGCGAGCTGCTGGGACTTCCTCAGGGCCGAGTCCGTGGACTGGCGTCCGGCGATGGCCGAACTGATCTCCTGGGAGACCTTGGTGCCGAGATCGGTGAACTCGGGGATGCCGACGAACTGGATGCCGGGCGCGGGACGCGGCTGTACGCCGGGGTCGTTCGGGCGGGTGCCCTCGATGGCCTCCTTGGTCATCTCCTGGAACGCGGCGGCCGACTTGCGGTAGTCGGCGTTCGCGTAGGTCGAGGCCCGCTTGCCCGCGGGCACGTTCGACCAGCCGCTGGTCTCGCCGACCAGCTGCTCGTAGCCCTTGCCGGACGCCCAGGACACGAACTTCCAGGCCTTGTCCGGGTTGCGGGAGGCCTGCTGGATGCCCCAGGCCCAGGTGTAGAGCCAGCCGGAGGACGGCGTCTTCTCCACGGGCGCGGGGGCGTAGCCGAGCCTGCCCCGCACCGGGGAGCCGTCGGCCTCCAGCAGGCCGGCCGCGGAGGTGGCGTCGTACCACATGGCGACCTTGCCCTGGGTCATGTTGTTGAGGCACTCGGCGAAGCCGGACTGGGCGGCACCCGACTCGCCGTGCTCGCGGACGAGGTCGACATAGAACTTCGTCGCCTTGCGGAAGGCCGGGGAGTCGAGCCGCGCCTTCCAGTCCTTGTCGAACCAGGTGCCGCCGAACGTGTTCACGACCGTGGTGAGCGGGGCCATCAGCTCGCCCCAGCCGGGCAGGCCGCGCAGGCAGATGCCGCGCATGCCGGGCCGGGCGCCGTCGGCCTTGGCGGCGAGCTCGGCCACCTGCCGCCACGTGGGACGGGCGGGCATCGTCAGGCCCTTCGCGGCGAACACGTCCTTGCGGTACATCAGGAAGGACGACTCGCCGTAGAAGGGCTGCCCGTAGAGCTTGCCGTCGGTGCCGGTCAGGGACTGGCGCATCGGTTCGAGGACGTCCCGCTCGTCGTACGAGGGGTCCTTGGCGACGTACGGGTCCAGGTCGTGCAGCCAGCCGTTGCGGGCGTAGATCGGTATCTCGTAGTTGGACAGCGTGGCGACGTCGTACTGGCCGGCCTGGTTGGCGAAGTCCTGGCTGATCTTGTCGCGGACGTCGTTCTCGGGGAGGACCGTGAAGTTGACCTTGATGCCGGTCTCCTTGGTGAAGTGGGCGGCGGTCAGCTTCTGCAACTCGGTCATCTGCGGGTTGTTGACCATCAGGACGTTGATGGAGTCGCCGCCTGAACCGGACCCGCCCGCGCCGACCCAGCAGCCGGAGAGCAGCGGGGCGAGCAGCGTCCCTGCGGCGGCCATGGCGAGCGTGGCTCGCGGCCTCCGTCGGCTCTGGGTTCGCATGGATCGCTCCTGGATTTATCGGGATATATAGGGCACGAATGGGTGGGGACGAGCGTCACGGTGGACGGGTTCGTTTCTTCGGTGCGGGTGGTCAGACCCGGATGACCTGGGGGCCCAGCAGTGCGTACCGGTGGGCCTCCGACGTCGGCAGCTGGGTGCTCGTCACGATCGCCTCCAGTTCGGCGACCTCCGCGAACCGGCAGAAGCTGACCGCCCCGAACTTGGTGTGCACGCCGGCGAAGACGGTCCTGCGCGCGGCCCGGACGGCCTGGGCCTTGACCTCGCTGACCGCGGGGTCGGGCGTGGTCAGGCCGTTCTCGCGGGAGATGCCGTTGGAACCGATGTAGGCGAGGTCGATCACGAAGCCGGCCAGCATCCGGGTCGTCCAGTGGTCGACGGTCGCCAGCGTGCCGGCCCGGACGCGTCCGCCGAGGAGCAGGACCGACATGTTCTCGGTCTCCGCCAGGGCGCCCGCGACCGGCAGGGACGCGGTGACCACGGTCAGCGGCCGGTCCTTCGGCAGCGCCTCGGCGATGAGCTGCGGGGTGAAGCCCTCGTCGACGAAGACCGACTCGGCGTCCCCGAGCAGCTCGGCCGCCGCGGCGGCGATCCGGCGCTTCTCGGGCACGTGGCTGGTGGCGCGGAAGGCGAGCGTGGTCTCGAAGCCGGCGCTCTCCACCGGGTAGGCGCCGCCATGGGTGCGGCGGACCAGACCGTGGTCCTCCAGGGCGCGCAGATCGCGCCGGATGGTCTCCTTGGCCACGCCCAGCTCCGTGGCGAGCGCGGTGACGTCCACCGAGCCGGTGGTGCGGGCGGCCCGTACGATCTCGCGCCGGCGTTCGTCCGTCGTCCACATGCTCATGTCGTCACCCACTTCCCTGTGGAGCTGCCCGTTCGGGCTCCTGGGGGAAGTTCTACCCTCGGCGCGCGCGGCTGACCAGGTCTGCCGTGGGCCCGATCCTGCCCGGTTGTGCCCGTTCCGCGCCGCCCGTGACCGTCGCGGACCTGCGCGGCTGTCCGGGGCGGGGTGGGAACGGGCACGTCGGATGCCCGGACAGGGTGACGGGCGGGCCCGTTCGGTGCCCGCCCGCGCGTGTGGACGATCGATTCCGGCCGCTTCGAGCCGCCGGAGGGCTCAGTACGGCCAGAGGGGCGGGTCGTTCACGAAGTGGCCGCCCAGGTGACTGTGGGCCGGGTTCCCCGGGTCCAGCTCGCCCTGCTCGGCGACCAGCTTCTCGGCGTACGGCTCGGAGTCGTCCCGCGGCTCGTAGCCGAGCGCCCGCGCGGTGGTCAGGTCCCACCACAGGCGGGTGTTGGCGGAGGAGCCGTAGACGACCGTGTGACCGACCTCCTCGGCGGTCAGGGCCGCGTGGAAGAGACGGGCGCCGTCGGCCGGGCTCATCCACACCGAGAGCATGCGGACGCTGGTCGGCTCCGGGAAGCAGGAGCCGATGCGCACGGAGACGGTCTCCAGGCCGTGCTTGTCCCAGTACAGCTGGGCCAGGTCCTCGCCGAAGGACTTCGACAGACCGTAGAAGGTGTCCGGGCGGCGCGGGGTGTCGACGGGGACGAGCGGCTCGCCCGCGCGCGGGGCCGGGGTGAAGCCGACGGCGTGGTTGGAGGAGGCGAACACGATCCGCGGCACACCCTCCTGGCGGGCGGCCTCGTACAGGTGGTACGTGCCCTCGATGTTCGACCTCAGGATCTTCTCGAAGGGTGCTTCCAGGGAGATGCCCGCGAGGTGCAGGACCGCGTCCACGCCCCGCACGGCCTCGCGCAGCGCCTTCGTGTCGGTGAGGTCCGCGGTGACGGCGTCCGGCTCCCCCTCGATCGGGCGGACGTCGAACAGGCGCAGTGTGTAGCCGTACTCCGGAAGCAGGGACCGCATCAGGGTGCCGAGCCCGCCGGCGGCGCCGGTGAGCAGGAGGGTGCGGGGAGCGGGCATCCTTCGATCTCCTTGACGTCGGGTGAGAGGGTGGCCGCATGCATGGACAGGATTCACATCCGTGGACACGCTAGGGAGCCGCCGCATGCCCCGTCAAGTGTGCCGTGACAGGCGGAAATCCGCTGCCGTGTTGCCCGTTCGCCCGCTTGACCCGCCGCGATACCGGACCGTAGCGTGAGGCTGTTCAGAAATATAGACGCCGATCAGAAGCATGCACCGACAGGGAGTGCCTGTGACGCCAGCACCACTCGCCGCCCGGCTCCGTGACCCGAGCGGGCCGCTCTTCTTCCCCGTCACGGCCTACGGCCCCGGCGGCTCACTCGACCTGGACGTCTACCGCGCCCATGTGCGCCAGGGGGTCGCGGCCGGGGCCGCCGCCGTCTTCGCCTGCTGCGGCACGGGGGAGTTCCACGCGCTGCTGCCGGAGGAGTTCGAGTCCTGCGTCCGGGCGGCCGTCGAGGCGGCCGACGGGCGTGTCCCGGTCGTCGCGGGCGCCGGTTACGGCACCGCCCTCGCCGTCCGCTACGCCCGGCTCGCCGCCGGCGCGGGCGCCGACGGCCTCCTCGCCATGCCGCCCTACCTCGTGGTCCCCGCCCAGGAGGGCCTGCTGCGGCACTACCGGGAGATCGCCGCGGCCACCGCCCTGCCGGTCGTCGTCTATCAGCGCGACAACGCGGTGTTCACCCCCGCGACCGTGGCCGAACTGGCCCGCACGGACGGCGTGATCGGCCTCAAGGACGGCCTCGGCGACCTCGATCTGATGCAGCGCGTCGTCAGCGTCGTCCGCACCGAGGTCCCCGGCGACTTCCTGTACTTCAACGGACTGCCCACCGCCGAACAGACCCAGCTCGCCTACCGCGCGCTCGGCATCACCCTGTACTCCTCCGCGGTCTTCTGCTTCGCGCCGGAGATCGCCCTCGCCTTCCACCGCGCACTGGAGTCGGACGACCTGCCCACCGCGCACCGCCTGCTGGACGGCTTCTACCGCCCGTTCGTGGAACTGCGCGCCCAGGGGCGCGGCTACGCCGTCTCCCTGGTCAAGGCCGGAGTGCGGCTGCGCGGCCTGGACGTCGGCGAGGTCCGGCCCCCGCTGCACGAGCCGGCCGAGGACCACGTCAAACAGCTCGCCCAGCTGATCGAGCGCGGCCACGCCCTGCTGGAGGGGGACACGTGAGCGGGCACGGCCGCGTGCCGGGACGGGAAGGGTGCGGGAGGGAGCCCGGCCGCGTGCCGGGACGACGAGGGCGCGGGAGCGTGCTCGGCCGCGTGCGGGACGAGGAGGGCGTGTGAGGGCGTCGGCGTTCGTCTACCCCTGGGACGTCAACGGGGATCCCGAGGCCCCCGCACGCATCGCGGGACTCGGCGTCGAGCAGGTCACCCTCGCCGCCGCCTACCACTCCACGCGCGCGCTGACCCCGCGCCACCCCCGCCACCGCATCGTCACCGCCGAGTACGCGTCCGTCCTCTACCCGCCGGGCGACCGCTGGTCGGGCCGCGGCCTGCGGCCCTACCCCGCCGGCCGCTGGGCCCCCGGCAACGCCTACGGCGAGGCTGCCGAGGCCCTCGCCGGGGCCGGACTGGAGGTGCACACCTGGGTCGTCCTCGCCCACAACTCCCGGATGGGTGCCGAACACCCCGACACCTCGGTCGTCAACGCCTACGGCGACCGCTACCCGTGGGCGCCCTGCGTCGCCCAGCCCGCCACGCGCGCGTACCTGGTCGACCTGGCCGCCGAGGCCGCCGTACGTCCCGGCGCGCGCGGCACGGAACTGGAGTCCCTCGGCTGGTACGGGCTCCAGCACCTGCACGCCCACGACAAGACCGCCGGGGTGGGCCTCGGGGACGCCGGGCAGTACCTGATGTCCCTGTGCTTCTGCCCGTCCTGCCGGACCGGCTACGGCGTCCGGGGCCTGGACGCCGACGCGCTGGCGGCGGCCGTACGGCAGGCGCTGGAACCGCTGTGGCGGGGCACGGCCGGCGACGAGGGCTGGCCGACGGTCGGGAAGCTGCTCGGCGAGGACACCGCGGCCGCCACGCGCGCGTGGCGCGACACCACCGCCCGCACCCTCCAGGAGGAGGCCGTGGCCGCCGTCCGTGCCGCCGCGCCCGACGGTTTCCGGATCCTGCTGCACGCCGACCCGGTCTCCTACCACTGCGGTGCCAACGTGGGCGTCGATCCCGCCCACATCCTCTCCGTCGCCGACGGGGTGGTGGTGCCCTGCACGGGCGGGACGGCCCTGCTGGCGCCCTTCGCCGAGCGGGCGCGGGAGGGGACGGTGCTGGCCGCCAACCTCACCGTCGTCACCGGGATGGGCGGCAGCCCCGGCACGCTCGCGGCGGACGCGGCACGCGCGCGTGCCGACGGGGCGACGGAACTGCGGCTGTATCACGCCGGGTTGGCGTCGGACGGCGATCTCGACGCGGTGCGCGCGGCACTGTCCGCGCGCTGACGCAGCAGCGCGGCGGCCGTGCCGAGCAGCGCCGTGCCGTAGAGCGGCAGCAGCAGTCCGGGGCCGGCCGACGCCACCAGGCCGGCCCCGGCGGCGAGCCCGAGCACGTTGGGGGTGAACATCAGCGTGTGGGCGGTCGCCGTGGCCCGGCCGAGCAGGGGGCCGGGCGTCTCGCGCTGGACGGCGGTGAGCGCGGCGATCAGCACACAGGGCAGCCCCAGGCCGGCCACCGCGGCGGAGGCCGTCGCCAGCGGGTCCCACGGTACGGCCCGGACCACCGTCGAGACGCCGGTCAGGGCGATCCCGGCCGCCGCGAACCGCCGGGCGCCGAGTCTGCGCAGCGCCGGCCCGGCGAGCAGCCCGGCGGTCGCCGAGCCGGCTCCCTGGGCGGCGTACAGCACGCCCGTGTAGGCGGGGGAGTGGCCGAGCCGGTCGACCACGGCGTACACCGTCGTGCTGCTCAGCGCGACCAGCAGCATCGTGGCACCGGCCGCCCCGACCAGCGGGCGCAGCCCGGGGTGTCCCCACAGGTGCCGGGCGCCCTCGGCGGTCTCCCGCCGCCAGCCGGCACCGGACCCGGCGGGCGGCTTCTCGCGCACCCGGAGCAGACCGCACACCCCGGCCGACAGGAGGAAGCTGACCGCGTCCAGACAGGCCACGGCGGGGCCGCCGCAGGCCGCGTAGAGTCCCGCGCCGGTCAGCGGGGCGACGAGCTTCATGCCCTCGGTGACGGTCATGCGCAGGCCGTTGAGGTCACCCAGGAGGTCCGCGCCGACCGCGGCGCCCACCAGCGCCGACTCGGCGGCGTCCTGGACGGCCCCGGCGGCGCCGTACACCAGCAGGACGGCGAACAGCAGCCACAGGCGGCCGGGGGAGTCGACGGCGAGGAGGGTGAGGAGCAGGGCCGCGAGGCCCAGGTCCAGGCTGATCAGGAGGGGCTTCCGGGGGAACCGGTCGGCGAGCGTGCCGAGCGCCGGCCCGGCCAGGGTGGGGGCCCACAGGGCGAGCATGCACAGGGCGGCCAGACCGTCGGAGCCGGTCATGTCCTTCACCCACACGCCCGACGCCAGCCACAGCGCGGACGTGCCGAATCCGGACACCACCACCGCCGCCAGGTACAGCGCCGCGTTGCGGTCCCGCAGCACGCGGAACACGGTCGGGGAAGTCGTCATGCCTGGTCATCATGTGTCTAAGGAGGGGGCGCCGGGATGGGGAGGATGCCGCGGTTCGCGGGGCGGGCGCGGGTGTGGGGATGAGGCGGGGCGAGGGGTGAGCGGGGGGTGGGGACGAGGCGGGGTGCGGGGCCGAGGGGTGGGCCTGGGCGGGTGGGAGCCGGGACGGCGGCCGTGGCACCGCCGGGACGGCCGGGCGGGCCGGAGCCGGAGTCTCTGAACGAGCGCCGTCGCACGCGGGCAGGCATGATCGGACGACGGGAACCTCGTCGTCCCGGAGCAGAGCCGCGACCGGCCCCGCACCCATGGTGGTGCCCGGGTCGGACCGGCCCCGAGCCAACGGAGGAAGCCGCAATGGACGAGCACTACGTGTGGGTGACGACGCGCCGCCTCCAGCCGGGCACGCTGGCGGAGTTCGAGAGCGCATGGCGTCCGTCCCCCTCCCCGCAGGGCATGCGCCGCGCCTACGCGTACTGGTCCGAGGACGGCCGGGAACTCACCGGCGTGTCGTTCTGGGAGTCCCGGGACGCCTGCGACGCCTGGCGGTCCTCCGAACCGGAGGCGCAGCGGCGGGCGGCCATGGCCCCGTACGTCGTGGAGGAACACGAGGGCTTCTACCGCGGCCGCGAACTCACCCTCCCGCACGCCGAGCACGGGTGAAGCGGGCCGGCATGAGCGAGATCGTCGTCATGTACGAGCCGGACCGGCAGGCGGCGGCCGACGGGGAGCGGCAGCCGCGCCGGGTGCACGCGGCCCCCTCGGCCCCCGGCAGGTCCGGCGCGGCGGGCCCGCGCACGCTCTGCGGCAAGGACACCTTCGCCATGGAGCCGGCTCCCGCGCCGCCCTCCGGCACCCCTCGCACCTCTTGGTACCCCGCCGAGTACGCCTCCCTGGTCTGCCAGGACTGCGACGCCGTGATGGAGATCTGACCGGCCGCCCGGCGATGACACCCGGCTTCCCCTCGGCGAAGTGAGCCGGCGCGGGCGCGGGGCGTCGTACTCTCCCTGCATGCCGCTCGCCCTCACCGTCCTCGGTACCGCCTCCCCGCACCCCGGCCCCGACCGGCCCTGCTCGGGATACCTGCTGTCCGGCGGTGGTGCCGAGGTGTGGGTGGACGCGGGGCCCGGTACGTTCGCCGCGTTGCAGCGGCACACGGACCCTGCCCGGCTCACCGCGATCTGGATCTCGCATCTGCACGCCGACCACAGCGCCGATCTGCTCTCCGCCGCCTACGCCTTCGCCTTCGGCGGCATGACGCCGCACGCGCCGATCCCCGTGTACGCGCCGCAGGACTGCGCGCGGCGCCTCGCCGGCTTCCTCGGCCGGCCGGACGTCGACTTCCTCAAGGACGTCTTCGACTTCCGGGCGCTGTACGACGGTCATGACGTCCGGCACTGGAACCTCCGGCTGACCGCCCGCGCCGTCGCCCACGACACCGAGGCGTACGGGTTGCGCGCCGAGTGCCAGGGCAGCGTGCTGGCGTACTCCGGAGACAGCGGGCCCTGCCCCGCGCTCACCGAACTCGCGCTGCGGGCCGATCTGTTCCTGTGCGAGGCGGACCTCGACGGGCATCGCGAAGGCGAACACCCCGGGCAGGTCCATCTGACCCCCGAGGACGCCGGCCGTATCGCCCGGGACGCGCGCGTGCGCGAGCTGCTCGTCACCCATGTCGGGCCCACGCTCACCCGTGAGGCGGCCACCGAGCGCGCCGCCGCGGTCTTCGGCCGGCCGACGTTCACCGCCGTGGAGGGCGACATCCACGGCGTCTGACGCCGCGTCCGGCTGCCCGCCCCGGCGCGCGTCGGGGTGCACGCCCCCATGCCCGCCCGCACGCACGTCCGACTTCCTTTGTCAGAGGCATTGACGAAACACCGGCCCCCTCCTACCGTCGACGCGTCGTACTCCGTACGTCATATATGAGACGCGATATGTGAGATCCGAGAGGGCCGCATGACCTCTGTGCCCACCCCGATCCCGTCCCGCACGCAGTACGTGCTCGACGCGATCAAGCACCGCATCCTCACCGGCGTGCTGACACCCGGTCAGGCCCTGGTAGAGACCGAACTGGCCGCGCAGTTCGGGGTGTCCAAGACCCCGGTGCGGGAGGCGCTGAAGACCCTCGCCGGGACCGGTCTGGTCGTGATGAGCCAGTACAAGGGCGTCACGGTGCGCATGGTGGACGCGGACATGGCGCGCGAGGTCTACGACGTGCGGCTGCTGCTGGAACCGGAGGCCCTGCGCCGGGCCGTCACACGGGGCGCCTCCCTCGACGCCGCCCGCGACGCGCTCACCCGCGCCGACCACGCCACCGACACCGCCGAACGCTCGCTCGCCAACCGGGAGTTCCACCGCGCCCTCTACCTGCCGTGCGGCAATCCGCTGCTCGGCCGGATGCTGGACGAGGTCCGCGACCAGGCCGCCCTCGTCTCCGCCGTGGCCTGGGCCACCGACCCCTCCTGGGAGCGGGAGGCCGCCGAGCACCGGGAGATCCTGCGGCTCGCGCTGGACGGTGACGCGGCCGGCGCCGCGAGCGCCCTGCACGCCCACATCGCGTCCTTCGTACGCCGTGCGTTCCCCGAGCTCCCAGAGGAAGGTCAGCAATGAGCAGCGTGACGTTCGAGACCCAACGGGCGGCCCTGGCCGACGTGGTGGCCATCCCGGTGACCCCCTTCGCCGAGGACGGCTCCGTCGACACCGGCGCCCACCGGGCCCTGCTGCGTCGCCTGCTCGACAGCGGGATCGGGACCCTCACGCCGAACGGCAACACCGGCGAGTTCTACGCCCTCACCCCCGAGGAGCGCCGCCTGGTCACCGAGTCGGCCATCGAGGAGACCGGCGACCGTGCCGCCGTCCTGGTGGGGGTCGGGCACGATCTGCCCACCGCCGTCGCCTCCGCCCGGCACGCCCGCGACCTCGGCGCCGGGATGGTCATGGTCCACCAGCCGGTGCACCCCTACGTCTCCGCGGCCGGCTGGGTCGACTACCACCGCGCGATCGCCGAGGCCGTCCCCGGGCTGGGCGTGGTCCCGTACATCCGCGACGACCGGCTGCCCGGCGCCCGGCTCGCCGAACTCGCCGACCACTGCCCCAACGTCATCGGCGTCAAGTACGCCGTGCCGGACGCCGCCCGGTTCGCGGCCTTCGCCCGGGACGCGGGACTGGACCGCTTCGTCTGGGTGGCCGGCCTCGCCGAGCCCTACGCCCCCTCCTACTTCTCCGCGGGCGCCACCGGCTTCACCTCCGGGCTCGTGAACGTCGCCCCGGCCGTCTCGCTGAACATGATCGAAGCGCTCCGGTCGGGTGACTACCCGGCCGCCATGAAGATCTGGGAACAGATCCGCCGCTTCGAGGAACTGCGCGCCGCGCACGGCAACGCCAACAACGTCACCGTCGTCAAGGAGGCCCTCGCCGCCCTCGGCCTGTGCCGCCGGGACGTCCGCCCGCCGAGCAGGCCGCTGCCCGAGGACGAGCGCGCCGAGGTCGCCGCCATAGCCGCCGGGTGGTCCCTGTGAGGAGCCCGGAGCAGCTCAGGAGCCACCAGTGGTACGGCACCGACGGACTGCGCTCCTTCAGCCATCGCGCCCGCACCCGCCAGCTCGGCTATCTGCCCGAGGAGCACCTCGGCAAGCCGGTCATCGCGATCCTCAACACCTGGTCCGACATCAACCCCTGCCACGTCCACCTCCGCGACCGCGCCCAGGCCGTCAAGCGCGGGGTGTGGCAGGCGGGCGGCTTCCCGCTCGAATTCCCGGTCTCCACCCTCAGCGAGACCTTCCAGAAGCCGACCCCCATGCTCTACCGCAACCTGCTCGCGATGGAGACCGAGGAACTGCTGCGCTCGTACCCGGTGGACGGCGCGGTGCTCATGGGCGGCTGCGACAAGTCCACGCCCGCGCTGCTGATGGGCGCCGCCTCCGCCGATCTGCCCGCCGTCTTCGTGCCGGCCGGCCCCATGCTCCCGGGCCACTGGCGCGGGGAGGTCCTCGGCTCCGGCACCGACATGTGGAAGTACTGGGACGACAAGCGGGCCGGCCTCATCGGCGACTGCGAGCTGGCCGAACTGGAGAGCGGCCTGGCCCGCTCGCCCGGCCACTGCATGACCATGGGCACGGCGTCCACGCTCACCGCCGCCGCCGAGGCGCTCGGGGTGACCGTGCCGGGCGCCTCCAGCATCCCGGCGGTGGACTCCGGGCACGACCGGATGGCCGCGCGGGCGGGCCTGACCGCCGTCGACCTGGTCCACCGGGACCGCAGGCTGTCCGGCATCCTCACCCGCGAGGCCTTCGAGGACGCCGTCACCACCGTGCTCGGCCTCGGCGGCTCCACCAACGCCGTGATCCATCTGATCGCCATGGCCGGCCGGGCGGGCGTACGGCTCACCCTGGACGACTTCGACCGCATCGCCCGGACGGTCCCGGTGCTGGCGAACGTCCGGCCCGGCGGACAGACGTATCTGATGGAGGACTTCCACTTCGCCGGAGGGCTCCCCGGGTTCCTGTCCCGGATCCCGGACCTGCTCCACCTGGACCGGCCGACCGTCTCGCACGACACCCTGCGGGAGCAGCTGGCCGGTGCCCGGGTCCACCACGACGACGTCATCCGCCCCCGGGACAACCCGGTGGCGGGCGAGGGCGGGGTCGCGGTGCTGCGCGGCAACCTCTGCCCGGACGGCGCGGTCATCAAGCACATCGCCGCCGAGCCCCGCCTGCTCGCGCACACCGGCCCGGCCGTCGTCTTCGACGACTACCGGACCATGCAGCGCACCATCGACGACCCGGCGCTCGGTATCACCGCCGACAGCGTGCTGGTGCTGCGGGGCGCCGGCCCCAAGGGCGGACCGGGCATGCCCGAGTACGGCATGCTGCCCATCCCGGACCACCTGCTGAAGCAGGGCGTGCGGGACATGGTCCGGATCTCCGACGCCCGGATGAGCGGTACGAGCTACGGCGCCTGCGTCCTGCACATCGCGCCCGAGTCGTACGTCGGGGGCCCGCTGGCCCTCGTCCGCACCGGCGACCTCGTCACGCTCGACGTCGCGGCACGCACCCTCCGGCTGGAGGTGGACGACGACGAGCTGGCACGCCGCAGGGCGGAGTGGACCCCGCCGCCCGCCCGGTACGAGCGCGGCTACGGCGCGCTCTACAGCGAGCAGATCACCCAGGCGGACACCGGCTGCGACTTCGAGTTCCTCGCCCGGCCGGGAAAGGTGCGGGACCCCTACGCGGGCTGAGCCGCCCCCCTCCGACCGCGAACTCCTGTGGTCGGGATTTCGAACATCGATCGGAAAGCGCTTCACCGAGAACGGAGAACAGTCATGGCCCAAGCCGCAGCCGTGGCGAAACCGGCCGCGCCACCCCGGCGGCGCCGTGCCTCCGCGACCCCGCGCAGGCTGCCGTACCTGCTGATCGCCCCCGCGGCCCTGCTGATGCTGGGCTTCATCGCCTACCCGGTGCTCAGCGTCTTCTACTACAGCCTGCGGAACCACAACCCCACCAAGCCGTGGCGGAACGGCTTCGCGGGCCTCGACAACTTCACCCGGGCCTTCGCCCACGACCCCCAGTTCTGGGACACGCTGACCTTCAGCGCCAAGTGGGTCGTCGTCGAGGTCGCGCTCCAGCTGCTGTGCGGACTGGCGCTGGCGCTCATCGTCAACCAGACCTTCGCGGGACGGGCGCTGGGCCGCGCGCTCGTCTTCTCGCCCTGGGCCGTCTCCGGCGTGCTGACCTCCGCCATCTGGGTGCTGCTCTACAACTCCCAGACCGGCATCACCCGGTACCTCGCCGACGCGGGCATCGGGTCCTACGGCACCAGCTGGCTCTCCGACCCGTCGACGGTCTTCCCGGCGGCGGTGGTCGCCGATCTCTGGCGCGGCGTCCCCTTCTTCGCGATCCTCGTCCTCGCCGACCTCCAGTCCGTCTCCAAGGACCTGTACGAGGCCGCCGAGGTCGACGGGGCGAGCCGGCTCCAGCGGTTCCGGCACATCACCCTGCCGCACCTGAAGGACACGATCGTGCTGTCCACACTGCTGCGCGCGGTGTGGGAGTTCAACAACGTCGACCTGCTCTACACCCTCACCGGCGGCGGCCCCGCGGGCGAGACCACCACCCTCCCGCTGTACATCGCCAACACCAGCGTCGACGCCCACAACTTCGGCTACGCCTCCGCCCTGACCACGGTGGCGTTCGTGATCCTGCTCTTCTGCTCGATCGCCTATCTGCGCCTGAGCAAGTTCGGAGGCGAGTCCACGTGATCACCGAGATCGCTCCCGCACCCGAGCGCGTGACGGCCGAGCCCGCCCGGCCCGGCCGGCGGCACCGCGCCCGGGACGAAGCGCCGCGCTGGCAGATCTACGTCCCCCTGACGGCCTACCTCCTCTTCACCCTGATCCCCTTCTACTGGATCCTCCTCTTCGCGCTCCGCCCGGCCGGCTCCACCTCCCTGGTCCCCTGGCCGATGACCTCCGAGCACTTCGAGAAGGTGTGGACCGAGCGCGGCTTCGGCACCTACTTCACCAACAGCGTCTACGTCGGCCTCGCCACGCTGCTGCTGACCACCGTCGTCGCCCTGGCCGGCGGCTACGCCCTCGCCCGCTTCGACTTCCGCCTCAAGCGCGGCTTCCTGCTGGCGCTGCTCTGCTCCCAGTTCGTGCCGGGCGCGCTGCTGCTGGTGCCGCTGTTCCAGATCTTCGCCGGCCTGCGGATGATCAACTCCCTCGGCAGCGTCGTCCTCGCCGAGACCGTCTTCCAGCTGCCGCTGTCGATGATCCTGATCAGCGGGTTCATCCGGAACGTGCCGTACTCCCTGGAGGAGGCCGCCTGGGTGGACGGCTGCAACCGGCTGACCGCCTTCCGGATCGTCGTCCTGCCCCTGCTGCGGCCCGGGTTGATCGCCGTCGGCTCCTTCGCCTTCGTGCACGCCTGGAACCACTTCCTGTTCGCCCTGATGTTCCTCTCCGACCCGAGCAAGCAGACGATCCCGGTCGGCCTCAACACCCTGATGAGCGCGGACAGCGTCGACCTGGGCGCCCTGGCGGCGGGCGGCATCGTCGCGGCCGTACCCGTGGTGATCGTGTTCGCCTTCATCCAGAAGTGGCTGATCACCGGGTTCAGCGCGGGGGCGGTGAAGGGAT
The DNA here is from genome assembly GCF_055600785.1 of Streptomyces sp. NPDC038200. NCBI lineage: Bacteria > Bacillati > Actinomycetota > Actinomycetes > Kitasatosporales > Streptomycetaceae > Streptomyces > Streptomyces sp. NPDC038200. Next base: position 173,104 of record NZ_JBVJYH010000019.1, read on the forward strand.
GACGCCCGTACCCCTCGTCCTGGCGGGCGCGCGCGGGCACGGCCGCCGGCACCTGGAGAACATCCGCCGCCTGCAGGCCGCGGGAGCCGTACGGCTGGCCGGGATCTGCGAACCGACCCCGCTGACCGCGCGGGAGATCCCGGACGGTCTGGGCACGCCCCGGCAGTCGGCCGACCTCGGCGCGCTCCTGGACGCCACCGGCGCGCGGATCGCCGTGCTCTGCACACCGATCCCGACCCACACCGACCTGGCCCTGACCGCCGCCGCGCGCGGGGTGCACCTGCTGGTGGAGAAGCCGCCCGCTCCCTCCCACGCCGAGTTCCGCCGGATGGCCGACGGGGTCGCCGAGGCCGGGGTGGCCTGCCAGATCGGCTTCCAGTCGCTGGGCTCGGCCGCCGTGCCCGCCATCCGCCGGCTGCTCGCCGAGGGCGCGATCGGCGAGGTCACCGGGGTCGGCGGGGCAGGGGCCTGGGCCAGGGACGAGGCCTACTACCGGCGGGCGCCCTGGGCGGGCCGGCGGCGGCTGAACGGCACCGACGTCATGGACGGTGTCCTCACCAACCCCTTCGCGCACGCCGTCGCCACCGGACTGGCCCTGCTCGGCACCACCCGCGCCGACGACGTCACCGGCATCGAGACCGAGCTGCTGCGCGCCAACGCCATCGAGTCCGACGACACCTCCTGCGTCCGCGTCCGCACCCCGCGCGGACCCGTCACCGTCGCGGCCACCCTGTGCGCCGAGCGGCCCGGGGAGCCGTACCTGCTGGTGCACGGCAGCGGCGGCCGGATCACCTTCTGGTACAAGCAGGACCGGGTGCTGCTCCAGCGCACCGGCCACGGCCCGGAGGAGACCGAGCACGGCCGCACGGACCTGCTGGAGAACCTGGTCGCGCACGTGCGGAGCGGTGCCGCGCTGCTGGTCCCGCCGGACGCCACCGGTGCCTTCATGCGGGTGGTCGAGGCCGTCCGGACCGCCCCGGACCCGGTGCCGCTCCCGGACCACGCCTGGCGGCTGCTGCCCGCCGAGCACCGCCGGGTCGTGCCCGGTGTCGACGGCCTGGTCGCGGCGTCCGCCGAGACCCTCGCCCTCTTCTCCGAACTGGGCGCGTCCTGGGCCCTGCCGAGGGAGGCGAGCACCCGATGACCTCCCCCGACAGCCTGGTCCTGCGGGTCGCGGGCCGCCCGGTCGCCCGCTACCTCGCCCGGCCCGAGCTGCCCGTCCGGCTCGCCCCGCGCCCCTTCCTGCACCCCGTCACCACCCTGGCCGGCACGGCGGTCACGGAGGCGAGCCCCGCCGACCACGCACACCACCTCGGCGTCGGTGTCGCCGTCCCCGACGTCGAGGGGCACAACTTCTGGGGCGGGAGGACCTTCGTCCGCGGCCGGGGGCCGACCGAGCTGGACAACCACGGCACCCAGCGGCACACCGGTTTCCAGCTGCGCGACCCCGACGGCTTCGTGGAGGAGCTGCGCTGGGTCGCCGCCGGGGCCGAACTGCTGCGCGAGCGCCGTACCGTGGCGGCCACCGGACTCACCGGCACCGCCTGGGCGCTGGACCTCACCCTCTCCCTCACCAACACCACCCGCGACGCCCTGTCGATCGGCAGCCCCGCCACCAACGGGCGGCCCGGCGCGGCCTACGGCGGTTTCTTCTGGCGGGCCCGCAAGGAGCGCGAGGCACCGGAGGTGTTCACGGCCGACCGGGACGGGGAGGCACGGGTGCACGGCACCCGCGCCGACTGGGTCGCGCTGGCGGGCGCCGGCTGGACGCTGGTGTTCGCCGGCGCCACCGGCGAGACCCGCCGGGACCCGTGGTTCGTCCGGGCCGCCGAGTACCCGGGCGTGGGGTCCTGCCTGGCGCACACCGAGCGGCTGACCGTCGCGCCCGGCGAGACCGTCGTACGCCGGATCGTCACCGTCGTCGCCGACGGCCGGCCGACGCGGGACGAGGCGGCGGCCCTGGTCCGCAAGGCGGTGGCCCAGTGACCACCCCCGGCACCTACACCAACCCGGTCCTGGACGCCGACTGGTCCGACCCGGACGTCGTCCGCGTCGGCGACGACTTCTACCTCACCGCCTCCAGCTTCGGCCGCGCCCCGGGCCTGCCCCTGCTGCACTCGCGGAACCTGGTCGACTGGACGCTCGTCGGGCACGCCCTGGAACGCCTGGAGCCGGCGGAGGAGTTCGCGCGGCCCCGGCACGACCGCGGGGTCTGGGCGCCGTCCATCCGGTACCACGACGACCGCTTCTGGATCTTCTGGGGCGACCCGGACCAGGGCATCTTCCAGGTCAACGCACCCGGGATCAGGGGCCCTTGGACCCGCCCGCACCTGGTCGAGGCGGGCCGGGGCCTGATCGACCCCTGCCCGCTGTGGGACGAGGAGACCGGCGAGGCCTACCTCGTGCACGCCTGGGCCAAGTCCCGCTCCGGCGTCAAGAACCGCCTCACCGGCCACCGTATGCACCCCGAGGGCACCTCGCCGCTCGACGAGGGCGAGGTGATCGTCGACGGGGACCGCGTCCCCGGCTGGTTCACCCTGGAAGGACCCAAGCTCTACCGGCACGACGGCTGGTTCTGGATCCTCGCCCCCGCCGGGGGAGTGGAGACGGGCTGGCAGGGCGCGTTCCGCTCCCGCGGGTTCTTCGGCCCGTACGAGGAGCGGATCGTGCTGGAGCAGAAGGACACCGACGTCAACGGGCCGCACCAGGGCGGCTGGGTGCGCACCGCGGCCGGCGAGGACTGGTTCCTGCACTTCCAGCAGCGCGGCCCCTACGGCAGGGTGGTCCACCTCCAGCCGATGCGCTGGGCGGCCGACGGCTGGCCGGTGCTGGGCGAGGGCGGCGCCCCCGTCACCGTGCACCGGCGGCCCGCCCTGCCGCCGCAGCCACCCGCCGCGCCCGCCACCGACGACGCCTTCCCCGGCGGCCGGTACGGCCGGCAGTGGCAGTGGACCGCCAACCCGGGCGACGGCTGGGCCACCCACCACTCGGGGGACGGTCTGTGGCTGGCCTGCGTCCGTTCCGCCGACGCCCACGACCCGCGGAAGCTGCCGAACGTCCTCACCCAGCGGCTGCCCGGCCGGCCGGGCACCGTCGAGGTCGAGCTGCGGCTGGACGGCACCGAACCGGGCGCGCGGGCGGGGCTCGTGGTGCTCGGGGACGCCTTCTCCTGGATCGGGCTGGAGCGTGGGGCCGACGGGACGGTCCGGCTCGTGCACCGGTTCGCGGAGACGGCCGCCGACCGGGAACGGGACGCCGCGCCGCCGTGCGCCGCACCCGAGGGGCGGGCGCGGCTGCTGATCGAGGCCGGGCCCGGGGCGCGGTGCCGGTTCCGGTACGACCTCGGGCACGGCCCGTGCTCCTCCGGACCGGTCTTCGCCGCCACCCCCTGGCGCTGGGTCGGCGCCCTGCTCGGCCTGTTCGCCGTCGCCCCCGAGGGACCGGGGCACGCGGGGTCGGCGACCTTCACCCGGTTCCGGATCACCCCCCGCTGAGCCCCGCACCTTCCCCTCTCCGTTGGATCCAGCAGAAGAGAGCCGACCGATGACACACAGCATCCGCACCCGCAGAACCAGGCGCGCCGCCCTGGCCGTCGCTCTGGGCTCCGTCCTCACGCTGACCGCCTCCGCCTGCGGTGACGACGGCAGCGGCGGCGCGGGGGACACGGGGGACGAGGGATCGGGCAAGGGCACGATCACCTTCTGGGACAACAACGGCGGTGTCCGCACCGACGTCTGGAAGCAGATCATCGCCGACTTCGAGCAGCAGAACCCCGGCATCAAGGTCGAGTACGTCGGTGTGCCCGCCGCGAGCGTCCAGTCCAAGTACGACACCGCCATCCAGGGCGGCGGCCTGCCGGACGTCGGCGGTGTCGGTACGGCGATGCTGGCCGAGGTCGCCGCGCAGGGCGCGCTGGAGCCGCTGGACGGCCGGCTCTCCGGCAGCCCGCTGAAGGGCGAGCTGAACACCAAGTTCCTGGAGAGCGTGCGGGCCGCCGGCGGCGACGGCAGGACGTACACCGTGCCGACGTCCGCGAACAACGGCACCCTGTGGTACCGGACGGACCTGTTCGACGCGGCCGAGCTGGACCCGCCCACCACCTGGACGAAGTTCTACGCGGCCGCCGACAAGCTCACCGACCGGGGCAGGAACGCGTTCGGATACACCCTCCGCGGCGGCGAGGGCTCCATCGCCCAGGCCCTGGACGCCCTGTACGGGCAGAGCGGGATCACGTCCTTCTGGCACGGCGACCGGACCACCGTCAACGACCCGAAGAACGTGGCCGCGCTGGAGAAGTACGTCGGCCTGTACAAGAAGGACACCCCGTCCGCCGACGTCAACAACGACTTCACCAAGATGGTGGCCCAGTGGGACTCCGGCACGATCGGGATGCTCAGCCACAACCTGGGCTCCTACGCCGACCACGAGAAGGCGCTGAAGGGCAGGTTCAAGGGCGTTCCCAACCCGACGCTGGACGACGGGACACGGGTGCAGGTGTCCAACCCGGTCGACGGGCTCGCGCTGTTCAAGTCCGGCAGGAACAAGGCCGCCGCGTGGAAGTTCATCGAGTTCGCCGCCTCGCACGCCGCCAACAGCAAGTGGAACCGGGTCGCGGGGCAGGTGCCGGCCAACACGGAGGCGGCGGGGGACGCGTGGGTGCGGGCCTCCGAGCCGACGAAGCTCGCCGCCGAGGCGTTGGCCGGGTCCCGCACGAAGATCGTGCAGTTGCCCTACTACCTGCCCGACTGGAACACCGTCTCCAAGGCCGACAACGAGCCGAACTTCCAGAAGGTGCTGCTGGGGAGGCTGAGCGCGAAGGAGTTCCTGGACACGCTGGCCGACCAGCTGAACGAGGCACAGGCCGACTGGAAGAAGAACCACTGAGAGCCCGGGCGGTCGCCGTCGTCGGGGGCCGCGGGTCCGTTGCGGCCGCGCGCGCCCCCGCGGCGGAGCCACATGCCTTGTGCGGCCCGGCGCCCCCGGACCGCGGCCGCCCGAGCCCCGTACCCGCCCCCTGGACCACCTGACCACCCCCGTACTGCTGAGGAGACCCGCACCGTGCGTACCCAGAGATGTCATGGACGTGTCATTGCGACGGTCGTCGGCTGCACGGCCCTCGTCCTCGCCGCCACCGTCACCGCCACCGCCTCCGCCCGGCCCCGGCACCCCGACCTCGCCCACCAGACCCTCGCGCCGAACGACGGCTGGGCCGCCTCCGGCACCGGCACCACGGGCGGCGCCGCCGCCGACCGCGCGCACGTCTACACCGTCAGCACCTGGGACGCCTTCAAGGCCGCCCTCGCCGACGGCGGCAGCGCTCCCAGGATCATCGAGGTGAAGGGCACCATCGACGCCGACGGGCCGGACTGCGCCGCGTTCGCCGCGCCCGGGTACGACTTCGCCGCCTATCTGAAGACCTACGACCCGGACGTGTGGGGCCGGACGAAGAACCTCGACGGCGAGCCCGACGACAGCCCCGAGGGACTGCGGCGCGCGTCCGCCGCCCGCCAGGACGCCTCCATCAAGGCCGACGTCCCCGCCGACACCACGATCGTCGGCATCGGCCGGGACGCCGGTCTCAAGGGCGCGAGCCTGCGGATCAAGGGCGTCGACAACGTCATCGTGCGCAACCTGCGCTTCGAGAGCCCCCTCGACTGCTTCCCGCAGTGGGACCCCACCGACACCGCCGACGGCAACTGGAATTCGGAGTACGACAGCGCCGTGATCCACGGGTCGACCCATGTGTGGATGGACCACGACACGTTCACGGACGGGGACCACCCCGACAGCACCCTGCCGTCGTACTACGGCCGGATCTACCAGCGGCACGACGGCGAGCTGGACATCGTCCAGGGCGCCGACCACGTCACCGCCTCCTGGAACGTCTTCGAGGACCACGACAAGACGATCCTCGTCGGCAACAGCGACAGCGCCGCCACGGCCGCCGTCGACCGCGGTCATCTGAAGGTCACCTTCCACCACAACCTGTTCCGGAACCTGGTCGAGCGGGCCCCGCGGGTCCGCTTCGGGCAGGTCGACTCGTACGACAACCACTTCGTCGCCGGCGCCGGCTACTCCTACAGCTACGGCATCGGCATGGAGTCCCAGCTCGTCGCCGAGCACAACGCGTTCACCCTGCCGGACGGCGTGCGGGCCGGGTCGGTGTTGAAGAAGTGGAAGGAGGCGCCGGTCACCGCCGCCGACAACTACGTCAACGGCGAGCCGACCGACCTCGTCGCCGTCCACAACGCCCAGGTGCCCGGCGAGATCCTCCGGTCCGGGGCCGGCTGGACGCCGTCCCTGCGGACCAGGGTGGACCGGCCGCGGGCGGTCCCCGCACTCGTCGACCGCCACGCGGGCGCCGGACGCCTGCGCTGACCCGGGTGACGGGGGCCGCCCCCCGCTCCGGTCCCCTCACAGCCCCTCCGCGGAGCCGTATGCGAAAGGAACGCAGCCGTGCCCCTGTCCCGACGGGACCTCCTCACCGCGAGCGCCGGAGCCGCCGCGCTCGGCCTCGCCCCCGCCCGTGCCGCCGCCGGACCGCGACCGTTCGGCCGGTACGGCTCCCCCGCACGCCGCCTCACTCCGAGGACCCTCTACGTCGACCCGCACGGGCGCGGCGACTTCACCACCGTGCGGGCCGCGGTGACCGCCGCCACCGGCAGCGGCCGGACCCTGGTCATGGCCCCCGGCACCTACCGGGAGACGGTCGCCGTCGACGCCGGCCGTACGGAGGCGACCTGGATCGGCGCCTCCGAGGACCCCCGGGACGTCGTGATCGTGTACGACAACGCGGCCGGCACCCCCAAGCCCGGCGGCGGCACCCACGGCACCACCGGATCGGCCACCACGACCGTGCAGGCCGACGGGTTCACCGCGCGCTGGATCACCTTCGCCAACGACTGGCTGCGCGCCGACCACCCCGGCGTCACCGGCACCCAGGCCGTCGCCGTCAAGGTGCAGGGCGACCGCGCCGCCTTCCTGCACTGCCGCTTCCTCGGTCACCAGGACACCCTGTACGCCGACTCCACGGCCCTCGGCGTCTTCGCCCGCCAGTACTACGCGCACTGCCACATCGAGGGCGACGTCGACTTCGTCTTCGGCCGGGCCACCGCCGTCTACGAGCACTGCCGCTTCCGCACCCTGAACCGCACGGACCTGGCGGCGGCGCCCTACGGCTTCGTCCTCGCGCCCTCGACGGCCGTCGCCGGCCCGCGCGGATTCCTGGTGACCCACGGCCGCGTCACCAGCGAGGCCCCGGACGCCTTCTACAAGCTGGCCCGTCCCTGGGTGCCCGGCTCCGACCCGACGGCCCGCCCGATGCTCACCGTCCGCGACACCTGGCTCGGCCCCGGCATCGACGCCGTCGCCCCCTACACCGACATGTCGGCGGCCCACCCCTGGCAGCAGCAGCGGTTCGCCGAGTACCGCAACACCGGCCCGGGAGCGGCCGTGACCGTCCCGGAGAACCGGCCGCAGCTCTCCGACACCGAGGCCGCGTCGGCGACCCGCGAGACCTGGCTCGGGAACTGGGCGCCTTGGAAGGAGCACTGAAGAAGGATCACCGCCGGACCGGCCCACCGCACCGACACGGCGGCCCGGTCCCGGCCCACCACGGCACCGTCCGCGGTGACCGCGCCCTCGGTCCGTCTCCGCCGCGGCGTGCAGGCGTTGTCGGACGGCGGCCGGGTCAAGGGGGCGTCATGGTGTGCTCATGCGCGGGCAATGCCTCGACCGCCGCTCCCGTATCGATCGGATAACAGGCCTCGCCGTGTGGGTTGTGATGCGCGTAGACAGTGTTTGACCTGGTCTATCAACCATCCATCAGATCCGGAGAATCCATGCGGAAGTCCCTCAAGGCGGTCGCCGCCGGCGCCGCCTGTGTCGTCGCCGGGGCGGCGCTGTACGGCGCGGGCGCGGCCACCGCCGGTCAGTCGACGGCCAACTCCACCCACGAGCCCTACAACATCGGGCAGTTGGTGAAGGACATCGACACCTACTACGGCACCACCGCCGACAGCGACGGCGTCTACCGGGCGTCGAAGGACAGCCCGTACGCCAAGGACCTGGCGCGCATCGACGGCGACGCCAAGCGCTACATCGACAAGGCCGCCCGCAAGGCGCACCACCGGGGCGAGAAGCCGGCCGTCGTCTTCGACATCGACGACACGCTGCTGCTCAGCCTCGACTACGAGAAGCGCTACAATTACACGTACAACGCCACCACGTGGAACGACTACGTGAACAAGGCCGACCGCCCGGCCGTCTTCGGCAGCCCGGAGCTGGTGCGGTACGCCGAGTCCAAGGGCGTCGAGGTCTTCTACAACTCCGGTCTGAGCGAGGCCCAGCGCGCCGGCGCGGTGGAGAACCTGAAGAAGGTCGGCGCCGATGTGAACCTCGACGCCGGCCACATGTTCCTCAAGGACAAGGCCAACCCGCCGGCCTACCTGAAGGACTGCGCCACCCCGGGCACCTGGAACTGCACGACGGTCCAGTACAAGGCCGGGACGCGCGAGCACATCGAGGACGACCTGGGCTACGAGATCATCGCCAACTTCGGCGACCAGTACTCGGACCTGGACGGCGGTCACGCCGACCGCACGTACAAGCTGCCGAACCCGACGTACTTCGTCGGCTGAGCCCGTCCGGGCAGGCGGCCGGCGGCCGCTCGCACCCGGCTCCCGTCACCGGCGGCACCGTGCCGTGACGGGGGCCGGCGGGCGTCTCACGCGTGCCCTTCGGTCCCTTCCGCGCCGTTGCGCGCATGCACGGCGAAGTCACCGGTCACCGCATGCGCTCGCCCTCCGGCCGTACCGGTCATGACGTAGCTGTCGGCGCCCGCGTCCCGTCCTCCGCGCGCGTGGTCGTACTGCCCCGCGAACACCCACTCGCCCGCCGGGACCGTACGCCCCTCCTTCAGTGTCCACGTGTAGACGACGAACCCGTCCTTCTCCACGACGCGCTGCCGGAAATCGCCCTCCGGCAGCGAACGCCAGGCGCCCGTGGACGTCACTCCGCCGGTCTGCGCGACCTTCAACTCCACCGTCAGGGACGTCAGTCGCTCGGAGGTCCTCAGCGTCAGATCGCTCTGCGCCCAGAAGTCGTTGCTGTGCGGGTCCACCGAGCCGTCCGACCACAGCGGGCCGTCCCGCTCGGCACGTGCCGCCGGCGGCTCGGCCGAGGCGGTGGCCTCCGGGGTGCGGGGCGGGGAGGAACCCGGAGCGCGGGACGGCTGACCGGCGGACCCGCTGGGCGCCGGGTCCGCCGAACGGACCGGCGGCCGGGGCGTGTCCGGCTCCGGCGGCCCGGTCGTGGGGGTGGGCGGGACCGCCACGGTCTGCCGGGCCGGCGGTTCGTCCTTCACCGCGGACGCCACCGCGTAGCCCCCGACGGCGAGCACCCCCGCCACGGCCGCCGTCGCGGCGGCCACCCGGAGCCAGCCGGCCACCGGCGGCCGCGCGTCCCGGTGGCCGGGGCGCGACCGCTCGGCCATACCGCGCTCCACGCGGGCCAGGATGCGCGCGCGGTCGGGTTCGTGGGCCCCGGCCGCCTCGTGCAGCCGGGCGCGCAGCTCGTCGTGCACGTCCTGCCGCCTCATCGGTTCGTTCCTCCGCTCACGCCGCCCCGGGCCGCCATCGCCGCGTGCACCCACCGCGGGTCGCCCTGCGGGCCGAGCAGCCGCTGGAGTTCGGCCATGCCCTTGGACGTCTGGCTCTTCACCGTACCCACCGAGATCCCCAGTGCGAGCGCGGTGTCCTTCTCCGACAGGTCGAACGCGTGCCGGAGCACCACACACGCCCGTTTCCGGAACGGCAGCCTGCGCAGCGCCTCCTGGACGTCCACCACGCCGGCGACGTCCGGGTTCTCGGTCCTCTCCTCGGCGTGTGGCCAGAACAGCGCGATCCGCCGCCGTTCGCGCACCGCGCTGCGGATCCGGGTGCGGGCCAGGTTGGCGACGACGCCTCGCGCGTACGCCACCGGACGGTCGGCCGCGCGCACCCGGTCCCAGCGGTGCCACAGCGCCAGCAGGGCGTCCGCCGCCAGGTCGTCGGCGGCGTCCGCCTCCCCGGTCAGCAGGTGGGCCAGCCGGGAGAGTTCGGCGTAGTGCCGTTCGAAGAAGGCACGGAACTCCGCGGAGGCGGCGTCGTCGACGACTGTGCCCACGGGTGACCTCTTCTCGGTGCGGCTGTGGGTGTCATGCGAATGACATGCGAGGGTCCGGAGGAGGGGCCGGACGGAGATCCGGAAGCGTAGCAGTGATCGTTTCGTGTCCTCGTGCGGGGGGCCGGACGCCGTATGGCCGACCGAACCCGAGGACGTAACACGGAGAAAACCTGAAACAGGTCCGACGAGGGAACAATCCAGCCAGCATCCGCACGCCGATCACCAGGTGACGAGGAGTGGGACCATGTCCGTCGACCGGTACTTCAGGATCTCCGAACGGGGATCCACCCTCGGGCGCGAGATACGCGGCGGCTTCGCCACGTTCTTCACCATGGCCTACATCCTCGTCCTGAACCCGATCATCCTGGGCAGCGCCAAGGACAAGTACGGTCACACCCTGGACACCGGCCAACTGGTCACCGCCACCGCGCTGGTGGCCTGTGTGATGACGGTCCTCATGGGCGTCGGCGGCAACCTCCCGCTCGCCATCGCCGCCGGCCTCGGCCTCAACGCCGTCGTCGCCTTCCAGCTCGCCCCGCTGATGAGCTGGGCCGACGCGATGGGCCTGGTCTTCCTCGAAGGCGTCGTGATCTGCGTACTGGTCCTCACCGGTCTCCGGGAAGCCATCATGAACGCGATCCCGCAGCAGCTGAAGCAGGCCATCGGCGTGGGCATCGGCCTGTTCATCGCCTTCATCGGCTTCGTGGACGCCGGGTTCGTCAGCCGGATCCCGGACGCCGCGCACACCACCGTGCCGGTCCAGCTGGGCGCCGTCGGCCGGCTCACCGGCTGGCCCGTGCTCGTCTTCTGCCTCGGTGTGCTGCTCACCATCGCGCTGCTCGCACGCAAGGTGAAGGGCGCGATCCTCATCAGCATCGTGACGATGACCGTCGTGGCGATCGTCGTCGACGCCGTCGCCGACATCAAGAGCTGGGGCCTGACCACGCCCAAGGTCCCCGACAGCGTCGTCGCCGCCCCGGACTTCGGGCTGATCGGTCACTTCAGCCCGTTCGGCGGCTTCGCCGAGGCCGGCGCCCTCACCGCCGTCCTGCTGGTCTTCACCCTCATCCTGTCGGACTTCTTCGACGCCATGGGCACGATCGTCGGCATCACCGCCGAGGCCGGCCTGCTGGACGAGCGGGGACAGGTGCCCGGCATCGGCCGTGTGCTGTTCATCGACGGCGTCGCGGCCGTCGCCGGCGGTGTCGGCTCGGCCTCCTCCAACACCGCCTACATCGAGTCCGCGGCCGGTGTCGGCGAGGGCGCCCGCACCGGCTTCGCCAACCTGGTCACCGGCGGGCTCTTCGGTCTCGCCCTCTTCCTCACCCCGCTGCTCACCATCGTCCCGCTCCAGGCGGCGGCGCCCGCGCTGATCGCCGTCGGGTTCCTGATGATGACGCACGTCAAGCACATCGACTGGGACCGCTACGAGATCGCCGTCCCGGCGTTCCTGACGATCGCCGCGATGCCGTTCACGTACTCCATCACCGACGGGATCGGCGCGGGTTTCGTCTCCTACGTCGTCGTCAAGACGGTGCTGGGGAAGGCGCGGGAGGTCAACTGGCTGCTGTGGGGGGTCTCGGCGCTGTTCCTCGTGTACTTCGCGATCGACCCCGTCGAGCAGATCCTCGGGGTGAGGTGAGGGACGCCGCGCGATCGGCCGCGGCCGGTCCCCGGCCGATCGCGCCCGCGGTGCGGAGCCGACTGCCGGCACCGCACCGCGTCCCCCTCGGGGGGCCGCCCTACTTCACCGCGGCTTCCATCATCGCCTTCGCCACCGGCGCCGCCAGACCGTTGCCGCTGACCTCCGACCGTGCCGCGTCCGACTGCTCCACCATCACCGCGACGGCGACCTCCTTGCCGTTGCTGTCGGACTTGCCGTAGGAGGTGAACCAGGCGTACGGCGTCTTGCTGTTGTTCTCGCCGTGCTGAGCGGTACCGGTCTTGCCGCCGACGGTCACCCCGTCGATCAGCGCGTTCGTACCGGTGCCGTCCTTCACCACCGTCTCCATCGCCGACTGGAGCTGCTCGGCGGTGCCGGAGCTGATGATCTCCTCGGAGCCGGCGTCTTCGTCGAAGTCCTTCACCACATCACCGCCGCTGTCGGTGATCTGCGACACCATATGCGGGGAGACCAGCTTGCCGCCGTTGGCAATGGCCGCGGACACCATGGCCATCTGGAGCGGGGTCGCGGTGACGTCGAACTGGCCGATGCCGGACAGGCCGGTCTGCGCCTTGTCCATGCCGGAGGGGTAGACGCTCGGGTAGGCCCGCACCGGCACGTCCTGCTCCTGGTCGTTGAAGCCGAACTTCTCGGCCATCTCCCGCACCTTGTCCTGGCCGAGCTGGACGGCCATGTGACCGAAGACGTTGTTGCAGGAGTAGCGCAGGGCGACCCGGATCGAGGCGTTCTCGCACGGCGCCGACTTGCTCTCGTTCGGCAGCTCGCGCACCGTGCCCGGCAGGACGTAGGGGTCCGGGCTGTCGGTGGGGTCGTCCACGTTCTTGTACAGCCCGTCCTCCAGTGCGGCGGCCGCCACCACCAGCTTGAACGTGGAGCCCGGCGGGAGCGGCTGGCGCAGCGCGCGGTTGGTGAGCGGCTTGTCCTTGTCCGCGTTGAGCTGCTTCCAGGCCCTCCCGGCCGTGCCGGCGTCGGTGAGCGAGGAGGGGTCGTACGACGGTGTCGAGACCACCGCGAGGATCTTGCCGGTCCTCGGGTCGATCGCGACGGCGGCGCCCTTGTTGCCGCCCAGGGCGCGGTAGGCCGCCTTCTGCACGGCCGGGTCGATCGTGGTGAGCACGTTGCCCGGGTCGGCGCGCCGCCCGGTGACGGTGTCCATCACGGTCTTCAGCTGGGTGTCCGTGCCGTTGAGCAGGTCCGTGTAGATGCCCTCCAGCTGCGTGGGGGCGTAGGCCTGCGAGGCGTACCCCGTCACCGCCGCATACAGTTCACCGTCCTTGTACGTCCGCTTGTACGCGAGGTCGCTTCCCTTCGTCCGGGCCGAGCCGGTGATCGCGTCCCCGGCCACGATGATGTTCCCGAGGGGCCGCGAGTACGTCGCGATCACGTTCCGCCGGTTGTCGTTGTCGTCCGCGAGGGCCTGACCGTCGTAGAACTGCAGCCATGTCGCCCTGACCAGCAGGGTGAGCACGAGCAGCAGCGCGAAGACGGACGCCCGCCTGATCGTCTTGTTCATCCCGCCCGGAAGACGAGCGGAACGGGGTGATCGTTCCCGTACGGCCGGATTTCTCATCGGGCGTTCAGGAAGCCGGCCGCGCCCGCCCCGATCGGCGCCCGGCCGCGTCCCCGGACCCCCGTCCCCGGTCGGCGGTCAGCGGTCCAGGATCAGCACGACCTCCTCGATGTCCCGGCCCCGGGCGTTCGCGAACCCCCGCGCCCGGGCCGTCTCGCGGAACCCGCACTTCTCCAGCACGCGCAGCGAGCCCGCGTTGTCGGCCGCCGCCCGTGCGTACAGCGGCCGGTCGGGCACCTCGGCGAGCAGCGCCCGCAGGGCCGCCGTCGCGACTCCCCGGCCCCAGCAGGCGCGGTCGATCCAGTACGTCACCTCGCGCCCGCCCGGCTCGCCGTAGACGGCGGCGTTGCCCACCACCCGCCCGTCGGCCAGCACGGTGCGCGGCACGGCGTCGGACGCCCGGAGCCGCTTCCACCAGGCGTCGAAGGCGGCCCGGTCCCCTTGGTCCTCGGGACCGAACGCGGCCACCCGCAGGGCCACCGGGTCGGTCATCTGCCGGAAGAAGGCCGGCAGATCGTCGTCCTCCACGGCACGCAGCACGATCTCCATGTGCCCGAGCCTACGACCGCCCGGGCCCGCGGCCCACGCCGCGCACGGCGTGGGTCGCGGGCCCGGGCGGGAGGCGGCCGGCGCGCTCAGAGCCGGCGGGTCGCCAGCGTGAGCCGGTCCCGCGCGTCGAACAGCGCGTCCTTGATCATCTGCTCGTGGGCGGGGGTCAGCCGGGCCACCGGGACCGAGCAGCTGATGGCGTCCCGGGCCGGTGTGCGGTACGGGATGGCCACGCCGAAGCAGCGCAGGCCCAGGGTGTTCTCCTCGCGGTCGACCGCGAAGCCCTGCTCCCGGACCTGGTGCAGCTCCTCGATGAGCTTCTCCCGGTCGGTGATGGTGTGCTCGGTGAGCGCGGGCAGCGTCTCCGGCAGCAGCGTGCGCACCTGCTCGTCGGTGCAGGTGGCGAGGATCGCCTTGCCGAGGGAGGTGGAGTGGGCCGGGAGCCGGCGGCCGACGCGCGTGAACGGCCGCAGATAGTGCTGGGACTGGCGGGTGGCCAGATAGACCACGTTGGTGCCGTCGAGCCGGGCCAGGTGGATGGTCTCCGTGGTGTCGTCGGAGAGCCGGTCCAGCGTCGGGCGGGCGGCGGCCACGACCTCGTCGCCGTCGATGTACGACGTGCCGACCAGCAGCGCCCGCACCCCGATGCCGTACCGCGTGCCGGTCGCGTCCGTCTCCACCCAGCCCAGCTCCACGAGCGTGCGCAGCAGCATGTACAGGCTGGACTTGGGATATCCCACGGCTTCCTGGACGGCCGCGAGGGAGTGCATCCCGGGCCGGCCGGCGAAGTATTCGAGCAGTTCAACGGTCCGTACCGCGGACTTGACCTGCGCCCCGCCCCCTGTGTCGCCTGCCGTCATCGCCCTTGACCCCTTCGTTCGACGAGGACCTGAGTTATATAGTCTCCGAGCAGCGTATTCATCATCAGAGACAGTGTTCAGTATATCGAACGCGGCTGATGGGTGACCTGGATAGTCCTCGATAGTGCGGCCTTAACTGGGAGGGACCCGCGGTGGCAGCAGCACCAGTCTGGAGTGTCGACCCGCGCACCGGGAAGCAGCGTGAACAGGTTGCGGTGGAGGCCACAGCCCAGGAGGTGGACGCGGCCGTCCGGGCGGCCCACGCCGCGCGCGGCGCCCTCGCCGACCGCGCGGTCCGCGCCGCCTTCCTGCGCTCGGCCGCCGCGGGCCTGGAGGCGGCCCGGGACGGTCTGGTCGAGACCGCCGACGCGGAGACCGCGCTCGGCCCGGCCCGGCTGACCGGAGAACTCGCGCGCACCGCCTACCAGTTGCGCGCCTTCGCCGGCATCGTCGACGAGGGCGCCTTCCTGGACGTCATCATCAACCACCCCGACGACACCGCCACCCCGCCCGTCCCGGACCTGCGCCGCTACAAGGTGCCGCTCGGTGTCGTCGCCGTCTACTCCGCCTCCAACTTCCCCTTCGCCTTCTCCGTCGCCGGCGGCGACACCGCCAGCGCGCTGGCCGCGGGCTGCCCGGTCGTCGTCAAGGCCCACCCCGACCACCCGGCCCTGTCCGAGCTGGTCGCCAAGGTGCTGCGGCGGGCCGCCGCCGAGCACGGCATCCCCGAGGGTGTCGTCGGCCTGGTGCACGGATTCGAGGCGGGCGTCGAACTGATCGGCCACCCGCTGGTCACCGCCGCGGGCTTCACCGGTTCGGTACGGGGCGGACGGGCGCTCTTCGACGCCGCCGCCGCGCGTCCGGTGCCGATCCCGTTCCACGGCGAGCTGGGCTCGCTGAACCCGGTCCTGGTGACCGAGGCCGCCGCGGCCGAGCGGGCCGAGGAGATCGGCGGCGGGCTGGCCGGCTCGATGACCCTCGGCGTCGGCCAGTTCTGCGTCAAGCCGGGCCTGGTGCTGGTCCCGTCCGGCGCGGCCGGCGACCAGCTGGTGAAGTCCCTGACCGACGCCGTCGCCGACACCGACGCCGGGGTGCTGCTCGACCACCGCATGCGGGACAACTTCATCGCCGGCGTGGCCGAGCGCGCGCAACTGCCGGACGTGGACTCGCCGGTCACCCCGGGCGCGGGCGGCGCGCACGCGGTCAGCGCCGGGTTCCTGACGGTGCCGGCGGAGAAGCTGGCCGCGCCGGGGGAGTACGACCTGCTCCTGGAGGAGTGCTTCGGGCCGGTGACCGTGGTGGTCCGCTACACGGACGAGGGCGAGGCCAAGGCCGTGCTGTCACGGCTCCCGGGCAACCTCACGGCGACCGTCCAGCTCTCCTCGGAGGAGGCCGCCGGCCAGGGCCGGGGCCCGGAACTGCTCGCCGAACTGACCCCGCTGGCCGGCCGGGTCCTGGTCAACGGCTGGCCCACGGGGGTCGCCGTGGCGCCGGCCCAGCACCACGGGGGGCCGTATCCGGCGACCACCTCCACCTCCACCTCCGTGGGCGGTACGGCGATCGAGCGGTGGCTGCGGCCGGTCGTCTACCAGAACGCGCCGCAGGCTCTGCTGCCGGCCGAGCTCAGGGACGACAACCCGCTGGGGCTTCCCCGGCGGTTCAACGGGGCCCTGGAGCGGTAGCGCCGCCGGGGCGCGGAGTTCTCGGACCGCCGGTGTCCCCGCGGCCGGCCGCGTTCCCGCGGCGCGGCCGGCCGCGCCGCGCGTCCCCTCAGGAACGCGCGGGGCCCTCTGCCGGGCCGCCCCGCAGGCGCCGGCTCAGGAGGAAGGTGAGGGCGAGCAGGGCCGCGGCGCCGGCCAGGCTCGTGCGCAGCCCGGCCGCGAAGTCCCCGTTCACCAGCGTGCCGAACACCGCGATGCCGAGTCCGCCGGCCACCTGCCGCGCCGCGTTGAGCACCCCGGCCGCCAGGCCCGCCCGCTCGGCCGGCACGGACTCCATCATCACGGCCGTCAGCGGCGGCACGGTCAGCGCGCAGCCGAGGGCCAGCGGGACGAGCAGGACGGCCACCACGGCGGTGGGGGTGCCGGCGCCGACGGACAGCAGACTCAGCAGGCCGGCCGCGGCCAGGGCCTGGCCGGTGAGCATCGGCAGCCGCGGGCCGTAGCGGCCGGCCAGCTTTCCGGACACCACGTTGGTCACGGCGATCAGCCCGGACATGGGGAGGAACAGCAACCCCGTGTACAGCGCCGAACGGCCCTGCACCTGCTGGAAGAAGAGGGAGAAGACGAACACCCCGCCGTAGAAGGCCACGCTGCACGCCGCCCCGGCCGCCACGGCCACCTGCACCGTCCGGTCCCGGAACAGTCCCGGCGGCACGACGGGATGCGGCTGCCGGCGCTCGATCCGCAGGAACAGGGCGCCGGCCGCCACCGCCACGGCGAGGGCCGCGGCGCCGGTCGTGCCGCCCTCGATGACCGCGAAGGTCAGGGCCGTCAGCGCGACCACGGCCGTCAGCTGGCCCGGCAGGTCGAGTGGCGCCGGCCGGCGCTCCGAGCGCGGGGTGCGCAGCAGCAGGACGAGGGTGAGGGCGCCCAGCGGCAGGTTGATGAAGAAGATCCCCCGCCAGTCCCAGGCCGTGGTGAGCGCGCCGCCCGCCACGGGACCCAGTGCCACCGCGACCGAGCCCCCGGCCGCCCACAGCGCCACGGCCTTCGCCCGCCGGGCGGGGTCGGCGTACGCCTGCCGTACCAGGGACAGCGAGGCGGGCAGCACCACCGCCGCCGCGACGCCCTGCACCACCCGGGCCCCGATCAGCGCCGGCAGGGTCGGCGCCAGGCCGCAGGCCACCGAGGCCAGGGTGAACACGGTGATGCCGACGGCGTACGCCCGGCTCGCCCCGGCCCGGTCCGAGAAGGCGCCCGTGGAGAGCATCAGGGCGGCGAAGGCCAGGGTGTAGGCGTCCACCACCCACTGGAGCCCGGACATCCCGCCGCCGAGGGCGGAGCCGATCGCGGGGAGGGCCACGTTCACCACGGAGGCGTCGAGGGTGATCAGCGCGAAGCCGAGGAGTGCGGCGAACAGGGTGGGCGCGGTGCTGGTCGGCAACCGCTCTTCCTGTGCGGTGGGTTGAGGGGAGCGGACGGTCTGCGGTGGGGTCATGCCCCTCATGCTGCTGATCCCTCGGCGCCTACAGTAGTGACCTGAATGCCATGCATCCGGAGGTTCTGGCCATGCTGCGTGTCGCGGTCGTCGCGTCCCCGCCCGTGTCGATGTTCAACCTCGCCATCCCCGAGCTGCTCTTCGACAAGGTGCGGGTCGACGGGCGTCCCGGCTACGAGGTGGTGATCTGTGCGCCCGACCCCGGCCCCGTGCCCACCACCGGCACGCTGGAACTGCGTGTGCCGTGCGGTCTGGAGGCGCTGCGGGAGGCGGACACGGTGATCGTCGCGGGCACCGGCGAACCCTTCTCCCCGGACCCCCGGGTGCTGGAGGCGCTGCGCGAGGCCGCCGGGACGGGGGTGCGCATCGCCTCCATCTGCTCCGGCGCCTTCTCGCTCGCCGAGGCCGGCCTGCTCAAGGGCCGCACGGCCACCACCTACTGGGCGCACGCCGAGGAGATGCGCCGCCGCCACCCCGACGTCGACGTGCGGGGCGATGTCCTCTACGCCCAGGACGGGCAGTTCCTGACCTCCTCGGGCTACGCGGCCGGGATCGACCTGTGTCTGCACATCATCCGCACCGACTACGGCGCCGCCGTCGCCAACGAGGTCGCCCGGCTCGCCCTGGTCGCCCCGGTCCGGCCCGGCGGGCAGACCCAGTTCACCCAGACCCCGCTGCCGCCCGAGCGCGGCTCCGCCTGCGCCGACACCCGCGGCTGGGCCATGCGCAACCTGGACAAGCCGCTCACCCTGACCGACCTGGCCCGGCACGCGGGGGTCTCCGTGCGCACCCTCACCCGGCGGTTCCACGCCGAGAGCGGGGTCAGCCCGCTGCAGTGGCTGCTGCACCAGCGCATCGAGCGCGCCAAGGAACTGCTGGAGACCACCCGGATCCCCATGGACCAGGTGGCCGCCGCCTGCGGCCTCGGCACCGCCGACTCGCTCCGCGCCCACCTGGTCCGCCGCACCGGCCTCACCCCGAGCGCCTATCGCGCCCAGTTCAGCAGGCACGGAACCGGCCCCGCTCCCGTCACGTCCTCCGTGGCATGATCAGTGACCGCGCGTCCGGCGCCCTCGTGATCCGCACCGCCCTGCCCGCCGAGGCCGAGATCATCGCCGACCTCCACTTCCGGGCCCGCTCCACGTACTACCCGGACGGCGTCCCGCGGGCCGACGTCGACTGGACGGAATCCTGGCGGGGATCCATCGAGCGTCCCGACGCCCGTGTGCTGTGCGCCGTCGAGCACGGCCGGATCGTCGGCATCGCCTCCTTCCGGACCCCGGACGGCGCACCCGCCGACACGGTCAAGCTGTTCCAGTTCCACGTCGACCCCGGTCACTGGCGCTCCGGCATCGGTACGGCCCTGCACGGGGCCTGCGTGGCGGAGTGGCGGGCCGGCCGCCGGCGCACGGCCGTGCTCGACGTGCACGTGGACAACCTGCGCGCCCAGGCCTTCTACGCCCGCCAGGGCTGGGTCCCGGACCCCGAGAACCCGCCCGCCGAGGGCGATCACCACCTCTTCCTGCGCTTCTCCGTGCCGTCGGGGGAATGAAACGACCTGCTTGAACGTTCATGTACCGGCTCGGGGAGACACCCCGTGCCCGTACGACCTGGAGAGAGCCGAAGACATGCGCGTCGAGATCTGGAGCGACATCGCCTGCCCCTGGTGCTACGTGGGCAAGGCCCGCTTCGAGAAGGCGCTGGCTGCCTTCCCGCACCGCGAGGACGTCGAGGTGGTGCACCGCTCCTTCGAACTGGACCCGGACCGTGCCCGGGGCGATGTGCAGCCGGTGATCACCATGCTGACCAGGAAGTACGGCATGAGCGAGGCACAGGCACAGGCCGGTGAGGACAACCTGGGCGCCCAGGCCGCCGCCGAGGGCCTGGACTACCGCACCCGAGGCCGCGACCACGGCAACACCTTCGACATGCACCGCCTGCTGCACCTCGCCAAGGAGCAGGGCCGGCAGGACCAGCTGATCCAGCTCTTCTACCGGGCCAACTTCGCCGAGGAGCGGTCCGTCTTCACCGAGGGCGACGCACGCCTGGTGGAGCTGGCCGTCGAGGCCGGCCTGGACGCCGGGGCCGCCCGCCGGGTGCTCGCCGACCCGGACGCCTACGCCGACGCGGTCCGCGCCGACGAGCGCGAGGCCGCCGAGCTCGGCGCGAACGGCGTGCCGTTCTTCGTCCTCGACCGGAAGTACGGCGTCTCCGGCGCCCAGCCCGCCGAGGTCTTCACCCAGGCGCTGACCCAGGCGTGGGGCGGGCGTTCCCCGCTGACGCTGGTCGACCAGGGGGACGCCGCGGCCTGCGGCCCGGACGGGTGCGCGGTCCCGCAGCAGGGCTGAAGCCGCAGGTCGGCGCGGTCGTATAAGCGTTCCTAAGACGCGTCACGTAGAAATTCGCCATGGACGGGTGATCCTCGGGCCCGCAGAGTGGACCCATGGAGACCACGGAGACGTTCGACAGCCTCGTCCGCGCCGAGTTCAGTCCGCAGACCAGCTACCTCAACACCGCGAGCAGCGGCCTGCTGCCGGCCCGCACCGTCGCCGCCCTCCAGGAGGCGGCGCTGCTGCGGGCCGCGGGCCGGCCGCTGACCCCGCTGTACGACGACGTGGAGAGCTGCCGGGCCGCGTTCGCCCGGCTCGCCGGCGTCCCCGCCACCCGGGTGGCGGCCGGCGCCTCGGTGGCCGCGCACACCGGGGTGATCGCGGCCTCGCTGCCCGCGGGCGCCGAAGTCCTCGCCGCGGAGGACGACTTCACCTCCGTGCTCAACCCGTTCCATGTGCGCGGCGACCTCAAGGTCCGCACGGTACCGCTGGAGCGGATCGCCGAGTCGGTCCGGCCGGGCACCGCGCTCGTCGCGGTCAGCGCGGCCCAGTCCGCCGACGGCCGGATCGCCGACCTGCCCGCCCTGCGCGAGGCCGCCCGCGCGCACGGCGCCCGTACCTACGTCGACTTCTCCCAGGCCGCCGGCTGGCTGCCGATCGAGGCGGACGCCTACGACTTCACCGCCTCCGTCTCCTTCAAGTGGCTGCTGGGCCCGCACGGCGCGGCCTTCCTCACCGTCCCCGAGGACTTCGGCGGACTGACCCCGGTGCTCGCGGGCTGGGTCGCGGCCGAGCAGCCGTGGGACAGCTGCTACGGCCCGGTGGCCGAACTCGCCCACTCCGCACGGCGGTTCGACATCACCCACGCCCTGTTCACGTTCGCGGGCCTGCGCCGCTCCCTCGAACTCGTCGAGGAACTCGGCACGGCGGCGATCCATGCCCACGACCTCGCCCTCGCCGACCGGTTCCGCGCGGGCCTCGCCGACCTCGGCCACGAGCCGGTGCCCGCCCCCGGCTCGGCGATCGTCTCCGTCCCCGGACTCGGCTCCAGGCAGCCCCGGTTGAGCGAGGCGGGCATCGAGGTCTCCGACCGGGCGGGCCATCTGCGCGCGGCCTTCCACCTCTACAACACGGCCGCGGACGTGGACCGGCTGCTGAACGCGCTGTCCGGCTGACCCGGTCAGGTCGTCCGCGCGGCCTGACCGCACAGATTGGCCTCGATCCGGCCGAGCAGCGTCAGGAGCTGTTCCCGCTCGGCCGGGGCGAGGCCCGCCAGGGTCTCGTCCTCCAGCGCGCTCCACCGCCGCGCCACCTCGTCGAGCAGCCGCGCGCCGGAGTCCGTCGCCTCGACCAGCACCGCGCGCCGGTCCGCCGGGTCCGGCAGCCGCCGCACGTGCCCGGCCTGCTCCAGCCGCTGGAGCATCTTGGTCACCGTGGACGGGTCCAGGCCGAGGAGCCGGATCAGGTCCGACTGCCGGGCCGGCCCGCTCTCCCACAGGAACATCATGACCAGTTCCTGGCCCGGGTAGAGCCCCAGCTCACGCAGCAGTGCGGCGGCGGCCGTGCGGTGCAGCCGGGCCACCCGGCTCAGCGCGTGGCTGACCGGCCCGCCCTGGGCGGCGGCGGGCAGCGCGCAGCGGTGTCCGGCCGCCGCTGACGGCTCCTCGGTGGCGTCCATGACCGGCTCCCGCGCCCTTCGTCGTCCCGCTCGTACCTCCCCGAAGCGTACTCACCGAGATTTACTTGGCCGACCAAGGAATGAGTTAGGGTGAGTCCCGGTTGTATTACTTGGCCGACCAATCAATTGCTTCCCGGAGGGTCCCGTGACCACCGCCTTCGACACCGTCGACCTCGCCGGACTGCGGCTCACCAACCGCATCGCCATGGCACCGATGACCCGCAGCCGAGCCGCCGCCGGCGGCCTGCCCACCGGCCTCACCGCCGAGTACTACGCCCAGCGCGCCTCCGCCGGCCTGATCGTCACCGAGGGGATCCAGCCCTCGGCCGTCGGCCAGGGCTACCCCGACACCCCCGGCCTGCACACCGACGAGCAGGCCGCCGCCTGGCGGACCGTGACCGACGCCGTACACGCCGCCGGCGGCCGGATCTTCGCCCAGCTCATGCACACCGGCCGGATCGGGCACCCCGATCTGCTGCCCGACGGGCTGGTCAACGTGGCACCCTCGGCGGTGGCGGCCCAGGGCCAGGTCTACACCCATCAGGGCCCCAAGGACTTCGTCACGCCCCGCGAGCTGACCGACGGCGAGATCCGCGCCACGATCGCCGACTTCGCGGCGGCGGCCCGGCGCGCCGTCGAGGCCGGCTTCGACGGGGTGGAACTGCACGGCGCCAACGGCTACCTGATCCACCAGTTCCTGGCGCCGGGCAGCAACCGGCGCGGCGACGAGTGGGGCGGCTCCGAGGCCGGCCGCATCCGCTTCGCCGTGGCGGCCGTCCGGGCCGTCGCCGAGGCGATCGGAGCCGAGCGCACCGCCCTGCGGCTCTCGCCGGGCAACCCCTTCAACGACATCGAGGAGCCCGAGCCGGAGCCGGTCTACACCGCCCTGGTCGACGCGGTGGAGCCGCTGGGCCTCGCCTACCTGCACATCATGGAGAACGCCGGCTTCCGCGCCCTGACCCCGGTGCTGCGCAAGCGCTTCAGCGGGGCCCTCGTCCTCAACCCGGCGACCGAGGGCGCCACCGGGCCGGAGGCGCTCGCCCTCGTCGAGGACGGCGCGGCCGACCTGATCGCCTTCGGCCGGCTGTTCCTGGCCAACCCGGACCTGCCCGCCCGGCTGCGGTCCGGTGGACCGTTCAACACGGCGGACCCGGCGACGTTCTACGGCGGGGGAGCCGCCGGGTACACGGACTACCCGGCGCTGTGACCCGCACCAGGGGCCTCCGGCCGAAGCGCGGAGGCCCCTGGATCGGTGCGGGTCAGCGCACGGGCGTGAAGTCCTGCGCGCCGATGAAGTCCGGCCGGCGCACCGGGGCCGCGAACGGTTCCACCGCCGTGTTCTCCACGCTGTTGAACACGATGAACACGTTGCTGCGCGGGAACGGCGTGATGTTGTCGCCGGAGCCGTGCATGCAGTTGCAGTCGAACCAGGTCGCCGAGCCGGCCTTGCCGGTGAACAGCCGGATGCCGTACTCGCTCGCCAGCGTGGTCAGCGCCTCGTCCGACGGGGTGCCCGCGTCCTGCATCTGCAGGGACTTCTTGTAGTTGTCCTTCGGCGTCTCGCCGGCGCAGCCCAGGAACGTCCGGTGCGAGCCCGGCATGATCATCAGGCCGCCGTTGGTGTCGTGGTTCTCGGTCAGCGCGATCGAGACGGACACCGTGCGCATGTTCGGCAGACCGTCCTCGGCGTGCCAGGTCTCGAAGTCCGAGTGCCAGTAGAAGCCGCTCGCGCCGAAGCCCGGCTTGACGTTGATCCGGGACTGGTGGACGTACACGTCCGAGCCGAGGATCTGCCGGGCCCGGCCGACCACCCGCGGGTCGCGCACCAGGTTCGCGAAGACCTCGCTGATCCGGTGCACCTCGAAGACCGAGCGGATCTCCTTCGACTTCGGCTCGACGATGGAACGCTCGTCGGCGCGGATCGCCGGGTCGGAGACCAGCCGGTCCAGCTCACGCCGGTAGACCTCGACCTCGTCCGGCCCGATCAGCTGGTCGACGGCGAGGAACCCGTCCCGCTCGTACGACTGCAGGTCGGCCGTCGTGATGGGGCCGGGCGTGTCCGGGGAGCCCCAGAGGACGGGGTCCTGTCGGGGAACGGTCACCTCGGCGGTGCCGCGGGTGGGATAGAGATCGGTGACGGTGGTGACGGTCATGGGTTCTCACACCTCCTCGGGCTCGGTGAGCAGCGGGTAGACGCCGTTCTCGTCGTGGTCCTCCCGTCCGGTGACCGGCGGGTTGAACACGCAGATGCAGTGGAAGTCCTCCTTGACGCGCAGCGTGTGCCGCTCGTGCCCGTTCAGGAGGTACATGGTGCCGGGCGTGATCGTGTACGTCTTCCCGGTCTCGTGGTCGGTGAGTTCGGCCTCGCCGCGGGTGCAGACGACGGCCTCGATGTGGTTGGCGTACCACATCGACGTCTCGGTGCCGGCGTACAGGATGGTCTCGTGCACGGAGAAGCCGACCCGCTCCTTGGCGAGGACGATCCGCTTGCTCTCCCAGGTGCCGGACTTCGCCTTGACGTGCCGGTCGGTGCCTTCGATGTCCTTGAACGATCGGACGATCACGGTGTGGTGCTTCCTCCTCGGTGGATGGTGTCAGGCGGTCTCGCGGACGGCGCGGGCGAGGATGCTGAGGCCCTCGTCCAGCTCGTCGGGGGTGATGGTGAGGGCGGGCAGCAACTTGACGACCTCGCCCTCCGGCCCGGACGTCTCGATGAGCAGCCCCAGTTCGAAGGCGCGCCGCGCGACCCGCGAGGCCCGGTCCTTCCCGTGGAACTCCAGGCCCCAGACGAGCCCGCGTCCGCGGTACTCCCGGACGTCGGCGAGGTTCTCCTCGGTGATGGAGATCAGTGCCTGCTCGACCTGCTCGCCCCGGGTCCGGGTCTGCTTCTCCATGGCCGAGCCGTCGGTCCAGTAGGTCTCCAGGGCGGCGGTGGCGGTGACGAAGGCGGGGTTGTTGCCGCGGAAGGTGCCGTTGTGCTCGCCCGGCTCCCACACG
>NZ_JBVJYH010000020.1:0-171889 GCF_055600785.1 Streptomyces sp. NPDC038200
CTCACCCTCGCCGCCGGCGACATCACCGTCGGCCGCCTCGGCGGCCCCGCCGAGATCACCACCCAGAAGGGCGACATCCGCATCACCGAGGCCGTTCGCGGCACGGTCACCCTGCGCACCGAACACGGCGAGATCGAAGCCGGCGCCGCCCGCGGAGTCTCCGCCACCCTCGACGCCGGCACCGCCTACGGCCGCATCCACAACACCCTCAAGAACACCGACGACGACACCGCCGCCCTTCACCTCCACGCCACCACCGCCTACGGCAACATCACCGCCCGCAGCCTCTGAGACACCGTTCCCCAGGGCTGGAGACGGTGGCCATGCCGACGGAAGCGGCCCCGGCGCTGTCGCGAGCGGCCCCCACCCACGTCGGCTGGAGTTCCGTCCGGACTCACGTCGGCTGGAGTTTCGTCCGGCTGCGAGGCGCGAGATCCTGGTACTCCGACCGCGGACCGGCGAACAAATTCGGGCTGGTCCGCATCTCATGGGTCGCACAGCCCCTCATGCTCTGACGACCCCCAGCGCGACGGCCACCGTCGCGACTTCCCGAAGGAGGACGGGCGATGAATCTCCCGTCGTACCGTTACCGCAGCAGCGCGACGACACCGCCACGGCTCTCCGGCCGGGCCGGGAACGCGCGAAGACTGGGCACCGCCGCCGTGGCGGCGATGCTCCTGACGGGCTGGAGCGCGGGCATGCCCGAGGCGGCCCCGCACTCCGGTGGCCCCGGCATGTCCCTCGCCCCGCCCGCCGCGCCTTCCCACTCCCGCTCGTCCTTCACTCCGAGCCTCGCCACCACAGCCCCCACCACAGCCGCCGCATGCACCAACAGCACGAAGCTGGCCGGGTGGTCGAACCGACGGCTGGCCATGCTGACCATCGCCGTGCCGGTGTCGGAGACCTCGGTGTCCGACGTCACCTCCGAGGTGAGCGCCGGTGCGGGCGGTGTCCTGCTGTTCGGCAACAAGGCGCCGTCCGACCTCGGCTCCCGGCTGACCACCCTGAAGACCCACGTGCCGGGCCATCTGGGCCTGTTGGTGATGACCGATCAGGAGGGCGGCGGCATCCAGCGCATGGCCAACCTCGTCGGATCCCTGCCCTGGGCCGCGTACATGGGCACGCACTGGACCCCGGCCCAGATCCAGCAGAACGTCGCCAAGGTGGCGACCAAGATGGCGGCCGCCCAGGTCAACATGGACCTCGCGCCGGTGGTCGACGTCGACGGCCGGAACGTGGCCCCCGGCAAGACCAATCCCGACGGCTGGCGGTCCTTCAGCGGCAGCACCTCGGTGGTCTCCAAGGACGGCGTCGCGTACATGAACGGGCTCCGCGACGGCCACGTGATACCCGTCGTCAAACACTTCCCGGGCATCGGCGGCTCCACGTACAACTCCGACTTCGGCCCCGCCCGCACCCTGCCCTGGTCCACACTGCAAAAGGTGGCCATTCCGCCGTTCACAGCGGCCATCAAGGCCGGTGCCCCGGCCATCATGGTCTCCAACAACATCATTCCGGGCCTGGGCACCAACCCGGCGAGCCTGTCCCCCACCGCCATCAGCACCCAGCTGCGCGGCAAGATGGGATTCAAGGGGCTGGTGGTCACCGACTCGCTCAGCGCCAAGGCGATCTCCGCCGCCGGCTTCAGCGTCCCCGCCGCCGCCGTCCAGGCCCTGCGCTCGGGCGCCGACATGGTGATGTTCGACCTGGGGAGCAACGTCAGCTCCCAGACGTCCGCCATCGCCACGGCGATCACCAAGGCGGTGGCCGGCGGCCACCTCTCCCGCAGCCGCCTCATCGACGCGGCGGGACACGTCCTGGCCGTCCGGCACGTGAAGCTCTGCTCGTGAGCGCCGGCGTCCGGTTCCGAGACGAATCGGACGCCGCTGGACGGCGCCCCCTCGACGCACCCCTGCCGACGGGGAGTTGGCCGTTCACTGCCGACCTCCATGAGCGACGTCGCCCGCTCATGGTCGGCGTCACACGGAAGCGCGGCGGGGTGCGGGAAGGGGCCTTTGCCGGTCATCGCCCTCGGGACGGTCGGTGGGCGGCGTATCCAGGTACGCGCGCAGCGCTTGCCGGAACTCTTCCATCTTCAGCCGGTACTCGTTCTCACAGCCGCCGTAGTCCGGGGTCCACCCATCGTCCGGATCGGCCCTTCCTTCGTCGACCGCCACGCGGAAGAGCGCAGCCGACTCCGAGAGGACGGCCACGACGCCTGTGACCTCCTCGCCGTGGTCGATCAGTGCCTGCGGACCTTCGGCGCGAACGACGGAGAAGGTCCGGAACATGGCGCGATAGGCCGATTCTTCGTCACTCAGAGTAATCGAGTTCCAGCCATGCAGCAGGTCGCGGGCGGCGATTACGGCCGCGTCTGCAGCCAGCGCGAAGGCCAGGGCGGCATCGCGCTGACTGGCACGGCGCCACTGTTCGTACGTGGCATGGGCTGCCTGCTCGGCCGCCTGCTGGGAGACCTCGGCGGCGAGTTCGGCGGAGCAACGGGCGGCGTGCGCCTGACGTAACGCGCCGTACAGGGCAAGGCCGCCGACCAGGGTCGCGGCCCCCGCGCCGACCAGCGCGCTGATCAGTTCAGGTTGCATGGCGGGATGATGTCGGGTCAACAGGTCGACGGGGCACCCACGGTGGGAGTGCTACAAGACTGGTACGCGATCCGACCGAACCGCCGGACAGGTATGAAGACGGCCGCCCTCCCGGGCATCGCCGTCCACCGCCGGGCAGCCGGATCGATGCGGCCCTTCGGGAGTGGAACGAGCCAGAGTGATCATCCTCTCCTCCCGGGGGGACACACACTGACTGACGTCGGGATACGCGCGGTACGGGGTGAGTCACGGCCGCAATCCGCCCACGGCGAAGTGAGCAGGTGCCGACAACGAGAAACCCCCTCTGATCAGGCTTTTCTCCTGATCAGAGGGGGTTTCTCTCAGCGTGGCGGCGCCAGGATTCGAACCTGGGAAGGCTGAGCCGGCAGATTTACAGTCTGCTCCCTTTGGCCGCTCGGGCACACCGCCGGGTTGTGCAGCCAGTCGAACCCGCTTTCGGCGGTGCTCCCTGGCGACGACGTAAACAATACCCGATGCAGAGGGGTGCTTCGCCACCCGATTGATCTCCACCCCTCGGGTCCCGGGGTGGCTAGGCTGGTGCGGATGCGGCCCGGTGCTCCACCGGGCCCGGCGGTCGCCGCCGCGCACGCCGGCACGCACCCGATACGCCCCCGATACAAGGAGCCACAGGACATGGCCGACTCCAGTTTCGACATCGTCTCGAAGGTCGAGCGGCAGGAGGTCGACAACGCCCTCAACCAGGCCGCCAAGGAGATCTCGCAGCGCTACGACTTCAAGGGCGTGGGGGCCTCGATCTCCTGGTCCGGCGACAAGATCCTCATGGAGGCCAACTCCGAGGACCGGGTGAACGCTGTCCTCGACGTCTTCCAGTCCAAGCTCATCAAGCGCGGCATCTCGCTGAAGGCGCTGGACGCGGGCGAGCCGCAGCTCTCCGGCAAGGAGTACAAGATCTTCGCGTCGATCGAGGAGGGCATCTCCCAGGAGAACGCCAAGAAGGTGGCGAAGATCATCCGTGACGAGGGCCCGAAGGGCGTGAAGGCCCAGGTGCAGGGCGACGAACTGCGCGTCAGCTCCAAGAGCCGCGACGACCTGCAGACCGTCATCGCCCTCCTGAAGGGCAAGGACTTCGACTTCGCGCTGCAGTTCGTGAACTACCGGTAGGCACCCGCAGGCGCCGGCAGGCAGAGGGAACCAGCGGTAAGCGGAAGAGGGGTGGGCACCCGGCGGTGCCCACCCCCGCGTACTGTGTCGCGCCCGCGGCTGCCGCCCCGTGCCGCGTGTTCAGCACCCTCCTCAGTCGCGTGCCCGGCCCCGTGACCGGCCGTGTGCCGGGTCGCGTGAGTCGCCGCGCGCTCAGTCGCGTGAGTTGCCGAACAGGATGCGGTAGACGATCAGCAGCACCAGGGAACCGCCGATGGCCGCGGCCCAAGTGGCGCCGTCGTAGAAGTTCTTGGTGACCGGGTGGTCCAGCCAGCGGGCCGAGATCCAGCCGCCTATGAACGCGCCCGCGACACCGATGAGGGTCGTACCGATGAAGCCGCCGGGGTCACGTCCCGGCAGGAGGACCTTGGCGATGGCTCCGGCCAGCAGCCCCAGGATGATCCAACCGATGATGCTCATGCCGTGAACCTGCCCTTCCGCGCTGTGTCCGCACTGTCCGGGGCCTGATTTTCCGGTGCGGCCCCGCTGTACGTCGCGCGCGTGTTCGTGCCGTGTCGATGAAGAGGACGTCACGGGGCCACCCGCCGGTTGCCGCGGTCAGTAGGGTGCGGCCCATGACACCCACCGACGCCGCTCTGCGCCGCACCCTCGGCGTGCGGGACGCCGTGGTCGTCGGCCTCGGCTCGATGATCGGCGCCGGCGTCTTCTCGGCCCTGGGACCGGCCGCGCGCGCCGCCGGCTCCGGACTGCTCCTCGGGCTCGCTCTCGCCGCCGTGGTGGCCTATTGCAACGCCATGTCCTCGGCCCGGCTCGCCGCCCGGTACCCGGCCTCCGGCGGCACGTACGTGTACGGCAGGGAGCGGCTCGGCGCCTTCTGGGGCTATCTCGCGGGCTGGGCCTTCGTGGTGGGCAAGACGGCGTCCTGCGCGGCCATGGCGCTCACCGTCGGCGTGTACGTGTGGCCGGGGCAGGCGCACGCGGTGGCGGTCGCGGCCGTGGTGGCGCTGACCGCCGTGAACTACGGCGGCATCCAGAAGTCGGCCTGGCTGACGCGGGGGATCGTGGCGGCCGTGCTGGCCGTTCTCGCGGCCGTGGTCGTGGCGTGCCTGGCCTCCGGGCGGGGCGGGGCGGGGCGGCTGGAGGTGGGCCTGTCGTCGGGTGCGGGCGGGGTGCTCCAGGCGGCCGGGTTGCTGTTCTTCGCGTTCGCCGGGTACGCGCGGATCGCCACCCTCGGGGAGGAGGTGCGCGATCCGGCGCGCACGATTCCGCGGGCGATCCCGCTGGCCCTGGGGATGACTCTGGTGGTGTACGCGTGCGTGGCCGTCGCGGTGCTGAGTGTCCTCGGCGTGGACCGGCTCGGGCACGCGACGGCACCGCTGGCCGACGCGGTACGGGCGGCCGGGGCGCCGGGACTCGTGCCCGTGGTGCGGGCCGGGGCGGCGGTGGCCGCGCTGGGCTCGCTGCTCGCGCTGATCCTCGGCGTGTCCCGTACGACGCTCGCCATGGCCCGGGACGGGCATCTGCCGGGGGTGCTGGCAGCCGTGCATCCGCGGTTCCGGGTGCCGCACCGGGCGGAGCTGGCCGTGGGCGCGGTGGTCGCCGTGCTGGCCGCCACGGTGGACGTGCGCGGCGCGATCGGTTTCTCGTCCTTCGGCGTGCTGGCCTACTACGCCGTCGCCAACGCCTCGGCCTGGACGCTGAGCGCGGCCCCGCTGTCCCGCGTGGTGCCCGCGGTGGGCCTGCTGGGCTGCGCCACGCTGGCGTTCGCCCTGCCCGTGACCTCGGTGGCCGTCGGCGCGGGCGTGCTCGCGGTCGGCGTGGCGGCCTACGGCGTACGGCGCCCGCACACGGGCCGGCGCGGGACGTGAGGCGTCCGCGGCGGGCCGATGCGGGCGTACGGCGCCGGTCGGCTCAGCGGGTCGCGAACGGCTGGTCGGTGGGGACGATCTCGCGGCCCAGGGGCAGCAGGGAGACCGGGATCAGCTTGAAGTTGGCGATGCCGAACGGGATGCCGATGATCGTGATGCACAGCGCGATGCCGGTGGCGATGTGGGCGAGCGCCAGCCACCAGCCGGCCAGGATCAGCCACAAAACGTTGCCGACGCAGGAGGGCGCGCCCGCGTCATGCCGCTCGACCGTGGTGTAACCGAACGGCCAGAGGGCGTAGACACCTATGCGGAAGGCGGCGATCCCGAAGGGGATGCCGATGATCGTGACGCACAGCAGGACGCCGGCGAGCAGGTAGGCGAGGAAGAGCCAGAAGCCGCTCAGGACGAGCCACATGACGTTCAGGATGGTCTTCACGGGTGACCTGCCATCTTCTCCAGCCGGGCGATGCGCTCCGCCATCGGCGGGTGCGTGGAGAACATCTTGGCCAGTCCCTGGCCCCGGCGGAAGGGGTTGGCGATCATCATGTGGCTCGCCGTCTCGATGCGGGGCTCGGGCGGCAGGGGAAGCTGCTGGGTGCCGGTCTCCAGCTTGCGCAGGGCACTGGCGAGGGCCAGGGGGTCGCCCGTGAGCTGGGCGCCGGAGGCGTCCGCCTCGTACTCCCGGGAACGGCTGATGGCCAGCTGGATCACCGTGGCGGCGAGCGGGCCCAGAATCATGATCAGCAGCATGCCGAAGAGGCCGGGGCCCTCGTCGTCGTCCGAGCGGCCGACCGGGATCAGCCAGGCGAAGTTCACCAGGAACATGATCACTGAGGCGAGTGCGCCGGCGACCGAGGAGATGAGGATGTCCCGGTTGTAGACGTGGCTCAGCTCGTGGCCGATGACGCCGCGCAGCTCGCGCTCGTCCAGGAGACGCAGGATGCCCTCGGTGCAGCACACGGCGGCGTTGCGCGGGTTGCGGCCCGTGGCGAAGGCGTTGGGGGCCTCCGTCGGCGAGATGTACAGCCGGGGCATGGGCTGGCGGGCCTGCGTGGACAGCTCACGCACCATCCGGTACAGGGCCGGGGCCTCGAACTCGCTGACCGGGCGGGCGCGCATGGCGCGGAGCGCCAGCTTGTCGCTGTTCCAGTACGCGTACGCGTTCGTCCCCAGGGCGACGAGGACCGCGACGATCAGTCCCGTGCGGCCGAAGAAGCTGCCGATGACGATGATGAGTGCGGACAGTCCCCCGAGGAGTACGGCGGTCCTGAGCCCGTTGTGCCGGCGGTGCACGGTGCGCCCTCCAAGTCGTGCGGCAGGGGAACACTTTGGTCCAGTGGACCCTCCTGTTCGTGACAACGCCAGGCGACGGCCACGAGTTCCCTGGTGCGTGCGGTGGCGCGCGTCGGCCGCGTGGGTGACGTGCTGGTTCGGCTCCGCGCGCGTGGGGTGGCACGGGTGCCCCACGCGCGCGTGACGACTCCTAGAACAGCCCCGTGGCCGCGAAGCGGAGGACCAGCTGGGGTGCCCCGGACAGGGCGACGCCGAGGACTCCGGTGAGTGCGAGGGCGGCCGTGAGGGGGGCGGGGACGCGGTGCCGGGCGGGCTCGCCCTCGGGGGTGCGGAACAGCAGGGCCGTCCACTGGAGGTAATAGAAGAGGGCGATGACCACGTTGACGGCCATGACGACGGCGAGCCAGCCGAGGCCCGCGTCGACGGCCGCCGAGAACACGGTGACCTTGGCGAACAGGCCGATGACACCCGGCGGCAGCCCGGCCAGGCACAGCAGGAAGAAGGCCAGCAGGAGCGCGGTGACCGGGTTGGTGGCGTACAGGCCCCGGTAGTCGCTGATCCGGTTCAGTGCCCGGCCGCGGCCCACCAGGGCGGCCACCGCGAAGGCACCGAGGTTCACGGCGGCGTACATCAGGGCGTACGCGACCGTGGAGCCGATCGCCTTCTCGGCGTCCTTGCCGTATCCGGCGGCGGCGATCGGCACCAGCAGGTAGCCGGCCTGGCCGACCGAGGACCAGGCGAGCAGCCGTACGGCGCTGTACGCGCGCGTGGCCTGCTGGCGCAGGGCGGCGACGTTGCCGACGGTCATGGTGAGGGCGGCCAGGGCGGCGAGCGCGGGCCCCCAGACGTCGGCGTACGACGGGAACGCGACGACGGTGACGAGGATCAGGCCGGAGAAGCCGACCGCCTTGCCGACGACGGACAGGTAGGCGGCGACGGGCAGCGGCGCGCCCACGTAGGTGTCGGGCACCCAGAAGTGGAACGGGACGGCGGCCGTCTTGAAGGCGAAGCCGACGAGGGTGAGGACGACACCGGCCTGGGCGAGGGTGTGCAGCTGTCCGTCGACGTGCGGCAGGCGCTGGGCGACCTGGGTGAGATGGAGGGTGCCGGTGGAGGCGTAGACGAAGCTGATGCCCATCAGGCTGACCGCGGTGGCGGTGACCGAGGACAGGAAGAACTTCAGGGCGGCCTCGGAGGACCGCTTGTCGCCGTGCCGGATGCCGACGAGGGCGAAGGCGGGCAGGGAGGCGACCTCCAGGGCCACGATCAGGGTGGCCAGGTCGCGGGAGGCGGGCAGCAGGGCGGCGCCGGCCGCGGAGGACAGCAGCAGGAACCAGAACTCGCCCGCCGGGACGCGTCGCCGGTCGTCGTCGAGGTTCGTGACCGAGAGCAGGGCCGCGAGGAGGGCGCCGCCGAGGACGAGGAACTGGATGACGAGGGTGAAGTGGTCGGCGGTGTAGCTGCACGCGCGCGTGGGGCCGGTGAGGCAGAAGGTGCTGCGGTCGCCGTCCAGGAGCGGCAGGAGCGTCAGGGCCGCCGCGGCGAGGCCCGCGACCGAGACCCAGCCGAGTACCGCCTTCCGGGGCTCCGGCACGAACAGGTCGGCGACGAGGACGACGAGCGCCACGACGGCCGCGACGGTGGGCGGGGCGATCGCGAGCCAGTCGACGGACTGGACCAGCGACTCGGCAAGCGGCTGGGCGCTCATCGGGTGCCTCCTGCGAGGAGCTGCTGCACGGCCGGGTCGGTCAGGCCGAGCAGGGCCTTCGGCCACAGTCCGGCGAGGACGGTGAGGGCGACGAGCGGGGTCCAGGCGGCGAACTCGTACCCGTGGACGTCGGCGAGCTTCGGGACCTCCTGTTCGACGCCGCCCATGCAGACCCGGCGGACCACGATCAGCATGTACGCGGCCGTCAGCAGGGTGCCGAACGCGCCGATCGCCATGAAGGTGAGGAAGGCCGGCCGGCCGAGGTCGGCGGCGGGCCGGAAGGCGCCGAAGAGCGCGAGCATCTCGCCCCAGAAGCCGGCGAGTCCGGGCAGGCCGAGGGAGGCGACGGCGCCGAAGGCGAGCAGTCCGCCGAGGCGCGGGGCCCTGCCGTACAGCGCGGCGCCCGTCTCTTCCGCGAGGGTGTCGAGGTCGGTGGTGCCGGTACGGTCCTTCAACGCGCCGACCAGGAAGAACAGCAGGCCGGTGATGAGGCCGTGGGCGATGTTGGCGAACAGGGCGCCGTTCACGCCGGTCGGGGTCATGGTGGCGACGCCGAGCAGGACGAAGCCCATGTGGCCGACGGAGGAGTAGGCGATCAGCCGCTTGAGGTCGCCCTTCGCGCCCTGCTTGGCGAGGGCCAGGCAGGCCAGGGATCCGTAGATGATCCCGACGACGGCGAACGCGGCGAGGTACGGCGCGAAGGTGTGGAAGCCGTGCGGCGCGATCGGCAACAGGATCCGGACGAACCCGTACGTACCCATCTTCAGCAGGACACCGGCCAGCAGTACCGAGCCGACCGTGGGAGCGGCGGTGTGGGCGTCGGGCAGCCAGCTGTGCAGCGGCCACATCGGCGTCTTCACCGCGAGCCCGATCCCGATCGCCAGAACGGCGATGACCTGCACGGATGCGGTGAGCGACCGGCCGTTGTCAGTGGCGAGTGCCACCATGTCGAACGTGCCCGCCTTGACGCCGATCAGGAGCAGGCCGAGCAGCATGACCACGGAGCCGAGCAGCGTGAAGAGGATGAACTTCCACCCGGCCCGGGTCCGGCCCTCGCCGCCCCAGCGGGCGATGAGGAAGTACATCGGGATGAGCACCATCTCGAACGCGAGGAAGAACAGCAGCAGGTCGAGGACGGCGAAGGTCGCGAGGGTGCCGGACTCCAGGACGAGCAGCAGGGCGACGAAGGCCTTCGGGGACGGGCCCGACGGCATTTTGAAGTAGGAGTACAGCGCGCAGAGGAAGGTCAGCAGCGCGGTCAGGACCAGAAGAGGGAGGGAGATGCCGTCGATGCCGAGGTGGATCCGCACGTCGAGTGCGGGGATCCAGCTGATGTCGGTCGTGGCCTGCATCTTCGACGGATGGTCGTGGTCGAAGCCGAGCGCGAGGGCGATCGCGGCGACGAGGATCGCGCCGGTGACGGTCACGCCGTGCCGGAGGACGGCCTGCTCGGGTGACTTCCCCTTCAGTCCGGGCGGGGCCGGGAGGAGAGCGGCGACGGCACCGAGGAGCGGGCCGGCGACGAGGAATGCCAGAAGGAACTGCATCACGGACTCGTTGATATCGATCACGCCTGCTCACGCTCCCGTGGCGACGAGGAGGACGGCGACCGCCAGGACGACGGTGCCGGCGAGCAGCGCGCTCACATAGGTCTGCACATTGCCGGTCTGGGCCCGCCGTACGGCGGCCCCGAGCAGCCGGGGCAGGGCGGCGGCGGCGCCTACGTAGGTGTCGACGACCTCGCGGTCGAGGAACCGGACGAGACTGGC
Organism: Streptomyces sp. NPDC038200; assembly: GCF_055600785.1. Taxonomy (NCBI): domain Bacteria; kingdom Bacillati; phylum Actinomycetota; class Actinomycetes; order Kitasatosporales; family Streptomycetaceae; genus Streptomyces; species Streptomyces sp. NPDC038200. Next base: position 10,382 of record NZ_JBVJYH010000020.1, read on the forward strand.
CGCGGCCTGGACCGGGCGGACGAACAGGGCCGCGTACACGGCGTCCAGGTGGAATCCGTGGGCCGCGGGCCGGTGCAGGGGGCCGAGCAGCAGCCGCCCGGGGTCCGCCGGGTCGGGGGCGTAGGCGAGGTCGCCGTAGGCCGGACGGTGGGTGGCGATGGCCTCGGCCTCCACCAGGCCGGCGTCGCCCTCGGGGTGGGCGGCGACGGCGCCCAGCGGGGTGCGGGCGGCGAGTGCGGAGGTGCGCTGCCAGGCGCCGTAGGTGAGCAGCCCGCCGACCACGGCGAGGCCCGTGCCGAGGATCGAGGTGAGGAGGGTCGGGGTCAGGTCGCGGCCGTCGAACCAGCCGGGCAGCGAACGGTAGGCGAACCCGCCGAAGGCGAGGGAGGGGATCGCCAGGACCCAGAGCACCACGGTCATGGTGAGCGGCTGGCGGCCGTGGTCGGGGGCTTCGGTGCCCCGCCCGCGGAAGGCCAGCAGCCACAGCCGGGTGGCGTACGCGGCGGTCAGCAGGGCGGTGAGCAGGCCGGCGACGAGAACGATCCAGCCGGCGGCGCCGGGGACGAGCTCGGTGTGGCCGGTGGTCACGTGCTCGGCGGCGCCGAGGACGGACTCCTTGGAGAAGAAGCCGCTGAAGGGAGGGATCGCGGCGAGCGCGAGCAGCGCCACGGTCATCGTCCAGTAGGCGTCCGGGATCCGGTCGCGCAGCCCGTGCATGCGGGACATGGCGGCCAGCGAGTTGGTGCCGGCCGCGTGGATGATCACGCCGGCCGCGAGGAACAGCAGCGCCTTGAAGGCACCGTGCGAGAGGAGGTGGAAGACGGCGGCCCCGCGGTCGCCGACGGCGAGGGCGCCGGTCATGTAGCCGAGCTGGCCGATCGTCGAGTAGGCGAGGACGCGCTTGATGTCGTCCTGGGCGAGCGCGGCGAGACCGGAGCCGGCCATGGTGACGGCGGCCATGACGGCGAGGACCACCATCGCGGCCCGGGATGCCTCGAAGACCGGGAGGAGACGGGCGACGAAGTAGACACCGGCGGCGACCATCGTCGCGGCGTGGATCAGCGCCGAGACGGGTGTCGGGCCCGCCATCGCGTCCGGGAGCCAGGTGTGCAGCGGGAACTGCGCCGACTTGCCCGCGACGCCCGCGAGGAGCAGCAGGGCGATCAGCGTCGGGTGGTGCAGGTCGCCGCTCGCGACGGCGCCGAGGACGCGGGTGATGCGGAAGGAGCCGGCGTCGGTGGCCAGGGCGAACAGGCCGATGAGGAACGGCACGTCACCGAGCTTGGTGACGAGGAAGGCCTTCAGGGAGGCGGCGCGGGCCTCGGGGGTCTCCCAGTAGTGGCCGACCAGGAAGTAGGAGCAGATGCCCATGACTTCCCAGCCGACCAGCAGCACGATCAGGTCGCCGGAGTAGACGACCAGGAGCATCGCGGAGGTGAACAGGGAGACGAGAGCGGCGTAGGAGGGGTAGCGGGGGTCGTCGCGCAGGTAGCCGGTGGAGTAGATCTGCACGCAGGTCGCGACGAAGGCGACCAGGACGGCGACGAGCGCGGCGAAGCCGTCGATGTGCAGGGCCAGCTCGATCGGCACGGATCCGGTGGGCGTCAGCTCCGTGTGGGCGTCGACGGCCGCGTCGCCGCCCTGCCGTACGGCGACCAGCGCGGCCAGCACGAGCGAGGCCAGCGGCGGCAGCACGGCGAGCGGGCGGACGAAGCCGGGGGCGGTGCGGCCGAGCAGCAGGCCGGCCGCGGCGCCCAGGAACGGCAGGAGGGGGACGAGGACGGCGAGGGTGGTCGTGGTCACGCGGAGGCCTCAGCCTTCTCGGCCGCGGAGGTGCCGGGGCCCTCGGTGTCGGGGCCTGCGGGCTCGGGGCCCTCGGCGGTGTCGCGGAGCTTGTCGATGTCGGAGGTGCCGCGGTTGCGATGGACGGCGAGCACGATCGCCAGGCCGATGCCGATCTCGGCGGCGGCGATGGCGATGGTGAACAGGGTCAGCGCCTGGCCGGAGTGCAGGGTCTCCTTCGCGGTCCGGCTGAGCCAGACGTCGAAGGCGACCAGGTTGAGGTTGACGGCGTTGAGCATCAGCTCGACCGACATCAGGACCAGGATCGCGTTCCGGCGGGCGAGGACGCCGTACAGGCCGGTGCAGAAGAGGAGGGCGGAGAGTACGGCGGGGTAGGCGAGGTGCATCAGCGCGCGCCTTCCTTCCCGGGGGCCGCGGGTGCGGCGTCCGCGTCCGCCGTGGCCTTGCGGGACAGGACGATCGCGCCGACCAGGGCCGCGAGGAGCAGCACGGACAGGGCCTCGAACGGCAGCACCCAGTGCCGGAACAGGCTGGCGCCGGTGACCCGGGTGGTGCCGGCGGCCGGGCCGTCCAGGTCGATCCAGGTGGTGCGGAAGGCGTCCACGACCACCCACACCAGGGCGACGGCGGCGGCGGCCGCGACGGTCAGGGCGGCCCAGCGGTTGCCGGAGTCGGCGTCCGGGGAGCGGCCGATGGGGGCCTTGGTGAGCATCAGGCCGAACAGGAGGAGGACGACGACGGAGCCCACGTAGATCAGGACCTGCACCCAGGCGATGAACTCGGCCGTGAGCAGCAGGTACTCGACGGCGAGGCCGCCGAGGGTGACCACCAGCCACAGGGCGGCGTGCACCAGCTGCCGGGTGGTGACGGTGACCAGGGCCGCGCCGAGGGTGGCCAGGCCGACGAGCAGGAAGGCGATCTCGACGCCGGTCGGGGACAGGAAGCCGTGCCCGGCCGCGGCGAGGTGCGCGGGATGCCCGGCCGCGAGGGCGGGTGCGGTGAGGGCGGGTGCGGCGAGGGTCACGACTCACCCTCCTGCGGATCCTGGGCCTCGGCTTGGGCGGCGGCCAGCTTCTCGGCGGTCTTGCGGGCCGCGGCGATCTCCTTGGGCTCCTCCGCGCCGGGGTCCAGGGCGGGCGGGGCCGGCACGGTCCACATCCAGTCGCGGAGCTTGTCGCGTTCGTGGGTGAGGTCGCGGATGTCGGTCTCGGCGTACTCGAACTCCGGGGACCAGAACAGCGCGTCGAAAGGACAGACCTCGATGCAGATACCGCAGTACATGCACAGGGAGAAGTCGATGGCGAACCGGTCGAGGACGTTGCGGCTGCGCTCGCGTCCGCCGGGGGCGGCGGGCGGCACCGTCTCCTTGTGGGAGTCGATGTAGATGCACCAGTCGGGGCACTCGCGGGCGCACAGCATGCAGACCGTGCAGTTCTCCTCGAACAGGCCGATCACTCCGCGGGTGCGGGGCGGCAGCTCGGGCAGGGCGTCCGGGTACTGCTCGGTGACCGACTTCCTCGTCATCGTGCGCAGGGTGACGGCCAGGCCCTTGGCGAGGCCGGCGCCGGGAACGGGGGCCACTAGGAGATCACCACCTTGACGATGCCGGTGAGGGCGATCTGGGCGAGGGAGAGGGGGACGAGGAGGGTCCAGGAGAGCTTCTGGAGCTGGTCCTCGCGCAGCCGGGGATAGGTCACGCGGAGCCAGATGACCAGGAAGGCGAGGACCGCGGTCTTCAGCAGGGTCCAGACCCAGCCGAGGCCGTCGGCACCCCACGGGCCGTGCCAGCCGCCCAGGAAGAGGACGGTGGTCAGACCGCACAGGACGACGATGCCGGCGTACTCGGCCAGCAGGAAGAGGGCGAAGCGCAGGCCGGTGTACTCGGTGTACGCGCCGAAGATGATCTCCGAGTCGGCGACCGGCATGTCGAACGGCGGGCGCTGCAGCTCCGCGAGTCCGGCGATGAAGAAGACGAGCGCGCCGACGATCTGCCAGGGCACCCACCACCAGTGGAAGGCGTGCAGGATGCCGGGCAGGGAGACCGTGCCCGCGGCCATCGCGACCGAGGCCGCCGCCAGCAGCATGGGGAGTTCGTAGGCGAGCAGCTGGGCGGCCGTGCGCAGGCCGCCGAGCAGGGAGAACTTGTTGGCGCTGGCCCAGCCGGCCATCAGCGAGCCGAGCACGCCCACGCCCATCACCGCGAGCACGAAGAACACGCCGGCGTCCAGCACCTGGCCGACGGCGCCCTCGCTCGGGCCGATCGGGATGGCGAGCAGGACGAGGAGGTACGGCAGCAGGGCCACGGCGGGGGCGAGCTGGAAGACACGGCGGTCGGCGCCCGCCGGGACGACGTCCTCCTTCTGCGCGAACTTCACGCCGTCCGCGATCAGCTGGGCCCAGCCGTGGAAACCGCCCGCGTACATCGGGCCGAGGCGGCCCTGCATGTGGGCCATCACCTTGTGCTCGGTCTGGCCGACGATCAGCGGGAAGGTGAGGAAGACGACGAACACGACGAGGAGTCGCAGGGCGACGTCCAGCACGTCGTTCACTGCGGGCCTCCTGTGGGGTCGCCGGGGCTGCTCGGGTCTTGGGGCTTGCTCGGGTCTTGGGGCTTGCTCGGGTCTTGGGGCTTGCTCGGGTCTTGAGTCCGGCCCGGGGCTTGGGGGTTCTCGGGGCTCGGCTCGGGGGCGCGCGCCTGGTCGGGCTCGGGGGCGCGTACGGGCTCCGGCTCGGGGCCGCGTGCCGGCTTCGGCTCGGGCGGGAGTGACTGCTCCGGCTCGGCCGCCTGTCGCGGTTCCGGCTCGGGGGACTGCTCCTGCTCGGGTGTCCGCTCGGGCTCGTCGAAGGCCGGGCGGGCGTGGTGCCACGGGGCGTCCGAGGTGCTGCGCGCGCGGCGCGGCCGGGCGGGTGCGGGCGTCGGGCCGGGCTCGTGCGCCACCGCGGCCTCGGCGGCCGGGCCTTCCGTCGGCCCCGCCGTCGCCGCTCGGCTGGCATCGCCCTCGGCCGCGGCCTGCTTGCGCGTCGCCGCGTCCTCGGCCCCCGCCGCCTGCTGGCTCGCCGAGCCCTCGCTCACGCTCCGCATCCGGCGCGGCCGGGCAGCGGCACCTGTACCCGTACCAGCACCAGCACCAGCACCAGCACCAGCAGCCTCGGTCGGCTGAACCGGCTCACCCGGCACCGGCTGGCCCGGCTGGGCCGCCTGGCTGGCCGAGCCCTCCGCGGCCGAACGGGTACGCCGTACCGGACGGTCTCCCGCCGCGCGCGCCGGGCGGTCTCCCGCGGCGCGTCCCGCCGCCCGGGCCGGGCGGGCCGGGGCGGGCGGCAGCTGGCCCTTGAGGGGGCCCCACTCGTTGGGGTCCGGCACGCCCGGGGGCAGCATCTGCCGGCGCTTCGGGCCGCCGTGCTCGGACTCGCCCGGCTCCTTGGCACCGGGCCAGGCCTTGGCGACGCGGGCGGCGAGGACGAAGTCCTTGCGGAGCGGGTGGCCCTCGAAGTTCTCGGGGAGCAGCAGGTGGTCCAGCCCCGGGTGGCCTTCGAAGTCGACACCGAACATTTCGTGGGTCTCGCGCTCGTGCCAGGCGGCGCCCGCGTAGACGCCGACGGCGGAGGGCAGCGCCGGGGCGTCGTGCGGAACCGTCGTACGGACGAGGAGGCGGCGGACCGGGTTCAGGGCGACGACGTGGGCGGAGACGCGGTAGCCGGTGCCCGGTTCGTCGACCGCGCTCAGCCAGTCGAAATAGGTGCAGGACAGGGTCGTACGGGCCGTCTCCAGGGCGGTGAGCCAGGCGGACGGCGGTACGTCCACGGTCAGGAGGTCGTACGACTCCTCGGCCGTGGCGTCCGTGCCGAAGAGTTCCTCGGCGGGAGCGGGCAGCCAGCCGGCCGTGCTCATCGGGCATCCCCCTCGGACGGGGTGGACGCGGGCGCCGGGGGCCGTACCAGGCCGCTCTGCAGGGCGGCGGCCGACGGCCGGGCGGACCCGGCACCGGACTCGTCCCCGGATCCGTTGTCGTACCGCTCCCCCAGCGACTCCCGGGCGATCTTCTCCTGGAGCTTGAGGATGCCCTGGAGCAGCGCCTCGGGGCGCGGCGGGCAGCCGGGGACGTAGACGTCCACGGGGATGATCTGGTCGACGCCCTTGGTGACGGAGTAGGAGTCCCAGTACGGGCCGCCGCAGTTGGAGCAGGCGCCGAAGGAGATGACGTACTTCGGCTCGGGCATCTGCTCGTACAGGCGCTTGACGGCCGGGGCCATCTTGTCCGTGACCGTGCCGGAGACGATCATCAGATCGGCCTGGCGGGGGCCGGGCGCGAAGGGGATGACGCCGAGCCGGATGAAGTCGTGGCGGGCCATCGAGGCCGCGATGAACTCGATGGCGCAGCAGGCCAGGCCGAAGTTGAACACCCAGAGCGAGTAGCGGCGGCCCCAGTTCAGGACCACTTTCATCGGCTCGGGTGCCAGGCGGGCCAGGGTGCCCAGCCGCTTCGGCTCCGGCAGGTGGACGGGGTCCGGGTTCACGTCCATGACAGGACGCCCTTCTTGTATGCGTACAGCAGGCCCACGGCGAGGAAGCCGAGGAAGATGAACATCTCCACAAGGGTCGTCGCGCCGTAGCCGGGGGCGGCGAAGACCGTCGCCCAGGGGAACAGGAAGATCGAGTCGACCGCGAAGATCACGTACAGGAAGGCGTAGACGTAGTAGCGGACCTGGGTGTGGGCCCAGCCCTCGCCGACGGGGTCGACGCCGCATTCGTAGGTCAGGAGTTTCTCCGGCGTGGGCACGACCGGACGCAGCAGGCGGCCCGCGCCGAAGGCGACCGCGACGAACAGCACGCCGACGAGGGCGAGCAGTCCGACCACCGAGTAGGACTGGAAGTAGCCGGCCGCGACGGCGTGCGCCGCGGTGACCGACGAGTCCCCCAACGTCTCACGCACCGTCGTCCCTCGCTCCCTGACCTCGTGACCTTAGTGAACTCTGTGATGCAACGTGATTCGAGGATCTGTACGCACGGGAGTCTAGGCCCTGATAAAGAGACGGTAAGCAGCCCGTCACGCCGTGAGACGGCCGGAGGCGGTGGGGGTGGGGTTTTCCCCCGTCGGCGGAGGGCGGCGTACCGCATGGCGTGAGGGGGGCCGCACACGGCAGGCTGACCAGCATGACCGCTCCCAGCCCCGCCGCCGACCGGACCGACGGCACCGACGGCACCGACGAACGTGACGGACACGACGGCCTGCACCGTCTGCCTCCGCCCCGGCCGGCCTACGACGCGCACACCTGGAAGGAGATCCTGTATCTCCTGCTGAATCTGCCGGTGGCCGTGCTCGGGTTCACCTACGCCTTCACCGTGCTGGTGGCCGGCGGCATCCTGAGTCTCACCGCGATCGGTCTCCCGCTGCTCGCGCTCTGCCTGGCGGGCTCGCGACAGCTGGGGAAGCTGGAGCGGGCCAGGGCCCGGAGGCTGCTCGGGGTGCGGGTGGAGGAGCCGACGCCGCTGCCGCTCGCGAGGAGCGGGGGCCTGATGCAGCGGCTGTGGATGGCGCTGAAGGACCCGGTGGGCTGGCGGACGCTGCTGTACGACGTCATCCGGCTGCCGTGGGGCATCCTCACCTTCTGCACCGTGCTGACCTCGCTGTTCGTGTTGTGGCCGGTGCTGCCGTATCTCACGCGGGGCCTGGCGAACGTGGACCGGGCGATGGTGCGGGGGCTGCTGTCGCCCTCGGACGAGCTGGAACGCCGCATCGCCGAACTGGAGTCCGACCGCGGGATCGTGGTCGACACGGCGGCGGCCGATCTGCGCCGGATCGAGCGGGATCTGCACGACGGTGCCCAGGCCCGGCTGGTCAATCTGGCCATGGGGCTCGGCCTGGCCAAGGAGAAGCTCCTGGAGGATCCCGATACGGCGGCGGCGATGGTGGCGGAGGCGCACGGCGAGGTGAAGCTGGCCCTCCAGGAGCTGCGCGACCTCGCCCGGGGCATCCATCCCGCCGTGCTCACGGACCGCGGACTGGACGCGGCGCTGTCGTCGGTCGCCTCGCGCTGCACGGTGCCGGTCACGGTGACCGCGGACCTGCCGGCCCGGCCGACGGCGGCCATCGAGGGCATCGCCTACTTCACGGTGTCCGAGCTGCTCCAGAACATCAGCAAGCACAGCGGGGCCCGGACCGCCTCGGTCGAGGTGTGGCGCGCGGAGGACCGGCTGCTCATCCAGGTCCGGGACGACGGGCGGGGCGGCGCCCGGCTGGACGGCGGCAGCGGCATACGGGGCCTGGCGGACCGGCTGGGCGCGGTGGACGGCCTGTTCGTCGTCGACTCCCCGGCCGGCGGCCCCACGGTGGTCACCGCGGAACTGCCGTGGCGGGACCGGCAGGAGTAGCCGCCGGTAAGGGACGCGTGTCCACGCGGCTCGGCGACACGGGAGGCGTGTCCACGCGGCAAACGCCCGTCCCCGCGCGCGTGGAGCCGCGTGGACGGTTCCACGCGCGCGTGGAACCCGGAAAAAGCCCCACACGCGCGTGCAGGCCGGAAAAGCACGTGCGGGCCGGAACCCCGCGGCCACGCCGCACGCCGGAAACCCGTGCAGGCCGGAAATCCGGAAGCGGGCCAGAAATCCGGAAGCGGGCAGGAAATCCGTGCGGGCCGGAAACTCCCGGCCACGCCGGAAACCCAGGCAGCCCCCACCGCCCCTCACAGCCGCCCCGGCGGAGCGCCGGGGTGGGGAAAACCCCCCGCTCGAGACGCCGACGGACTCCATGGCCCGGCGGCTCCGCGCGGGCGACTCTGGGGATACGGCTGAACCGCCGCTCGTACGAGGAGAACAGGACGGCATCGATGGCCATGGAGTACGGACACGGGTACGGGCGGGAGCACGGGCGCACGGCCGGAACCGGCCCCCGCATTCCCGCCGCCCTGCGGGCGCCGTTCGAGGCGCGCAGCCGGCGCGCGTTCGCCTATGTGCTGCTGAGCCTGCCGGTCTCCCTGGTGCTGTTCACCTGGACGGTGACGATGGTCGCCCTCGGCGCGGGCCTGCTGGTGACCTTCCTCGGCATCCCGGTGCTGGCGGCGGCGCTCGCCGGCTGCCGGGGCTTCGGCGTGCTGGAGCGGGCGCGGGCGCGCGGGCTGCTCGGTATCGACGTGGCCGACCCGGAACCGCTGCGGATGCGCAGGCCGGGCGCGGCGGCCTGGATGGGCGCGACGCTCAAGAGCGGCGCCTCCTGGCGGCACGTGGTGTACGCCCTGGTGCAGTTCCCGTGGGCGGTGTTCTCGTTCTCCGTGGCGGTGAGCTTCTGGACGTGCGGCTGGGCGCTGCTGAGCTACCCGCTGTGGTTCTGGGTGTTCCCGGCGTACGCCGGAGAGGGCGGCCTGCAGCTGTACGGCGACACCCACCACAGCGTCTACCTCGACAACCCGTTCGAGATCACTGTGACCGCGCTGGTCGGGCTGGTGTTCACGCTGGCCACGCCGTGGCTCGTCCGGGCCCTGACCACCGTGGACGGGCTCCTGGTGCGCGGGCTGCTCGGGCCGTCGCCGCTGTCGGCGCGGGTGGTGGAGCTGGAGTCGGACCGGGGGACGGTGGTCGACACGGCCGCCGCCGATCTGCGGCGCATCGAGCGGGACCTGCACGACGGGGCGCAGGCCCGGCTGGTCAACCTGGCGATGGACCTGGGGCTGGCGAAGGAGAAGCTGCGGGAGGACCCGCGGACGGCGGCGCGCATGGTGGAGGAGGCGCACGGCGAGGTGAAGACGGCCCTCCAGGAGCTGCGCGACCTCGCCCGGGGCATCCATCCGGCCGTCCTCACCGACCGCGGCCTGGACGCGGCGCTGTCGGCCGTCGCCTCCCGCTGCACCGTCCCGGTGAAGGTGGAGGTCGAGCTGCCGGCCCGCCCGGCACCGGCCATCGAGGGCATCGCCTACTTCACCGTCTCCGAGCTGCTCCAGAACATCAGCAAGCACAGCCGGGCCCGCTCCGCCTCGGTCGACGTGTGGCGCGCGGAGGACCGGCTGATGCTTCAGGTGACCGACGACGGCGTGGGCGGCGCCGATGTCGGGCGGGGCTCCGGACTGGCCGGTCTCGCCGCGCGCCTGGACGCGGTGGACGGCGCCCTGGTGGTGGACTCCCCGGCCGGCGGCCCCACCCGGGTGATCGCGGAACTGCCCTGGCGCCAGGGCGGCTGAGCGCGGCCGTTCGCCCGCCGCACGGCATTCCCCCCGGTACGGCGGCGGTCCGGCACGTTTCCTGGAATGCTGGACCACCGTAGGACGTCACGGACGCCCCTCACGGCCGGCAGGCACATGCCGCGGCCGGCGGGCGTCACGGACGACGGGGACACCGCGAACGCACGTCACGGACGGACGGCACCGGCGGACGGCACGGCCGCCCGCAGGGGGCGTACGGCACCGGCGTACCGCGTTCGCGGCATCGGGCTGTGGGGGCCGGAACATCGTGGAGGACAGAGTGCGGGTGGTCATCGCCGAGGATTCAGTGCTGCTCAGGGAGGGCCTGACCCGGCTGCTGACCGACCGCGGACACGAGGTCGTGGCCGGTGTCGGCGACGCCGACGCGCTGGTGAAGACCATCGCCGACCTGGACGGCCGGGGCGAGCTGCCCGATGTGGTCGTGGCGGACGTGCGGATGCCGCCGACGCACACCGACGAGGGCGTCCGGGCGGCCGTACTGCTGCGCCGGCTGCACCCCGAGCTGGGGGTGCTGGTGCTGTCGCAGTATGTGGAGGAGCGTTACGCCACCGAACTGCTGGCCGGTTCCAGCCGGGGCGTGGGCTATCTGCTCAAGGACCGGGTCGCGGACGTACGGGAGTTCGTCGACGCGGTGGTGCGGGTGGCCGACGGCGGTACGGCGCTGGACCCGGAGGTGGTCGCGCAGCTGCTGGGGCGCAGCCGCAAGCAGGATGTGCTGACGGGGCTGACGCCCCGGGAGCGCGAGGTGCTCGGGCTGATGGCCGAGGGGCGTACGAACGGGGCGATCGCCCGGCAGCTGGTGGTCAGCGACGGTGCGGTGGAGAAGCACGTCAGCAACATCTTCCTGAAGCTCGGCCTGGCGCCGAGCGAGGGCGACCACCGTCGGGTTCTGGCCGTTCTCACCTATCTCAACTCCTAGCCGGGCGGTCCCCCGGGCCGTCCGGCCTTCGCGCGGGGGCGGGTACTCGGGGGTGGACCGGACGGAGACCCGGAGGAGAGCGCGGGCCGACGCCGCCGAGACCCGGAGGGGAGGTCGTTGAAGCCCGTAGGGGGCGTGTGGGGATCCCGGCGGGAGCCGGAGGAGAGAACCTGGGAACGCGCGGGGAGCGCCTTGACCGGCGCTTCGGCGATGCGGGACATGATGTGAAGTCAGCGCGACAGGCCGTCTCGAAATGTCGTCCAATCCACGGATGACCTCGGGAAGGCGACCCTAACCGACGTAGGGTTGATCCTGGGATGGTCCGTGGGACGACCGGCCCCGGACAGCCGCCTCGAAGGAGGTCCAGTTCAGTGACCAGCCAGGTCAGCAGCCCAGCGGAGCAGACCGACGGAACCGTCGTGGGAGAGCAGCGCAAACCGGGCGGCGCGAAGGACGTGCGGCGCTTGGACCGGGTGATCATCCGGTTCGCGGGGGACTCGGGTGACGGCATGCAGCTCACCGGTGACCGGTTCACCTCGGAGACCGCTTCCTTCGGCAACGACCTCTCCACCCTGCCGAACTTCCCCGCCGAGATCCGCGCCCCCGCCGGCACCCTGCCGGGTGTCTCGTCCTTCCAGCTCCACTTCGCCGACCACGACATCCTCACTCCCGGAGACGCGCCGAACGTTCTGGTCGCGATGAACCCGGCCGCCCTGAAGGCCAACATCGGCGACCTCCCGCGCGGAGCCGAGATCATCGTCAACACCGACGAGTTCACCAAGCGCGCCCTGCAGAAGGTGGGCTACGACAGCTCCCCGCTGGAGGACGGCTCGCTCGACGGCTACAGCCTCCACCCGGTGCCGCTGACCACGCTCACGGTGGAGGCGCTGAAGGAGTTCGACCTCTCCCGCAAAGAGGCCGAGCGCAGCAAGAACATGTTCGCGCTGGGCCTGCTCAGCTGGATGTACCACCGGCCCACCGAGGGCACCGAGAAGTTCCTGCGGTCGAAGTTCGCGAAGAAGCCGGACATCGCCGCGGCGAACATCGCCGCGTTCCGCGCGGGCTGGAACTTCGGCGAGACGACGGAGGACTTCGCGGTCTCCTACGAGGTCGCCCCGGCCGCCAAGGCCTTCCCCGTCGGCACCTACCGGAACATCTCCGGCAACCTGGCCCTGGCCTACGGTCTGATCACGGCGTCCCGGCAGGCGGATCTGCCGCTGTTCCTGGGCTCGTACCCGATCACGCCGGCCTCGGACATCCTGCACGAGCTGAGCAAGCACAAGAACTTCGGCGTCCGTACCTTCCAGGCCGAGGACGAGATCGCGGGCATCGGCGCGGCGCTGGGCGCGGCGTTCGGCGGCTCGCTGGCGGTGACCACGACGAGCGGCCCGGGTGTCGCCCTGAAGAGCGAGACGATCGGCCTCGCGGTGTCGTTGGAGCTGCCGCTGCTGGTGGTGGACATCCAGCGCGGCGGCCCGTCGACGGGTCTGCCGACCAAGACGGAGCAGGCGGACCTGCTCCAGGCGATGTACGGCCGCAACGGCGAGGCCCCGGTGCCGGTGGTCGCCCCGAGGACCCCGGCCGACTGTTTCGACGCCGCTCTGGAGGCGGCCCGGATCGCGCTGACGTACCGCACGCCGGTGATGCTGCTGTCGGACGGCTATCTGGCGAACGGCTCCGAGCCGTGGCGCATCCCCGACGTGGAGGAGCTGCCCGACCTGCGGGTGCAGTTCGCCTCGGGTCCGAACCACACGCTCCAGGACGGCACCGAGGTCTTCTGGCCGTACAAGCGGGACCCGCAGACCCTGGCCCGGCCGTGGGCGATCCCGGGCACCCCGGGCCTGGAGCACCGTATCGGCGGCATCGAGAAGCAGGACGGCACGGGCAACATCTCCTACGACCCGGCCAACCACGACTTCATGGTCCGTACCCGGCAGGCCAAGATCGACGGCATCGACGTGCCGGACGTGGAGGTCGACGACCCGCACGGCGCGAAGATCCTGGTCCTCGGCTGGGGCTCCACCTACGGCCCGATCACGGCGGCGGTACGGCGGCTGCGGGCGGCCGGCGAGTCCGTCGCCCAGGCCCATCTGCGCCACCTCAACCCCTTCCCGCGCAATCTCGGCACGGTCCTGAAGAGCTACGACAAGGTCGTGATCCCCGAGATGAACCTCGGGCAGCTCGCCACCCTCATCCGGGCGAAGTACCTGGTCGACGCCCACTCCTACAACCAGGTCAACGGCATGCCGTTCAAGGCGGAACAGCTCGCCGCGGCGCTGAAGGAGGCCATCGATGACTGACGCCACCAACGGGCTGCTGCAGCTGGTCCCCAAGGCGGAGGCCAAGCAGTCGATGAAGGACTTCAAGTCGGACCAGGAGGTGCGCTGGTGCCCGGGGTGCGGTGACTACGCGATCCTCGCGGCCGTGCAGGGCTTCATGCCGGAACTGGGCCTGGCGAAGGAGAACATCGTCTTCGTCTCCGGTATCGGCTGCTCGTCCCGCTTCCCGTACTACATGAACACCTACGGGATGCACTCCATCCACGGCCGCGCCCCGGCGATCGCGACCGGTCTGGCCTCCTCCCGCCGTGACTTGAGCGTGTGGGTCGTCACCGGTGACGGCGACGCCCTGTCCATCGGCGGCAACCATCTGATCCACGCCCTGCGCCGCAACGTCAACCTGAAGATCCTGCTGTTCAACAACCGGATCTACGGCCTGACCAAGGGCCAGTACTCACCGACCTCCGAGGTCGGCAAGATCACCAAGTCGACGCCGATGGGCTCGCTGGACGCGCCGTTCAACCCGGTGTCGCTGGCGATCGGCGCGGAGGCGTCCTTCGTGGCGCGCACGATCGACTCCGACCGCAAGCACCTGACCGAGGTGCTGCGCGCCGCCGCCGACCACCCGGGCACCGCGCTGATCGAGATCTACCAGAACTGCAACATCTTCAACGACGGCGCCTTCGACGCCCTGAAGGACAAGCAGCAGGCCGAGGAGGCGCTGATCCGGCTGGAGCACGGGCAGCCGATCCTCTTCGGCGCCGACCGGGCGAGAGGGGTCGTACGGGACGGGCGGACCGGCGATCTGAAGGTGGTGACGGTGACCCCGGAGAACGAGGCGGACGTGCTGGTGCACGACGCCCACGCCGCGTCCCCCACCACGGCCTTCGCGCTGTCCCGGCTGGCCGACCCGGACACCCTGCACCACACCCCGATCGGCGTGTTCCGATCCGTGGAGCGGCCGGTCTACGACTCGCAGATGGCCGAGCAGCTCGACACCGCGATCGAACAGCACGGCAAGGGCGACCTGGCCGCGCTGCTGGCGGGCGGGGACACCTGGACGGTCGTCGGCTGACGGCGTCCGCTGATCACGAGGCCCGGGACTGGATTTCCCGGGCCTCGTCGTATGCGCGGCGGGCCTGTTCGACCCTGCTCATGCGCGCGTGCGTCCACTGGGCCAGGGTCCGCACCTGCTCCGCCGCCTCGCGACCGAGGGCGGTGAGCGAGTAGTCGACGCGGGGCGGGATGACCGGTTTGGCGTCGCGGTGCACCAGGCCGTCGCGCTCCAGGGTCTGGAGGGTCTGGGTGAGCATCTTCTCGCTGACGCCCCGGCCGCCGTAGGCGCTGATCGCCCGGCGCAGTTCGCTGAACCGGTACGGCCGGTCCAGCAGCTCGATGAGGACGAGGACGCCCCAGCGGCTGGTCACGTGCTCCAGGACCAGGCGGTAGGGGCACATCGCCTCGGCGTCCCCCGCATCCTTGGTTACCGACATGGAAGTACCTTACTTCAAAGTGGGTACTTTCGCTTGGTTAGTGCAGCTCCTACGGTGAGTCCCATACCCATCGGAGAAGGAGTTTTCACACCATGAGCATCGTCGTCACCGGAGCCACCGGACACCTCGGCCGTCATGTGGTGGAGCAGCTGCTGGAGAAGGTTCCGGCGGAGCGGATCACCGCCGTCGTGCGTGACGAGGCGAAGGCCGCCGACTTCGCCGCCCGCGGCGTGCGGGTGGCCGTGGCCGACTACAACGCGCCCGAGACCTTCGACGACCTGTTCGCCGCCGGCGACAAGGTCCTGCTGATCTCCGGCAACGAGTTCGACAAGGGCCGGGTGGGACAGCACACGGTCGTCATCGAGGCGGCGAAGGCGGCCGGCGTGGCCCTGCTCGCCTACACCAGCGCCCCGGGGTCCCTGACGGCCGCGCTGGCGGACGACCACCGGGCGACCGAGAAGGTACTGCTCGCCTCCGGTCTGCCCTACAGCCTGCTGCGCAACGGCTGGTACCACGAGAACTACACCGAGAACCTGGCGCCCGTGCTGGAGCACAACGCCGTCGTCCAGTCCGCCGGTGACGGCCGGATCTCCTCGGCCTCCCGCGCCGACTACGCCGCCGCCGCGGTCGCCGTGCTGACCGGCGAGGGACACGAGAACACGACGTACGAGCTGGGCGGCGACGAGGCGTGGGGCTTCGCCGAGTACGCGGCCGAGCTGAGCCGACAGACCGGCAAGGAGATCGTCTACAGCCCGGTCCCGACGGAGACCCTCACCGAGATCCTGACCGGCGCCGGTCTGCCCGCGCCGCTGGCCGGGATCCTGGCGGGCGTGGACGCGTCGATCGAGAAGGGCGAGCTGGTCATCTCCTCCGGCGACCTCTCCCGGCTGATCGGCCGCCCCACCACCCCACTGACGGAGGCCGTCGCCGACGCACTCAAGGACTGAGGCCGTCGCCGACGCACCCAAGGACCGAGGCCGTCGCCGACGCACCCAAGGACCGAGGCCGCCCACCGCCCTGGGCGGAGGCCGAGGCCGTCCCACCGCCGTGGTCAAGGGCCGAGGCGTGCGGATCCCCGGCTGTCATGACCGTATTGCGATACGGGCATGACAGCCGTGGGTGCCCGGCGCTACCTTCGTCCTCGCGCATCCATGCCGGGAGCGCGGGCGAGAAGGAGGGGCCTTGGCCAAGACGTCCGACGGAGAGCACCGCATAGGCCTGCTGAACGGTTTCGCCGCCTATGGGATGTGGGGGCTCGTTCCCCTGTTCTGGCCCCTGCTCAAGCCCGCCGGAGCCATGGAGATCCTGGCTCACCGCATGGTGTGGTCCCTCGTGTTCGTCGCCGTCGCGCTGCTCTTCGTACGCCGCTGGGCCTGGGCCGGAGAGCTGCTGCGCCAGCCCCGGCGGCTCGCTCTCGTCGTCGTGGCGGCGGGCGTCATCACCGTGAACTGGGGCGTCTACATCTGGGCGGTGAACGCCGGCCATGTCGTCGAGGCCTCGCTCGGCTACTTCATCAACCCGCTGGTCACCATCGCGATGGGCGTACTGCTCCTGAAGGAGCGGCTGCGGCCCGTGCAGTGGGCGGCGGTCGCGATCGGCTTCGCCGCCGTCGTCGTCCTGACCGTCGGCTACGGCCGCCCACCGTGGATCTCGCTCTGCCTCGCCTTCTCCTTCGCCACCTACGGACTGGTGAAGAAGAAGGTCGCCCTCGGCGGCGTCGAGTCGCTGGCCGCCGAGACGGCGATCCAGTTCCTGCCGGCGCTCGGCTATCTGCTGTGGCTGTCCTCGCACGGCGACGCCAGTTTCATGAACGACGGCACCGGACACGCCGCTCTGCTCGCCTCCACCGGCATCGTCACCGCCCTGCCCCTGGTCTGCTTCGGCGCGGCGGCGATCCGCGTACCGCTGTCCACCCTGGGCCTGCTCCAGTACCTGGCCCCGATCTTCCAGTTCCTGCTCGGCGTCCTCTACTTCGACGAGGCCATGCCGCCCGAGCGGTGGGCCGGGTTCGCTCTGGTCTGGCTGGCGCTGATCCTGCTGACGGGCGACGCGCTGCGCTTCGCCAGGCGGCCGGCGCGGCGAGCCGTACCGGTGGCCCGGGTCCCCGAGGCTCCCGCGTCGGCTCCGGCGGACGTCTGACGGTGCGGAACGGACCCCTCCACCGAGGGGTCCGGTCTATAAGGGGGGGCATGACCGCACAGACTCCCGCCCCGCTGCACTGGAAGCTCGTCATCGACGCCGCCGACCCGCACGCACAGGCCGACTTCTGGGCCGCCGCGCTGCACTACACGGCCGAGGACAACAGCGCCCTCGTCGAACGGCTGCTCTCCGTCGGCGCGCTGCCCGGGGAGGCCACCGTCGAGTACCACGGCCGGGCCGCCTTCCGTGACCTGATCGCCGTACGGCACCCCGACGACCCGTACGACCCGGAGACCGGCACCGGGCTCGGCCGGCGGCTGCTGTTCCAGCGGGTGCCGGAGGCGAAGACCGGCAAGAACCGGCTCCACCTCGACATCCACGCGGGCCCGGAACGGCGCGCGGACGAGGTGACACGTCTTCAGGCCCTGGGCGCCCGGACGCTGCGCGAGGTGAAGGAGCCTTCGGGCCAGTGGGTCCTGATGGCGGACCCGGAGGACAACGAGTTCTGCGTGCACTAGCCCGTCCGCGACCGCTACGGCCGTTACGCCTGCGCCGCCTTGGCCGCGCGGTCGGTCAGCCGGACCATGCGGGCGCGGGCCGACTCCAGCGGACGCAGGTCGTCGGCGGCGGGGCCGGGCTCGGCGGTGAGGTCCGTCCACAGGTCGATCAGGTCCCTGCCCATCCGCAGTCCCTCCTCGGGATCGCGCACCGCGCGCCAGGCGGTGGCCGCGCTCTGCACGTTGCCGTAGGCGGCCTCCCCGTCCCGGGCCTGGCGGCGCTGCCGGGCGACGTCCAGGGACAGCCGGAAGGCGCGGACCGGGTCGCCCGCCAAGTAGGCGATGTACGCGCACAGTTCCCGCAGGTGCAGCACCTCGGCGTGGCGCGGGCCGAACACGGCGGACGCCTCGGAGAGGGTCCGGTCGGCCAGCTCCGTCGCCGCGTCGATACGGCCCGCACGCACGGCCTCGTTGATACGGCTCATCGGCTCGCCGAGCAGCTCCGCACCCTCGGCGGTCTCGGTCAGCGGCCCGTCTCCGAGCACCTCCTCGGCGACCGCGTCGAAGCCACGGGCCGGGGTGGGGGTGGCAGTGGAGACGGAGGGCTCGGCCGGTACGGCGACGAGGGGGGCCGGGACCGCGGGGACGCGGGCGTGTGTGACCTGCGCGTCGGCGACGGGCACGTCACGCGCAGGCCCGCCCACCACGGGCGGGTCCACCGCAGGCGGGTCCATCACGGACACGTCCGTCGCCCGCACGTCCGCCACAGACGCGCCCAGCACGAGCGCGTCGGTCACGAGCGCGTCCGACACAGCCGCGCCCCTCACGGCCACGTCCGTCACCGGCACGCCGGTCACCGGCAGGTCCGTCACCGGCATGTCCATCACGGGCGCCGGTCCGAACTGCCCCGTCGGAGCCTGTACCGTCCCCGGTGCCACAGCCGGCGGGCCCGGCACCGCTTCGGTCGCCCGGACCGCCTCTCCCGTCACCCGGCTGGAGCCGTCCGCCGAGACCTCCAACGGGACCACGCAGCCGGCGAGGTCGTCCTGGATCGTGGCGCGTATGGGGGCGCCGATGCTGATGGCCAGGCGCTGGAGGTGGTTGAGGACGGCCTGCTGGATGTCCTCGCCCGGTGCCGCCACGACCGACGCCCCGCCGACCGACGCGCCTCCCGTGCCGAACACCCGGACGGCCACCGCCGCCGGATGCCCCACGGGCTGCCGCGCCCGCTTCTTCTCGAAGCTGAGTCCAGCCATCGGTGTCCCTCACTCCCCCGGCGCCGCGATCCGGTCGTACGCGTTCTACCCACCAGTGTGTCGGCTCTCCCCGGCTTCCGCGTCACCGCGACGTCACAGCCTCGCACCAGCCACACCCTGGCCAATTTTGCATGCGTGTGCATAAGATGCAGACGCCTCTATTCAGAGCTTCCAAACGTCTCACCTGGGGGACCCATGAGCCGCCGCTTCCTCTTCGTCCTGGGCAGCGCCCGCACCGAAGGCAACACCGAACTGCTGGCCCGCGAGGCGGCCGCGCAGCTGTCCGGCGATGTGGAGCAGCGCTGGATCCGCCTCGCCGAAGACCCCCTGCCCGACTTCGCGGACCTGCGGCACGACAGCGACCACGTCCGGCCCCCGGCGGACACCAGCACGGGCCGGCTGCTGGACGCCACGCTCGCGGCCACGGACATCGTGATCGCCTCGCCGCTGTACTGGTACTCGGTGTCCAGCCTCACCAAGACCTACCTGGACCACTGGTCCGCCTGGCTGCGCACACCGGGACTCGACTTCAAGGCGACGATGGCCGGCCGCACCCTCTGGGGCATCGCCGCGCTGGCGGACCACGAGCCCTCCGTCGCCGACCCCTACGTGGGCACCCTCAACAACTCCGCCGCGTACCTGGGGATGCGCTTCGGCGGCGTTCTGCTGGGCAACGGCAGCGCGCCCGGTGACGTGCGCGCGGACGCCGACGCGCTGGCACGCGCGAAGACGTTCTTCGCCCAGGACGCGCCCCTCGCCCGCTTCCCCCACGAGACCGCCGGCGCCCAGGCCGGCGCCCAGGACTAGGCGTTGATGTCCTTCGCCGTGAACCGCGCCCAGGCCGCCGAGCCGAACACGACCGCGTACAGGCCCTGCAGGCCGAGGTTCTTCACCAGGTCGTCCCAGTAGACGGGGTCACGCATCAGGTCGGCGAAGGACAGCCAGTGGTGCGAGAACAAGTACGGCTGCACCGCGTGCAGCTGGGGTATCTGGTCGACGATCTGGACGGTGATGAGCAGGCCGACCGTGGTCGCCATCGCCGCGATGCCGCTGTGGGTGAGGGTCGACACGAACAGGCCGAGGGCCGCGATGCCGATCAGTGAAGCCGCGACGACCAGGGCGATGAGCAGGGCGCGGCCGAGCCCCTCGGTGAAGCCGATCCGGGTGCCGGAGATCGTCGTCAGCTCGCCGAGCGGAAAGAGCAGCGCGCCGACGAGCAGCGCCGAGACGGTGACGACCAGGGTGGCCAGCAGGCAGAACGCCATCACCGTCGCGTACTTGGTGAGCAGCAGCCGGGTGCGGCCGGCGGGGGCGACCAGCAGATAACGCAGGGTGCCCGCGCCCGCCTCCCCGGCTATCGCGTCGCCCGCGACGACGCCGACGACCAGCGGCAGGAAGAACGGCAGGGTCGTGGCCAGCGCGGTGAACACCAGGAACAGGCCGTTGTTGGTGATCTGTGCGATGAACGCCGGGCCCTCGCCGTTGCCGCCGCCCACCGGCGCACCGTCCCGGGTCTCGAGCTTCACCGCGATCCCGATCAGCACCGGAACCGCGGCCAGCACCCCGAGCAGGGCGAGGGTGCGCCAGCGGCGGACGGTGACGACCAGCTCGCTGCGCAGCAGCCCGAGGGTCCACAGGGGGTTTCGCCGGCGTACCTTCTCCGGCTGGAGCGCATCAGCCCGCGACATCGAAGCCCTCCCCGGTCAGCGCCACGAACGCGTCCTCCAGCGAGGCGCGTTCCACCGTGAGGCCCCGGACGCGGACACCCGCGGTGACCAGGGCCGCGGTCACCTCGGCGAGGTCCCGCTCGGGCGGTTCGCCGGTGACCCGGTCGCCGTCGGCGGTCACATCGCCGACGCCCAGTTCCTTCAGTACGCGGGTCGCCTCGCCCGTGTCCGGAGTGGTCACCGCCAGCCGGTCGCGTGCCCCGGCCGCCAGCTCGGACACCGCGCCCTGGACGACGAGCCGGCCCTGTGCCATGACCGCCGCGTGCGTGCACACCTGCTCGATCTCGTCGAGGAGGTGGGAGGAGAGGAAGACGGTCGTGCCGTCGGCGGCCAGTTCCCGGATCAGGGCGCGGATCTCGCGCATGCCCTGCGGGTCGAGGCCGTTGGTGGGCTCGTCCAGGACGAGCAGCCGGCGCGGCTGGAGCAGTGCGGCGGCCAGGCCCAACCGCTGTTTCATGCCCAGCGAGTACGCCTTCGCCTTCTTGCCCGCGGCGGCGGCGAGGCCGACCCGGTCCAGTGCCGCGGCGACGCGGGCGCGCCGGGTGCGCGGGTCGGCGGTGGGGTCGGCGGCGTCGTAGCGCAGCAGGTTGTCCCGGCCGGAGAGGAAGCCGTACAGGGCGGGGCCCTCGATGAGCGCGCCGACCTGAGGAAGGACCGTGCGGGCCGACCGCGGCATGGGGCGGTCGAGCACCCGTGCCGTGCCGGCGGTCGGCTCGATCAGGCCCATCAGCATGCGGATGGTGGTGGTCTTGCCGGAGCCGTTCGGGCCGAGGAAGCCGAAGACGCTGCCCGCCGGGACGGTCAGGTCGAGACCGTCCACAGCGAGCTGTCCGCCGCGGTAGCGCTTGGTGAGACCGCGCGTGGCGATCACGCTCGCCGGCGCGTCCCCCTGGTCCCGCCGCGGGGCGGGTTCCCGCTGCGTGGCGGACGGTTCGTCCATCGGCTCCCCCTCGATTCGTCGTGCCCCGAAGGGTCAACGGCCCGTCACTCCGTGTAGTTCCCGGGCGGGGTCACTTCCCGGCGTCGGCCGCCTTCACCAGGGCGTCCTTGGTCACGGCGCCGGCGTAGACCTTGCCGTCGTCGGTGATCAGGGCGTTGACCAGGCGGGTGGAGAAGACCGTGCCCTTGCCGAACTTCCCGGAGACCTGGTCGCCGAGCGAGCCGAGGAAGCCGCCGAGGTCGCCGCTCTGGGAGCCGGTCGGCAGGCCGCCCTCGGCACCGGTGTCGAAGGTGGCTATGGACGTCCAGCCCTTGCCGAGGACGTTCAGCCCGGTCAGGCCCTCGGCGAAGTCCTCACCGTGCTTCGGGGTGTGCTGGGGCTTCCCGGCCGTGTCCTTCTCCTCGGTCACCTTCGCGCCCTTGGGCGGGGTGAAGTCGAAGGTGGAGGCGGCCGGGCGGGCGAAGGAGACCTGAGTGAAGCCCGCGTCGACCACGGCGGCGCCGCCGCTCTTCGGGGTCAGCGTGAACTTCAGCGGCTGGCCCGTCTCGGCGTCCACGGCGATGCTGATCGCGCCGACCGTGGTCCCGGACTGCTTGGGCTTGATCAGCAGCTTGTAGGCGTCGCGTCCGGCGACCTGCGCGGTGCCGTCGACGGTGACGGACGTGGTGTCGTCCACCGACTTCAGAGCCTCGTCGGCGAAGTCCTTGGGGGTGGCGGGCGGCTCGGCCGTGCGGTCCTTGCCGGAGCCGGCCGCGGTGGAGTGGTAGACCTCGTTGCTCTTGCTGTCGTAGCCCCAGACGTCCTTGCCGTCGTGGATCAGGCTGTACTCGGCGCCGCTCTCCAGCAGCGACACCTTCTGCCGGTCCGGGCCGTCGGCGGCGACGCGCAGGGTGTGCGTGCCGGAGACCAGCTCGGTGAGCTTGGCCTGCGGGTCGGCGGAGGAGCCGTCGCCGGAGCCCTGGCCGGCCCCGCCGAGCATGCCGCTCTCCAGGCCGCCGAGGTTCGGCAGGCCGAGGTCGGTGCTGATCTTCACGGTGCCGGACAGCTGCTGCACGTCCGACTTGGCGATCTTCTCGATGAGCTGCTGTGCGCTGATCTTCGGCAGGTCGGGGTCACCGGAGTCGGCGAGCGCCGGGACCAGCCCGATCGTGGCCGCCGCCACCCCCACCACCGCGACCGGAACGGCGTACCGCGCGGCCCTGCGCCGGCCGGAACGCGTCTCCTCGTCCCGCGCGGCGCCCACTGCGTCGTCGGATTCGTACGGTGCCATGTGTGCCTTACCTCCGTCGTCGGCGGCAGCTGTCCTCACGCTGGTCCACCTGAGCCGCCATTCTCACCCGAATCGGTGAGGAGTGGTGATTTCCGTGGTTCCCATCTGACCAAATCGGCCGTGAGGAAGCGTCAGCCCTCGGAGGCAACTGCGTGTACGCCTGCGGTATGACATGCGGCGGCCGTATCTCCACCGACCCGTAGGGGTCGGGCGGGAGGACACCGCCGTACGGGTGTCGGGCCGGGTCAGCCGGCCCGGTGCACCACCGCGTCGCACAGCTCCAGCAGCGCCGCCTTGGCGTCGCATTCCCGGAGCGGCGCCAGCGCGGCCCGTGCCTCCTCCGCGTACCGGACGGTGTCCCGGCGGGCCTGCTCCAGCGCGGGGTGGGCCCGCAGGCCGGCCAGTGCCTCGGCGAGCCGGGCGTCGTCGCTGAGGTCGGAGTCCAGCAGCTCGCACAGCGCGAGGTCCTCGGCCAGCCCCAGCCGGGCGGCCCGCTCGCGCAGCCGGAGCACCGGCAGGGTGGGGATGCCCTCGCGCAGGTCCGTGCCCGGGGTCTTGCCGGACTCGTGGGAGTCGGAGGCGATGTCCAGCACGTCGTCCGCGAGCTGGAAGGCGACCCCGAGCCGTTCGCCGTACTGGGTGAGGACGTCGACCACCGTCTCGTCGGCGCCGGACATCATCGCGCCGAACCGGCACGACACCGCCACCAGGGAGCCCGTCTTTCCGCCGAGCACGTCCAGGTAGTGCTCGACCGGGTCGCGTCCGTCCGAGGGACCCGCGGTCTCCAGGATCTGGCCGGTCACCAGCCGTTCGAACGCCAGGGCCTGCACCCGGACCGCCTCGGGGCCGAGGTCGGCGAGGATCTGGGAGGCTCGGGCGAAGAGGAAGTCACCGGTGAGGACCGCGACGGAGTTGCCCCAGCGGGTGTTGGCGCTGTCCACGCCGCGCCGCACGGCGGCCTCGTCCATGACGTCGTCGTGGTACAGCGTGGCCAGGTGGGTCAGCTCCACGACCACGGCCGACGGCACGATGCCCGGCGCGTAGGGGTCGCCGAACTGGGCCGCGAGCATCACGAGCAGTGGCCGGAACCGCTTCCCGCCGGCCCGTACGAGGTGCTGGGCGGCCTCCGTGATGAACGGGACCTCGCTCTTGGTGGCATCGAGCAAGCCTTCCTCGACTGCCGCCAATCCGGCCTGGACATCGGCTTCCAGAGCCTGGTCCCGCACGCTCAGCCCGAACGGCCCGACGACGGTCACGAGGGGTCTCCTGTCTGCTGGTGTCTGCTGGCGATTACACGGTTTGTCGATAGGTCGCTGCCATCACTCAAGTCAGCGTATCCGGTCCTGTTTCGATCACCGATAGCGCCCACCGGTCCAGCCTGGGCGGTATCGCAGCATGACCGGCATGGTTTTGATCACATGGTAATACCGGACATTTATCGACTTAACAGTAATCCGAACGCTGTGTCGCGACCTCTCCACCCTCTCGCTTTCCCTGTCGGCCGCCCATGCAACAACAGGCACCACACCCCTGGTTCCACCACCACTCGGACTTCAGACATGAATCCCCTTAATCCCCCATGTCTGATTTGAAATGTTTTGCTATTTCGTGAGTTGGGTCACGCGCCCTCCGCGCGCACCCCGTCCACCGGACCCCCGGGACCCCTTGCGCCGTCGGCGAGTTGAGAGTTGGCAACCGCAAAGGATCAAGCACCTCATACCGCGTCGATCATGACCAAAAGGCACGTTGTATGAATCCAGTACTTGTTCCCGACATGTGCTCTCGCATACGTTCCGGCCGTCGGGCGGACGCCTAATCCTGCCGCCGCCCGCATACCCATCGACGAACTCATTCGTACGGCAGGAGCGGGGGACCCAGGTAAGTCGCTGCACCGGACGGCACACGCCGCACCGGAACGGCTCGGGGTGAAGCCGTGCCTCCCCGAGGCACGGCCGGGCACCTCCCCGCCCGAACCCGACAGCTCACCTCGTAGGCGCCGGAGAGGAACTTCCCCATGCCTGCTGCCGCTCAGCACCGCCGTACCCGGAACAGCCGCCTCGTCCGTACTCTCGTCGCCGCCGGCACCGGCGCCGCCGTCCTCGTCCTGCCGCTCATCGGCGCGACCACCGCCTCCGCGGCCCCCAGCGCCACCACGGCCGCCACCACCCCCGCCGGATACCCGAACAACCTCGACGGCTGGATCCGCGAGTCCCTCGCGATCATGGCCGAGAAGAAGATCCCGGGTACCTACAACGGCATCTACCGCAACGTCATACGCGAGTCCTCCGGCAACCCGGCCGCCATCAACCTCTGGGACTCCAACGCCGCCAAGGGCATCCCGTCCAAGGGCCTGCTCCAGGTCATCGACCCGACGTTCAACGCCTACCACGTGGCCGGCACCTCGTTCGACATCTACGACCCGGTCGCGAACATCACCGCCGCCTGCAACTACGCGGCCGCGCGGTACGGGTCGATCGACAACGTGTTCGGCGCCTACTGACCGGCCGGTCGCGGCAGGCCTGCCTGACGTCCCGGTCAGCCGGCCGACGTCCCGGTCAGCCGCTCGGGAACAGTCTTTCGAGGACGACGGCGATGCCGTCGTCCTCGTTCGACAAGGTGACCTCGTCCGCGACCGCCTTCAGTTCGGGATGAGCGTTGGCCATGGCGACGCCGTGCCCCGCCCAGTCGAACATCGGGATGTCGTTGGGCATGTCACCGAAGGCCAGCGCCTGTTCGGCGCCGATCCGCAGCCGTTCGGCGGCCAGCGCCAGCCCGGTCGCCTTCGTCACCCCGCTCGGCTGGAGCTCCACGGTGCCCGGCCCCGACATGGTGACCGTCGCCAGCGAGCCCACCGCCGCGCGCGCCACCGCCGCCAACTCGTCGTCGGACAGGTCGGCATGCCGCAGCAGCACCTTGCTGATGGGCGCGCACCACAGATCGTCCCGGCGCTCGACCCGCACCGCGGGCAGCGTCGGATGAGGCATCCGGTAGCCGGGCTCGATGAGCGTGAGCCCGTCCACACCGTCCTGGTCGACCGCCGCGTAGACCTGCCCCACCTCCGCCTCGATCTTGCCGAGCGCGGTCTCGGCCAGCTCCCGGTCCAGCCGGACCGACCACAGCAGGCGGTCGGCGCCCGCGTCGTAGACCTGCGCTCCCTGTCCGCACACCGCGAGTCCGGTGCAGCCGAGGTGCGCGAGCAGGGGCCGGACCCGCGGAGCCGGGCGGCCCGTGACCACCAGGTGCCGGGCACCCGCACGCGCCACCCGCGCGAGCGCGGCGAGCGACCGTTCGGAGACGGTGTCGTCGCCACGCAGCAGCGTCCCGTCCAGGTCGGTGGCGATCAGTGCGTATGCGGGGGTGGGTGCCATGATCAGAGAATACGGACACCGCGCCGCGCCGACTCATCTGTCGTTGCACGCACTTACGTGCTGCCCGGCCCCAAGTGGGGCCCTCCGAAGCCTTGATGGCGATCCGCTCGGTCCCCGCGCGCGGCCGGGGCTCAGCCGTGGGCCGCGGCCAGGTGTGCCGCGAGCCGTGGGGAGGCGAACTCCGTACCGCAGACGAAACGCATCACCGGCCCGTACGACGACGCCGCCGGCAGACCCGTGAAGTACAGGCCCGGCACGGAGGAGACGTAGCCGGGGCCGAGCCGGGGGGTGCCGCGGCTCACCGCGAGCCGGGTGCGCAGCTCGTGGCCGAGGAAGTCCATCGCCGCGATGTCGACGCGGTAACCGGTGGCGGCGATGACATGGTCGGCGGTGAGCCGCTCGGTCCGGCCGGCATGGGTGCGCACCGTGAGCACGGGGCCGCCGTCCCGGGTCTCGGCACCCACCACCCGCTCCACCTCCCGCACCTGCACAGCGCCCTCGAAGCGCTCGCGCAGCCACCAGGCGCCGAGCGGCCCGAGGACCCGGCGGACCAGATAGTGGCGGGTGGCCTCGGGCAGCAGGCGGTACGGGTGCGGGTGATAGGAGAGCGCCCACAGCGACCAGGCACGGCCGAACGGGGACTCGGGACGCAGCCTCGGCTGCTTCCAGGGCGGGGCGCCGAAGGCGACCCGCCCCCGCCCGCGCGCCACCACGCGCACGCGTGCGCCCGCCTCCGCCGCGAGCGCCGCCGTCTCCAGCGCGGACTGGCCGGCGCCGATGACGATCAGTTCCTTGCCGGTGAACCGGCCGAGGTCGTGGTGCTGGGAGCTGTGCGAGACCGGGCCGGCCGGGGCGGGGCCGTCGGCCGCCGCCGGCGCCAGCTCGGCCGGCAGGTGGGCCAGCCCGGACAGTCCGGTGGCGACGACGACCGCGCGCGCGGTGAACAGCTCCCCGGAGTCCAGCTTCAGTTCGAAGCCGCCGTGCGTGTCGCGGTCGACGGAGACGACCCGCACCTGCTCCAGGTCGGGGACCAGTTTCCGCTGGTACCACTCGCCGTAGCCGATGAAGGTCTCCACCGGGATGATGTCCTCGTCGGTCACCAGGCGGCGGATCCCGGCCGCGTCGCAGTAGTCGGCGAGGGTGTGGCCGGGCTGGGGGCAGTCGAGGTTCGAGGCGACAGGCGTCGACTTGAGGAGCATGCCCTGGGGCATGTTCTCCCGCCAGCTCACCATGGGGTCGCCGAAGACGCGAACGGAAATGCCGCGCGCCCGCAGATGCGCGGCGGTGGACAGGCCGAACGGCCCGGCCCCGATGACTGCAACCGGTCGGATCACGAAGTCCCTCCCCAGGACGCGGTGCGCCACGCTGTCGTGGCCTTGCCTACTCCGTGCTGGTGCTGCCGCCGCGGCGGGTGGTCCGCCACAGCTGGTAGAGGTGCTTCGCGCCCGGGCGCGCGAAGCGGGCGAGCATCGTGAGGAACGGCAGCGGGTCGTCACCCGCGAACCAGGCCAGTTCCGTCCCGCTCGCCCTCGCCGGCGCGTGCGGTGTCGTGTAGCCGCTGCGGCGGTAGGCGAGAAGGGCCGCCAGGTCGATGTTCTCCACGATGTAGCGGTGTCCGGCGCGCTGTTCCCCCTCCGGTACAGGGCGCCCGGTCAGGTGCAGGTGCATCGCACGGACGACGTCCACGCCCGACTCGTTCTCGAAGAGCCGGAACTGGGCGCCCATGCGCGGATTGAAGTCGAGGAGCTTGTACTGCCCGTCACGCCGGTCGAAGCGCAGGTCGAGGTCGATGATCCCGCTGAAGCCGATCTGTTTGATGAAACGAGCGGCGAGGTCGGCGAGTTCCGGGTTGTCGACGACGTACGCGTTCGCCGTCATGCCGGCGTGCGGCGGCCAGGAGCGGACCTTGACGCCGGTGAACAGCGTGAGCGGGCTGGAGTCCTGGTCGAAGCAGGCGTGCACGATCCAGTCCTCGGCGTCCTCGCGGGGCAGGTACTCCTGGAGGATCACGCCGGGCTCGTCGCCCCAGTCGCGGGCCAGGCCGAGCAGCCCCGCGCGTGTGCCGATCTTCGTGGTGCCGTTCACGGCGGGCCGCCGGCGCCGGACGAACGCCTCGCGGTTCTTGGCCACCACCGGGAAGCGGGCCGTGTCGGCGAAGGCCACGATCTCCTCGTACGACCGGGGGAACGCGGCCGTGGGGCTGGCGACGCCGTGCTCGACGCACAGTTCGTGCAGCCCCTGCTTGCTGGCCAGCCGTCGGGGCAGTACGGGATCCACGCGCGGAAAGAGAAAGGATCCGGCCAGGTCGCCCTGGTGCTCGGCGATCAGGACGGCGGCCTCCTCGTCCGTCGGGATCAGGACGGCCGGACGGCCGATCCGCCGGCCGATGCGCAGCAGGCCCTCGACCAGCCGGCCGGGGTCCTCCGCGCCGGTCGTCGGCCACACGAACGCCTTCTTCAGGTAGCGCGAGGAGGCCGCCGGCGTGTACGGGTCCTCGGTGACGGCATACATGGGCACGCCCAGGCGGCCCAGGCTGCGGATCGCTCCCACACCTCCGTGGTGCAGCGGGTAGTCACCGAACTTGACGATCAGTCCCGGTACGTCGCGGTCGGCGTCCACGGGCACGCTGACGGTGTTTCCGGCCACGGGTCCCCCCACGTGTCCCCCATTGGAACGGACCCACCCCGTCCGTGTCCCCAAAGGACGCTAAGCCGGAATTGCCGCCTCCGACAAGGCGTATCCGGACATTGCGAACTCTTTAGACATCGTGCGAGCAACCTTTCGAGCAGATCGTGCGGCACTGCCCAAGACACGCGGGTCGGCCGTAACGTGTGGCGCGACCACATGGAACGCAGCGCCATGCATGGCCCGGATGAGAGCGAGGCAGTACCCCATGCCCCCCTTCGACGTCCCCGAGGGCGACCCCTTCGGTCCGCACAACCTCCCCTATGGCGTGTTCTCGCCCTCCGGCAGCACGGAGCGGAGGATCGGTGTCCGGCTCGGGAACCACGTCCTCGACGCGGGCGCCGCGGCCGCCGCGCTCGGCTCGCCCCACCACGAGCTGCTCGCGCGGCCCACGCTCAACCCCCTGCTGGCCGCCGGCCCCACCACCTGGTCGGACGTACGGCGCGCCCTCACCTCCTGGGTCACGGACCCGGCCCACCGCGAAACGGTCGAGCCGCTGTTCCACCCCCTGTCCGAGGTGACCCTGCACCTCCCCTTCGAGGTGGCGGACTACGTCGACTTCTACGCCTCCGAGAACCACGCCCGCAACGTCGGCCAGATCTTCCGCCCCGACGCCGCGGACTCCCTCACCCCCAACTGGAAGCACCTGCCGATCGGCTACCACGGCCGCTCCGGCACGGTCGTCGTCTCGGGCACGGACGTCGTACGGCCGTCCGGGCAGCGCAAGGGCCCGGACGACCCCGCACCCGTCTTCGGCCCGTCGATCCGGATGGACATCGAGGCCGAGGTGGGCTTCGTCGTGGGCGTGCCGTCCCCGCTGGGCAGCCCGGTCCCGCTCGACGGCTTCCGGGACCACGTCTTCGGCCTGTGCCTGCTGAACGACTGGTCCGCACGCGACATCCAGGCCTGGGAGTACGTCCCCCTCGGCCCGTTCCTCGGCAAGTCCTTCGCGACCTCGGTGTCGGCGTGGATCACCCCGCTGGAGGCACTGGAACACGCACGTGTGACCCCTCCGGAGCGCACGCACCCCCTGCTGCCCTACCTGGACGACGCCGCGCCCGGCGCGGAATCCGGCGGCTACGACCTCCGCATCTCCGTCGCGATCAACGGCCATGTGGTCGCCGAGCCGCCGTTCTCCACCATGTACTGGACCGCCGCCCAGCAGCTCGCCCACATGACGGTGAACGGCGCCTCGCTGCGCACGGGCGACCTGTACGGCTCCGGCACGGTGAGCGGCCCGGCCGAGAACCAGCGCGGGTCGCTGCTGGAACTGACCTGGAACGGCCGCGACCCGCTCGAACTCCCCGACGGCAAGCGGACCTTCCTGGAGGACGGTGACGTGGTGACCCTGTCCGCATGGGCCCCCGGCGCCGACGGCCACCGGGTCGGACTGGGCGAGGTCAGCGGGCGCGTCGTGGCCGGCTGAGCCGCGGCCGAGGCGACACCGCCCCGGGCACGGGTACGGGTACGCGCGTGTGACGCGGCGAGAGCCGCCCACGCGCGCGTGCCGCGGCCCCCCGGATCGCCGCCGGCACCTGACTCGCACCGCCGTCTTCGTCATACTGACAAGGACACGCACCACACATCGCGCGCGACGCGCTCCCGTGCGCCGCGTGCACCGGCACCACCGACACCCGCACACCTCTCCGACCAGGAACCGGAGCCCCGGCATGACCGTCTGCCTGCTCCTGCTGAGCGTCGTCGCCCTGACGGCCGCCGTGCCGGCGCCCCGCGCACTGACCCGGGCCGCCTGGCCCGAACGGGACCCCGTGGTCGCCCTGTGGGTGTGGCAGTGCCTGGTCGCCACCGTCCTGCTGTGCTGCCTGACCGCGCTGGTCCTGGGCGCGGCGGCCGTCTTCCACACCGTCCGCGACCACGTGTTCGCCCCCGCGCCGCCCGCCGTCACCGCCGCGTACGACCTGTCCACCGCACCGGTGTGGGCCGCCGCGCTCACCGTACTGCTGGCCTGCGGGGCCGCCTGGACGACGGCGATGCTGGCCCGGGAACTCGTCGAGGCCCGCCGCAGCCGCGGCCAGGCCCGGGCACACCTGCGCGAGCGAGCCCCCGAGCTGCCGGCCGGACTGCCGGCGGCACGCGGGCCGATGCTGGTACTGGAGGACGAGTACCCGGACGCCTGGTGGATGCCGGGCCACCCGCCGCAACTGGTCGTCACCACGGGGGCGCTGCACCGCCTCACCGACCTCCAGCTGGACGCCGTCCTCACCCACGAGCGCGGACACGCCCGCGCCCACCACGACTGGCTGCTCCACCTGTCCACCGCACTCGCCACGGGCTTCCCGCGCGTACCGCTCTTCGCCCACTTCTGCGACCAGACGCACCGCCTGGTCGAGCTGGCCGCCGACGACACGGCGTCCCGGCGCTGCGGGCACCTCACCACGGCCCTCGCCCTGATCGAGCTGAACCAGCACCGGGGTGTCCTCTCCTGCGACTCCAGCCGCCGCCTCCTCGGCGAGCGCGTGGACCGCCTGCTGGAGCCGCCGCCGCG
The DNA here is from genome assembly GCF_055600785.1 of Streptomyces sp. NPDC038200. NCBI lineage: Bacteria > Bacillati > Actinomycetota > Actinomycetes > Kitasatosporales > Streptomycetaceae > Streptomyces > Streptomyces sp. NPDC038200. The sequence continues at coordinate 41,457 of NZ_JBVJYH010000020.1, forward strand.
GCTGCTGCGCCGGCACCGGGCACTGACGACGACCGTGGCCGCTCTGGTGCCGCTGCTGCCGCTGCTGATCACTTTCGCGCCAGGCCTGACGGCCCTGTCCTGACAGCCCCGCCGGGTGGCAGATCTTGCCCGGCGACGTATGAAAGCCCAGCTCAGCGGCCCGCTCACAGGGCCCTCAGCTGGCGCAACACTCCAGCAACACGCCATTCCCTACCCCATGGGTATGGTTCCAGCCATGCCACCCACCGACCGCCCCCGAGACCACGCCGGGCAGGGCGCCGCGACCACCGTCGCCGCCCACCGCGCGAGGCGACGGCTGCGAGCGGACCGGGCCCGGCAACTCGCCGACCTGCTGCGCCGCCAGATCCTGACCGGCGCCTTCCAGGACGGCACCCTCCCCCACGAGTCCACCCTCGCCGCCGACTACCGCGCCTCCCGCAACACCGTCCGCCAGGCCCTGGACCTGCTCAGGGCCGAAGGCCTGGTGGACCGGCTGCCCGGAGTCGGCACCGTCGTCGTCGCCCGGAAATACCCGCACGGGCTCGACCGTCTGATGGGCCTCGCGGAAACCCTCCGCGAACACGGCCGCGTCACCAACGAGGTCCGCACCATGGGCCCCGCCCCCGCACCCGCCCCCGTGGCCGAACGCCTCCGCGTACCGGCCGGCGCCGACGTCCTCTACATCGAACGCCTGCGCCGCCTGAACGGCCTCCCGCTCTCCCTCGACCTCACCTACATCCCGCTCGACATCGGCACCGCCCTGCTCGGCGCCGACCTCGAGAACACCGATGTCTTCCGGCTCCTGGAAGCCATCACCGGCCAGCCTCTCGGCCACGCCGAGATCACCCTGGAGGCGGTGAACGCGGACGCCCACTCCGCGGCCGTGCTCCAGGCCCCGCGTGGCGCCGCCGTACTGATGCTGGAGCGCCTCACGCACCTGGCCGACGGCCGCCCCGTCGACCTGGAGTTCATCCGCTTCCGCGGCGACCGCATCACCATGAGCGGCCTGCTGCACCGGTCGTAACCACCCCTGCCTGCACGTTTCCTGGAGACAGCCATGCCCTTGGCGCCCCAGCGGGCCGACGTGCCCGTGACCATCGACGAGTCGAAGTGCATCGACGGCTGCACCCTCTGCGTGGACATGTGCCCGCTGGACTCCCTCGCCATCGACGAGAGCAGCGGCAAGGCGTACATGCACGTCGACGAGTGCTGGTACTGCGGCCCGTGCGCGGCGCGCTGCCCCACCGGAGCCGTCACGGTCAACATGCCCTACCTGCTGCGGTGAGAGGTACCACCATCATGAAACGCACGGCAGTCGCCCTGTCCGCCGCCACACTTCTGCTGCCGCTGTCCGCCTGCGGCGGCAGCGCCGAGGCGGGCAGCAGCTCAACGGTCACCGTCACCGTCGGCTACCAGTCCAAGACCATCAACACCGTCACCGCGGGCACCCTGCTGCGCTCTCTCGGCTACTTCGAGAAGCAGCTCGACTCCCTGCACGACGGCCACACCTACAAGGTCGACTGGCAGGACTACGCCACCGGCGCCCCGATCACCGCCCAGATGACCGCCGGAAAGATCGACATCGGCTCGATGGGGGACTTCCCGCTGCTGCTCAACGCGGCCCGCGGCAAGCAACTCGGCCGCCCCACCCACCTGGTCTCCGTCACCGGTTACAACCTGCGCGGCGGCCTCAACACCATCGTCACCGCGCCGGACTCCCAGCTCACGTCCCTGAAGGACCTCAAGGGCAAGAAGGTCTCCACGAGTGTGGGCTCGGCCGCCGACGGCACCCTGGTACGGGCCCTCCAGCGCGCCGGCATCGACCCGGAAAAAGGGATCTCCAAGCTCAACCAGCAGCCCGCGGTGGGTGCTTCCGCACTGTCCGCCGGCAGCGTGGACGCGCTGTCCCAGTTCGTCGCCTGGCCGGGCCTGCTCGCCTACCAGGGCAAGGCGAAGGCGCTGTACGACGGCGCCCAGCTGAACCTGCCGACCTTCCACGGCGTCACCGCCCGCGAGGACTTCACCCGGCAGCACCCGGCCGTCCTGACCGCCTTCCTCAAGGCCCAGGCCCAGGCGACGGACTACCTCGACCGCCACCCCGTCACCGCCGCCGAGAAGGTCGCCAAGGCCACCGGCCTGCCCGCCGAGGCCGTCTACCTGTACAACGGCGCTCACGGCATCGCCACCTTCGACCCGGCGCTCCGGCCCCAGCTCGTCTCCGCCCTGAAGCAGGACGTGTCCGTGCTGAAGGCCGCCCAGCTGACCGGTGACGTGGACGTGGACTCGTTCGTCGACGACCGGTACGTGAAGAAGGCCCTCGGCACGTCGTACGCCAAGCGGCTCACCGCGTCGCCCCCGCCGGCCGCGAGCGAGGTGTGGCCCCGGGGCAGCGAGAAGACCCTCTCCTTCACGTCCCCGAAGCAACTGCTGGCCCACCTCGCCGCGCACCCCGACGGCATCCGCGCCGCCTACGTCCCCGACGCCACCACCGGCACCCTCTGGTTCGCGGACAAGGCGGTCTGGGTGGCCGACGGCGACCAGCTGCTGCCCTTCGTCGCGCCGGCCACCGCGCGGGACTACGTCTCCGCCCACACCGGTGCTCGTACGGTGTCGTACCGCGAGGCACTGGGGCGGGCCTCATGATCCGGCAGCCCCTGTCCCGGTATGCCCTGCGGGTGGCGTCCCTGGCCGCCGCTCTCGGGCTGTGGCAGCTGCTGACCAGCCAGGACGTCGACCTGTGGCTGCGTTTCTCGCAGTTCCCGACGGTCACCGACGTGGCCCACGCCTTCGCCGAGCGGCTGTCCGGCGACGACTACTGGACCGACCTCACCGACAGCCTCACCCGCATCCTGAGCGGCTTCGCGCTGGCGGCCGTCCTCGGCGTGGCGACGGGCGTGCTCGTGGCCCGCTCCCGCCTGGCCGAGGACCTGCTCGGCCCGGTGCTGGAGGTCGTCCGCCCCATCCCGGCGATCGCCCTCGTCCCGGTCGCGATCCTCCTGTTCCCCTCGAACGAACAGGGCATCGTCTTCATCACCTGCACCGCCGCCTTCTTCCCCGTGCTGGTCTCCACCCGGCACGCGGTCCGCGCGCTGACCCCGGTCTGGGAGGAGGCGGTGCGCACCATGGGCGGCGGCAGGTTCCGGATCCTGGGCTCGGTCGTGCTGCCGGGCGCCCTGCCCGGCATCTTCGGCGGGCTGTCGGTGGGCATCGGCGTGTCGTGGATCTGCGTGATCTCCGCCGAGATGATCTCCGGCCAGTACGGGGTCGGCTACCGCACCTGGCAGGACTACACGGTGGTCGACTACCCGGGCGTCTTCGTCGGCATGGTCACGATCGGCGTGCTCGGCTGGATCACCTCGACGGCCGTGGAACTCCTCGGCCGCCGGCTGACCCACTGGCTGCCCCGCACCTCGTACGTCCCCGCAGGCCGTACCCGCGCACCCCGGCCGGTCACCGCCCCCGCTCGCCCCGACGGCGAGCCCGAGAAGCAGGCCCAGTCCGAGCAGCAGGGCCAGAACGACCCCGAGGAGGCCCGCGATGAGCACCTCGTCTGAGACCGTCACCGCTCCCGCCGCGCCGGCACCAAAGACGCCCCGGGGCACCCGGCTCGCCTTCCGCTCCGCCGCCCTCGGCCGCCCGGACGCGCCGGTCCTCGACGACGTCGACCTGGAGGTCGCCCCCGGCGAGATCCTCACCGTCGTCGGCCCCTCCGGCTGCGGCAAGTCCACGCTGCTGCGCACGCTCGCCGGACTGCTGCCGCCGCTGGGCGGCACGGTCGAAGTGGACGGCGGCCCGCTGACCGGGCCGTCGGCTGATCGCGCGCTCGTCTTCCAGGAAGACGCGCTGCTGCCCTGGCGGACCTTGCGCGGAAACGTCGAACTCCCGCTCGCCATCAGGGGCGTACCGCGCGCGGAGCGGCGGTCCCGGGCGGCGTCGTGGCTGGCGCGGGTCGGCCTCACCGCGCAGGCCGGGCAGTTGCCGCACCGGGTGTCCGGCGGGCAGCGCCAGCGCGCCCAGTTGGCCCGTGCCTTGGCCGACAGTCCACGCGCGGTCCTCATGGACGAGCCCTTCGGCGCCCTCGACGCGCAGACCCGCTCCGGCATGCAGGACCTGCTGGTGGAGGTGTTGCGCGGCACGGGCGCGAGCGTCGTGTTCGTCACGCACGACGTGGACGAGGCCCTCTTCCTCGGCGACCGGGTGGCCCTGCTCGGCTCCGGGCGCGTGTCCGCCGTACGCGAGGTGCCGCGGCCCCGTGACCGTGCTGCCCTCGACGACCCGGCCCGTGTGGCGCTGCGCCGCGCCGTCCTCTCCTCGCTCGGCTCCTGAAAGGCATCCCGGTGACCACCCCCGCGCCCACTTCCCTGGAGATTCCCGCCGTCACCGACGCCGAGGAGCTGACCTGCGACGTCCTCGTCATCGGCGGCGGCACCGCCGGCACCATGGCCGCGCTGACCGCCGCCGAGCGCGGCGCGGACGTCCTGCTGCTGGAGAAGGCCCACGTCCGGCACTCCGGCGCGCTCGCCATGGGCATGGACGGCGTCAACAACGCGGTCGTCCCCGGCCGTGCCGAACCCGACGACTACGTCGCCGAGATCACCCGCGCGAACGACGGCATCGTCGACCAGTCCACCGTCCGCCAGACCGCCACGCGCGGGTTCGCGATGGTGCAGCGGCTGGAGTCGTACGGGGTCAAGTTCGAGAAGGACGAGCACGGCGAGTACGCGGTCCGCCAGGTCCATCGCTCCGGCTCGTACGTACTGCCGATGCCAGAGGGCAAGGACGTCAAAAAGGTCCTGTACCGGCAGTTGCGGCGGCGCGAGATGCGGGAGCGGATCCGTATCGAGAACCGGGTGATGCCGGTGCGGGTCCTCACCGCCGAGGGGCGGGCCGTGGGCGCTGTCGGCTTCAACACCCGTACGGGCGCGTTCGTCACCGTCCGCGCGGGCGCGGTGATCCTCGCGACCGGCGCCTGCGGCCGGCTCGGGCTGCCCGCCTCCGGATACCTCTACGGCACCTACGAGAACCCCACCAACGCCGGCGACGGGTACGCCATGGCGTACCACGCGGGCGCCGAGCTGACGGGTATCGAGTGCTTCCAGATCAATCCGTTGATCAAGGACTACAACGGGCCGGCCTGCGCCTACGTCGCCAACCCCTTCGGCGGGTACCAGGTCAACCGGCACGGTGAGCGCTTCGTCGACTCCGACTACTGGTCCGGTCAGATGATGGCCGAGTTCGCCGCCGAGGTCGCCAGCGACCGCGGGCCGGTCTACCTCAAGCTCAGCCATCTGCCCGAGGAGTCGGTCTCCGCCCTGGAGTCCATCCTGCACTCCACCGAGCGGCCGACCCGCGGCACCTTCCACGCCGGCCGCGGGCACGACTACCGCACCCATGACATCGAGATGCACATCTCCGAGATCGGCCTGTGCGGCGGTCACTCGGCTTCCGGGGTCCGTGTCGACGACCACGCGCGCACGACCGTCCCCCGTCTGTACGCCGCCGGTGACCTCGCCTGCGTCCCGCACAACTACATGATCGGCGCGTTCGTCTTCGGCGACCTGGCGGGCGCGGACGCCGCCCAGTACACGGCGTACGCCGGTGAGCTTCCCGCGGACCAGGTGCGCGAGGCGCACGAGCTGATCTACCGCCCGCTGCGTCACCCGGACGGCCCGCCGCAGACCCAGGTCGAGTACAAGCTGCGCCGTTTCGTGAACGACTACGTGGCACCGCCGAAGTCCGGTGCGCGGCTCTCCCTCGCGCTGGAGGCGTTCGAGCGGATGCGTGCCGACATCGCCGCGATGGGTGCGCACACCCCGCACGAGCTGATGCGCTGCGCCGAGGTCACCTTCATCCGTGACTGCGCGGAGATGGCCGCCCGCGCCTCCTTGGCCCGTACCGAGTCCCGCTGGGGCCTCTATCACGAGCGTCTCGACCATCCCGGTCGCGACGACGTCTCCTGGTTCCACCATCTCGATCTGCACAAGTCCCCCTCGGGTGCGATGGAGTTCACGGCGCGGCCCGTGGCTCCCTATCTGGTGCCGGTGGAGGAGTTCACGCCTGTCGGCGGTCCCTCCCGGCAGCTGGGCGAGGTCCGTCCCGAGGACGTGGCCACGGCCGGGCCGCGCGAGGTGGCGCCGGTGGCCGCGGGGCCCACGTCCGCGCGTGCCGCCGACTCCGCCGGCCGGACCGACGCCCTGGGCTCCGCCTCGCCCCGGCTGCTGGAGCTGCTGGGGCTGGCCGAGGCCGAACCCGAACTCGCGTCGATCGACCCGTACCTGGCGGATCCGGATCCCGCGGTCCGCCGTACGGCGGTCTCGGTGCTGACCGAGACCGTGCCGCCCGGCACCGGGCAGGCCCTCGCCGGTGCGCTCGCCGACCCCGATGCCGAGGTCCGTGCGAGTGCCGCGGCCTCACTGCGCGAGCTCGTCGAGACGCTGCCGCCCGATCCCGCCCTGGGCGCCGCCCTCACCGGTGCGCTCGCCCAGGACGACCCGGTGGTCCGTGCCGCCGCCCTGGATGTGCTGCGGGCGCTGCGGCTCGGTGAGTCCGGGGTGTTCGCGGCGGCGCTGGCCGACCCCGACGTCGCGGTCCGGACGGAGGCCGTACGGGCGCTCGTCTCGGTGGACGCGGTCGGGCCCCTGGCGGGTGCGGCGGACGATCCCTCCCGGGAGGTCCGGGTCACCGTCGCCAAGGCCCTGGCCACCGTCGGCTCGGCGTCTCTCGACGCCTCCGACCGGGACCTGCTCACCGTCACCCTGGACCGGCTCACCGGGGACGGTGACGCGCTGGTCCGCGGCGCCGCGTTCGGTGCGCTGGCGGCCACCGGCTGCCCGCCGCCGCTCGTCTCCCGGATCGTGGCGGCCCTGTCCGATCCGGCCTGGCAGGTGCGGTCCGGTGCCGCGACCGCGCTGTCGGCCGCATCCGCCGAGGCGGCCGTGCCCGCCCTCGCCAAGGCCCTGGCCGATCCGAACGCCGACGTACGCAAGGCGGCGGTGCTGGCCTTGGGCCGGCACCGGACCTCGGCGGAGGCCCGCGCGGCCCTCGCCACGGCCACGGCCGACTCGGACGCGGACGTCCGGGCCTACGCGGCGCGGGGGTGGTGAGTCCCGCACCGCGCCGGGTCGTGCCGGGCTATATCCAGTCGTCGGGCTCGGGCTCGTCCGCGGGCTCGGGCCAGTCGGCGTCCGGCACGTCGGCGGCGGCGTCGGCGGCCGGTGCCGCTCCGTCCAGAGAGGCCAGTACCTGGATCACCCCTTCCCCGTACGTCGCCAGCTTCTTCTCGCCGACGCCGCTCACCGTGCCCAGGTCCCGCACCGAACCGGGCCGCCGGGTCACGATCTCCCGGAGGGTGGCGTCGTGGAAGATGACGTACGCCGGGACGCCCTGTTCCCGGGCCTGCTCGGCACGCCAGGCCCGCAGCGCCTCGAAGGCGGGGAGCAGCTCGTCGGGCAGTTCCGCCACGGCGGCCTTGGCCTTGCCGGTGCCTCCGGAGGCACCGGCGGACCGCGACCGGGAGGCGGCCGGCTTCTTCGGTTCCTTGCGCAACGGCACCTCGCGCTCCCTGCGCAGCACCGCGCCGCTCGCCTCGGTGAGCACCAGCGTGCCGTACTCCCCTTCGACCGCGAGCAGCCCCTGTGCCAGCAGCTGCCGGATCACGCCCCGCCACTCGCCGTCGGTGAGGTCCTGGCCGATGCCGAAGACGGACAGCTGGTCGTGGTCGAACTGGATCACCTTGGCGGTGCGCTTGCCGAGCAGGATGTCGACGATCTGCATCGCGCCGAACTTCTGCCCGCGTTCGCGCTGCAGCCGCACCACCGTGGACAGCGCCTTCTGCGCGGCGACCGTGCCGTCCCAGGTCTCCGGCGGGGTGAGGCAGGTGTCGCAGTTGCCGCAGCCCGCGGTGGCGTCGGGGTCCTGGCCGAAGTAGGCGAGCAGCTGGCCGCGGCGGCAGCGGGCGGTCTCGCACAGCGCGAGCATGGCGTCGAGGTGGGCGGCGGCCCGGCGGCGGAACGCCTCGTCGCCCTCACCGGACTGGATCAGTTTGCGCTGCTGTATGACGTCGTTCAGGCCGTACGCCATCCAGGCCGTGGACGGCAGGCCGTCGCGGCCCGCCCGGCCGGTCTCCTGGTAGTAGCCCTCGATCGACTTGGGCAGGTCGAGGTGGGCGACGAAGCGGACGTCCGGCTTGTCGATGCCCATGCCGAAGGCGATGGTCGCCACCACGACCAGGCCGTCCTCGCGCAGGAACCGGGACTGGTGCGCCGCGCGGGTCGCCGCCTCCAGGCCCGCGTGGTACGGCACTGCGTCGATGCCGTTGGCGGTGAGGAACTCCGCCGTACGCTCCACCGAGTTGCGCGAGAGGCAGTACACGATGCCGGCGTCGCCCGGGTGCTCCTCCCGGAGGAAGGCGAGCAGCTGCTTCTTCGGGTCGGCCTTGGGCACGATCCGGTACTGGATGTTGGGCCGGTCGAAGCTGGCGACGAAGTGGCGGGCCGTCGGCAGGTTGAGCCGCTGGGTGATCTCCTGGTGGGTGGCGTGGGTGGCCGTGGCGGTGAGAGCGATCCGCGGGACGTCCGGCCAGCGCTCGCCGAGCAGGGACAGAGCGAGGTAGTCGGGGCGGAAGTCGTGGCCCCACTGGGACACGCAGTGCGCCTCGTCGATCGCGAAGACGGAGATCTTGCCGCGGGAGAGCAGGTCCAGCGTGGAGTCCAGGCGGAGCCGCTCGGGGGCCAGGTAGAGCAGGTCCAGTTCGCCGGCCAGGAACTCGGCCTCGACCGTGCGCCGCTCGTCGAAGCCCTGCGTGGAGTTGACGAAGCCGGCGCGGACGCCGAGGGCGCGCAGGGCGTCCACCTGGTCCTGCATGAGGGCGATCAGCGGGGAGATCACCACGCCGGTGCCGGGCCGGACCAGGGCCGGGATCTGGTAGCACAGCGACTTGCCGCCGCCGGTGGGCATGAGGACGAGGGCGTCGCCGCCCGCCACCACGTGCTCGATGATCGCCTGCTGCTCGCCCCGGAAGGAGTCGTATCCGAAGACCCGGTGCAGCGTGGCCAGCGCCTCGCTGTCGGCCGCGCCCGGCCCCTCGGTCACTTGTGGCATCTCGCTGATTCCGCCCGTCACGCTCATCGTCCTGTCCCCCGCCGGTCCCCCGTGTGTCGTCTCTCGACCGCTGCCTCCACGATAGGGGTCCGCACCGACAGCCTCGGAGTTATCCACAGGCTTTGCCGTTCCGCGACGTCGCCTCTCGGTCACATGAGGTGACGAGCGGCACCCGGATGCGGAGGCGCCGCGGGCGTCCCCGGGGTCGGTGACCTGGAAAGACCGCTGCCCGGCACCCCGGTGGACGGGGGTGCCGGGCAGCGGCCCGCCGGAGAAGGAAGTCAGCGCACGAAGACTCCCGCCTGGCCCGCCAGGTCGAGGAAGTACTGCGGCGCCACACCGAGGACCAGTGTCACCGCCACGCCCACGCCGATCGCCAGCATGGTCAGCGGGGAGGGCACGGCGACGGTCGGGCCTTCGGCCTTCGGTTCGCTGAAGAACATCAGCACGATCACGCGGATGTAGAAGAACGCGGCGATCGCCGAGGAGATCACACCGACCACCACGAGCGGGGCCGCGCCGCCGTCCGCGGCCGCCTTGAACACGGCGAACTTCCCGGCGAACCCGGAGGTCAGCGGGATGCCGGCGAAGGCCAGCAGGAACACCGCGAACACGGCCGCCACCAGGGGCGAGCGGCGGCCGAGGCCCGCCCACTTGGACAGGTGGGTCGCCTCGCCGCCCGCGTCGCGGACCAGCGTGACCACCGCGAAGGCACCGATCGTCACGAAGGAGTAGCCGGCCAGGTAGAAGAGGACCGACGACACGCCGTCCTTCGACGTGGCGATGACACCGGCGAGGATGAAGCCCGCGTGCGCGATGGACGAGTAGGCCAGCAGCCGCTTGATGTCGGTCTGGGTGATGGCGACGATCGCACCGCCCAGCATGGTGATGATCGCCACGGCCCACATGACCGGCCGCCAGTCCCAGCGCAGCCCGGGCAGGACGACGTAGAGCAGACGCAGCAGCGCGCCGAACGCGGCCACCTTGGTCGCCGCCGCCATGAAGCCGGTCACGGGGGTGGGCGCGCCCTGGTAGACGTCGGGCGTCCACATGTGGAAGGGCACCGCGCCCACCTTGAACAGCAGGCCCATGACGAGCATGGCGCCGCCGATCAGGAGGAGCACGTCGTTGCCCATGGTGTTGGCCAGGGCGGGGTCGACGTCGGTGACGGTGCCGTCGACCACCTGGGCGATGCGCGCGTACGACACCGAGCCCGCGTAGCCGTACAGCAGCGCGATGCCGAAGAGCGTGAAGGCCGAGGCGAACGCGCCCAGCAGGAAGTACTTGACCGCGGCCTCCTGCGACATCAGGCGCTTGCGGCGGGCCACCGCGCACAGCAGGTACAGCGGGAGGGAGAAGACCTCCAGGGCCACGAACAGCGTCAGCAGGTCGTTGGCCGAGGGAAAGATCAGCATGCCGCCGATGGCGAAGAGGAGCAGCGGGAAGACCTCGGTGGTGGTGAAGCCCGCTTTCACCGCGGCTTTCTCGCTGTCGCTGCCGGGCACGGAGGCGGCCTGCGCGGCGAAGGAGTCGACCCGGTTGCCGTGTGTCTCCGGGTCCAGTCGCCGCTCGGCGAAGGTGAAGAGGCCGACCAGGCCGGCCAGCAGGATCGTGCCCTGCAGGAAGAGGGCCGGGCCGTCGACCGCGATCGCGCCCATGGCCGCGATGTGCGCCTTCGTGGTGCCGTACCCGTCGGCCGCGAGCGCGACGACCGCGGCGAACGCGGCGCACAGGGCGACGGCGGAGACGAACACCTGCGCGTAGTAGCGGGACTTGCGCGGCACGAACGCCTCGATGAGCACTCCGACCAGCGCTGCGCCGATGACGATCAGCGTCGGCGACAATTGTCCGTATTCGATCTTCGGCGCGTCGATCTTCGAGATCGGTTCGGCCGCGGTTGTCCACAGGCTGTGGACGGCTGCTGCGCTCACTTGGCCGCCTCCACCTCGGGCTTGGGGTCGGTCTTGTGTACGTCGGACATGGTCTGTTTGACCGCCGGATTGACGATGTCCGTGACGGGCTTCGGGTAGACGCCCAGGAAGATCAGCAGCACGATCAGCGGGGCGACGACCACCAGCTCGCGCGCGCGGAGGTCGGGCATCGCCGAGACCTCGGGTTTCACCGGGCCGGTCATCGTCCGCTGGTACAGGACGAGGACGTACAGCGCGGCGAGGACGATGCCGAAGGTGGCGATGATGCCGATCACCGGGTACCGCGTGAACGTGCCCACCAGGACCAGGAACTCGCTCACGAACGGGGCCAGGCCCGGCAGCGAGAGGGTGGCGAGGCCGCCGATCAGGAAGGTGCCGGCGAGCACCGGGGCGACCTTCTGCACGCCTCCGTAGTCGGCGATGAGCCGGGAGCCGCGCCGGGAGATGAGGAATCCGGCGACCAGCATCAGCGCGGCCGTGGAGATGCCGTGGTTGACCATGTAGAGCGTGGCGCCGGACTGGCCCTGGCTGGTCATCGCGAAGATGCCCATGACGATGAAGCCGAAGTGCGAGATCGACGCGTACGCCACCAGGCGCTTGATGTCCCGCTGGCCGACGGCGAGCAGCGCTCCGTAGACGATGCTGATGAGCGCCAGTACGAGGATGACGGGCGTCGCCCACTTGCTGGCCTCCGGGAACAGCTGGAGGCAGAAGCGGAGCATCGCGAATGTGCCCACCTTGTCGACGACCGCGGTGATGAGGACGGCGACGGGGGCGGTGGCCTCCTGCATGGCGTTGGGCAGCCAGGTGTGCAGCGGCCACAGCGGCGCCTTCACCGCGAAGGCGAAGAAGAAGCCCAGGAACAGCCAGCGTTCGGTGCTGGTCGCCATGTGGAGGGAGCCGTTCGCGCGGGCCTCGGCGATCTCCTGGAGGCTGAAGTTCCCGGCCACCACGTAGAGACCGATCACGGCGGCCAGCATGATGAGGCCGCCGACCAGGTTGTACAGCAGGAACTTGACCGCGGCGTACGACCGCTGCGTGGCCGCCGTCTCCTCGCCGTGCTCATGGGCACGGTCCCCGAAGCCGCCGATGAGGAAGTACATCGGGATGAGCATGGCTTCGAAGAAGATGTAGAAGACGAAGACGTCGGTGGCCTCGAACGAGATGATCACCATCGCCTCGACGGCGAGGATCAGCGCGAAGAAGCCCTGGGTGGGGCGCCAGCGGCGGCTTCCGGTCTCCAGCGGGTCGGCGTCGTGCCAGCCCGCGAGGACGATGAACGGGATCAGTACGGCGGTCAGCGCGATCAGCGCCACCGCGATGCCGTCCACGCCCAGCTCGTACCGGACCCCGAAGTCCTGGATCCAGGCGTGGGATTCGGTGAGCTGGTAGCGGGCGCCGTCCGGGTCGAAGCGGACCAGGACGGTGACCGCCAGGGCGAGTGTGGCGAGGGAGGCGACCAGCGCCAGCCATTTGGCGGCGGTGCGCCGGGCGGCCGGTACGGCGGCCGTGGCGACGGCCCCGAGGGCCGGGAGCGCCGCCGTCGCTGTCAGCAGAGGAAAGGACATCGGTATCAGACCGCCCTCATCAGCAGGGTCGCGGCGACCAGGAGTGCCGCGCCGCCGAACATCGAGACCGCGTAGGAGCGGACGAAGCCGTTCTGGAGCCGGCGCAGTCGTCCGGACAGGCCGCCGAAGCCGGCGGCCGTGCCGTTGACGACGCCGTCGACCAGGGTGTGGTCGACGTAGACCAGGGAGCGCGTCAGGTGCTCGCCGCCGCGCACCAGGACCACGTGGTTGAAGTCGTCCTGGAGCAGGTCGCGGCGGGCCGCGCGGGTGAGGAGCGAGCCGCGCGGTGCGACGGCCGGGACGGGCTTGCGTCCGTACTGGGCCCAGGCGATGGCGACACCGATGACCAGGCAGACCATGGTCGCGCCGGTGACGGTGGCGGCGCTGAGCGGAGAGTCGCCCTCGCTGTGGCCGGTGACGGGCTCCAGCCAGTGCAGGAAGCGGTCGCCGATGCTGAAGAAGGCACCGCCGAAGACGGAGCCGACGGCCAGCACGATCATGGGGATCGTCATGACCTTCGGGGACTCGTGCGGGTGCGGTTCGGTGTGCTCGCCGCGGGTCTCGGCGGCGGGCTCGGCGCTCGGTGCCTCCGGGGAACGAGTGGGTTGGTTCCTCCAGCGCTCCTCGCCGAAGAACGTCATCAGCATCACGCGCGTCATGTAGAAGGCGGTGATGGCCGCGCCCAGCAGGGCCGCGCCGCCGAGGATCCAGCCCTCGGTGCCGCCCTTGGCGAACGCCGCCTCGATGATCTTGTCCTTGGAGAAGAAGCCGGACAGTCCCGGGAAGCCGATGATGGCGAGGTAACCGAGGCCGAACGTGATGAACGTGATCGGCATGTACGTGCGCAGGCCGCCGTAGCGGCGCATGTCGACCTCGTCGTTCATGCCGTGCATCACGGAACCGGCGCCGAGGAACAGCCCGGCCTTGAAGAAGCCGTGCGTCACCAGGTGCATGATCGCGAAGACGTAGCCGATGGGGCCGAGTCCGGCCGCGAGGACCATGTAGCCGATCTGCGACATGGTCGAACCGGCCAGTGCCTTCTTGATGTCGTCCTTGGCGCAACCGACGATCGCACCGAACAGCAGCGTGACCGCGCCGACGACGGTGACGGCCAGCTGGGCGTCGGGGGCCGCGTTGAAGAGGGCGCCGGAGCGCACGATCAGGTAGACGCCCGCGGTCACCATCGTCGCCGCGTGGATCAGGGCCGAGACCGGGGTCGGGCCCTCCATGGCGTCCCCGAGCCAGGACTGCAGCGGCACCTGGGCGGACTTGCCGCAGGCGGCGAGCAGCAGCATCAGGCCGATCGCGGTGAGCTTGCCCTCGGAGGCGTCACCGGTGTGGCCGAGGACCGGGCCGAAGGCGAAGCTGCCGAAGGTGGTGAACATCAGCATGATCGCGATCGACAGGCCCATGTCGCCGACGCGGTTGACGAGGAAGGCCTTCTTCGCGGCCGTGGCGGCGCTGGGCTTGTGCTGCCAGAAGCCGATCAGCAGGTACGAGGCGAGACCGACGCCCTCCCAGCCGACGTACAGCAGCAGGTAGTTGTCGGCGAGGACGAGCAGCAGCATCGCCGCGAGGAACAGGTTCAGGTAGCCGAAGAAGCGGCGGCGGCGCTCGTCGTGCTCCATGTACCCGACCGAGTACAGGTGGATCAGCGAGCCGACGCCCGTGATGAGCAGCACGAACGTCATCGACAGCTGGTCGAGGCGGAAGGTGACGTCCGCCTGGAAGCCGGCCACCGGGACCCAGCTGAACAGGTGCTGGACGAGCGTGCGGTGTTCGGCTCCCCTGCCGAGCAGGTCGGCGAAGAGGATCAGGCCGAACACGAAGGAGGCGGCCGACAGGAGCGTGCCGACCCAGTGGCCGACGCGGTCGAGGCGCCGGCCGCCGACCAGCAGGACGGCCGCTCCGAGCAGGGGCGCCGCGATGAGCAGCGCGATCAGGTTCTCCACGATTCTTCCGACCCCTTACAGCTTCATCAGGCTGGCGTCGTCGACCGAGGCCGAGTGGCGGGTACGGAACAGCGACACGATGATCGCGAGGCCCACCACGACCTCCGCGGCGGCGACGACCATCGTGAAGAAGGCGATGATCTGGCCGTCGAGGTTGCCGTGCATCCGGGAGAAGGTGACGAACGCGAGGTTGCAGGCGTTCAGCATCAGCTCGATGCACATGAAGACCACGATGGCGTTGCGCCGGATGAGGACTCCGGTCGCGCCGATCGTGAACAGCAGGGCGGCGAGGTAGAGGTAGTTGACCGGGTTCACTTCGACGCCTCCTCGGGCCGCTTGAACGTCTCCGGCTCGATCGCCGTGCGCCCCAGGCGCTCCTCCGCGCGCTGTTCCAGCGCCCGCAGGTCGTTGAGCGCCTGCGTGGACACGTCACGGAGCTGGCCGCGTTCGCGCAGCGTCTTGCTGACGGTCAGCTCGGACGGGGTCCCGTCGGGCAGCAGGCCCGCGATGTCCACGGCGTTGTGCCGGGCGTAGACACCGGGGGCGGGCAGCGGCGGGACGTTCGTGCCCTCGCGGACGCGCTGCTCGGACAGCTCGCGCTGGGTCTTGGCGCGCTCGGTGCGTTCGCGGTGGGTGAGCACCATGGCGCCGACGGCGGCGGTGATGAGCAGGGCGCCGGTGATTTCGAAGGCGAAGACGTACTTGGTGAAGATGAGGGCCGCGAGGCCCTCCACGTTGCCGTTCGCGTTCGCCCGGCCGGTGCCGGTGAACTCCTTCAGGGAGGCGTTGCCGATGCCGGCGAACAGCAGGACGCCGAAGCCCGCCCCGCACAGAAGGGCCAGCCAGCGCTGGCCCTTGATGGTCTCCTTCAGGGAGTCCGCGGCCGTGACGCCGACGAGCATCACCACGAACAGGAACAGCATCATGATGGCGCCGGTGTAGACGACGATCTGCACGATGCCGAGGAAGTAGGCGCCGTTGGCGAGGTAGAACACCGCCAGGACGATCATGGTGCCGGCGAGGCAGAGCGCGCTGTGCACGGCCCTCTTCATGAAGACGGTGCACAGGGCGCCGATCACCGCGATCGTGCCGAGGACCCAGAACTGGAAGGCCTCACCGGTGGAGGTGGTGTAGGCGGCGAGGTGCGTGGTCATCGGCCGATCACCTTCTCCGAGGCCGGTTCGTCCTCGCCGAAGGTGGAGGCGGCCTCCTGCGGTTCCTCTCCCTTGGAGACGGCGACCTGCTGGACGGTGCCTGCCGCGGCCTGGGTCACCAGGCCGCGGTAGTAGTCCTGTTCGTCGGTCCCCGGGAAGATCGCGTGCGGTGTGTCGACCATGCCCTCTTCGAGGCCGGCGAGCAGCTGTTCCTTGGTGTAGATGAGGTTGGCGCGGCTGGAGTCGGCCAGTTCGAACTCGTTCGTCATCGTCAGCGCGCGCGTGGGGCACGCTTCGATGCACAGTCCGCACAGGATGCAGCGGGCGTAGTTGATCTGGTAGACGCGGCCGTACCGCTCGCCCGGCGAGTAGCGCTCCTCGTCGGTGTTGTCGGCGCCCTCCACGTAGATGGCGTCGGCGGGGCAGGCCCAGGCGCACAGCTCGCATCCGACGCACTTCTCCAGGCCGTCCGGATGGCGGTTGAGCTGGTGCCGTCCGTGGAACCGGGGAGCCGTGGTCTTCGTCTGCTCCGGGTACTGCTCGGTCAGCCGCTTCTTGAACATGGCCTTGAAGGTCACGCCGAAGCCGGCGACGGGGTTCTGGAAGCCGGGCTTGGGCTGCCCGGAGTCCTGAGGCTCCTCAGCCATCGGACGCCTCCTTTCCATCCGAAGTTCCGTCACTGACAGTGTCCGGTCCGCCACTGACAATCAGTTCCCGCTCGCGGCGCGGGCGGCGCCTCGGCACCGGCGGCAGCTCCTGTCCGGGCAACGGCGGTACGGGGAATCCGCCCGCCATCGGGTCGAAGGCCGGCTGCTCGGCAGCGGGCTGTTCGGCCGTCTTCGCCTTCCCGCGGAACATGTCGGCGACGAAGGAGATCAGCAGCAGGGCGAGGACGCCACCGCCCACGTAGAGGGCGATGTCGGCGAAGTCGTAGTTCTCGTTGCGCAGCGCGCGGACGGTCGCGACCAGCATCAGCCAGGTCACGGAGACCGGGATGAGGACCTTCCAGCCGAGCTTCATCAGCTGGTCGTAGCGGACCCGCGGGAGCGTGCCGCGCAGCCAGATGAAGAAGAACAGCAGCAGCTGGACCTTGATGACGAACCAGAGCAGCGGCCACCAGCCGTGGTTCGCGCCCTCCCAGAAGCCGCTGATCGGCCAGGGGGCGCGCCAGCCGCCGAGGAACAGGGTGGTCGAGACGGCCGAGACCGTCACCATGTTGACGTACTCGGCGAGCATGAACATCGCGAACTTGATCGACGAGTACTCGGTGTTGAAACCGCCGACCAGGTCGCCCTCGGACTCCGGCATGTCGAAGGGGGCGCGGTTGGTCTCGCCGACCATCGTGACGATGTAGAGGATGAAGGAGACCGGCAGCAGCAGGATGTACCAGCGGTCGTGCTGCTGCTCGACGATCGTGGACGTCGACATCGACCCCGAGTAGAGGAACACGGAGGCGAAGGCGGCGCCCATGGCGATCTCGTAGGAGATCATCTGCGCGCAGGAGCGCAGGCCGCCGAGGAGCGGGTAGGTGGATCCGGAACTCCAGCCGGCCAGCACGATGCCGTAGATGCCGACGGAGGCGATCGCGAGGATGTAGAGCATCGCGATGGGCAGGTCGGTGAGCTGCATCGTGGTGCGGTGGCCGAAGATCGAGATCTCGTTGCCGGCCGGCCCGAAGGGGATCACCGCGATCGCCATGAAGGCCGGGATGGCCGCGACGATCGGCGCGAGGACGTAGACCACCTTGTCCGCGCGTTTGACGATGAGGTCTTCCTTGAGCATCAGCTTCACGCCGTCGGCGAGCGACTGGAGCATGCCCCAGGGACCGTGCCGGTTGGGGCCGATGCGCAGCTGCATCCAGGCGACGACCTTGCGCTCCCAGACGATGGAGAACAGCACGGTCACCATCAGGAAGGCGAAGCAGAACACCGCCTTGACGACGACGAGCCACCAGGGGTCGCGGCCGAACATCGAGAGGTCTTCAGCGGCGAGGTACGCGCTCATGCCTCCACCTCCTTGGGGGCCTCGTCGGTGTCTGCCGCCGGGCCGATACGGACGAGGGAGCCGGGCCGTGCCCCGGTGTCGGAGGCGACCCCGGTGCCCGCGGAGTTCAGCGGGAGCCAGACCACCCGGTCGGGCATCTCGGTGATCCGCAGCGGCAGTGCGACCGTGCCGGCGGGGCCGGTGACGGTCAGGGTGCCGCCGTTCTCGACGCCTGCCTCGGCGGCCGTCGCGGCGGACACGCGCGCGCGTGCCGCGTGCCGGGTTCCGGCGAGCGCTTCGTCACCCTCTTGCAGGACACCCTGGTCGAGCAGGAGCCGGTGCCCGGCGAGTACGGCCTCGCCGGCGGCCGGGCGGGGCAGCACGCCCGCCACCTCCGTGGGGGCGGAGGCGCGGTGACCGTCCCAGGGGCCGAGCCGGTCGATCTCCGCGCGCGTGGTGCGCAGGTCGGGCAGGCCCAGGTGGACGTCCATGGCGTCGGCGAGCATCTGGAGCACGCGCGTGTCGGTCGGCGCGAGCCGGCGGGTCATCTGGTCGGGCTTGAGCGCGGCCTCGAAGAAGCGCACACGGCCCTCCCAGTTGAGGAAGGTGCCCGCCTTCTCGGCGACCGCGGCGACCGGCAGGACCACGTCGGCGTGTTCGGTGACCTCGCTGGGCCGCAGCTCCAGCGACACCAGGAAGCCGACGCTCTCCAGCGCCTCACGCGCGCGTGCGGGGTCGGGCAGGTCGGCGACCTCCACGCCGGCGACCACGAGCGCGGCGAGTTCGCCGCCCGCGGCGGCCTGGACGATCTGGTGGGTGTCGCGGCCGTGGCGCAGCGGGAGTTCGGCGATCCCCCAGGCGGCGGCGACCTCCTCACGCGCGCGCGGGTCGGTCGCCGGGCGGCCTCCCGGCAGCAGCGAGGGCAGCGCGCCCGCCTCGACGGCGCCGCGTTCACCGGCCCGGCGGGGGATCCACACCAGGTCGGCGCCGGTCGCGGTGGCGGCGCGCAGGGCGGCGGTGAGGCCGCCCGCGACGCCGGCCAGCCGCTCGCCGACGACGATGACGGCGCCCTCGGCGCGCAGGGCCTCGGCGGCGCGGGCGCCGGGCTCCTCCAGGCCGACGCCACTGGCGAGGGCGTCCAGCCACTCCGTCTCGGTGCCCGGAGCGGCCGGCAGCAGCGTGCCGCCCGTCTTCTCCAGGCCCCGGGTGGCGTGTGTGGCCAGCGCGAACACCTGCTGCTTGTGCTTGCGCCAGGCCTTGCGCAGCCGCAGGAAGACGCCGGGTGCCTCCTCCTCCGACTCGAAGCCGACCAGCAGGACGGCGGGGGCCTTCTCCAGGGAGGTGTACGTGACGCCCGTACCGTCGAGGTCACGGCCGCGGCCGGCCACCCGGGCCGCCAGGAAGTCGGCTTCCTCGCCGCTGTGCACGCGCGCGCGGAAGTCGATGTCGTTGGTGTCGAGTGCCACGCGCGCGAACTTGCTGTACGCGTAGGCGTCCTCGACGGTCAGCCGGCCGCCGATGAGGACACCGGTCCGGGAGCGGGCGGCGGTCAGGCCCTCCGCGGCGGCCTGGAGCGCCTCCGGCCAGGAGGCGGGTTCCAGGACGCCGTCGGCGTTGCGGACGAGCGGGGTGTCGAGGCGGTCCTTCGCCTGCGCGTACCGGAACGCGAAGCGTCCCTTGTCGCAGATCCACTCCTCGTTGACCTCGGGGTCGTTCGCGGCGAGCCGCCGCATGACCTTGCCGCGCCGGTGGTCGGTGCGGGTGGCGCAGCCGCCGGAGCAGTGCTCGCAGACCGACGGCGAGGAGACGAGGTCGAAGGGGCGGGAGCGGAACCGGTAGGCGGCCGAGGTGAGGGCGCCGACCGGGCAGATCTGGATGGTGTTGCCGGAGAAGTACGACTCGAACGGGTCGCCCTCGCCGGTGCCGACCTGCTGGAGTGCGCCTCGTTCGATCAGCTCGATCATCGGGTCGCCCGCGACCTGGTTGGAGAAGCGGGTGCAGCGGGCGCACAGCACGCACCGCTCGCGGTCGAGCAGCACCTGGGTGGAGATCGCCACGGGCTTCTCGTAGGTCCGCTTCTTTCCCTCGAAGCGGGATTCGGCGTTGCCGTGGGACATCGCCTGGTTCTGCAGCGGGCACTCGCCGCCCTTGTCGCAGACCGGGCAGTCCAGCGGGTGGTTGATGAGCAGCAGCTCCATCACTCCGTGCTGGGCCTTCTCGGCGACGGGCGAGGTGAGCTGGGACTTCACGACCATGCCGTCCGTGCACGTGATCGTGCAGGACGCCATCGGCTTGCGCTGGCCCTCGACCTCGACGATGCACTGGCGGCAGGCGCCGGCCGGGTCGAGGAGGGGGTGGTCGCAGAACCGCGGGATCTCGATGCCGAGCTGCTCGGCGGCCCGGATGACCAGGGTGCCCTTGGGCACGCTGATCTCGATGCCGTCGATCGTCAGCGTGACGAGGTCTTCCGGCGGGACCGCCGCTTCTCCCCCTCCGGAGGGAGCACTGGTGGTCACGGTCATGCGTTCACCTCCGGGCGGTCCGCCCAGGCCGTCGACTTGGCCGGGTCGAAGGGGCAGCCCCGGCCCGTGATGTGCTGCTCGTACTCCTCGCGGAAGTACTTCAGCGAGGAGAAGATCGGGGATGCGGCGCCGTCGCCGAGGGCGCAGAAGGACTTGCCGTTGATGTTGTCGGCGATGTCGGCGAGCTTGTCGAGGTCGGACATGACGCCCTTGCCGGCCTCGATGTCGCGGAGCAACTGCACCAGCCAGTACGTTCCTTCGCGGCAGGGGGTGCACTTGCCGCAGGACTCGTGGGCGTAGAACTCGGTCCAGCGGGTGACGGCCCGCACGACGCAGGTCGTCTCGTCGAAGCACTGCAGCGCCTTGGTGCCGAGCATGGAGCCGGCGGCGCCGACGCCCTCGTAGTCGAGGGGGACGTCGAGGTGCTCGTCGGTGAACATCGGCGTCGAGGAGCCGCCCGGCGTCCAGAACTTCAGGCGGTGGCCCGGCCGCATGCCGCCGCTCATGTCGAAGAGCTGGCGGAGGGTGACGCCGAGCGGTGCCTCGTACTGGCCGGGGCTCGCGACGTGGCCGCTGAGCGAGTAGAGCGTGAAGCCCGGGGACTTCTCGCTGCCCATCGACCTGAACCAGTCTTTGCCGTTTTTCAGGATGGCGGGAACCGACGCGATCGACTCGACGTTGTTCACCACAGTCGGACAGGCGTAGAGGCCTTCCACCGCAGGGAAGGGGGGACGGAGCCGCGGTTGACCACGGCGGCCTTCGAGCGAGTCGAGCAGTGCGGTCTCCTCACCGCAGATGTACGCGCCCGCACCCGCGTGCACGGTGAGCTGGAGGTCGAGTCCGCTGCCCAGGATGTTCTCGCCGAGGTAGCCCGCCGCGTAGGCCTCGCGCACGGCCTCGTGCAACCGCCGCAGAACGGGGACGACTTCACCCCGCAGATAGATGAAGGCATGCGACGACCTGATGGCATAGCACGCGATCACGATGCCCTCGATGAGGCTGTGCGGGTTCGCGAAGAGGAGCGGGATGTCCTTGCAGGTGCCCGGCTCCGACTCGTCGGCGTTGACAACTAGATAGTGCGGTTTTCCATCACCCTGAGGAATGAACTGCCACTTCATTCCGGTCGGGAATCCCGCGCCGCCGCGGCCTCGCAGCCCGGAGTCCTTGACGTAGGCGATCAGGTCGTCCGGTGACATGGCGAGCGCCTTGCGGAGTCCCTCGTACCCCTCGTGCCTCCGGTAGACGTCCAGAGTCCAGGACCGGTCCTCGTCCCAGAAGGCCGACAGCACGGGTGCGAGCAGCTTCTCGGGGCTCGTGTCCTTGACCTCGGGTACCACGGTCATCACTCCCCCTCCTCGGCGGTGGGCCCGGCCGGGTGGGCCGGGTCGGAGGCCGATGTGTCCTGCGGCGCGTCATGGGAACTGAGGTGCTCGGCCGGCGACGGTTCGTGCACCCTGTCCTGCGGTTCCTCATGCGGACCTCCGCGCGGATGGACCACGCGCGCGGGTGCGGCCTCTCCCTTTGCCAGGCGAAGGCCCACCAGCGAGGCGGGTCCCGCACTGCCGCCCTCCTCGACGGCCCCGGGCCGCTCGTCGGGGAAGCCGGCCAGGATCCGCGCGGTCTCCTTGAAGGTGCACAGCCGGGCCCCGCGGGTGGGCTGTACGGGCCGTTCGGCGCGCAGGTCGTCGACCAGGCGCTTGGCGCTCGCCGGGGTCTGGTTGTCGAAGAACTCCCAGTTGACCATCACGACCGGCGCGAAGTCGCAGGCCGCGTTGCACTCGATGTGCTCCAGGGTGATCTTGCCGTCGTCGGTGGTCTCGCCGTTGCCGAGGCCCAGGTGTTCCTGGAGGGTCTCGAAGATCGCGTCGCCGCCCATCACCGCGCACAGCGTGTTGGTGCAGACGCCGACCTGGTAGTCGCCGGAGGGCCTGCGCCGGTACATGGTGTAGAAGGTGGCGACGGCGGTGACCTCGGCCGTGGTCAGGTCCAGCATGTCCGCGCAGAACCGCATGCCGGTGCGCGTGACGTGGCCCTCCTCCGACTGCACGAGGTGGAGCAGCGGCAGCAGGGCGGAGCGGGAGTCCGGGTAGCGCGCGATCACCTCGCGCGCGTCCGCCTCCAGCCGGGCCCGGACGTCGTCCGGGTAGGCGGGTGCGGGCAGTTCGGGCATGCCCAGGCTGACGCCCCGCTCCGAAGAAGAGGTGGTCACCGGTCGACGCCTCCCATCACGGGGTCGATGGACGCGACGGCGACGATGACGTCGGCGACCTGGCCGCCCTCGCACATCGCCGCCATGGCCTGAAGGTTGGTGAAGGACGGGTCGCGGAAGTGGACCCGGTAGGGGCGGGTGCCGCCGTCGGAGACGGCGTGCACCCCGAGTTCGCCCTTGGGTGACTCGACGGCCGCGTACGCCTGTCCCGGCGGGACGCGGAAGCCCTCGGTGACCAGCTTGAAGTGGTGGATCAGGGCCTCCATGGAGGTGCCCATGATCTTCTTGATGTGGTCGAGGGAGTTGCCGAGTCCGTCCGGTCCCAGGGCGAGCTGGGCGGGCCAGGCGATCTTCTTGTCGGCGACCATGACCGGGCCGGGCTGGAGCCGGTCCAGGCACTGCTCGATGATCCGCAGGGACTGGCGCATCTCCTCCAGGCGGACGAGGAAGCGGCCGTAGGCGTCGCAGGTGTCGGCGGTCGGGACGTCGAAGTCGTACGTCTCGTAGTCGCAGTACGGCTGTGTCTTGCGCAGGTCGTGCGGCAGGCCGGCGGAGCGCAGGATCGGGCCGGTCGCGCCGAGGGCCATGCAGCCGGCCAGGTCGAGGTAGCCGATGTCCTGCATGCGGGCCTTGAAGATGGGGTTCCCGGTGGCGAGCTTGTCGTACTCCGGGAGGTTCTTCCTCATCTTCTTCACGAACTCGCGGATCTGGTCCACCGCGCCGGGGGGCAGGTCCTGGGCGAGTCCGCCGGGCCGGATGTACGCGTGGTTCATGCGCAGGCCGGTGATCAGCTCGTAGAGGTCGAGAATCATTTCACGATCACGGAATCCGTAGATCATGATCGTGGTGGCGCCCAGCTCCATGCCGCCGGTGGCGATGCACACCAGGTGGGAGGACATCCGGTTCAGCTCCATCAGGAGCACTCGGATGATCTTGGCGCGGTCGGTGATCTGGTCCTCGATGCCGAGGAGCTTCTCGACGGCGAGACAGTAGGCGGTCTCGTTGAAGAAGGACGTCAGGTAGTCCATGCGCGTGACGAAGGTGGTGCCCTGCGTCCACGTGCGGTATTCGAGGTTCTTCTCGATGCCGGTGTGGAGGTATCCGATGCCGCAGCGGGCCTCGGTGACCGTCTCGCCCTCGATCTCCAGGATCAGGCGGAGCACTCCGTGGGTGGACGGATGCTGGGGACCCATGTTGACGACGATGCGTTCGTCGTCGGCGCGGGCCGCGGACTGGACGACCTCGTCCCAGTCGCCACCGGTGACCGTATATACGGTGCCCTCGGTGGTCTCGCGCGCGGACGCGGCCGACGCGGCGGATGCTGACTGCGTGCTCACGAGTACGACCTCCGCTGGTCCGGAGCCGGGATCTGGGCGCCCTTGTACTCGACGGCGATGCCGCCGAGGGGGTAGTCCTTGCGCTGCGGGTGGCCCTGCCAGTCGTCCGGCATCATGATCCGCGTCAGGGCCGGGTGGCCGTCGAAGACGATTCCGAAGAAGTCGTAGGTCTCGCGCTCGTGCCAGTCGTTGGTCGGATAGACGGAGACCAGCGACGGGATGCGGGGGTCGCCGTCGGGGGCGCTGACTTCGAGGCGGATCAGCCGGTTGTGGGTGATCGAGCGCAGGTGGTAGACGGCGTGCAGCTCGCGGCCCTTGTCGTGCGGGTAGTGGACGCCGCTGACGCCGGTGCACAGCTCGAAGCGCAGCGCCGGGTCGTCGCGCAGGGTGCGGGCGACGCGGAGCAGGTACGCGCGTTCGATGTGGAAGGTCAGCTCGTCACGGTCGACGACCGTCTTCTCGATGGCGTTGCCGGGGAGGAGTCCCTGTTCCTCCAGAGCGCCTTCGAGTTCGTCGGCGACCTCGTCGAACCAGCCGCCGTAGGGGCGGCTCGCCGGTCCCGGGAGCCGGACCGAGCGGACGAGGCCGCCGTAGCCGGAGGTGTCGCCGCCGTTCTGGGCGCCGAACATGCCGCGCTGGACGCGGATCTCCTCGCCGCCCTGGCCGCGCTGGCCGGGGAGGTTGGAGGCGGAGAGGTCCTTCTCGGGGTTCACCCCGTTCGCGGACCCGTCGCCGCCGTGGGTGCCGTTCGCGTCGCTCACCGCAGCAGCCCCTTCATCTCGATCGTGGGCAGCGCCTTGAGCGCCGCTTCCTCCGCCTCGCGGGCCGCTTCCTCCGCGTTGACGCCGAGCTTGGAGGACTGGATCTTCTGGTGGAGCTTGAGGATCGCGTCCATCAGCATCTCGGGGCGGGGCGGGCAGCCGGGCAGATAGATGTCGACCGGGACGATGTGGTCGACGCCCTGGACGATCGCGTAGTTGTTGAACATGCCGCCGGAGGAGGCGCAGACGCCCATGGAGATCACCCATTTCGGGTTGGGCATCTGGTCGTAGACCTGCCTCAGGACGGGCGCCATCTTCTGGCTGACCCGGCCGGCGACGATCATCAGGTCCGCCTGGCGCGGCGAACCGCGGAAGACCTCCATGCCGAAGCGGGCGAGGTCGTAGCGGCCGGCGCCGGTGGTCATCATCTCGATGGCACAGCAGGCCAGGCCGAAGGTGGCCGGGAAGACGGACGCCTTGCGCACCCAGCCCGCGGCCTGCTCGACGGTGGTCAGCAGGAAACCGCTCGGCAGCTTTTCTTCGAGTCCCATGTCGTTAAAGGCCCCTCAGTCCCATTCCAGGCCGCCGCGCCGCCATACGTACGCGTACGCGACGAAGACGGTGAGCACGAAGAGCAGCATCTCCACGAGCCCGAAGATCCCCAGGGCGTCGAAGGTGACGGCCCAGGGGTAGAGGAAGACGATCTCGATGTCGAAGACGATGAAGAGCATCGCCGTCAGGTAGTACTTGATGGGGAAACGCCCGCCGCCGGCCGGCGTGGGGGTCGGCTCGATGCCGCACTCGTAGGCTTCGAGCTTGGCGCGGTTGTACCGCTTCGGACCGATCAGCGTGGCCATGACCACGGAGAAGATCGCAAAGCCTGCCCCGAGGGCTCCCAGTACGAGGATGGGCGCATACGCGTTCACCGCTCCTCGCTCCTCTCAGTCGGCACTGACTGGTGGCGGTTGCACTGGGCTCACATCCGCCTCACCGGTCCCACGAGCCCCGCTCGTCCCGGGCGAAGATCGAGAACATGTGAAGCAGGTCACAAGCCCAACTGCCTCGCATCTTATGCCCGCCGCTCTGTGATCTGCGACACGGGGTATTACACAAGCTTTGTGATCTCCACCACCTGACGAAGGATCATGAAGTCGGATGATGGGTGATCTTCATACTAGAAGCGTTCACTTGATCACCAGAAGTGACATTCTCGCCTGTCACCCCAGGCCAGGCGGGGCGTCTCCATATCAAGAGAGTTCCGTTGCATGCAAATTGGCGCTGGACGCAAGAGGCTGATAGTGGGTCGCGTTCACACATCAGGGGGAGGCCCGGGCGGGATGTGGACGGACGCCGGGGCGCGTGCACGCGTTCACGAGCTGCGCACATGCCGGACGCCTGGGTTCCGGTAACCGTTCCGTGACCTCCGCCACATCCATGAGAGGCCCATGAGAACCGGGCTTGGCCAACCATGCCAACCAGTGGTAGGTGCGGGGCAATTCGGACGTAATGATCAAAGACCGTGATCAAGGGCTTGATCACGTGCGTCCGCAATGTCCGTTACGGCGTCAATAAAGAGCGACACGCCCGTGTTTCCGGGTCTCGATTGAACAACTGTGGCGCAGCACACGTTTCTTGTAGATATGAAGGAGCCCCTGGTACCGGTTGTTCCCATGTCCCACACCGCTCACATACGCAGCCACCGGAAGCCCCGCCGCAGCGCGTCGACCCTCGCCGTGCGGGCCGGAGTTGCCAGTGGCGTCCTCGGCACCCTGGCAGTCGCCGGGGCGTCCGGCTCGGCGAACGCGGCCGAGCCGGTGACGCAGACCCTCGAACTGCCCACGCTGACGGCCGACCTGGCCGCTCAGGCGACCCAGTCCGCCGACGCCACCGAGCAGGCGGCCGCGAACTACCAGCTGCAGGCCGAGCGTGACGCGGCTGCCGCAAAGGCCGCGAAGCAGGCCAAGGCGGACCTCGCCGAGGCCAAGCACAAGGCGGCGGAGGCCAAGAAGAAGGCCGAGGAAGAGGCCCGCAAGGAGGCCGCCGCCCGCGCCACGCGCAACGCGGAGCGGACCACGCTCTCCACCAAGGCGAGCACCGACTCCGGCTCCACCTCCACGTCCACCTCGACCTCGACCGGCTCCTCCACGGCGACCGGTTCGGCCGCCGCGGTCATCAGCTTCGTCAAGGCGCAGGTCGGCAAGGCGTACGTCTCCGGCGCCACCGGCCCCTCGGCCTACGACTGCTCCGGCCTGGTGCAGACGGCCTTCAAGCAGGTCGGCATCAGCCTGCCGCGCGTCTCCCAGGACCAGTCCACCGCCGGCACCCAGGTCTCGCTGAGCAACCTCCAGCCGGGCGACATCCTGTACTGGGGCAGCGCGGGCAGCGCGTACCACGTGGCGGTGTACGTCGGCGACGGCATGTTCGTCGGCGCGCAGAACCCCTCCACGGGCGTCGTGGAGCGCTCGCTGTCGTACGACCCGCCCACCGGCGCCGTGCGGGTGCTCTGAGCGCATCCCGCACCTCTCGCACGCGTAGGGCCGCAGCCGCTCGGGGGCAGCGGCCCTTGCGTCGTACCCGGGGGGCGTCCGGCGCCTTCCCCCGCGTGCGCGGTGTCCTCCCTGGCATGCTCGGGCTCGGGCCGCCGGACGGCGGTCCGTCAGCGAGCGAAGGAGACAGCGCGATGCCAAGCGTGTTCGTGCAGGGCAGTCCCGTCGACCGGTTCCCCCGCTACGCCCCCGAGGCCGGGCGGGGGGCGGTGCGCCGCATCACCGAGGTCGGCGAGGAGGTGCTGCACAAGCCGTGCCGGGACGTCACGGAGTTCGGGCCCGACCTCGCCGCGCTCGTGGACGACATGTTCCGGACCATGTACGTCGCCGACGGGGCGGGACTGGCGGCGAATCAGATCGGGGTCGATCTACGGCTTTTCGTGTATGACTGCCCCGATGACGACGGAGTCCGGCATGTCGGACACATCGTCAATCCGGTGCTCGAAACGCCCACGAGCGGGCGACGACTGCTGGACGAGGGCGAGGGCTGCCTGTCGGTTCCCGGTGCCGTGATGGCCGTGCCGCGGCCGGACCGGGCCGTCGTGCGCGGGCAGGACAGGGACGGCAACGCCGTCGTCGTCGAGGGCACCGGATACTTCGCGCGGTGCCTCGCCCACGAGACCGACCACACCCAGGGGTACGTCTATCTGGACCGGCTCTCGAAACGGGACAAGAGGGACGCGCTGCGGCAGATGGCGGACCGGCGGGACGAGGTGCACGCCCGCCGGGCCGCCCAGGCAGCCGCGTTCAGCGCCTAGCCGGGCCCGCGGCGCCCGTCACGCCTTCGGGGCGACCTTGCTCAGGCCGTTGATGATGCGGTCCATCGCGTCACCGCCCGTGGGGTCGGTGAGGTTCGCGAGGAGCTTCAGGGTGAACTTCATCAGCATCGGGTGGGTCAGGCCGCGCTGGGTGGCGATCTGCATGACCTTCGGGTTGCCGATGAGCTTCACGAAGGCGCGGCCGAGCGTGTAGTAGCCGCCGTAGGTGTCCTTGAGGACGCGCGGGTAGCGCTGGAGGGCGATCTCGCGCTGGGCGGGCGTCGCGCGCGCGTGGGCCTGCACGATGACGTCGGCGGCGATCTGGCCGGACTCCATGGCGTAGGCGATGCCCTCGCCGTTGAAGGGGTTCACCAGGCCGCCGGCGTCGCCGACGAGCAGCAGCCCGCGCGTGTAGTGCGGCTGGCGGTTGAAGGCCATGGGGAGGGCGGCGCCGCGGATCGGGCCGGTCATGTTCTCCGGGGTGTAGCCCCAGTCCTCGGGCATGGAGGCGCACCAGGCCTTGAGGACCTCGCGCCAGTCCAGCTCCTTGAAGGAGGCGGAGGTGTTGAGGACGCCGAGGCCGACGTTGGAGGTGCCGTCGCCCATGCCGAAGATCCAGCCGTAGCCGGGCAGCAGGCGGTCCTGGGGGCCGCGGCGGTCCCACAGTTCCAGCCAGGACTCCAGGTAGTCGTCGTCGTGGCGCGGGGAGGTGAAGTAGGTGCGCACCGCCACGCCCATGGGGCGGTCCTCGCGGCGGTGCAGGCCCATGGCGAGGGACAGCCGGGTGGAGTTGCCGTCGGCGGCGACGACGAGCGGCGCGTGGAAGGTGACCTCGCGCTTCTCCTCGCCGAGCTTGGCGGTGACGCCGGTGATGCGGCCGGTGCGGTCGTCGACGACCGCACCGGAGACGTTGCAGCGCTCGTGGAGGCGGGCGCCGGCCTTCTGGGCGTTGCGGGCGAGCTGCTCGTCGAAGTCGTCGCGCTTGCGGACCAGTCCGTAGTTCGGGTAGGCGGCGAGGTCCGGCCAGTCCAGCTGGAGGCGGGAGCCGCCGCCGATGATGCGCAGGCCCTTGTTGCGCAGCCAGCCGGCCTCCTCGGAGATGTCGATCCCCATGGCGACGAGCTGCTTGACCGCGCGCGGGGTGAGTCCGTCGCCGCAGACCTTC
Organism: Streptomyces sp. NPDC038200; assembly: GCF_055600785.1. Taxonomy (NCBI): domain Bacteria; kingdom Bacillati; phylum Actinomycetota; class Actinomycetes; order Kitasatosporales; family Streptomycetaceae; genus Streptomyces; species Streptomyces sp. NPDC038200. The sequence continues at coordinate 70,442 of NZ_JBVJYH010000020.1, forward strand.
TCGCGCGGGAACTCGGTCTTCTCCAGGAGCAGGACGTCGAGGCCGGCCTTGGCGAGGTGGTACGCGGTCGTGGAGCCGGCTGGCCCCGCGCCCACGACGATCACGTCGGCGGTGTGGTCGGAGAGGGGCTCGGTCACGGCGGGATCTCCCCAAGGTTAGAAATCTGCGTGCCGACCGGCACTGGACATGGGCAGTCTATTCAGCAGAATTGATCACCCGGTCGAAGGGCTGACTTGTGAACCGACCTCTCCCCGCGGTACGACTGCGCGTCCCCACGCACGAGGACGCGGTCGCCTGGCACCGGATCTTCGCCGACCCGGAGGTCATGGAGTTCCACGGCGGCCGGCCGGCGGAGCTGTCGGTCTACGAGGAACTCACCGCGCGCCAGCGGCGGCACGACGCGGAGCACGGCTTCTGTCTGTGGACGGTGCTGGACGCGTCCGGAGAGGTCATCGGCTTCACCGGCGCCCAGCCGTGGCCGCCGGACTGGGGCCCCGTCGGCGAGACGGAGATCGGCTGGCGGCTGGGGCGGGCGCACTGGGGCAAGGGGTACGTCACGGCGGCGGCGCGGGAGACCGTCAGGCGGCTGCGGACGGCCGGGGTGCCGGGGGTGGTGGCGATGGTCCGGCCGGGCAACGAGCGGTCGATCGCGGTGACCCGCCGGCTCGGCATGGAGCGGGCGGAGACGTACGCGCATCCCACGCTGGACGAGCCGGCGCTCTGCTTCCGACTCACCCTCCATCACTCTCGGTAGTCTTCTGTTACGGAAAGACACCGACGCCTTCCGGGTGGACCGGGCGAGAGTTACCCTGCCAGTACCGCTGGGGGTGACATCTGTGCGTATAACACCCAAAACACCCGAAGTGTGCGTCCCACGGCTGGTCGGTCTGATGGCCGTGGACGCGCGCGAAACGGCCCGGGCGCGGGGGCTGTTCCTCAACGCGCCGGACCGCCCGGAGTTCCACCTCGCCGTCGTCGACTACGTCGTACGCCAGTATCCGCAGCCCGGGGCCGAGGTGCCGCGGGACTCGATGGTGTACGTGTGGTTCGACTTCGGGGAGGGCGAGGGCGGCGGAGGCGTGCGGGAACCGCGCGTTCCGGGGCCGCACGGAGGAGGACTCCAACGGGAGCTGGACCAACCCGGCGATCCGTACGCGGTGGCCGGATTCAGCTCTCCTTGAAGCCCCGGTGCAGGGCGACCACACCGCCGGTGAGGTTGCGCCACGCCACCTTCGACCAGCCCGCCTTGCGCAGCCGTTCGGCGAGGGCGGGCTGGTCGGGCCAGGAGCGGATGGACTCGGCGAGGTAGACGTACGCGTCCGGGTTCGAGGACACCGCGCGCGCGACCGGCGGCAGTGCCCGCATCAGGTACTCGGTGTAGACGGTGCGGAACGGCGCCCAGGTCGGGTGGGAGAACTCGCAGATCACCACGCGCCCGCCGGGCCGGGTGACCCGGTACATCTCGCGCAGGGCGGCGTCCGTGTCCTGGACGTTGCGCAGCCCGAAGGAGATCGTCACCGCGTCGAAGGTGTCGTCCTTGAAGGGCAGCCGCGTCGCGTCGCCCGCCGTGAACGGCAGCCAGGTGTGCTTCTTCTTGCCGACCTGGAGCATCCCCAGGGAGAAGTCGCAGGGGACGACGTACGCGCCCGTCTGCGCGAAGGGCAGCGAGGAGGTGGCCGTGCCGGCGGCGAGGTCCAGGACCTTCTGCGCCGGGCGCGCGTCGACCGCCTTCGCCACCTCCTTGCGCCAGCGCCGGTCCTGGCCGAGCGACAGCACGTCGTTGGTCAGGTCGTACCGTTCCGCCACGTCGTCGAACATCGAGGCGACTTCGTGCGGCTGCTTGTTCAGGGAAGCGCGGGTCACCCGCCCATTCTTGCAGCCCCCTCTCACGGCAGGAGCCTCGGCTTCCTGCGCGCCGCGCCGTCCTCCACCCACCCGCACGCGGCGGCGGTCGAGATCATGGCCGAGGAAGGGGCGGCAGCGGAGGCCGGGTCGGACGGTGTGCCGGTGCGGACGGTGTGCCGGTGGCGGACGGTGTGCCGGTGGCGGACGGTGTGCCGGTGGCGGACGGTGTGCCGGTGGCGGACGGTGTGCCGGTGGCGGACGGCAGCACCGAGGGGACGCCCGTCGGCAGCTCCGCCTGACGCCCGATGCCGCCCTGCGGCCGTATCCCGCCGGGAGCCCGGCCGCCGTCGGCGTTGCCGAAGGGCAGCAGGGCGGACGGTTCGAGGAAGGTGCCCCAGCCCATGAAGGCGGCGGCGAGCACGCCCGCGTAGGTGAGGCAGCCGGCGCCGACGAGCAGGCCGACGCGGCGCAGCACCTTCGAGCGGCGTCCGGTGGTGTCCACGAACACGGGTCCCTCGGTGGACCCGTTGCCATGTTTGCGGTGGCTACCGCGCCCGTCGGCGCGCATTTCGCTGGCGGGTTCGGATTGCATTCCTCGAATGTTGGAGAGCCTTTATGTGCCCCTTTCCCGGGATTCTTATGAGCCGCCGGATATTCTTGTGAGCCGCCCATGAAAGCGCGTTCCGGCTGTTGTTTTCCTGAGGGACCCGAGGATGCCCATGCCGGCGTGTGAGAGATTTCCCCTCATGAGGAGTCCACTGAGACCAGTCGCCGGGTTCACCTGCGCGCTCGCGCTCGCGGTGACCGGTTGCTCCACGGCGGCCGAGAGCACGGCCCGTGCCCCCGCCCGCTCCCCCGCCCCGTCCCCCGCCCACTCCCTCGCCTACGCCCCCTACGTCAGCGCCACGGAGGCCGCCGGCACCGACGCCGCCGGTTCCCCGACGACGTACAACCTCGCCTTCGTGATCTCCGGCGGCAGCGACTGCGTCCCGAAGTGGAACGGCACCGAGGCGGTCGCCGACTCCGCCGTGAAGTCCCGGATATCCGCGCTGAAGAAGGACGGCGCCACCGTCCGCGTATCCTTCGGCGGCGCTTCCGGCAAAGAACTCGCCGCCGCCTGTGACAGCGTCACGGAACTCGCCGCCGCCTACGCCGCGGCGCTGGACGCGGCCGGCTCCAGCCAGGCGGACTTCGACATCGAGGGCGACGAACTGACCGACTCCGCCTCCGTCGCCCTGCGTTCGCAGGCGCTTGCCCGATTGCAGAAGGAACGCCCCGCTCTGGAGGTGACGTTCACGCTCCCGGTGATGCCGTCGGGCCTCGATGCGGACGGTCTCGCGCTGCTGGAGTCCGCGAACACGTACGACGTGCAGGTCTCCACGGTCGATCTGATGACCATGAACTACGGCGAGTCGTACGACGGGGACATGGGCGACTACGCCGTGACCTCCGCCGAGGCCGCGCACACCCAGCTGAAGAAGGTGTTCGCGCTGTCGGACGAGGGAGCCTGGCAGGGGATGGCGCTCACCTCGATGATCGGCGTCAACGACGTGGCCGGGGAGACGTTCACGCTCTCCGACGCCGCGCGGGTGCGGGCGTTCGCGGAGGAGAAGGAGATCGCCTGGGTGTCGATGTGGTCGGCGTTCCGGGACCGGGCGTGTGCGGAGGGTTCCTCCGTGGAGGACGCGTCGACCGATTGCAGCGGGGTGGCGCAGAAGGACGGAGCGTTCGCGAGGGCGTTCTCGGAATAGACCCGCGGAACGGCTCCGCAGGACAGCCCTCGGAACAGCTCGCAGGACGACCCGCAGGACAGCTCGCAGGACCCGCAGGACGACCCGCAGGACCCGCAGGACAGCTCACAGGACGACCCGCAGGACAGCTCTGAGGACAGCCCCCGGAACAGCTCCGCAGGACGGCCCGCAGGTGGTTCCGGTGCGTGTGCTCAGCGGCTCCGGTACACCAGGCGGCCGGCCAGCACGGTCGCCACGCAGGTCGCCGCGCCGCGCTCCGTCAGGGCCGCCTCGTCGGGCACGTCGAACACCGCCAGGTCGGCCCGGCCGCCGACGGTGAGGGGGCCGTGGACCGTGCCGGGCAGGTCGTACCCCTCGGCGAACGGGTCGAGGTCCGGCCGCTCGCCGAGCAGCATGCCGCCGGGGGCGCCCGCGACACCCACGACGGTCAGACCGGACCGGGCGACGGCCGTGGCCACGAGGGGATCGCGGAAGCGGGCTCCGGGGGAGGCGACCGCCGTCGTGCCGTACCGCAGCATCCGCTGCACACCGCGCCGTACGCTGCCCGCCCAGCGGGTCTCGCCGAGGTCGCCCAGGGCGGCCAGCCGTTCCCCGTACAGGGGCAACTCCCCCAGTTCACCGGCCTCGCGCGGGTCGGGGTGGTAGCACTGACGCAGCAGCCACAGCGGGTGCCACTGCCGCAGGCCCGGTGTGAGCACGCCCGGCCAGCGCCGCACCCGGGCGCCCGGGGCCACGGCCGCCGCCTCGGCGTACGGACCGACGGCCGTGATCCGGTCGCCGTCCACCACGACGGCTCCGTCCACGACGGGTGCCGCACCCACCGGCAGGACCAGCGGGGCGGCGTGGATCGTCAGCACGGCGGCCCTAGTTGGACGTGAGCAGCTTCAGCTCGGGGTGGGCGGTGCCGCCCTCGATGGCCGTGGAGGAGATGTGGGAGGCCACGCGGTCGTCGGCGGGGTCGTTCGCCGGGTCGTCGTGGACGACGAGGTGCTCGTACGTCGTCGAGCGCTGCGCCGGGACACGGTCCGCCTTGCGGATCAGGTCGATGATCTCCTGGCGGTTGGAGCGGTGCCTGGCACCGGCCGAGGAGACCACGTTCTCCTCCAGCATGATCGAGCCGAGGTCGTCCGCGCCGTAGTGCAGGGACAGCTGGCCGATCTCCTTGCCGGTGGTGAGCCAGGAGCCCTGGATGTGCCGGACGTTGTCCAGGAAGACGCGGGCGATCGCGATCATCCGCAGGTACTCGAAGAGGGTGGCCTGGGTGCGGCCCTTCAGATGGTTGTTCTCGGGCTGGTAGGTGTACGGGATGAAGGCGCGGAAGCCGCCCGTACGGTCCTGCACGTCCCGGATCATCCGCAGGTGCTCGATCCGCTCGGCGTTGGTCTCGCCGGTGCCCATCAGCATGGTGGAGGTGGACTCGACACCCAGCCGGTGCGCGGTCTCCATGATCTCCAGCCAGCGCTCGCCGCTCTCCTTCAGCGGGGCGATGGCCTTGCGGGGCCGCTCGGGCAGGAGTTCCGCGCCGGCGCCCGCGAAGGAGTCCAGGCCGGCCTCGTGGATCCGGGTGATGGCCTCTTCCACCGATACACCGCTGATCCGGGCCATGTGCTCGACCTCGGACGCGCCGAGCGAGTGGATCACCAGCTGCGGGAAGGCGTCCTTGATGGCCTTGAAGTGCTTCTCGTAGTACTCGACGCCGTAGTCGGGGTGGTGGCCGCCCTGGAACATGATCTGGGTGCCGCCCAGCTCGACGGTCTCCGCGCAGCGGCGCAGGATGTCGTCGAGGTCGCGGGTCCAGCCCTTGTCCTTGTCCTTGGGGGCCGCGTAGAAGGCGCAGAACTTGCACGCCGTGACGCACACGTTCGTGTAGTTGATGTTCCGCTCGATGATGTACGTGGCGATGTGCTCGGTGCCCGCGTACATGCGGCGGCGTACGGCGTCGGCGGCGGCGCCCAAGGCGTGCAGGGGCGCGTCACGGTAGAGGTCGAGCGCCTCCTCGGGCGTGATGCGTCCGCCCGCCGCGGCTCGGTCGAGCACGGACTGGAGGTCGGCCTTCTCGGTCACCGGGCGTCCCTTTCGTCAAGCGGTGGGGGCAGACCGAACCAGCCTACGCCAGCCGATTCGGGCCAAAGACGTCAGGCCGCGTACGCACCGATCAGCAGGCCGGTGAGGGTGCCGGCGAGGAGGAACGGGCCGAAGGGCACGGCCGTCTTCCGGTTCGCCCGCCGGACCAGGACGAGCGCGCCGCCGTAGAGCGCGCCGAGCAGGAATCCGGCGAAGGTGCCGAGCAGCACGGTGGGCCAGCCGTACCAGCCGAGTACGGCGCCCGCGCCCAGAGCCAGTTTCACGTCGCCGAAACCCATGCCGCCCGGGTTGATGCGGTACAGCACGTAGTAGCCGGCGCCGAGGGCGAGGGTGCCGTAGAGGGCGGTGCGCCAGTGGCCGGCGTGTTCGGGGAGCAGGGCGGTGAGTCCGAGCAGGGCGAGGGCGGTGGCGGCGAGCGGGAGGGTCAGCGGGTCGGGCAGCCGCCGCACCCGGAAGTCCACGGCGGCGAGGAGGACGCCGACGGGCGCGAGCAGCAGCCAGACCGCCAGCTCCGGCCGGGTGCCGGTGGCGGCGGCGAGGGCGGCGCAGACGAGGGCGGTGACGGCGGCGAGAAGGACACGTGAGGGGGCGTAGGACGGCCGAGGGGCCGGATCGGGTCCGACTGCCGGACCGAGGGGGTGCGCAGGGGTGCGGGAAGGGGTGCGGGACGAGGTGTACGCCCCGCCGCCCGCGCACTCCCCGCACCGCGCCCCGCCCAGCCACCCCCGGACCGGATGGCCGGCGGGGCAGTGGTCGTGCCAGGGTTCGCCGGACGGGGCGGCGAAGCGGTAGGCGGCGCGGGGCAGCAGCGCGCCCGCCGCGCCGCCCCACACCACGGCACCGAGCACCAGCACCCCCGTGGTCACCGCCCCCACGTTCCCCACCCCCGTCACGAACCCGAACACGACCCTCGCCCCCGTCACCTCACCTGTCCGTCCAGGGTCCCTACCCGGTTCAGACGGCCGGCATCGCGTAGACGTCCTCGCCGTTGGCCATGAGCAGCCGGCTGCCGGAGAGGGCGATCTGCCACTGGTCGCCGGTGTCCTTGTTGTCGGTCCAGCTCCAGCGCTTGCGGCCGGTCTTGGCGTCCAGCGCGACGATGCCGCCGCCGACGGCCTGGGCGCCGCAGTACAGGGTGGTGCCGGACTTCAGGAACACCTCGGGCGCGCCACGGTCGTTGTCCTCGCACAGCCAGATCCGCTTGCCGGTGCGGACGTCGACGGCCCAGACGCCGCGGTCGTGGTCGGCGACGTAGAGGACGCCGTCGATGACGGTGGGGGTGTGGAAGCCGCGGCGGCCGTTGGGGGACAGGGTCCAGCGGGTGGCGCCGGTCTTCACGTCCACGGCGGTGAGCTTCTCGCCCGGCAGGAAGACCAGGCCGTCGGAGGCGGTGGGCCGCCAGAACCAGTCGTCGCCGACCTTCTTCGTCCACAGCTGGGCGCCGGTGGCGGTGTCGCGGACGGTGAGGTTGTACTTGGAGTCGGCGTAGACCAGGTACGTGCCGGAGACGGATCCCTCGACGTCGTAGTCGTCGGTGCCCCAGTCGCGCCGCTGGATCCACACGGTCTTGCGGGTGGCGAGGCTGATCGCGGCGACCGCCGTGCGGTACTCGGTGGCGCTCTTGGACTCGCTGAAGTCGCTCGCCGTGACGTAGAGGTGCTGGTCGTCGATGGCGATGGTGTCCTCGACGTCGATGCGCTTGCCGAGCCGGGTGCGCCACACCTCGTCGCCGGTGGCCGCATCGCGGGCGATGACGACGCCGTCGTACTCGCCGTCCGGCAGGTACATCCGGCCGTCGCGGTGGAGCAGTTGGGAGCCGGGGACGACGAGGTCCGGCTTGGACCAGCGGGGCTTGCCGGTCCGCACGTCGTACGCCACCAGGGGGTCGCCGCTGATCAGCAGCAGGCCGTCGCGAACGAGCAGCGGTACGGCGGCGCTGGTGGTGTCCTCGGCGAGCGACCGGTGCCACAGCGGCTGCGGGGCGACTCCGGCGGGCGGGGTGGTGAAGTGTTCGGCGGCGGGCTCCCCCGAGACGCCGCGCCTGCCTCCGGTGCCGGTGACGTCGGTCCGGGTGTCCCGGCCGAACCACCAGGCGGTGCCCCCGCCGACGGCCGCGACGGCGGCGGCCCCGCCGAGGGCCAAGGACAGGGCACGGCGGCGGGTGGGGGGCGCGGCGGGGGAGCCGGGGCCACCGAGCCGCACGGTGCCGGGTACCGCGGTGCCGGGTACGGCGGTGCCGCCCGCCGGTGCCCCCGCCCGGTCCACCATCGTCGGCGCCGGGCCGAACCCACCGGCACCCGTACCGGCATTGACCCCGGCACCGGCACCCACGCCCGCACCCGCACCCACCGTCGGCGGCTGGATCTCCGGGGCCTCCAGGTCCAGGATCCCGGCCGCGTGCGTGGCGATCGTGGAGGCGACGGCGGACGGCAGCCAGTCGCGCAGGACACCTTCGACGCCCTGCGGGGCGAGCGCGGCCGCGATCTCGGCCGGAGCGGGCCGGTCCGCCGGGTCCTTGAGCAGACAGGCCCGGACCAGGCCCAGGAGCGAGCGCGGTATGCCCGTCAGCTCGGGTTCGCCGTGCACCACCTGGTAGAGCAGCGCGGCGTGCGAGGCGGCCCCGTCGCCGAAGGCGCTGCGCCCGGTGGCCGCGAAGGCGAGGACGGCGCCGAGGGAGAAGACGTCGCCGGCCGGGCCGACGTCCTTGCCCGTCGCCTGCTCCGGGGGCATGTAGCCGGGGGAGCCGACCACGACCCCGGTCTGGGTCATGCGCGCGCCGTCCACCGCCCGCGCGATGCCGAAGTCGATGACGCGGGGGCCGGCGGCGGCGAGCAGGACGTTCGAGGGCTTGAGGTCGCGGTGGACGAGGCCGGCCCCGTGGATCTCCTGGAGGGCGGCGGCGAGTCCGGCGCCGAGGGCGCGCACGGTGTGTTCGGGCAGCGGGCCGTGCGCGGCGACGACCTCGGTGAGGTCCGGGCCGAGCACGTACGAGGTGGCCAGCCAGGGCAGCGGCGCCTCGGGGTCGGCGTCCACGACCGCGGCGGTGTACCGGCCGGAGACGGCCTGGGCGATCTCGGCCTCGTGCCGGAAGCGCTCGCGGAAACCGGCGTCGGCGGCGAGGTCGGGGCGTACGACCTTGACCGCGACGGTACGGCCGCCGGGGGAACGGGCCAGGTACACCCGGCCCATGCCGCCGGCTCCGAGTCTGCGCAGCATGCGGTAGCTGCCCAACTCCCGTGGATCGTCCGGCTGAAGTGTCTCCATGGCGGGCTCTTCCCGTCCTTCCCCGTTGCGTGCTGCGCGCTCGGCGTGACGATGCGCGTGTTGCCGGCGTTCGCCAACGCGGACACAGTAGTGAGGGCGGGGGCCGGTGGGGCCACAGGGGCGGGGCGGAGCGGGCTAACGGACCCTTGACATCCGCGAAGTCGGGTGGCCTTCTTCCGAACTGTCCGACGTGTACGTCAGATCGTCACCGGTCGGCGTCAACTCGATCTGGTGCGGTGCGGGGTTGCAGCCGGCGTGGTTGCCGGCGGCGCCGGCCGAGGTCGCGAGGATCCGTGTCCCGGTGACCTTCTTCAGGGTGAGGATGTCGGTGCAGACGCCGCCGATCCCGTCGGTCTGGGTGAGCCGCCCCAGCTCCTCGCCCACGGCCGCCTGGTGGACGGTGACGCGGAAGGTGCCCATGGGCAGGTGACCGCCGAGACCGGTGGCCTCGCCCTCCCAGGTCCCGAGGTAGCGGGCCGGGAGTACACCGGGCTGGTCGCCGGCGGTGGGAGTGCCACCGGGGGAACTGCCCGTGCCGGGACTGCCGGTGCCGGGACTGCTCGTGCCGGAATCGCCCGCGCTGGGGTCGCCCGCGGCCGGGTCGTCCGGGGCGGGGCTGCCGGCGGTCGCGCTCGGTGCCGGGGAGTAGGCGTTGCCACTGCCCGCGCCGTTGTCCCTGGCGCCTTCGTCGAACCAGGGCCGCACCAGGACGCCGAGCCCCACGGAGACCGCGGCGAGCGCGCCGGCGACCGCCAGCACGACCGTGCAGCTCACCCGGCGCCCCCGGCCGCCCTCGCCGGGAGCGGAGGCCGCGGCCACGCTGACGGAGACCCGGCCGGGCGGCGGCACGTCCCGCGGCTCCGGCACGGCGGTCGCCCCGCCGGCCGGTTCCCCGGCCGTCTCCGTCCCCCGGTTCATCACGGGCGCGGGCCCGAACGTCCCCGTGCCTTCGGTTGCCGTGCCGTCGGTCGCCCGTGGTTCGGCCGTTTCCGTCGGCCCGCCCACCGAAGGGCTGCTGAACGCCACCGGGCCCGAGGGTGCCGTCTCGCCCGTGTCCAGGTTGAGGAGCCGTACGGCGTCGCGGCTGACCTGTTCCACCAGGGGGCCCGGCAGCCAGCCGCCCGCGACCAGGCGGGTGGCGCCCTCGGGGGCGAGCCGTCGGCTCAGTTCGGCGGGGGTGGGGCGGGCGGCGGGGTCCTTGGCCAGGCAGGCCGCGGCCAGCTCCCGCAGCTCGCCGGTGAGGGCGCCGAGTTCGGGCTCCTCGTGGACGACCTTGTAGAGCAGCGCGGCCGAGGAGTCGCCGCGGAAGGGCGCCTGGCCGGTGGCCGCGTGGACGAGGACGGCTCCGAGGGAGAACAGGTCGGCGGCGCCCGTGGCCCCCGTGCCGAGGATCTGCTCGGGTGCCATGTAGCCCGGCGAGCCGATCGACACGCCGGTGGACGTCAGGGACGCCGTGCCGTCCGTGGCCCGCGCGATGCCGAAGTCGATCAGCAGCGGCCCGTCCAGGGTGAGCAGGACGTTGGACGGCTTCACGTCCCGGTGGACGAGGCCGAGTTCGTGGACGGCCGTCAGCGCCTCGGCGAGGCCCGCGCCCAGGGCCCGTACGGTGTGCGCGGGCAGGGGGCCGCCGTCGGTGACGGCCGCCGCGAGGGAGGGGCCGGCCGCGTAGGCGGTGGCGACCCAGGGCACGGGGGCGTCGGGGTCCGCGTCCAGGACGGGTGCCGTCCAGGCGCCGCCGACCCGGCGGGCGGCGGCCACCTCGCGCCGGAAACGGGCGCGGAACTCCTCGTCCAGCGCGAAGTGCGGGTGCACGATCTTCACGGCGACGGTCCGGCCGCCCGTGCTGCGGCCGAGGTAGACCCGGCCCATGCCACCCGAGCCGAGCCGGCCCAGCAGCCGGTACGGCCCTACGGTGGCCGGCTCGTCGACTTCCAGCGGCTGCATGGCGTCCGCTCCCCCCACCGCGCTCTCCCCCTACGCCTGCCGTGCAGCAGCGTAGTGAGGCGGGGCTACGGCCGCAGCAGCTCCACCTTCACGTCCGCCGGAAAGCCGGTGGTCGGCCCGACGCGGCGGGCGAACTCGGCGACGGCCGCGAGCTGCGGGCCGCCGAAGCTGAAGTCCAGGGTGGTGAAGTACTGCTCCAGCGTGGCCTCGTCGAACGCCTCCCAGCGGGCGGCCTGCTCGGCCACCTTGCCGACCTCTTCCAGGGAGAGGTTGCGGGAGTCGAGGAAGGCCTCGTGGACCTGGCGGGTGAGGACGGGCTCGCGCTCCAGGTAGTCGCGCCGGGCCGCCCAGACCGCGAAGACGAACGGCAGTCCGGTCCACTCCTTCCACAGGGCCCCGAGGTCGTGGACGTCCAGACCGAGCTTGGGGCCGTAGTGGAGGTTGGCGCGCAGGGCGGCGTCGCCGATGAGGACGGCGGCGTCCGCCTCCTGCATCATCAGGCCGAGGTCGGGCGGGCAGGTGTAGTAGTCGGGCTGGACGCCGTAGCGCTCGGCGAGGAGCAGCTGGGCGAGGCGGACCGACGTGCGGGAGGTCGAGCCGAGGGCGACCTTGGCGCCGTCCAGCCGGTCCAGGGGGACTTGGGAGACGATGACGCAGGACATCACCGGGCCGTCGCAGCCGACGGCGATGTCCGGGAAGGCGACCAGATCGTCGGCGTTGCGCAGGTACTCGACGAGGGTGACGGGCCCGATGTCGAGATCACCGCGTACGAGCTGCTCGCTGAGCTTCTCCGGGGTGTCCTTGGTCAGCTCGAGGTCGAGGAGCGTGCCGGTTCTCGCGAGCCCCCAGTACAGGGGCAGGCAGTTCAGGAACTGGATGTGGCCGACGCGCGGCCGGGTGCGAGAATTGTCCACATCGCGAGACTAGACCCCCCGGCGTACGGTGCCGGGACCGACCCCACCCTCAAACGGCCTAGCGGACGTTCAAACATCCGGGTGAAGTGATCTTGACCTCTATTGCTTTCGGCTGCCCGCGTGCTAGGCTCGCCGCAAGTTGCAGTTTGGTTTCCCTTGCAGTACAGAGCCTGCGGAGCATGTGACCGCGGGCTCTCGTCGTTTTCAGACATATGCAGTTGTGCAGCACCGTTTCACACTTGCAGGTTCTGGAGCAGGGCAAACCCTTTGTGAGCCCAAGGAGGGCTTATATGGCTACCGGAACCGTTAAGTGGTTCAACGCCGAAAAGGGCTTTGGCTTCATCGCCCAGGAGGGCGGCGGCCCCGACGTCTTCGTTCACTACTCCGCGATCAACGCCACCGGCTTCCGCTCCCTTGAGGAGAACCAGCAGGTGTCCTTCGACGTGACGCAGGGCCCGAAGGGTCCGCAGGCGGAGAACGTCACCCCCGTCTGATCACTGCCTGATCGCAGAACCTGAGAGCAGTACCCAAGGAGCCCCACGCCGTAAGGCGACGGGGCTCCTGCCTTTTCCCGTTCCTTTCCGGTTCACATGTGCTGCATGACGAGTACGAACTTCGTTCCGGCCGCGAGCGCCTCGTACGTGTGCGGCACGTCCCCGCGGAACGACGCGTAATCCCCCGGCTCCAGCGCGACCGTCTCCCCGTGCGGTCCCGCCTCGACCCTTCCCTCGGTGACCACGATGTGCTCGGTGGTTCCGGGAATGTGCGGCTCGGAATCGCGCACGGAACCGGGTTCCAGCCAGACGTGGTAGATGTCCCTGCGGGCGCCGGGCGGGCAGGCCGAGAGCAGTGAGGCGAGGTAGCTGGACTGCTCGGAGTGGACCATGGGCCCCTGGCCGGCCCGGATCACCTGGACCGCCTGGGCGGGCGGCTCCACCAGTGCGCTGAAGGGCACGCCGAGCGCCACCGCGAGCGCCCAGATGGTCTCCATGCTCGGGTTCCCGCTCGCCGCCTCCAGCTGGGACAGCGTGGACTTGGCGATGCCGGCGCGCTTGGCCAGTTCGGACAGGGACAGCCCGGTACGGGTCCGCTCCCGCTTCAGGGACGCGGCGATCCACTCCAGGGGGAGCCGGGCGGGGACGGCCTCGGTCATGTCGTTCGCTCCGTCGGTACGATCGTTCGCCTTGACGAACGGGGTGCTTACTGTCCATTGTAGGAAACATGCGTTCGGTACAGCGAACAATCGGCTCGGCCGAAGACCGTTCCCTGGTCCGGGACAGCTCGCTCGTCTGGCTGGCCAGCGGGGTCGTCGGCGTCTCGTTCGGTGCGGTGTCCGTCGCCGGCGGGCTGCCGGTGTGGGTGCCGGTGCTGATGTCCCTGGTGGTGTACGCGGGTTCGGCACAGTTCAGCGCGGTGGGCGTGCTGCTCGCCGGGGGCGGGCCGCTCGCCGCGGTGGCCACCGGGCTGCTGCTCAACACCCGTACGGCGGCCTTCGGTCTGGCCGTGGCCGAGATCCTCGGCACCGGCCGCGCGAGCCGCTTCCTCGGCGCCCACCTGGTCACGGACGAGACGGTCGCCTTCGCCCTCGCGCAGCCGGACCCGGTACGGCAGCGGCGGGCGTTCTGGATATCGGGGCTCGGCCTGTTCGCCGTGTGGAACGCCGGCGTGCTGGCGGGGGCGCTCGCGGGCGGCGCGCTCGGCGACACCGCCCGTTACGGCCTGGACGCCGCGTTCCCGGCCGTCCTGGTCGCCCTGGTCCTGCCCGCCCTCCGCGCGGACGCGACGGTACGGCGGTGTGCCCTGCTCGGCGCGGCCCTGGCCCTGGCGGTCACGCCCGCCGTCCCGGCCGGGGTACCGGTCCTGCTCGCCCTGGCCGGCCTGTTCCTCCACCGCCGTCCGGCCGCCGCCCCGGGAGCCGCCGCGTGAACGCCACCGTCGCCGTGATCCTCGCCCTGGCCGTCGGCACGTACGCCTTCCGGCTGGTCGGCCCGGTCCTGCACGGCCGGGTCACGGTCCCGCCCCGGGTCCAGGAGCTGGCGTCGGCGGGCGCGGTGGTCCTGCTGGTCGCGCTGCTGGCCACGGGCGCCCTGACCGAGTCCGGCGGCTTCGCGGGCTGGGCCCGCCCCGCCGGGGTGCTGGCCGGCGCCGCCCTGGCCTGGCGCCGGGCCCCCTTCGCCGTCGTGGTGCTGGGGGCGGCGGTGACGACGGCGGTGCTGCGGCTGGCCGGGGTGGGTTAGGCCGCCTTCCGCCAGACCGTCAGGTCGCCCCTGAGGAAGGCGATGTCCGCTATCGCGGTGGACTTCGTCTCGATCACGAACAGCCCGATGTTCCCCTCGGTGTCCTTGATGCAGAACTCGGTTCCGGCCGCCGCCCCGGCCAGCGTCCAGCTGTGCTTCGTGGCGCTGGCGCTCCCGAGCATGAGACGGCACTGGTCCAGGGTGGTGCCGTGCGCGCCCCACATCTGCATGAAGACCGCACTGTCGCTCTTCAGTTCGCAGCCGGGATCCTGGCAGTCGAAGCGGATGTCACCCTTGCGGTTCTTCCGCTGGGCGTCCTTGTCCTTCAGGCTCAGTGAGTTCTTCGCGTCCAGCCACAGCCCGGCGTACCCCTCCGGCCGCGGGTCCTGGGGTGAGGCCGAGGCCGCACCGTCACCGGCCCCCGGCCCGGACGCGTCCGCGCCGGAGGAACCCGCCGAGGAGTCCGGCGACGATCCCCGCGAGGAACCCGACGGCGAGCCCGCCGTGGACGCCGACGACGAGGAGTGTGCGGCCGGTCCCGTCGCGGACGTCCTGGAACCGGCCGTGTCCCGGCCGTCGAGCCGGCTCTTGGCGTCCATGAGCGACCAGGTCATCGCCGCCACCAGCAGCCCGCCGCCGACCACCCCGGCGGCCGTGATCAGCGCCGTTCGCCGTCTGCGGGCCTTGCGCTGCTCCGGCGTGGGCTGCGGCCACCCGTACAGCGGCTGCGGGTACGCCGGGGTGGGCATGGGCGCCTGCGGGTGGGCCGAGGCCGCCGCGGGCACCGGCGGCTGCGGGTGGACCGGGGTCGGCTCGGGCACCGGCGCCGGGATCACGACCTCCGGGCCGATGATCTCCCGCCACACCGCGGGCCCCCCGCCCCCGTCGGCGTCCGCCCCCAGCCGCTGCCTGCACCACTCCACGATCTCGGCCGGAGTGGCCCGCCGAGCCGGATCGGCGGCCAGGCACCGGGCCAGCAGCGGACGCAGCGGCTCGGGCAGCGCGTCGAGGTCCGGCTCCGAGTGCACGATCCGGTACAGCACGTTGACCGCCGGGCCGTCACCGTAGAGCGACCTGCCCAGCGCCGCGAACGCCGCGGTCTGGCCGAGCGCGAAGACATCGGTCGCCGCCGTGACCTCGCCCCCGGACGCCTGCTCCGGAGCCATGTAGGACGGCGTGCCGATCGTGCCGCCCGTCGCCGTGTACGACGTCCCGTCGGCGGCCAGCGCGATCCCGAAGTCGATCACCCGCGGCCCGTCGGCGGCCAGCAGCACGTTCGACGGCTTCATGTCCCGGTGCACGACGCCCTCGGCATGAATGGCCTGGAGCGCCTCGGCCACCCCCGCCATCAGCCACAGCACCGCCGGCACGGGCAGCGGGCCACGCCGGACCACGGCCTCCGCCAGCGACGGGCCGGGCACGTACAGCGTGGCCAGCCAGGGCGGTACGGCGTCCGCGTCCGCGTCGATCAGCTCGGCCGTGTACGCGCCCCGCACCCGCCGGGCCGCCTTGATCTCCCGGCCGAACCGCCGCCGGAAGTCCGGGTCGTCGGCGAGTTCCGGCCGCACGACCTTGATCGCGACCGGACGGCCGCCCTGGGTGTGCGACAGGTAGACCCGCCCCATGCCGCCGGCCCCCAGCCGGGCCGCGAGCCGGTACCCCGCCACCACCGGTGGGTCGTCCGCCTGAAGTGGCTGGAAGACCTCCGTCGCATGCTCCATCGGCCCTGTACCCCCCGGTGTAATGCGTTGGCCAAGGGCAGCAGCCTAGACGGCGGCGAAAACGAAGGCCGACCAGGCTTCGGGGGTCACGGTGAGGTGAGTGGCGGGTCGCTTCGAGTCACGGATGTGGACGGCGGTGGGGTGGGCGGCCACCTCTACGCACTCGCCGCCTCCGCCGCTGCTGTGGCTGGACTTGCGCCAGGTGTAGGCGAGTTCGACACACTCACCGCCCTCACCGCCGCTGTAGCTGGACTTGAACCAGGCGAGTTGCTCGGTGTTCATCGCTCTCCCAGCAGTTTCTCGATCAGGGCCAGGGACTCTGTCGGGCTGAGTGCCATCGCGCGCATGATCCCATAGCGGTCAGCGATCTTGCGCACTTCCTCCGAGTCAGCGATCAGTCGCGGGTATCCCTGCACCTCTACATAAGCAACCTGTCCCCGCTTCTTGGGTGTCAGCAGATTGAAGGGGCCGTCCATGTTGGGGTGTTCCGTCTGCGTGGAGGGCATCACTTGGATCTCCACGTTGCGCGTGCTGCCAGTGCGAAGCAATCGGCGAAGCTGCTCCCTGTGCACCTCGGTACCGCCGATGGGTCGGTGCAGCACTACCTCTTCCAAGACATAACTGCACATCGGCAGCGGCCACTGCTCCAGGACTTGCTGGCGTGCAAGTCGGTCAGCAACGCGCTTCTCGATGGTGTCCTCGTCAAGCAAGGGACGGCGGCGGGAGAACACAGCCCGCGCATAGTCCTCGGTCTGCAAGAGGCCCGGCACGCCCTGGTTGGCGTAGAAGTGGAGCTCCACGGAAACCGCTTCGAGTTCTGCATAACTGCGATACCACTCGGGATGCCGCGTGCGCGCCTTGGACATCGCCTCCTCGACCTGCGGGATGACCGCCGTGAACAGCCCGTTCGCCTCCAGGAGTTCGTCGGCCCGCTGGAGGAACTCCGGCCTCGGCGTCCGCACCCCCCGCTCCACGGCCGAGATCTGATCGGGGCCGTAGCCCACCAGGTTGCCGAACTCCCGCTGGTTCAGCCCGGCCCGTTCCCTCAGCAGCTTCAGCTGTTTGCCGAGTACGACGAAGACCGCCGCCGACCCGTTCTCCTCCGCCGGGGTCTCCGGCCTCCGCTCGTCCGTCACGCCACCCTCCGACCACTCGTACACCACACTTGTCGCGCCCGTACGACTACGCACAGTCGCCAGGCGCCCCCTGGTCAGCGTAGGAAGAAGTGACCACGCTCGGTGAGGTGAACGTAGAAATCTCCACCCCAGGAACCGAACTCGTCCAACGGTTGAACGCCACCCCACGCGGAGCGCGGCTGGCCCGTCATCTCACCGGCAGCACGTTGGCCACCTGGGGATATCCCTACGACGGCGACGCGAACCACTCCGCCCGGCTCCTCGTGGCCGAACTCGCCGCCAACGCCGTCACCCACGGTCGCGTCCCGGGGCGGGACTTCGAGCTGCGGCTCGCCCTGCTGCCGGAGAAGGACACCTTGCGTATCGAGGTGAGTGATCCCCGGGGCGATCGCGGCCTGCGGTTCCTGGACGGGCGGCTGGAGGACGAGGGCGGGCGCGGACTGGTCGTCGTCCAGGTGCTGGCGTCCTTGTGGGGCGTGTCCGAGCGGGACGTCGGCAAGACGGTCTGGGTGGAGCTGCGGCTCAGCCGGCCGCAGTGACCCGGCATTCCACGACCGTGTCCGCGAACGCCCTGGCCGGCGGGCTGAGCGCGTCCCAGCGGCGGACCGCCCAGCCGACGGGGAGGGGACGCAGGCCGGGCAGCGGGACGAGACGCAGGGGGCCGTCACCGGGGACGGGCAGGCCGGGCACCGCGGGTACGACCGCCCGCCCGGCCCCCAGTTCGGCCAGCAGCAGCGCCGTGTCCCAGTCGGCCACGCTCGGCTCGTAGGCGAACCGGACGCCCCGCTCGGCGCACGCCGCTTCGAGGTGGGCGGCGGACGTGGAGTTCGGGGGGAGCCGGATGAGCCGGGTGCCGGCGAGGTCCGCCGGGTCCAGGTGCGGGTGGGCGGCCAGCGGGTCGTCCGCGCGGACGGCGAGCAGCCACGGCAGCTCCACGACCGTGCGCTGCTCGATGCCCCGGACCGGCGGGCCGATGGTGATCCAGGCCAGGTCCAGGGTGCCGTCGGCGAGGGCGTCGAAGCTGCCGCGGCCCGAACTGACCGTGCGGAACTCCAGGTTGACCTCGGGGTGGCGGCGGCGGAAGGTGACGACCGCGTCGGACATGAAGTGCCGGAGGGTCGTCGCGCCCGTGGCCACGCGGACGTATCCGCTGTGGCCGCGGGCCAGGTCACGCAGCCGGCTCACGGCCAGGTCCAGGCCGTTGATGCCCTCGGCCGCGGCGGCTTCCAGTATCCGCCCGGCCTGGGTCGGGACGACTCCGCGCGGCTGGCGCTCCAGCAGCGCCACGCCCGTCTCCCGCTCCAGCCGCTTGACGTGCTGGCTGACGGCGGACTGGGTGCAGCCGAGGTCGCGGGCGACCGAACTCAGGCTGCCCGCGCGGCACACGGCCACGAACACACGGAGGTCCTCCAGCGTCACAACACCCAAGCTAGCACTTGGGTTTGGTGAGGAAACCCAAGGATTGACTGGCTCCTGGGGGCGTACGAGGATCGTTCCGGGCCGCAATCGACCCAGGCGGCAACCCGCTCCCCCACCCGCCGAGTCCGGACGACGCGGGAGAAGCGAGGAGCGGGTGCCGACCACTCGCCACGCCGGGACGGCCTCGGCTCAGCCCTCGTACAGGTCTTCCACGTGGTGGTCGAAGTCCCGCATGATCTGTTCCCGCCGCAGCTTCATGGACGGGGTCAGGTGGCCGTTCTCCTCCCTGAAGTCCACCGGCAGGACCGCGAAGCGGCGGATGGACTCGGGGCGGGAGACCAGCTTGTTCGCCTCGTCCACCGCCCGCTGGAGGACGGCCGTCAGCTCCTCGTCGCCGACCAGGAGTTCGGGCGGCACCGGATGCTTGCCGATCATCTGCCGCCAGTGCGTGATGCCCTCGGGGTCGAGGGTGATCAGCGCGGCGACGTACGGGCGGCCGTCGCCCACCAGCATCACCTGGGAGATCAGCGGGTGCTGGCGCAGCCAGTTCTCCAGCGGGGCCGGGGCCACCGACTTGCCGCCCGCCGTGATCAGCAGCTCCTTCTTGCGGCCGGTGATGGTCAGATAGCCCTCGTCGTCCAGCTCGCCGAGGTCGCCCGTGGGCAGCCAGCCGTCGCGGGTGGCGGGGACGACTCCGCCCGCCTGCGGGTCCCAGTAGCCGCGCAGCACATGGTCGCCGGCGAGGAGGATCTCGCCGTCCGCCGCGATCCGCACCCGGGTGCCGGGCAACGGCCAGCCCACCGTGCCCATGCGGGGCTTCAGGGGCGGGGTGACCGTCGAGGCACCGGTGGTCTCCGTGAGGCCGTAGCCCTCGAAGATCTCGATGCCGGCGCCCGCGTAGAACGCGGCGAGGCGTCGGCCCAGCGGGGAGCCGCCGCAGATGACGTACCGGACCCGGCCGCCCATGGCGTTGCGGATACGGCGGTAGACGAGCGGATCGTAGAGGGAACGCTGGGTCTTCAGGGCGCGGCTCGGGCCGCTGCCGGTGCCGGTCTGGCGGGCCTCCAGCGCCTCGCCGTACCGCTGGGCCACCGCCGCCGCCCGGTCGAAGACCGACGACCGGCCGCCCGCCTCCGACTTGGCCCGCGCGGAGTTGTAGATCTTCTCCAGCATGTAGGGGATGGTCAGCAGGCACGTCGGCCGGAAAGCCGCCAGATCCGGCAGGAGGTCGTCCGGGGCCAGGCTGGGGGCGTGGCCGAGGCGGACCCGGGCGCGGACGCAGGCGATGGCCACCATCCGGCCGAAGACATGGGACATGGGGAGGAAGAGCAGGACCGACGGTTCCTCGCCCTGCGCCTTGAAGACCGGGTGGAGCAGCTCGATCGCGTTGTCGACCTCGGCGAAGAAGTTGCCGTGCGAGAGGGCGCAGCCCTTGGGGCGGCCGGTGGTGCCGGAGGTGTAGATCAGCGTGGCGAGGGTGGCGGGGCCCAGCATGCCCCGGCGGACGCCCACCTCGCCGTCCGGCACCGGCGCGCCCACGTCGGCGAGCTGGGCCACGTGGTCCTTGTCCATCACCCACAGGTGGCGCAGATCGGGCAGGTGCGGGAGTTCGGGGCCGATGGCGGCGGCCTGGGCGGCGTTCTCGGTGACCAGGGCGACCGCGCCGGAGTCGTGCAGGATCCAGCGGGTCTGGAAGACGGAGGAGGTGGGATAGATCGGGACCGTGACCAGGCCGGCGGCCCAGGCCGCGAAGTCGAGGAGGGTCCAGTCGTAGGTGGTGCGGGCCATGACGGCGATGCGGTCGCCGGGCGTCAGGCCCTCGGCGATCAGGCCCTTGGCCACCGCCTGCACCTCGGCGGCGAATCGTTCCGCCGTCACGTCCGTCCAACTGCCGTCGGGCAGCTTGCGGCTGAGGACGACCGCGCCGGGTGCCGCCTCCGCGTTCTCGAACGGCAGGTCGCCGAGGGAGCCGTGGGTGACCGGGGGTGCGAACGGGGGGACCACCGCCTCCCGCACCGCGCCGTCGAGCCGTCGTGTCTCGGGTGCGACGAGGACCGGGCGGCCGTCGTAGTCGGTGGCGGAGACCGGGGCGCCGGAGGAGACGGGGGCGTTCTGGTACGGCGTGGACACGGGCGGCTCCTCTGGCGTGCGTGCACCGGCGGCGGCCCCGCCAGGAAGGGGGTTACCGCCGGTCAGGCAGGTGATCGTACGGGTCCGCTGTGAGGGGGTTGTGCGGGTTCGGGGATGGTCCGGGGCCGGGGATGTGCAGCCTCGGGGGTTATGTGACGGGTGTTCAGCTTTGCCCGCGGGCGGGGGCGGGAGTGCTCCGGGATGCTCGTCACCCCTTGCACACCCTAGGCTTACCTCCGGTAACCTTACTCCAGAGTAAGCATTTGGGACCGAGTCGCGCGGGAGTTGCGTATGGCCGACCGTCACCCGGGCTTCACCGGCACGGCACCCCCGCCGGACGCCGTCACCCTGACCGCCGCGCCCGCGCTCGCCCCGCTGCTGGCCCTGGGCGCGCTGCGCTCCCCCTTCAAGCGGCCCGGCCCGGACGCGGTCTTCCCCCGCACCCGGCTCCAGCTCCCCGGGCTGCGCGTCGACCTGGCGAAGCTGGCCGCGTACGAGCGGGTCTGCGGGTTCCCGACCGGCGAGCCGGACCTGCCGGTCACCTATCCGCACGTCCTCGGCTTTCCGCTGGCGATGCGGCTGATGAGCGAGCGGTCCTTCCCGCTGCCCCTGCTGGGGCTGGTCCACACGTCGATCGAGATCGTGCGCGGTGCCGCGCTGCCGGCCGACGGGGAGTACGGGCTGGAGGTGTGGATCGAGGGGCTGGCCGCGCACCGGAGGGGGACGGAGGCGACGGTGACCACGGGGCTGCGGCTGGGGGGCGAGCCGGTGTGGGAGTCGCGCAGCACGTATCTGTGCCGGCACCGCACCGACCCCGACCGGTCGCCCGTCCGCCCCGGCCCGCCGACGGGCGGCCACCGCGGGACTCCGCAGGGCGAAGCGGGCCCGGAGAGCGCGCCGGGGGCCCGTTCCGCAGCCGGCGGAGGGCTGCCCGCCGTCGGCGCAGGGCTGCCCGCCGTCGGGGAGTGGCGGCTCGGCGGGGAGTGGCGGCTCGGCGGGGAGTGGCGGCTCGGCGGGGACGTGGGGCGGCGGTACGGGGCCGCCTCCGGCGACCGCAACCCCATCCACCTGCACCCCCTCACCGCCCGCCTGTTCGGCTTTCCCCGGGCCATCGCGCACGGCATGTGGACGGTGGCCCGCTGCCTGGCCGCCCACGGCACACCCGACGCGGCCCGGGTCCGGGCCAGGTTCCGGGCGCCCGTGCTGCTGCCGGGCACGGTGACGTACGGCACCGACGGCAGCGGGCGCTTCGCCCTGCGGGGCCCGGGCGGGGGGCTCCACCTGTCCGGCGAGGTACGGCCGCTGTCCGGCACCGGGCTCGGTGCGGCAGCGACTGTCTGACGGGCCGGACGCACACGGCCGCCCCAGGGGCGCCTTCCCTGTCACGGTGTGGGGCGGACGGGCGCACTCTGCTCCACCGCACGCGCCGGCTCCGACGGTTGCCTGCGCAGGCCGGCGGTCAGGGCTGCTGCTCGTGACGCTCCGCGCGCGGCGCTAGCCCTGCTCGGCCGGCGGTGTCCACACCCGCCCCGACATCAGCTCACCCAGCCCCGACCAGGCGAAGTTCATCAGTGTGGCCGCCGCCTGCCGGGCGGTGACGCCGGGCGTGGAGTTGGCCCAGGCGGCGAGGGACTCCGCCGCTCCGACCAGCGCCTCGGCGAGCCCGGCGACCTCGTGCTCGGGCAGGTCCGGATCGCGGTGCGCCTCCCGGGCGGCGACGGCGACCAGCCGGGTCACGAACGCGACGATCTCCGTGCGCATCGCGGCGACCTCGGCCGCGAAGGGCTCACCGTGCGTACGGGCCTGAAGATGCAGCACCGACCAGCCGTCGGGGTGCTCGGCGGTGTGCGCGAAGAACGCCTGGAGGCCCTCCCAGAGCTGCCGGTCGACGGGCAGCTCCGGCCGGACGCCCGCACGGACGGCCTCCGTGAGCGCGGCGGCCTCCCGGCGGATGCAGGCGGTGAAGAGGTCTTCCTTAGAGTTCAGGTAGAGGTAGACCAACGGCTTGGACACGCCCGCGAGTTCGGCGATCTCGTCCATCGAGGCGGCCATGTACCCGCGTTGCCCGAAAATCCGTACGGCAGCGTCGAGCATCTGCTGCTCTCGCACCGCCCTCGGCATCCGTTTGGTCTTGACGGCACCCATGAGGGCAAGACTAGTTGGGCCGGGGGCGGAACCACGTGGGCCGAACGGCGTGACTACCTGGACGCGGCGGCGCCGCCCTGCGCCCTCGTCGTGTCGTCGGCGACGTCCTCCTGGCTGCGGTTGGCGTCCAGGTTCGCCTTCATCCGGTCGACCTTGTGCACGATCTGCACGCTGGCCCGGTCGCGCTCCTTGCGCAGCACCACCCAGCTGATCGGCGCCGACAGGACCAAGGAGAGCAGCAGGACCCACAGGCCGTTGGAGTTGCCGAAGCCGCGCGGGAAGATGCCCGAGTAGACGGCTCCCCAGACGATCACGAGGCAGCCCGCGAAGATACCGAGGCGCATCAGCGTGTAGCGGAGCATCTCAATCCACTCGTCCGATTCCAAAAGGGGTCATCGTCCAGTGAAGCACGACCGGAAGGCGATCACGCAAGGGGGTCAGCCGAGCGGCAGCAGCATGAAGATCTCGTCCCGGTCGTCGCCCGGCGCCACGCGGATGGCGTCCGGGACCCGGCCGACCTCCTTGTAGCCGCAGGAGGCGTAGAACCGCTCCAGGCCGTGCCCGCCGCGGCAGGTGAGCCGGACGGCGTCGACGCCGTCGATCGAGCGGGCCGCGTCCGCGGCGGCGGCCAGCAGGTCACGGCCGTAACCCCGGCCCTGGTGCCGGGGGTGGACCATCACCGTGTACAGCCACACCCAGTGGGTCATCAACCGGTGGGTGTTGAGGGTGAGGAACGCGGTCGCGGCCACCCGGCCGGCCTCGTCGTGGCCGACGAGCAGCCGCGTGCGTCCCTCGGCCATCTGCACGAAGTGGCGCACCAGCTCCGGCCGTATCTCCTCGCGACCGACCGGCGGGACGAAACCCACGGCACCGCCCGCATTGGAGACGTCGGCCCACAGATCGAGGACGCCGTCGCGGAGGGCGGGAGTGACAGCGGGGTCCAGAGTGAACGTAAGAGGCACGGGGCGAGTGTATCTATTACCTGGGGGGTGTGCCGGGCGTGTCACGCGAGGGCTCGCGCCGCCACCTTCAGGTCGGCCACCAGGCCCTGGTACGCCTGCTCACGGTCGTCCGCGCGCAGCACGGAGGACGGGTGCACGGTCGGCACCAGCCGCTCCGGCCGGCCGTGGATCTCCTCCTCCAGCACGGTGCCGCGCACCTGCCCCACCCGGAACGACGACCCCAGCAGGGCCTTGCCGGCCGTGGCGCCCAGCACCACGATCAGCTCCGGTTCCACCAGCGCCAGCTCGGCCGCCAGCCAGGGGCCGCAGGCCGTCATCTCCCGCAGGCTCGGCGCCTTGTGGATCCGGCGCTTGCCAGGACCGGCCCGGGTGAACTTGAAGTGTTTGACCGCGTTGGTCACGTACGCCTCGGCGGGGTCGATGCCGGCCTCCGCCAGCGCCCGGTCCAGCAGCTTGCCGGCCGGACCGACGAACGGCCTGCCCTGCCGGTCCTCCTGGTCGCCGGGCTGCTCGCCCACGAGCATCACGCGGGCGTGGGTGTCCCCGGCACCGAAGACGGTCTGTGTGGCGTCGCGGTGCAGGGGGCAGCCGCGGCAGCCGGCGGCGGCCTCGCGGAGGGCGGCGAGACCGGCGCCCTCCGGTACGAAGGGTTCCGCCGTGTACCGGTCCTCGGCAGCCTGGCTGGTGGGCATGCCGGACGGGTACCCCCGGTCGGCGCCGGCGAACGAAGGGCGCGCTCGGGCCCGTCGCCCGGCCGCGGGTGCGTGGGGGCCGGGCGCGGTTCCCCGCGCCCCCGGGTGGGACCGGGTGCCCCCGGCCGGAAGGTCACACGCGCATCGGCTGCGGGGACTCGCGGCGCGCCGGGTCGGGGCCGTCGTACTCGCGGATGATCTCGTAGCGGGTGTTGCGCTCCACCGGGCGGAAGCCGGCGTCGCGGATCAGCTCCAGCAGATCGTCGCGGGTCAGCTTGTTCGGCGTGCCGTAGTTGTCCGCGTCGTGGGTGATCTTGTACTCGACGACCGAGCCGTCCATGTCGTCGGCGCCGTGCTGGAGGGCCAGCTGGGCGGTCTGCACGCCGTGCATCACCCAGAACACCTTGACGTGGGGGACGTTGTCGAAGAGCAGACGGGAGACGGCGAACGTCTTCAGCGCCTCGGCGCCGGTCGCCATCTGGGTCCGGGCCTGAAGGGTGTTGCGGACCTTGCCGTCCTTCATGTCCACGAAGTCGTGCTGGTAGCGCAGCGGGATGAAGACCTGGAAACCGTTCGTCTCGTCCTGCAGCTCGCGCAGCCGCAGCACGTGGTCCACGCGGTGCCGGGGCTCCTCGATGTGGCCGTACAGCATGGTGCACGGGGTCTTCAGACCCTTCTCGTGCGCCAGCCGGTGGATGCGGGACCAGTCCTCCCAGTGGGTGCGGTGGTCCACGATGTGCTGACGGACCTCCCAGTCGAAGATCTCCGCGCCGCCGCCGGTCAGCGACTCCAGGCCCGCGTCGATCAGCTCGTCCAGGATCTCGGAGGCCGACAGACCGGAGATCGTCTCGAAGTGGTGGATCTCCGTCGCCGTGAACGCCTTCAGGGAGACGTTCGGCAGGGCCGCCTTCAGCTCGCGCAGGGAACGCGGGTAGTAGCGCCACGGCAGGTTCGGGTGCAGGCCGTTGACGATGTGCAGCTCCGTGAGGTTCTCCGACTCCATCGCCTTGGCGAGCTTGACGGCCTCCTCGATGCGCATCGTGTACGCGTCCTTCTCGCCCGGCTTGCGCTGGAACGAGCAGTAGGCGCAGGACGCGGTGCACACGTTCGTCATGTTGAGGTGGCGGTTGACGTTGAAGTGGACCACGTCACCGTTCTTGCGGGTCCGCACCTCGTGGGCGAGCCCGCCCAGCCAGGCCAGGTCGTCCGACTCGTACAGCGCGATGCCGTCCTCGCGAGTCAGCCGCTCACCGGAGCGGACCTTCTCCTCCAGCTCGCGCTTGAGTCCGACGTCCATGCCAACACCTTTCTACGACAGCTCGCCCCACGGTACTCCCCCGCCCTGCGGGCGGTCGGCGCCCCCATACGCGCCGCGCGCCCAGGGTCTTTCGTCTGGATCAGGCCGGATCAGGGAGCGGGGTCCGGTGCCGTGCAGCGCAAGGCGGAGGAGGGCGCCATGACGGAGCCATGGCAACCGACGACAACGCGGCGAGGCGCGGTGCCAGGGCCCGCGAGCCCGGCATGATCCAAACGAGAGGCCCTAGACCTCCTCGGGCAGTTCCCCGACCCGGTTCTCCCACTTCGTGGAGAGCACGATCGTGGTACGGGTCCGGGACACGCCCTTGGTCCCGCTGAGCCGCCGGATGGTCCTCTCCAGGCCGTCCACGTCGGTCGAGCGCACCTTGAGCATGTAGGAGTCGTCACCGGCGATGAACCAGCAGTCCTCGATCTCCGGGAGGTCCCGCAGCCGCTGCGCCACGTCCTCGTGGTCGGCCGCGTCGGACAGCGAGATGCCGATCAGCGCGGTGACACCGAGGCCCAGCGAGGCCGCGTCCACCGTCGCCCGGTATCCGGTGATGACACCGGCCGCCTCCAGCCGGTTGATGCGGTCGGTGACGCTGGGGCCCGACAGGCCGACAAGGCGTCCCAGCTCCGCGTACGAGGCCCGGCCGTTCTCCCTCAGGGCCTGGATGAGCTGCCTGTCCACCGCGTCCATGCGATCGAAGCCTTCCGGTGAAAGTTCCTGAAGTGATGAGAGGTACTGCTACTTGCCCTGCCGGTCGGCCGCCGAGCCCCCGCCCAGCTCGCCCTTCCAGCGCCGGTACAGGCCGTGCCCGACACCCGCCGCGTCCAGCACCCGGCCGGCGACGAAGTCCACCAGATCCTGGATGTGGGTCGCTCCCGCGTAGAAGGCCGGCGAGGCCGGCACGACCGTGGCACCGGCATCGTCCAGCGCGACGAGATGACGCAGGGTCTGACCGTTCAAGGGGGTTTCCCGTACGGCCACGACCAGCGTCCGGCGCTCCTTCAGCGTGACGCTCGCCGCGCGCTGGAGCAGATCCTTGGAGAGGCCGAGGGCGACACCGGCCACGCATGCGGTGGAGGCGGGCACGATGAGCATCCCCTTCACCGGGTACGACCCCGAGGACGGACCGGCGGCGAGATCGCCCGCGTTCCAGTAGCGCACCCCGCTGACGTCCACGTCGAAGGTCCCGGGCTTGCCGTCGGCGCCACGGGCCAGCCATTCCCGCAGATCGTCCTGCCAATGGGCGTCGCGGAACGAGATCCCCGTCTCGTCCAGCAGCGTCAGCCGCGAGGCCCGGCTGACCACCAGGTCCACCGCTTCTCCCGCCGCCAGCAGCGCCCGCAGCACGGCCGCCGCGTATGGCGTCCCGGAAGCTCCGGACACCCCCACGATCCAAGGCACGCGCTGCGTTTCTCCTGCGTTCACACCTTGAGCGTACCGGCGGGTCGGCGAGCGTTCAGGACCGGTCGGCCGTATCGGGGCTCGCGGGCGGGCAGGCGGCGTCCGCCACCTCGTGACGGCCTCGTGGTGGGAGGACCTCAGACGGTCAGGCCCCGGACCAGGAGGTCCAGCAGCGCACACACGAACAGGGCAATGCCGATGAACCCGTTGACGCTGAAGAACGCCCTGTTCAGGCGGGACAGGTCGTGGGGGCGGACGATGCGGTGCTCGTAGAGGAAGGCGCCCGCGACGATCAGCAGGCCCAGCCAGAAGAACGCGCCGGCGTGGGTGGCCAGGGCGTACCAGACGAACAGGGCCGTCGTCACCGTGTGGCAGGCGCGCGCGCCCCAGATCGCGGCCGGGATGCCGAAGCGGGCCGGGACCGACATGACGCCGATCTCCCGGTCGGTCTCCACGTCCTGGCAGGCGTAGATCAGATCGAAACCGCCGATCCAGATGCCGACGGCCAGGCCCAGGATCACCGCCTCCCACGACCACTCGCCGCTGATCGCCAGCCAGCCGCCGATCGGTCCCATGGACTGGGCGAGGCCCAGGATGGCCTGCGGGAAGTTGGTGAAGCGTTTCCCGTAGGGGTAGACCACCATCGGGACCACCGCGACCGGTGCCAGGGCCAGGCAGAGCGGGTTCAGCAGGGCCGCCGAGCCCAGGAAGACCACCAGGGCGATCAGGGCACCCGTCCAGGCGTGCCTCACCGACATCGCGCCGGTCACCAGCTCGCGGTGGGCGGTGCGCGGGTTACGGGCGTCGATCTCCCGGTCGATGATCCGGTTGACCGCCATCGCGAACGTGCGCAGGCCGACCATGCAGACCGTGACCAGGAGCAGGCGGCCCCAGTGGATGTTCTCGTCCCACTCGAACATCGCCGTGAGGGCGGCGATGTAGGCGAAGGGCAGCGCGAAGACCGAGTGCTCGATCATCACCAGGCGCAGGAATGCCTTCGTGCGTCCCGGCTGCGGGATGGCGGCAGAGGCGCTGCTCACAGGCCGTACTCCTTCCAGCGGCGGTCCACCACGGCCGCCGTATCGGGGTCGGAGAGGACCATGTCCGGCCAGCCCCCGTCCCGGGTGTAGCCCTCCTCCGGCCACTTCTTCGTGGCGTCGATGCCCGCCTTGCCGCCCCAGAACTGCTGGTAGGAAGCGTGGTCGAGGTGGTCGACGGGGCCTTCCACGACCGTGAGGTCACGGGCGTAGTCGGTGTTGCCGAGGGCCCGCCAGGCCACCTCGTGCAGGTCGTGGACGTCGCAGTCGGAGTCCACGACCACGATCAGCTTGGTGAGGGACATCATGTGGGCCCCCCAGATCGCGTGCATCACCTTCTGCGCGTGCTTCGGGTACTTCTTGTCGATCGAGACGATCGCGCAGTTGTGGAAGCCGCCGGCCTCGGGCAGGTGGTAGTCCACGATGTCCGGGACGATGATCTTCAGGAGGGGGAGGAAGAAGCGTTCCGTGGCCCGGCCGAGCGGGCCGTCCTCCGTCGGCGGGCGGCCGACCACGATCGACTGGAGCAGCGGGCGCTTCCGCATCGTCACGCAGTCGATCGTCAGGGCCGGGAAGGGCTCCTGCGGGGTGTAGAAGCCGGTGTGGTCGCCGAAGGGACCCTCGGGCAGCATCTCGCCCGGCTCCAGCCAGCCCTCCAGGACGACCTCCGCGTTCGCGGGGACCTGGAGCGGGACGGTCTTGCAGTCGACCATCTCGATGCGCTTGCCGGCGAGGAAACCGGCGAAGAGGTACTCGTCGATGTCGCCGGGCAGCGGGGCCGTGGAGGCGTACGTCACGGCCGGCGGGCAGCCGAAGGCGATGGCCACGGGCAGGCGCTCGCCGCGCCGCGCCGCCACCTGGTAGTGGTTCCGGCTGTCCTTGTGGATCTGCCAGTGCATGCCGATGGTGCGCTTGTCGTGGCGCTGGAGGCGGTACAGGCCCAGGTTCCGGACGCCGGTCTCGGGGTCCTTGGTGTGGGTCAGGCCGAGGTTGAAGAAGGAGCCGCCGTCCTGGGGCCAGGTGAAGAGCGCCGGGAGCCGGTCGAGGTCGACGTCGTCACCGTGCAGGACGACCTCCTGCACCGGCGCCTCCTTGACCTTCTTCGGCGGCACATGGGTCATCGCGCCCAGCTTGCCGAAGGCCTCCCGCACCCCGACGAAGCCGTGCGGCAGCTCGGGCCGCAGCAGACCGCCGATCTTCTCGGAGATCTCGCCGTACGACTTCAGGCCCAGCGCCTTCAGCAGGCGGCGGTCGGTGCCGTACACGTTCATCGCGAGGGGCATGTCCGAGCCGCGCACGTTCTCGAAGAGCAGCGCCGGACCGCCGGACTTCTGCACCCGGTCGACGATCTCCCCGACCTCCAGATACGGGTCGACCTCGGCCTTGATGCGCTTGAGGTCTCCCTCGCGCTCCAGCGACCGCAGCAGGGAGCGAAGATCGTCGTAAGCCATGCGCCCAAGTATCGCCGACGTACCGCTTTGTCCATGCGCCCACCCCCGTTCCGCGGGTTCCGGGGACCCGGCCGGCCGGTTCGGACCCGGGCCCAGTCCTGGGAGGCGGCCCCCGGCCGGCAGGTCGCCTCCCCCACGTTTCCGCCGAAGGCGAGGTCGAGGCAGCCGCCGTCGCGGACCGTGCTCAGGGAGTTCCCGGAGCCCGTCCGCCGCCACCGGCTCATGGGCGATCGCGAAACCGACGCGCAGCCCGGCCGCCGCCTCGCGGAGCACCGTCGAGTGAACCCCTGACCGGTCACCGAGGGTTAATCAACTCCGCGTTCGCCCGGCCACCCGTTCCGTTGAAATGAACCGGACGGGCATGTCCCGGCCGCGTCCCACGGCATTGCCTTCCAGGGGGCCCGCATCCGGGGCCCCCTTTCTGCGATGGGAGACGCGTGCGAATCACTGACATCCAGCGCTGCGAGGTCCGGCCGGGCCGGCTCGTCGAGTGGACGCTGAGCCCGGCGACCGTGGCGGCGGCGAAGGTCCTCCCGGAGGATTCCCGGCCGCCCGCCTACATCCAGGAGGCGCACATCAGGACGGCCAGGCGCGTCCGGGAGACGGGGCTGTTCGTGCCGACGTGGCTCGGCGTCGCCTTCGATCTGCCCGGCCCGGTCGACCTGGACGCGCTGGAAGGGGCACTGCGCGCCTGGACCGTCCGGCACGAGACGCTGCGCAGCGGCTTCCGCTGGGCCGGTGACGCGCTGCGCCGCTTCACGCTGGACGCGGCCGACGTGTCCCTGCGCCGGACGGAGGCGGGCGACTTCCCGGACGCGGACGGTCTCGTCCGGCACCTGCAGCACCGCTTCGACTCGGTGGCGGACGCGCTGCACTGGCCGAACCTCATCTACACGGCGGTCGTCCGGGACGACGGGGCGAGCGTGTACCTGGCCTTCGACCACAGCAACGTCGACGCCTACTCCGTGCACCGGGTCCCCGCCGAGATCCACGAGCTGTACGCGGCGGGCCGGACGGGGACCGCGCCCGACGACTTCGTGCCGCCCGCCAGTTACGTCGACTTCTGCGAGATCGAGCGGGCCCACGCGGACGGCATCGACGGCCGGCACGCGATCGTGGACCGGTGGCGGGAGTTCATCCGCCGGTGCGGGGGCACGCTGCCGGGCTTCCCGGTCGACCTGGGGCCGGCGCCGGGCGGACCGCTGCCCCGGCAGCGGATGCTGTGCGAGCCGCTGGTGGACGCGGACACGGCGGCGGCGTTCGAGACGTACTGCCGGCCCTACGGCGGCAGCCTGGTCGGGTTGCTGGCCGCGACCGGGCTCATCGTGCACGAACTGGGCGGGCAGCCGGTGTACCGGACGGTGGTGCCGTTCCACACCCGGGTGAAGTCGCGGTGGAGCGACTCGGTGGGCTGGTACGTGGGCGGCGCCCCGATCGAGGTGCCCGTGGACCGCCTCCGCGGCTTCCCGGAGGCGCTGCGGGCGGTGCGCGCCGAGCTCCAGGCGAACCGGTCGCTGGCCCGGATGCCGCTGGCCCGGGTGCTGGACCTGCTCGGCACGGACTTCCGGCCGGTCTCCCCGGACCTGTACTCGATCGTCTCCTACGTCGACACCCGGTCCATCCCGGGCGCCGAGCGGTGGGCGGAGCTGAAGGCGCACGGACTGCTCCGGGTGTCGTACGGGGATCAGGTGTGCGTCTGGGTGAACCGGCTGCCCGAGGGGCTGTGGCTGGCGAGCCGGTACCCGGACACGGACGTCGCGGGGAAGACCATGCGGCTGTACGCCGAGCGGCTGCGGGACCGGATCGCCTCGGTGGCCCACGGCAGCCTGTCCGCGGTGTCGTGAGCGGACGGTCTAGTCCGCACCCTGCCCCAGGTATTCGATCAGGCGTTCGAATCGCGTCCGCCAGCGCTGTTCCGACTCCTCCTCGCCCTGGAACTCGTGGGTGAAACGGAGCGCGCTGCCTTCCTCGTCCCGCTCCAGGTGGAACCGGAGCCGGCCGCCGCCCGCCACCGTGTACTCCGCGACCCGGTCCACGTCCCAGGCGGTGACCTGCCCGCTGCCCAGTTCCCGCAGGGCGACCGCGCCGCCGAGCCGGGGTTCGAGCACATCGACGGGGGTGCACCAGGCCGCGAGCCCCTCGGCCGTGGCCACCGCGGGCCAGACGTCCTCCATCCGCCGCGGGAGCCGCACCACGAAGTGCAGGATGTGCGTGTTCCCGTGGGTCTGGCTGATCCCCTGTGCGATGGAACCGCTCATGACACCAGCCTGCCCCCGTGGCCGGGGATGCGCACGCGGCTGCGGGCACGGCGATCCGCCCGTCCGGTCCGTGCCCGGTCGCCGGCCCGGACGACGAAGGCGTACGGAGAAGGCGTACGGAGAAGGCGTACGGAGAAGGCGTACGACGAGGGCGTACGACGAAGGCCGGCTCCCATGACCCGGGGTCACAGGAGCCGGCCTTGCGGCGACGGCGGTTACACGCCCGCGTAGGAGTGCTTGCCGCTGACGAAGATGTTGACGCCGTAGTAGTTGAACAGCCAGCAGGCGAAGGCGAGCATCGCCAGGTAGGCGGCCTTGCGGCCCTTCCAGCCGGCCGTGGCCCGCGCGTGCAGGTAGCAGGCGTAGGCGATCCAGGTGATGAAGGACCAGGTCTCCTTCGGGTCCCAGTTCCAGTACCGGCCCCAGGCGTCGCCCGCCCAGATCGCGCCCGCGATGATCGTGAACGTCCACAGCGGGAAGACGGCCGCGTTGACCCGGTAGGCGAACTTGTCCAGGGACGCCGAGGCGGGCAGCCGCTCCAGCACCGAGGTCGCGAACCTGCCGGGCCTGCCGCCGGTCTGGAGCTTGTTCTCGTACGAGTCCTTGAACAGGTACAGGATCGTGGCGACCGCGCCGACGTAGAACACCGCGCCGCAGAAGATCGCGGTGGAGACGTGGATGTACAGCCAGTACGAGTGCAGGGCGGGCACCAGCTGGTCGCTGGCGGTGTACAGCACGGTGACCGCGAGGCCCAGGTCGAGCAGCACGGTCGTGGTGAGGAACAGGCCGAGCCAGCGCACGTTCTTCTTCAGCGCGAGCAGCCCGAGGTACACGCCGACGGCCACCGTGGAGAAGGTGATGTTGAACTCGTACATGTTGCCCCACGGCGCCCGCTCCACGGAGGCCGCGCGGGTGACGACACCGCCCAGCTCCACCAGGAACGCGAGCACGGTGAGGGAGATGGCGATCCGCCCGTACAGGTCGCCCTGCTCGTCGCCGCCGTGCGCGCCGGGGCCGTCCGGCACGTCACGGGCGCCGGACGCCGAGCGGACGACGACCTTGGGCCGCTCCAGCACGGCGGTGCCCCCCGCCTGCCGCACCGTGACGGCGGGCGCGGCCGCCGTCCGCTCGGTGCCGGTGAGCGCGGCGGCCGTACGGCCGACCTTGCTGCGGCTGCCGAACAGCCACTCGGCGATGTAGGCGAAGAAGGCCAGGGTGTAGACGGCCATCGACGAGTAGATCAGCGTGTTGCTGATGCTCGCGAGATGTTCGTTGGTGGCGGCGGCGAGAGTCACTTCTCAGCCCCTTCGGCAGGTACGGCTTGAGGGTCGGGGGTTGCTGCGGGGTCGTCGCCGGGGTCGGGGGCCCCCGGCGCCTGGTCGTAGAGGATGCCGGCGAGGTCGCCCAGTTCCTCGGGCACCTTCGCGGATTCGCTGCGGCCCAGGCCGGCCATCTCGACCACCGTCACGCCGTCGGCGCCGCGCACCGCCCGCACCCAGACGCGGCGGCGCTGGATGAACAGGGACGCGGCCAGACCGAAGATCGCGGCGAGGGCACCGCCGAGCGCCCAGCCGCTGCCCGGCTCCTGGACGATCTCGAAGCCGGCCCATTCCTTGACGTCCTTCTCGAAGGTGATGGACCCGGCGCCGTCCGGCAGCTTGAGCGTGTCGCCCGGCTGGAGCAGCTTCTTGAGGAGCTTGCCCTTGCTGTCCTTGAACGCCTTCATGTGCTTCTTGTCGAGCTGGTACACGCTCTGCGGGATGCCCGAGTTCACACCCAGGTCGCCGTGGTAGGCGTTCACCGCGAGCAGCGGGTTCAGCAGCGCCGGGAACTGCGAGAGCATCGTGCCGCTCTTCGGGTCGAACGTCGGCACGAAGAAGGCCTGGAAGCCGAGCTGGTCCTTCTTGCCCCGGCCGTCGCGGTAGTCGTCCATCACCTTGACGACGCCGTTGGAGGTGACGTTGCCGTCGAGCGGCAGCAGCGGGACGGCGTCCTGGTAGACGACCTTGCCCCGGCCGTCGCGGACGGTCACGACGGGCGCGTAGCCGTGGCTGACCAGGTAGACCTTGGAGTCGCCGATCTTCAGCGGCTCGTTGACCTTGACGGTGGTCGACTTCTCCTTGCCGTACGCGCCCTCGCTGTAGCGGATCTTCGCCTCGTAGGTGCGCGGCGTGCCCTTGTTGGGGCCGCTCACCTCGTAGGTGCCCTCGAAGTCCTTGAGGTCGAAGCTGAACGGGACCAGGTCGTCGGTCCGGAACAGGCTGCCGGACTTGAAGTCGTCGTACATGGGCAGCGCGTTGGAGAAGCCGTCGCCCTCCACCATCAGCTTGGTGCCGTCCGACTTGTACAGCTGGCCGGAGGCGAAGGCGACCAGCAGCACGATCAGGGCGACGTGGAAGATCAGGTTGCCCAGCTCGCGCAGATAGCCCTTCTCGGCGGCGACGGCGTCTCCCGCGCGGTGGGCGCGGAAGCGGCGCTTCTTCAGCAGGGCGAGCGCGGCCTCGCGGACCTGCTCCGGGTCGGCCTCCGTACGCCACGTCGTGTACGCGGGCAGCCGGGTCAGCCGCTTGGGCGCGGCCGGCGGACGGCCGCGCAGCTGGCCGACGAACTGCCAGGTGCGGGGCACGATGCAGCCGATGAGGGAGACGAACAGCAGGATGTAGATCGCGGAGAACCACACCGAGCTGTAGACGTGGAACAGGCCGAGCTTGTCGTAGACCGGCGCCAGCGTGCTGTGGGCGGCGCGGAAGTCCTCGACCTTGCTCGCGTCCGCGCCGGTCTGCGGGATCAGCGAGCCGGGGATCGCGCCGAGCGAGAGCAGCAGGAGCAGCAGCAGCGCGACCCGCATGGAGGTCAGCTGCCGCCAGAACCAGCGGACCCAGCCGATGACACCGAGGCCCGGGACGCTTGCCGGCTCCTCCTGCGGCGCGGTGGACAGCTGGGCGCCGGCGGCTCCCAGGTCCTCCTGCTCCGGGCTCTTGTCGATATCGGTCTTGCTCATCGGTCAGATCCCCACATTGAAACCGTCGGACCAGGTCTGCATCTGCTGGATCAGAGCGCTCCAGGCGCCCGTCAGCAGCAGCACACCGGTCACGATCATCATCGAGCCGCCGATGCGCATCACCCACACATAGTGGCGCTTGACCCAGGCGAAGGCACCGAGCGCCTTGCGGAAGGCGATCGCGGTGATGACGAAGGGGACGCCGAGACCGAGGCAGTAGACGACCATCAGCAGCGAACCGCGCGCGGCGCTCGACTCCTGGAAGGAGAGGAAGTTCACCGAGGAGAGCGTCGGGCCCATGCAGGGCGTCCAGCCGACGCCGAAGAGGGCGCCGAGGACGGGCGCCCCCAGCAGGCCGCCCGTCGGCCGCTTGTGGAAGCGGAACTCGCGCATGGTGAACCAGGGCAGCAGCCCCATGAAGAAGACGCCCATGACGATCATGAGCAGGCCGAGCACCCGGGACAGGGTCTCCTGGTACTCCAGCAGGTTCGAGCCGAAGTAGCCGAAGAGGGCGCCGGTGGAGACGAACACGGTGCTGAAGCCGAGCACGAACAGGGAGGCGCCGGTGATCATCCGCCCCCGTCTGGCCTCGGCGAGGTCGGTGCCCGCGACGCCCGTCACATAGGAGAGGTAGCCGGGGACCAGTGGCAGCACGCAGGGCGAGAAGAACGAGACGAGCCCGGCGAGCAGCGCGATCGGCAGGGAGACCAGCAGGGCACCGTGCAGCACGGTCTGGTTCCGCCCCGGCCCCGCCTCCGCGGCCAGCGTCAGCAGTGCGCTCACGTCACTTCTCCGCGAGGACCGGCTTGAGCATCTTCAGCAGGGTCGTGTCGTCGAGCGCCTCCAGGGCTCGCGAGGCGACCTTCCCGTGCCGGTCGATGACGAGCGTGGAGGGGACGAGCTGCGGGTTGAGCGTGCCCTTCTTGAAGCGGAGC
Source organism: Streptomyces sp. NPDC038200 (assembly GCF_055600785.1). Taxonomy (NCBI): domain Bacteria; kingdom Bacillati; phylum Actinomycetota; class Actinomycetes; order Kitasatosporales; family Streptomycetaceae; genus Streptomyces; species Streptomyces sp. NPDC038200. The sequence goes on from NZ_JBVJYH010000020.1 coordinate 106,076, forward strand.
ATCAGCTTGCCCGTGGGGTCGTACAGGCTCGGGTACTCGACGCCGTGCTCCTTCTCGAAGGCGACCGCGGGGGTGGTGCTGGTGTCCCGGGTGTTGATGCCGACGAACTGGACGCCCTTGCCCTCGTACTGCTGGGAGACCTTGGCGAAGTACTGCGCCTCTTCCCGGCACGGCCCGCACCACGAGCCCCAGACGTTGACCACGACGACCTGGCCCTTGTAGTCGGCGACGTCGAGGTGCTTGCCGTCGATCGTCTTGCCGGACAGGTCCGGGGCCGTGGCCCGCTCGCCGGCCGGGACGGTGTCGATGCCGTTGTTGCCGGTGACGAAGTTGGTGTCGCCACCGCCCCCGGAGATGCCGCCCTTGCCGCAGGCGGACAGAGTGAGGGCCGCGGCGGCGGCCACAGCGGTGAGCAGGACGGCGCGGCTACGGGTACTCATGTGAAAAGTTTCGCATGCCTGTTCCGGGGATCTCGCGCACCCCCCTGCCGGGCGGAAAAACCCATTTCAGGGCGTATTTACACGGGACATCTCGGGCATCGGCCGTCACGCCTCCCCCGGCGGCGGCTCCCGCTCAGGCGGCGTCGGAGGAGGCCGACCCGGTCTCCCGCAGGAACTCCTTCCAGCCCCCGGTGGGCTGCTGGCCGACACCCAGCGTGCGCAGCTTGGCGAGCACCTCGGGCTTCTGCACGTCCATCCAGTCCACGAACTGCCGGAAGGAGACCAGCCGGACGTCGCCGCCCTTCTCCTTCTCGCGCGCGATGTGCTTGAAGGCCTCCTCGACGGAGTCCATGTAGATGCCGCCGTTCCACTGCTCGAAGTGGTTGCCGATGAAGAACGGCGCCCGGTTCGTCTCGTATGCCCGCTTGAATCCCTGGATGTACGCCTGCGCGGACTGCTTGCGCCAGCCCGGGTAGTTGTAGGCGGGCGCCTTGGTCGAGTTCAGCGACTGGTTGGCGAGCATGTTGTAGTCCATGGACAGGACCTCGAAAGAACGTCCGGGGAAAGGTATCTGCTGCAACGGCAGGTCCCAGATGCCCAGCTTCTTCTCCGGCCACGTCTGACGGCCGCCCGGCGAGGAGGCGTCGTAGCGCCAGCCCAGCTTCTTGGCGGTGGGCAGCAGGTTGTTCTGGCCGAGCAGACACGGCGTACGGCCGCCGACCAGCTCCTTGTCGTAGTCGAACGGCAGGGAGGGCAGATCGCTCCAGCCGCTGTTGGTCCGCCACTCCTTCACGAACGACTTGGCCTGCCGTATCTCGCTCTCCCACTGCTGCGGGGTCCAGTTGCCGACCGTGCCGGAGCCGGCGCAGAAGTGCCCGTTGAAGTGGGTGCCGATCTCGTGCCCCTCCAGCCAGGCCCGGCGCACGTTCTTCAGCGTCGCCTTGATGTGGTCGTCGGTGAGGTAACCGATGTCGGAGGCGCCGCGCGGGTTGTTCGGGGGCTCGTACAGCCGCTTCTTCGACTCGGGCAGCAGATACAGCCCCGAGAGGAAGAAGGTCATGCTCGCGCCGTACTCCTTGGCCAGGTCCAGGAAGCGCGGGAAGAGGCCGTTGCCGACCTCGCCGGCACCGTCCCAGGAGAAGATCACGAACTGCGGCGGAGTCTGCCCCGCCTCCAGCGGCTCCGGCTTGGCCGGCTGGTGCGGCTGCCGGCCGGTGAAGGAGGTGGAGCCGTCGCCTATCGGACGCGCCGGGTGCGCGCTCGCACCGCTCCCGCCCTCGCGCCCCGGCTCGCCCCGGCCGGAACCGTTCGGGTGCCGGCCGCCGTCCGAGGACGTGAGACTCCCGCAGCCGGCGAGCGAGGCGGCGGCGGCCGCGCCCGCGCCGAGGCCGAGTACTCCCCTCCGGGAGAGGGTCCGGGAGAAGGTGCGCATGGAAATCCCCGATCGTCGCTGCTGCTGGTCACCCAGTCAGAGGGCAGGATGATCGGGGAGGTTCCGCTTATTTGTATGCTTTTCGTAATGAAGGCCGCAGAAGGGCGCCAAGCCGCGTCAAACGGACCGTCAGAACCGGCCGTCGCTCAGGCGCCGAAGGCCTTCCCCTGCACGGTGCCCTTCCCCTTCTGGGGCTTGACGCCGGCGCGCAGATGGACCGGGACCAGATCGATGGCGGGCTCGCTGTACCCCACGGACACGATCCTGTCGCCCTGATAGGTGAAAGTCGTCAGGGAGGCCAGGGTGCACTGCCGCTTGCGCGGGTCGTGCCACAGGCGGCGCCGCTCGACGTACGACCGCACGATCCAGATCGGCAGCTGATGGCTGACCAGCACCGCCTCGTGGCCGCGCGCCCGGTCCTTGGCCGCGTTCAGCGCACCCATCATCCGCACGACCTGGTCCACGTACGGCTCGCCCCAGGACGGCCGGAACGGGTTGACGAGGTGCTTCCAGTTGTCCGGCTTGCGCAGGGCGCCGTCCCCGACGCCGAACGTCTTGCCCTGGAAGATGTTGTCGGCCTCGATCAGCCGCTCGTCGGTGTCGAGATCCAGCCCCTGCGCCTTGGCGATCGGGGTGGCGGTCTCCTGCGCCCGCTCCAGCGGGGAGGCGCAGACGTGGGTCACGTCCCGGGAGGCGAGGTGCTCGGCGACCCGCTCGGCCATCTGCCGGCCCAGCTCGGACAGGTGGTAGCCGGGCAGCCGCCCGTAGAGGATCCCGTCCGGGTTGTCGACCTCACCGTGCCGCATGAGGTGGACGACGGTGATGTCCTTGGTGCTGTCGCTCATTCTGCCGTGGCCTCCGCAGCCGCCCGGGCCGCCGCCGGAAGGGCGTCGGCGATCTTCTGGATGGCCCGCTCGTCATGGGCCGTGGACACGAACCAGGACTCGAAGGACGACGGCGGCAGGTAGACGCCGTTCGCCAGCAGCGAGTGGAAGAACGCGGTGAAGCGGTACGACTCCTGCCGCTTGGCGTCCTCGTAGGTGCGCACCTGCCGGTCCGTGAAGAACACGGAGAACATGTTGGAGGCGGTCTGCACCCGGTGGGCGACGCCCTCCTTGGACAGCGCCTCGCCGACCAGGCCCTGGATCTGCGCGGAGACGGCGTCGACGGTGTCGTACGCGGCGTCGTCGAGCAGGCGCAGCTGGGCGAGACCGGCGGCGGTGGCCACGGGGTTACCGGAGAGGGTGCCGGCCTGGTACACGGGCCCGGCGGGGGCGAGGTGCGCCATGACGTCGGCACGCCCGCCGAACGCGGCGGCGGGGAAGCCGCCGCCCATGACCTTCCCGAAGGTCATGAGGTCGGGCTTGACACCCTCCACGCCGTACCAGCCCGCGCGGCTCGTACGGAAGCCGGTCATGACCTCGTCGGAGATGAAGAGGGCGCCGTTCTTGCCGCAGGCGTCCTTCAGACCCTGGTTGAACCCGGGGTCCGGCGGCACGACGCCCATGTTGCCCGGCGAGGCCTCGGTGATCACACACGCGATCTCGCCCGGGTGCCGGTGGAATGCCTCCTGCACGGCCTCCAGGTCGTTGTACGGCAGCACGATCGTGTCGCCGGCCTGGGCACCCGTGACGCCGGGCGTGTCGGGCAGCGCGAAGGTGGCCACCCCGGACCCGGCGGCGGCGAGCAGCGAGTCGACATGCCCGTGGTAGCAGCCGGCGAACTTGATCACCTTGGACCGCCGGGTGAACCCGCGGGCGAGCCGGATCGCGGACATGGTCGCCTCGGTGCCGCTGCTGACGAGCCGCACCTGCTCCACGGGCTCGATCCGGGCGACGATCTCCTCGGCCAGCGCCACCTCGCCCTCGCCGGGCGTACCGAAGGACGTACCGCGCGCGACGGCCTCCTGCACGGCGGCGATGACCTCGGGGTGGGAGTGCCCGAGGATCATCGGCCCCCAGGAACAGACCAGGTCGACGTACTCGCGGCCGTCGGCGTCGGTGAGGTAGGCACCCTTGCCCGACACCATGAAACGGGGGGTGCCGCCGACGGCGCGGAAGGCGCGCACAGGGGAGTTCACTCCGCCCGGGGTGACGACGGAGGCGCGGTCGAAGAGCGCCTGTGACACGGGCGCGTCGTAGGGATAGGGCGTTTCGCTCATGGCACTCATGACGTGCGGCTTCTCCGGCTTCTCGGACTCCGGTTGCGGGGTGACCTCCTCAGGGTAGGCCGCGCCCCGGCCGGACCGCGGACGGCCTCAAGATCAAAGCACCGCCATCGGGCGGGTATCTGCGAGACTGAGACCTGATACACAAAGCCCATACGCACGTAATCATCAGGACCGGATGATCAGGGGCCGGAAGTTCCTCGTGGACTGTTGTTCCACCGCACGTTTCGGCGGGCGGCCGTGGGGGAGGTCACTGACACGATGATCGGGTTGCGCGGCGGGGGCCACGCGTCCTAGAAAAGCAGTCGGGTGGAGATATGCATCGCGGTGGCGGACTGGGCGAGGGGACTGATGACCTGGGTCCTCGACGTGCCCGGCGGGGAAGGCACCGGCGCGACGCGGAGGAAACGACCGAGACACGGCAGGAAGCACGGCAGTCTGACGCCCGTCAGACACAGGATGTACCGAGTGAGCCCGAGCGGTTCGACCGGCAGATCGACCGGGAGCTCGACCGCGAGCTCGACCAGCGGCGAGAGCGCAGGCTGGACCGGCCGACCGAGCGCCGGCTCGACCACCGGGCCGACCGCCTCCGGGCGGGGAGCAGGAATGGTGGTCGGGTGGGGGTGACGTACAAATACTTCGGCGCGCCCGACGGCGCGACCGCGGCCCGCGTCCCCATCTCGATGCGCCCCGAGGAACTCGGCGGCGACGAGCTGGGCATGAACGGCATGTTCACCAAGATCAAGCCGGAGACGATGGCCGCGATGGTCCTGACCGGCATCGAAGGCGTCCCCCTGCACAAGGTGCCGCCCCTCGAACTCGTCGTCCTGCACCCCGACTACGCGGTCGTCAAGCTCCCCATGACGGTCGTGGACCCGCTCCGCGGCATCGGCGAGGAGGCGGTCGGCGCGGCGGCCTTCATCTGGTCGACGGTCCCGGACCGCGGCGGCCCACGGGACGCGTTCAACGTGTACCAGCTGCTGCACGAGTGGCAGGACTTCAGCCACCGGTTGCATGAGGCGGGGCATCAGCCTTATTGCCTGGTGTGGCCGTGAGCTGGGTTCTCACGAATCCCGGGACGGGGCCTTCGGGCTCGGCCCTCGCTGGTGCCTCGGGGTCAAAACGCCACGGATGCCGGCCCGTCCCTCCTCGCCGACGAAGAAGAAAGACTGACCACGGGGCGCGCCTACGGTCGGCTCGGTAACGCAGCCTCGGCTTCACGGCTCGACGGATCAGCCCGTGGAGCGGACGAGAGTGCGACCCGAGCCAGGACCTCGACCAAGTGCTCGGCCAGCAGCCCGACGCGAGGATCGGGTTGGATCAAGACGGTCGACTGGCCCCGGGCGGTGCGCTCCGCCGCCCACTCGTGGTCGAGGCTGGTGAAGTCGTCGTCGATCCAGACGGCGGGTGCCTCGCCGAGCCAGGTGTCGACGTGGTCGCGTTTCCAGAGGTAGCCATTGGGGTGGCTGGTCGCGATCTGTGGGCGCGGGAGATCTACGCACAGCAGGGGCGGGATACCGAGAAGCGGGCCGATGAGCGTGACAGCGTCCTGGCGCCAGCTGGTACACCAGACGGGGGTGACCAGACCGGTGCGGATCACGTGCATGAGCAAAGGGCCGTGCGCGGGGTCGAGCCAGATGGCGACCGGGTTGTCGGAGGTCCGGCCGGTGGGCACCACTTCATGGCGGGAGTGGGTCGCCGGGACGGCCCCTTCCGCGTCCGGGAAGGGGATGAGGACGCCGTCGACGTCGAGGAGCAGGTAGGGCGGGCGCATCGGTTTCTCCCTGAGGAGCCGGGGCTGGGTCAGAGCTTGCGGGCGGTGATCAGCAGCGTGGTGGGCCACAGGCCGTGACGGGCATCGTTGAACTCCTGGGCTGAGACAAGCCACAGACCCGCTCGGTCCAGGCATTTCTCCCAGCGTTCGGCGCCGAATTCCCAGCGAGCGATGGGCAGTCGGGTGCGGTCGGGGAGGGTGACGTAGTCGCGGCTGGGTCGGTTGTCGGTGGAAAGGCGCCTGCCGCCGCGCTGGGGGTGGGGGACGGAGAAGGCAAGGGCGCGCCCGGGCTTGAGGTGTTGGGCGATGGCCGGAAGCAGAAGCTCGGGGGCGACGAGGCCGATCGCTCCGAAGACCGAGTAGATGGCGTCAAAGCGCTCGTCGGAGGCTTGCAGGTAGTGCAGGGCATGGCCGGCGACGAAGGTCAGGTTGTTCAGCCGGCCGTAGTGCGAGCGGGCCCGGCGGATCTGCAGCCCGACGAGATCGACGCCGGTGACCTGGGCGCCGTAGCGAGTGGCGAGGTGGGCGGCGTTGTGGCCGGGGCCGCAGCCGAGTTCGAGCAGTCGCTTGCGGCGCAGATCCGGTCCGAGGATTTCGGCGCCGGGGCCGCTGCCGGGCCGCGTGGTCCATTCCATCCGTGCGGGGACGGACAGGGGCTCGGCGGGGCTGACTGTTGTTCGCTGGAGAGCGTGGATATACCAGGGCGACGCCTGAGCGAGCACGTCAGACTTCCAGGAGGTGCAGGACGTCGGTGAGGTGGCGGCGCACGGCCTTGATGTAGGCGGGGTCGGTGGTCGGGTCGTTGATCCATCGAATGGACTGCTCCATGAACCACTCGATGGCCCAGACGCGGTGCCAGCCCAGCGCCCACTTCTCCGCTGGAAGCGCGCCACGCTCGGCGAGGGCGTCAGGGGTGCCGCCTTCACTGACGTACACCTCCAGGAAGGCCCGCAGGCGTGCGGGGTCGGGGTCGTCGATGGTGCCGTGCCAGCTGGCGAGGTCGAGCAGGCCAGGGCCGGTGAAGGCACGGGCAAAGTCCAGCAGCCGCCAGCCGCGCCGGCCGATGTGGAGGCTGGTGGGATGGAACTCGGAGTGCACCCAGCCGAACGGGCCGACCGTGGCACCGGCCGAGCGCGCTCCGGCGGCTTCGGTGATGCGGTCAAGCGCGTCCCCGATGTCGTGGGTGTCCTCCCACCGGTCGGCCTTGCGCAGGTGGCGGAGGTGTTCCAGGGCTCGCGCCGGGAGGCTGCGCAGCCCTTCCTGATCGAGGACTGGCAGGGCCGCAGCCGTGCGGGTGCGGTGCAAGACCACGGCTGCGGCGGCGCCGTCGACATCGTCGGCTTCGCGGATGGGAGCGCCGAGGTCTTCCAGCAGCATCCCGAGCCAACCGTCCAGGACTGCCGAGGCGTGAACGGAGGGAACGGGGACGCCGAGCGTTTTTGCCAACCGGAGTGCCTGTTCCTCCCTGTCGAAGGGCCTCCTGGCGTACTTGAAGATGGCGGTGCTGCCGTCGGTGAAGGTCAGGCGCTCGACGCCGGACATGGACCAGACGCGCACCTCCTCACGCGATGCGCAGGAGTGGTTGGCCAGGGTCAGTAGGTTGTCCAGGAGTTCGGCGTTGAGGGTCGCGTCCATGAAGGGCTCCAGTGCGGTGGTGGCGTCCGGGGTGGGCGAGAAGTGCCTGCCCGCCCCGGAGGCTGGTGTGCGGTGTACTGCTACGCGGCAGAGCTGACGCGGTGGGCGTAGACCTGCTCGATCCAGTCGGCTTTGAGGGCCGCGAGGTCGTCGCGGAAGGCGGTCATCGACGCACCGTAGGGCGCGACGACGCCGCCGGACTGATCCGGCACGGACTGGCAGCCGTGCACGAGTCGGCCGCCGAGGGCGGCGTGGGCCTTGATGGACTCGATGCGGCGGTGCTCGTTGAACCAGCCGCCGTGGTAGACCTCGTCCAGCATCCCGCCCGTCTCGTCGTCCAGGTCGAAGACGACCGAGGTGGCGGCGGGAAAGAACCAGCACGGGCCGACGTTGGAGATGTGTCCGTCCAGCTCCACCTTGTTGAGTGCCATCAGCGTGGCCGCCTCGCGGAGCATCCGCAGGTGCTCGGCGGTGATCTGCGGCAGGCCGAGGCCGGCGAGGTGTTCGTCGCGGAACAGGTAGGCGTACACCTCGTAGGCGGTGGACAGCACGCGGGCGGCGTCCGAGGTGGACTCAGTGTGGGCCTTGACGAAGTCGAGGGCGAACTGCTCGACCGCGTTCTCGGTGCTCTCCTCCACGTCCAGGAGCTGGGACTTGACCAGCTCCCAGTCGGTGACGAGCCAGGTGTTGGATTCGAAGCGGAAGAAGTACTCGGCCGGGTCGATCGTGATGCGCCGGCCGTCCACCCGGATGCCCGGCAGGCGGCTCCAGCGCTCGTCAAATGCCTGGGGCAGCTCGACCGTGATGGCCGCGGTGTCGATGGTGGTCACCGTGTCTCCGTCTCTGATCGGCCGGATTCGGGCGCACAGGTGCCCGAATCCGTTTTTGTCGTAGGGAACTTGGGGGAGCGGCCCGGCCGAAGGGGAAAGCCTGGTCACGTTGTCGGGCCGTGCCGGGCGGCTGATACTCAGTGAACACACCGTCACGCACAGTGGGTACGGTGAGAGGCAGTCGAGGCGGTATACGCGGTTTACAGCTCCGGAGCGGAGGCGGTCGTGGCAGCGCAGAGAGAGCCCAACTCCCGTCTGCGCGAGACCATCGAGGCGACAGGCTGCACCTTTGAGGCTCTGGCGAGGGATATCCGACGCATCGCTGCCGAGAACGGCGAGACCCTCCAGACCAACAAGTCGGCTGTCTCCCATTGGGTGAACGGCACCCGCCAGCCGACCGGCCGGACCGCCCGGTACCTCGCCGAGGCACTGTCCCGGCGAGCACGCCGCACGGTCACCGAGACGGAGATCGGTCTCCGCGTGGGCGGGGCACCGACCGAGCAGGCTGATCCCGTCCTCGCCGCGACCGACCTGGGTCGTGCCGACGTCGAACGCCGACGCTTCTTGGCCGTGGCCGCCTTCACCGCAGCCGGCGTTGCTATGCCCCTTGCGTACGACCACGAGGCCACTGCTCGCATGCTCCGGGCCCGCACCGGTAGCTCCCTGGTCGGGGCGGAGGACGTGGACGTCGTACGCCAGATCACCGCAGCTTTCAGTGCCGCCGACGAGCGTCTCGGTGGCGGCCATGGGCTCACCACCGTCACCGCGTATCTCGCCGACACTGCCGCCCCCACGCTTCGAGGGCGGTTTCCGAACGAAGCCTTACGCCGGGCAGCCTTCGGAGCGGTCGCAGAACTCGCCTACCTCGCAGGCTGGAAGCACCACGACCTCGGCCAGGAAGGTGCCGCCCAGCGCTACTACCAGGTCGGCTACCAACTCGCCTGCGAAGCCGATCCGCACGGCCATGCCGCCTGGATGATGCGTGCCCTCGCCCACCAAGCACTGAGCCTCAAGCAACCCCGCCACTGCGTCGACCTCGTCGAGGGCGCACTGACCCGCGGCCTGGGGCACGTCGACGGCCGGACCGAGGCGCTGCTCCACATCACCCATGCCCGCGCGTACGCCGCTGTGGGCGAGAGGCCCGCAGCGGCTCGCGCCCTGCTCGCCGCCGAGGATGCCCTCCTACGCGAGGACGGCCCACAGCCCAGTTACTCCCGCGTCAGCGGCCCGGCCGCCGGCACAGTCGCCAGCCACACCGCCCGCACACTGACCGACCTCGCCGACCACGTCGGTACCGAGCAACAACACCGCGACGCCCTGGTGCGCTGGGATCCCGAGAAGTACAAGCGCGTCCACGCGCTCACCTACGCCGACCTCGGCGACAGCCTCGCCGCCCAAGCCCGAGCCGACGAAGCCGTCGCCGCCTGGTCCCAGGCCCTGTCCCTCATGGAGGGCATGACCTCGGACCGCACCCGCAAGGCGATCACCTCACTCCGTTCCACCCTCGCCATCTACCAGCGTCGCAGAGTGCCCGGAGCCGCCGAACTCGCCCGTCGCGCACGCGAAGCACTGGCCTAAGCTGCCCACCAACCGGCCGACGAAGGGACACCAACCGTGGCTCAGCCGAACACCGACGACCAGGCCAAAGCCCTCCCACCCGCCCTCACATGCATGACCCTGCTGGTCGCCGCCGTCATCGTCCACGACAAGGCCACCAACCGGGTCGTCCTCCTCCAGCGCAGCCAGAACGCCAAGTTCGCCCAGGGCATGTGGGACCTCCCCGTCGGCAAGAGCGAACCCCGTGAGCCGATCACCGAGACCGCCGTACGAGAGCTGTACGAGGAAACCGGTCTGAGTGTGAAGCCTGAAGCCCTTCAGGTCGCCCACATCATCCATGGCGCCTGGGGTGTCGAGGCGCCCAATGGCTTTCTCACCGTCGTCTTCGCCGCCCACGAATGGACCGGCGAACCGGAAAACCGTGAGCCGCGCAAGCACTCCCAGGTCTGCTGGGTTGACACCGGCGCTCTCCCGGAGAAATTCGTGGACACCACCGCCAGCGCTCTGCACCGATATCTCACCGATGGTCCTCAGGTGTCGCTGAACGGCTGGAAGTAAGCACCCAAGGGCCACCCCCGCGCCGACCGGTTTCGCACTTCACACCTGGCTGCCACGGCGAACCGCTTCTCCGTCGGGCTACTTGGTGCACCTCGTTGCTCCAGACACCCCTCTATCAAGCTGCACCCCGACGCCATAAGAACACCCTCGCACCAGCCCCTTCCCGCCTAGAGGCTGTCCGGTGGCTCACGTTCCCGCGACGGTGATTGCGGCGGAGGGACCTGATAAGTGCAGCAGAGGTGCTTGCACTCGCCAGAGCGCGGGCCCCGGAGGCGAGGAGTCGTCGGCGCGGACGCCGTTCCTGACCCGCAGGAACTCCAGCTTTTCCGCATCGGCGGAACCCGCGGCCACCGTGTAGACGACGAGGTGGATGTCGCGGCCCGGGACGGTGAGCACGTCGCAGTCGCATGTCACCTCGCCGACCTGGGGGTGCACGATGGTCTTGCGGGCCAAGACGTGCGGCCCGACCGCCCCCCCCGTCCCGCAGCCGGGGGAACTCCACACTGGTGGGACGTACTTCCTCGACAAGCTCGATCAGGCCACGGTCGGCAATACCGGGTGGTCGGGCCAGTCCGTCTACGATCAGCCGGCATGGACTGGGTCGAGCGGGTCGCGAAGTTGAGGCAGTGGACCAGGAGCGGTACCCGGGCTCCGCACAAGCCGCTGCTGCTCCTGTACGCCCTCGGCCGGTTCCAGGAGGACGCCGGGGGCGGTCTGCGGTACAGCACCGTGGAACAGGATCTGCAACGGCTGCTGGCCGAGTACGGTCCTCCGAACAGGACCACGCCCGCCTACCCCTTCCATCACCTGGTCAGCGACGGCGTGTGGGAGGTGTGCACCGACCGTGGGCCCGGGAGTCCCGGCACCGGGGTACGGGACCTCCGGGAGACGGGTGCGACCGGGCAGCTCGCTCCGGACCTGCGGGCGGCGCTGCGTCGCGAACCGGACCTGCTCGGCAGAATCACGCGATTGCTGCTCGACCTGCACTTCCCACCCTCCGTGCACGGAGAGCTGTGCGAAGCCGTCGGCCTGGACCTGGAGCCGGTGGAGGCGGTGCAACTCTCGGCGGTACGCAGGCAGCGGGACCGCACAATGCGGGAGCTGGTGCTGACCGCCTACGAGTACCAGTGCGCCTTCTGCGGATACGACGGCAGGATCGGCGCGGTACCCGTCGGGCTGGAGGCCGCCCACGTGCGCTGGTGGGCGTTCGGCGGACCCGACGAGATCGAGAACGGGCTGTGCTTGTGCTCGCTTCACCACAAGCTCTTCGACAAGGGCGTCCTCGGCGTGGGGGACGACCAACGCATCCTGGTCTCGCAACGCTTCATCGGTCACAGCCCCGCCGCCCGCGAGCAGGTCATAGCCCTAGCCGGCCGCCCGCTCGTCGGCCCCCAAGCCGGCTCGCGCCCCGTTGCCGCGGCTCATCGCGACTGGCATGCCCGGCAGGTCTTCCACGGCGAACCGCGCCCTGCCACGACTGCCTGATCCAAGCAGTCACAAGGGGACGCCGGCCCCGCCTCCCGGGCACCTGCTCCGGGGGCGAATTCCGCCCTACGGTGGGGGCCATGCCCTCATCCGACCAGCCGTTCAGCGTGGACCCCGAGGTGGAGGTTCCCGTGCCGGGGCCCGGGGAGCTGTGGACCGTCGGCGCCGTCGTCCTCAACGACGCCGGTGAGGCCTTCGCGCAGAAGCGAAGCCCGCACCGCCGCCTCTTCCCCGACACCTGGGACATCGTCGGCGGTCATGTCGAGGCCGGGGAGACCCTCCTCGAAGCCCTCGCGCGGGAGATCGAGGAGGAGACCGGCTGGCGTCTGCGCCGTGTGCGGCGATTCCTGGGGACCACCACCTGGCAGGGAGACGACGGCGCCGGCCTCCGTCACGAGGCCGACTATCTCGTCGAGGTCGAGGGCGATCTGCACCATCCCGCTCTGGAATGGTCCAAGCACGCGGCCTACGGCTGGTTCGGCCCCCGCGACCTGGACCGGCTCAAGGAGAACCGCCGGCCCGGGGAGTTCCTGATCCACGACCTCGTCACGCGGGCGACGGGAGTCCGGCCGGACCGGTCGCCGACGTAGGCCCCCGGTCGGGGAACCCGGTCGCCCGCGGAGGTACGGAGGTGCGGGCCGGCTCGGCGGGTGGGTGGGCGTCTCACTTCTCGTCGGTGTGCACGACCGTGATGTGGTGGTCCCGGCCCGGGGTCTCCAGTTCGTCCAGGGCCGCCACGGCCAGGTCCTCCGCGCTGATCCAGGAGCGGCCGTCGGCCGTGGTGAGCAGGGTGTGCGTGCCGCGGCGGTAGCGGCCGGTCCGGGGGCCGGGTTCGAGGAGGGCCGGAGGGCTCAGGTAGACCCAGTCGGGGTGGGGGTGGGTCCGGCAGGTGCGGAGCTGGGCGACTCCGGCCGCGGCGACCGGCCGCAGCTCCGGCGGTACATGCGCGGGGTCGTCGGCCACCAGGAGGCCGGGGGCGCCGGGGCTGTGCAGGGCGCCCGCCCCGCCCACCACCAGGACGCGGAGGCCGGCGTCCGCCGCCGCGTCCAGGACGGCACGGGTCGTGCCCACGAGGAAGTCCTCGTCCACCGGGTGGGTCCGCACGGCCAGCACCACCGCCTCCGCGTCCGATTCCGCCAGCGCCTTGTGCACGGCGTCCGGGGCGTTCGCGTCGAGCGGGAGCGGTGTCACGTCCGGGGTCTCGCCGGCCGGTGTGCGGGACAGGGCCAGGACGTGGTGTCCGCGCGCGGTGGCCTCGTCGATCACCCGGCTGCCGACCATTCCGGTGGCGCCGAGCACCGCGATCGTCATGTTCGTCTTCATCGCACCAGTTCCTGTGTCGCGGTTTTCGGTGGGTTCAGCTGCGCCGCCAGCATCGCCGTCAGGGCCAGGACGAAGCCGAGCGCCTGGGGCGGGCTCAGGGACTCGCCCCGTACCGCGCCGATGACCGTGGCGACCAGCGGGGAGAGCAGGACGAGGGGGGCGGAGGCGCCGACCGGGAGGCGGGCTATGCCGCGGAACCAGAGCGTGTACGCGATCAGTCCGCCCATGCTGCCGAGCCACAGATAGCCGCCGACGGCTCCCGCGTCGATCCGGGACGGCGGCCCCTCCACGGCCAGGGCCAGCGGAAGCATCAGCAGGCCGCCGGCCGTGAGCTGCCAGGCGGCGAGGGTGAGCGGGCTCGCGTCCGCCGGGCGGCCCCAGCGCTTGGTGAGGACGACACCGCCGGCCATGGTCGCCGTGTGGCCGAGCCCGGCGAGCACCCCGACGGCGTCCAGCCGGGCATGCGGCCCGAGGACGACGAGTCCGACGCCGGCCACGCCGAGCACGCCCCAGGTCCAGCGCCAGGCGGTCGGCCGGTCCTGGAGCACCGCGATGGCCAGGGCGGCGACCAGCAGCGGCTGGGTCGCGCCGAGGGTGGCGGCGACACCACCGGGGAGCCGTTCCGCCGCCACGAACAGCAGCGGCATCCCGCCGATGTTGAGCACGCCGAGGACGGCGGTCCGCCACCACCAGTCCCCGCGCGGCAGCACGCGGGTGAGCGCCAGGCCGAGCAGCCCGGCGGGCAGGGCGCGCATGAGACCGGCGAACAAGGGGTGCCCGGCCGGGAGGAGTTCGGTGGTGACGACGTAGGTCGTTCCCCAGGCGGCGGGGGCGAGGGCGGTCAGGAGGACGGTTGCCGATCGGTGGTCGTACGAGGGCATGTGAAGAAGTCTCGGCAGGTATCGGTCATGCGTCCAAGACATGGTTGCCATCGCAGCGATGAACGAGAACGATGGATGGGTGGATCTTCAGCAGATGCGCTACGTCGTCGCCGTCGCCGAGACCCGTAACTTCACCCGGGCCGCGGAGCGCTGTTTCGTGGTGCAGTCCTCGCTCAGTCACCGGATCGCGGGGCTGGAACGGGAGTTGGGGGTGAAGCTGTTCGCGCGGTCGAGCCGGCGGGTTGAACTGACCAGTGCCGGAGTCGCGTTCGTGGCACGGGCGCGGGAGGCTCTGGCCGCGGCCGACCGGGCGGTGGCCGACGCGTCCGCCGCGGCCGGCGTGGTACGCGGTCGGCTCGCCGTCGGTGTGATCGTGACCACCGCCGCCGTGGACGTACCGGAGTTGTTGCAGCGCTACCGCGCCCGGCATCCGCAGGTGCGGGTCATGCTCCGGTCCGGGCGCAGCGACGAGCTGGCGGCGGCGATCCGGGACGGCGACCTGGACATCGCCTTTCTCGGACTGCCGGCGGACGAGCGGCCCTCGGGGGTGGAGAGCGTGGTGCTCGATCAGGACGAGCATGTGCTGGTCGTGGCGGCCGGGCACCGGCTGGCCGGAGCCGGCCGGGTGACGCTGCGGGAGATCGCCGAGGAGACGTTCGTGGACTTCGTGGCCGGGACGCCCGCCCGGGCCCAGTCGGACCAGGCGTTCGCCGCGGCGGGCCTGACCCGTGACGTCGCCTACGAGGCCGGTGTCGTCGAGCTGATCACCCGGCTGATCGCCCGGGGGCTCGGCATCGCGCTGCTGCCCTCGGCGTTCGTGGGGCCGCTGGCGGCCGGCGATCCCGGGCTGGCACTGGTCCCGGTGGTCGACGGGCCGCACCGCGTCGAGTATCTGGCCTGGAGCCGCTTCAACCCCAGCCCGGCCACCCTGGCCGTGCTCGACGTCCTCGGGGTGCGGGCGGGGGGACAGGAGCCGGGGCCGAGTGCCCGGCCGAGTGCCGGGGAGCGCGGCCGGGCGCCGGGGTGAGCGCTCGGCCGGGAGGTGGCCGCCGGGGTCGGTGCACGGCCGGGGAGGTGGCCGCCGGGGTCAGCGCACGGCCGGGGTCGGCAGTTCCGGCTCCGCGGTGGCCGTCGTGCCGGACAGGAGGCGCAGGGCCGCGTCGGAGGGGGTGCCGGGCTCTGCCGTGTAGGCGATGAGGCGCTGGCCGGCGGGGCCGGGCAGGCAGAGGTTCTCGAAGCTCAGCTCCAGCCTGCCCACCGCCGGATGGTGCAGGGACTTGCTGCCCGAAGCGCAGGTGCGGACCGGGTGCCGGGCCCAGAGGGCGGTGAACTCCTCGCTCTGGATGGACAGCCGGCCGACCAGCTCGGCCAGTGCGCGGTCGTCGGAGTGGCGGCCGGCGACCAGGCGCAGGGAGGCGACCGCGAGGTGGGCCTCCTCCTTCCAGTCGGGATACAGGGCCCGGTAGCGCTCGTCCAGGAACAGCATGCGGACCAGGTTCGGACGGTCGGCGGGGCTGTCGGGGGCCGTGTGGGGCAGGTGCGCGGCGAGCAGCGCACGGCCCAGCCGGTTCCAGGCCAGGACGTCACCGCGCCGGTCCAGGACGAGCGCGGGTACGTCCGTCATGGCGGCGAGCAGCTGACGGGCGGACGGAGTCGCGTGTTCGGCGCGGGGTGCGGCCGGGCGGCGCCGGGCGGCGGGGCGGGCCAGGTCCTTGAGGTGGGCGGTCTCGTCCTCGGTGAGCCGCAGGGTGCGGGCGATCGCGTCGAGCACGGCGTCGGAGACACCGGCCGCGCGGCCCTGTTCGAGGCGGGTGTAGTGGGTGATGCTGACGCCCGCGAGCAGGGCCAGTTCCTCGCGGCGCAGTCCGGCGACCCGGCGACGGGCCGGGGCGGTCGTGATGCCGACGTCCTCCGGCCGCACCGCGGCACGGCGGGACTTGAGGAAGTCCCCCAGGTCGGACGACGCGTCCATGTATGCCTCCGGGATGTGGGCGGTCGCCCTCCATCCTGCCCTCGGGGGCCCCGCGAACGGGACCCCCGAGGGTGGTCGTGCGATGACCACCCTCGCGGCGGCGGGTCGCACGGGGGTGCTGGTTGCCCCGGCCGGCACGGACGAGCCTCTTGCCCGGCAACTCCGCCGCGCAGAGAGGACCACCTCGTCATGTCCGCCGTAGTCGTACAACCGGCCGGCACGTCCGCCGCCCTGACTCCCCGGCTCCGCCTGGTGCTGGTGCTGCTGCTCGCGGCCCAGTTCATGCTGGCCGTGGACTTCTCCATCCTGAACGTGGCCCTGCCGGTGATCGGTACCGGTCTGGGCTTCCCGCTCGCCCGTCTGCAGTGGATCGGCACGGCGTTCGCGCTGTGCGCGGCCGGGTTCACCCTGCTGTTCGGGCGGGTCGCCGATCTCTTCGGCCGTCGTCGGCTGTTCCTGGGCGGTCTCGTGGTGCTCGGCGCGGCCTCGCTGGCGGGCGGGCTGGCCGGGAGCCCGGAGGTGCTGATCGCGGCCCGGGTCTTCCAGGGGCTGGCCACCGCGGCGGTGACCCCGGCCGGGCTCTCGCTGCTGACGACGTCGTTCCCGGAGGGCCCGCTGCGGCAGAAGGCGCTCGGCCTCAACGGGGCGCTGATGTCGGCCGGTTTCACCACGGGCGCGGTCCTCGGCGGCCTGCTGACGGATCTGCTCTCCTGGCGCTGGGCCTTCTTCGTCAACGTCCCGGTGGCCCTCGCCGTGCTTCTCGTCGCGCCCGCGGTCATCGCGGAGTCCCGGCCCGCCGAGCGGCCGAGGCTGGACGTGCCGGGGGCCGTCACGGTCACGCTCGGGCTGCTGGCGGTCATCCTCGGTCTGACGCAGGCCGGCGAGCACGGCTGGGGAGCGCCGGCCGCGCTGCTGCCGCTGGCGGCCGGGGTGGTGCTGCTGCTGGTGTTCGGGGCCGTGGAGCGCCGGGTGCCCGCCCCGCTGGTGCCGCCGCACGTGCTGGGCAAGCGGTCGGTGGCCTGGGGGAACGTCGCCGGTCTGATCGCGTTCCTCACCGAGACGTCCCTGGTGTTCCTGCTGACCCTGTACCTGCAGGAGGTGCTCGGGTTCTCCCCGCTGGCCGCCGGGCTGTCGTTCGGTGTGCTGGGCGCGGGCACCGTCGTCGGCGGCGCGCTCGCCCCGCGGCTGATCGGCAGGCTGGGCGCGACCCGGGTGCTGTCGGCCGGGGGGTTCGTCCAGGCCGTCTTCACGGCGGCCCTGCTCGGGCTCGGCACCGGCCGTTCCTCGCTGTGGCTGCTGCTGGCCGCGACCTTCGTGGGCGGGGTGGGCAACATGCTGGTCATCGTCGGCTTCATGGTGACCGCCACCTCCGGTCTCGCCGACCGCGAACAGGGCCTGGCGACCGGACTCGCGACGATGACCCAGCAGATCGGCATCACCATGGGCACCCCGGTGATGAGTGCCGTCGCCACCGCCGCCATGACCGGGTCGGGCACCCTGGCCGTGCTCGGCGGACTGAAGACCGCGATCGCGCTGAACGCGGTCCTCGTCCTCCTCGGCACGCTGACCGGCGCGCTGTTCCTGCGGGAAAGGGCGCGGTGACCGGCCGGTCAGTCCCGTTGCAGGCGGTCCGCCAGCCCCGCCTCCTCGAACGCCCGCACCACATGCTCCCGGGTCTCGGTGAAGTGGGCCCAGCTGTCGCAGTGGGCCGGGACCACCCGGCGGGCTTCGAGGAGCCGGGCGGCGGTGGCCGTACCGGCGCCGTCCAGGACGAGGAGGGCGTCGTCGAGGACGGACAGACGGGGTGCGCCGGCGAAGAGGACGGCGGTGTCCACGGGGGCGTACCGGGCGGCGATCTCCTTGACCAGGTCCAGGGATGCGTTGTCGCCGCTGACGTAGACGGTGGGCAGGTCGGGGGCGGTCAGCAGGAAGCCGGTGACCTCGCCGACGATCGGCTCGGAGCCCTCGGGGCCGTGCAGGGCGGGCGCGGCGGTCACGGTGACCGTGCCGCCGTCGGGGCGGGTGAGGTCGACGGACTGCCAGGGGGTGAGGGCTTCGGCGGTGCCGCCGAGCCGTTCGGCCGCCGCGCGCGTGGTGAGGGTGCGGGGGACGTCGGCGAGCAGGGCGCGGCCGGAGTGGTCGAGGTTGTCGGCGTGCTGGTCGTGGGAGAGCAGGACGACGTCGACGGGGCCGAGTTCGGCGAGGGGGACGCGGGGCGGGGCGGTCTTGGTGAGGATGCGGCCGCTGGGTGCCGGGTAGTCGCCGGGGTCGTCGAAGGTGGGGTCGGTGAGGAAGCGGAGGCCGCCGTACTCGATGAGGACGGTGGGGCCGCCGAGGACCTGGACGGGGATCTGCATGACCGACTCACCTCATGGATAGGAAGGATTTCATCCGTGAGAGTGACGCTAGCCCTTTCTCACGGATGGACGCAAGCCCTACCATGAGAGGCGTGAGAGAGAGCGCCGAAGCACGCGTGAGCGAGGACGCCGGACCACGCGGCCAGGAGAAGACCGGCGGGCCGCACGCAGGGGACGAGACCGCGGGGCCGCGCGTGCCGGAGGGCGGCGGGGCGGGCGGGACGGGGAAGACCGACGGGCCGCCCCTGCCTCCCGCCCCCGGCGCCGAGCAGCACCCCGCCCTCGACCTGGCCAACACCGCGATCACCCTGCCCGGCGGCCAGGCGGCGGACCTTCTCGCCACGCCCGCCGCGGCCCGGCACTGGCTGGTGGACCGCGGTCTCGCCCCGGCCGCCGCCGATCTGCGCGAGACCTGTGCGGGCCGGCTGCGCGCCCTGCGGGACCAGGTCCGCGCGCTGCTCGCCGCACACGGCGACGGCCACCCCGCCCCGCCCGCCGCGCTGGCCGCCCTCAACGACGCGCTCACCCTGGCCCCGGCGGCCTCACTGCTGCACTGGTCCCCCGAACGCGGCCTGTACCGGGCCGCCGCCCACCCCACCACCCAGATCGTCGAGCACGCCCTGGCCGCCCTCGCCGCCGACGCCGCGGACCTGCTCACCGGGCCCGACGCGGAGCGCCTCACCGCCTGCGGTTCCCCGCCCTGCAACCGCTACCTGCTCCGCCACGGCCGCCGCCACTGGTGCTCCACCCGCTGCGGCGACCGCGCCCGCGCGGCCCGCGCCTATGCCCGCCGCACCGCCCGCCCCGCGACGGAGTAGCCCGCGCGCTCCGCTCCGCCCCGTCCCCGCTCGGCGGCGCAGCCCCTCGATCCAGTCCTCCCGACCGGGGAACTCCTCGCGGGCGAGCGCCCCCGGCGTCGCGGCCGGCCCGTGAGCGACGCCGCCACCCCGAGCCACACCGCGACGATCCCGCCCCCGGCGTCAGCAGTACGGCGGCTGATGGGTGAGCGACGCCGCCACCCGCATCCACACCCCGAACTGCCGGTACAGCGCGGGCAGCGGGCCGCTCGCCCGGACGGTCCTGGCGTCCTCGGCCGTCACCCGGGGGATGCCGAGCAGCGTGGCGGCGACCGAGGCGGACTGCCAGCGGACGGCGAGGGTCGCCTCGGCGGGGGACGGTACGGGACGGCGCGGGGCCGGGGTCAGCGCCCGTGCGACCGCCTCCTCGATGGCCTTGCGCGCCTCCGCCTCCGGCCGCAGCTCGGCCGCGAAGCGGTCGTGGGCGTACTTCACCGGGACGGTGACGACCGACGGGTCCCACTCCGTCATCTCCGCGCACGCCGCGTCGTCACCCGTGAGGGCCACGACGGGCACCCCGAGGGCCGCCGCCGTGGCGTGGGCGAGACCGATCTCGCCGACCGGGCGGCCGTCCAGCCACATGTCCTCGATCTCGTGCCCCATGAAGCTGTGGCTGAGCACGCCCAGCGCACCGGCCCGGGAGTGGTAGCCGACGCACAGCGCGGCGTCGTACTCCCCGGTCAGGCCCTCCAGCATGCCCAGCTGCTTGGGCCTGCCGCGCACCAGGCGGGCCGCCGGGTGCAGCGCCTCGGGCAGGATGTTGCGCATCGGGCCGTGGGCGTCGTTGACGAGGATGTCGGCGGCACCGGCCGCGAGGGCGCCCCGTACGGCGGCGTTCACGTCCTCGGCCATCTTCGCGCGGCCCCGCTCGTAGTCCCGGCCGCCCGGCTGGACGTCCTCGGCGTCGACGAGCCCGGTGACGCCTTCCATGTCCACGCTGATGTAGATCCGCACGGCGTCGACCCTAACCGACCCTACGTATTGTAGGTTCCCAACCGCCAGCAACTACCGGGCCGTTCACGCGCCCGTCCAACGGGGGACCCATGCAGGACACCACGGAAACGGAGCCCGGCGCGGAGGTCTGTGCGCACAGTCTCGCGCCGACGCTGACCCTGCTCGTCGTCAGCCTGGTCGTCTCCGCCGTCGGCGTGTACGAGCTGTGCGGCTTCGGTCTGCACAGCCTGGCCCGGCGCCCGCACCTGTTCAGCGACGGCCTGGCGACCGGCGGGGTGATCGTCGCGACGGTGGCCGCCGGGGCGGCGATCGGCAACCTGGCCTGGATGCTGACGGCGGCCCGACGCGAGGGCGGCGACTGACGCGGGATCACGCGGGGGGGCGGCGACCGACGGCGGGCCGCGCGAGAGCGGCGGCGGGCCACGCGGGAGCGGCGACCGGCGGCGGCCCCGGGTGACGCCGCGGGCCCGGCAGGCGGGCGGCGGCCCCCGGAGCGCCGGTGCGGCGGCGGGGGCCGTCGACGAATGAGAGGCTGTGCGCCGACTGTGCGCATCCCCGCACTCCCGCTACCCTACAAGCTGTAGGGTCTGCGATGCCCCGTCCCCGTCCCCAAGGGTGACCCGTCACATGCCCGCTCCACAGACGACTCTGATCCCGCCACAGGTTCCCGCTCCCCGCAACCCCTCCCGCGGCATCCGCTCCCTCCCCACCCGCTTCCGCGCCCTCGGCGGCGACGACCGGCTGCGCACCCGCGCCGCCACGGCCACCGTCTGGTACCTGCGCCTGCTCGTCGTCCTGAACCTCGCGGCAGTCGTCTCACTGCCGTTCCGCGAGGAGGTGCACGAGCACAACGCGGGCCAGTACTTCACCCCGTACCTGGCCACCGCCGGCCTGGTCTCGGCGGCCCTCGCCCTGTTCCTCGCGGTGGTGATGCGCCGCCGCAAACGGGCCGCCTGGCTCTTCAACCTCCTCCTCGCCGGCCCCCTCCTCGGCCTCTACGCCGTCGCCCTCACCCACGCCCCCTACCGCGAGCACCCCTTCAACTGGATCTCCACGGCCCTCACGGGCCTGTTCGTGGCCGCTCTGCTGCTCGGCCGGCGCGAGTTCGACGCCATCGGCGACCGGTCCAACCCGCGGCTGGCCCTGGCCGTCGGCATGGGCGGCACCCTCGTCAGCGGCGGACTCGGCACGCTCCTGGTGCACGCCACGAACAAGGTCGGCGGCGCCGCCCTACGGGACGAGATCGCCTACACCCTGCTGCGCGGCATCAGCGTCGGCCCGCTCGCCGACCGGTTCCCCGCCGTGCGGGCCCCCCGCTGGGCGGACATGGCCGTCAACTCGCTGATGGCCGTCACGTTCCTGCTGGTCCTCTACGCCTGCTTCCGTGCCCCGCGCGGCGCGTGCCTGCTCGCGCCGGAGGACGAGGCCCGGCTGCGCACCCTCCTGGACCGGCACGGCGAGCGGGACTCCCTCGGCTACTTCGCCCTGCGCCGCGACAAGTCCGTCATCTTCTCCCCCAGCGGCAAGGCGGCCATCGCCTACCGCGTCGTCGGCGGGGTCAGCCTCGCCTCCGGCGATCCGCTCGGCGATCCCGAGGCCTGGCCCGGTGCCATCGACGCCTGGCTCGCCGAGGCCCGCCGCCATGCCTGGACCCCGGCCGTCATGGGCGCGAGCGAGGAAGCCGGCACGATCTACGGCCGCCACGGCCTGGACGCGCTCGAACTCGGCGACGAGGCGATCGTGGACCTCGCCGACTTCACCCTCGACGGTCGTGCCATGCGCGTGGTCCGCCAGGCCCACAACCGGGTCCGCCGGGCCGGTTACACGGTCCGCATCCGCCGCCACGAGGACATCCCCGCCGATGAGATGGCGGATCTGCTGGAGCGCGCCGACCGCTGGCGCGACGGCGCCACCGAGCGCGGCTTCTCCATGGCGCTCGGCCGCCTCGGCGACCCGTCCGACGGCCGCTGCGTGATGCTGGAGTGCCGGGACGCCGACGACGAACCGCGCGCGCTGCTCAGCTTCGTCCCCTGGGGAGAGCACGGACTCTCCCTGGACCTGATGCGCCGCGACCGCGCCTGCGAGAACGGCCTGATGGAGTACATGGTGGTCGAACTCCTTCTTCGGGCACAGGAGTTGCGCGTCGACCGGGTCTCGCTCAACTTCGCGATGTTCCGTTCGGTCTTCGAACGGGGCGCCCGTCTCGGCGCGGGGCCCGTCCTGCGCCTGTGGCGCTCCACCCTCACGTTCTTCTCCCGCTGGTGGCAGATCGAGTCCCTCTACCGGGCCAACGCCAAGTACCGGCCCGTGTGGGAACCCCGCTTCCTGCTCTTCGCCAAGAGCAGCGACATCCCGAGGATCGGCCTGGCGAGCGCCCGGGCGGAGGGCTTCCTCACGCTGCCGGGCCGCTCCTAGGGTTCACGGCAGGGCCGCTCCCAGGGTTCACGGCAGGAGGGAGGGCGGCGTCACGGAGCCGGCCTCGGAGTCGGGGTGGTAGGGCTCGTCGCCCTCCGTCCACCCGGGGTCGTAGGCGCAGGGGGCGGCGGCGGTGCCCATGAAGTACCGCCGGTCCGGGTACCAGGTGAAGGACATCCGCTCACCGCCGTCCCGCTGCACGAACAGCGCCCAGTCCTTCCCCTTGCCGCCCTCGGTGTACGACGACACCTCCCAGCCGTCGTCCCGCAGCCGCCGGTGCAGTCGGCGCAGGCCGGGGACGGCCCGGCTCGCGGACACGTGGTCCAGCGCCCAGTCGTGGTACATCCGGTAGGCGCCGTCGACGGTCTTGTCGTCCAGTCCCAGCGCGCCCCCGTCGTAGCAGAACTGGGCGCCCAGTGTGCTGTACGGGCCGCCGTCGACGCGCGCGTTCCCGGCCGGCACGGCGCGCGTGAAGCCCAGGACGTCGTAGGCCTCCTGGGAGTGCAGGGAGACGCGGTCCGCCATGTCCTCGGGCGCGACGCGGGGGAGGTCGGTGCCGTCCGAGGCGTTCCACATGAGCATGCCGATCAGGGTGACGACGACGAGGAGCACCAGCCCGCCGCAGCCGAGGCAGCCGATCCCGAGCGCACGGGCGGCGGAACCGGCCGGGGCGGTACCAGTCGGGTCGGAACCGGACGGAACGGAACCGGACGGGTCGGAACCGGTCGGGGCGGTACCAGTCGGGTCGGAACCGGTCGGGGCGGGGTCGGTCGGGTCGGGGTCGGGTGCTTCGGCTGGGGTGGCGGTCGGTGCGGTCTCCTCGGGCATACGGCGACGGTAGGGCGGCGCGAGAGCCGGCGGATGAGTGCGCGTACCCGCCGCGGGCTGGGTAGCCGTACTCAACCCGGGTCGACGGCCCGGCGCGGCCCGGCCCGTTCCCGCGTCCCCGTCCGCCCGCACGCGACGACACGCACCCCACGCCCGCCCGCCCCGCCCGCCCGACGCGCCACGGGCCGTAGCACCCCCACTCGACCCGCACGCGCCCCGGGCAGGCCCACCCCCTGGCCGCCCGCCCGCGCGGGCCGCACCCCGGGGCCGTCAGCCGCCGGTGCCGCCGCCGTCGCCGCCCACGATCCCGCCGCCCACCGTGAAGCCGATGACCGCCCCGCCCCCTTCGCGCCGGAAGGCGAACGGTGCTCCGCCGTGGGCCATGGCGATCTCGCGCACGATGGACAGGCCGAGCCCCGAGCCGGGCTGGGAGCGGGCGTCGGCGGCGCGGTAGAAGCGGTCGAAGATGCGGAGGAGGTCGCCCTCGGCGATCCCGGGCCCGCGGTCCAGGACCTCCACCCGTACGGTGCCCGGCCGCGCCGGCCCGGTGATGTGGACCTGGATCGGCGCCCGGCCGCCCCGGTCGAACTTGGCGGCGTTCTCCACCAGATTGGAGATGGCCCGCTGGAGCATGCCGGGCCGCCCGTCGGTCGTCGTGTCACCGCTCGTGCGCAGCACCACGTCCCGGCCGGTACGGCGCCGGGCGAGCCCGACGACGTCCTCGGCGAGGTCGGCGAGGTCCACCCGCTGGGGCGGCTCGGCGTCGGACTGCCCGGCGGCGAGGTCGACCAGCTCGTTGACCAGGTCGGTCAGTTCCCGTGCCTCCTGGGAGAGGTCGGCGACCAGCTCCTCCCGGGTGGCGGGCGGCAGTTCGTCGATCCGGCGCAGCAGGGAGATGTTCGTGCGCAGGGAGGTCAGCGGCGTCCGCAGTTCGTGGCCGGCGTCCTGCACCAGCCTGCGCTGGTCCTCCTCCGACTGCGCGAGCCGCCCCAGCATCCGGTCGAAGGCGCGGCCCAGCCGGCCCACCTCGTCCAGCCCGGCCACCGGCACCTGGATGCCCAGCTGCCGGGTGCGGGCGACGTCCTCGGCGGCCGAGGTGAGGACCACCAGCCGCCGGGTGATGCGCCGGGCCAGCCACCAGCCGAACAGTCCGGCCGCCACCACGACCGCCGACATCAGGATCAGCGTCCGCTGCTGCAGCGCCCGCAGCAGGTCCTCGGTGTCGCTGAACTCCTGCGCGACCTGGACCGCGCCCCGCCCGTCGCCGAGCGAGACCGTGGCGATGCGGAACAGGTCTTCGTCCACCCGTACGTCCTTGTGCTGGACGACCCTCCCGGCCGAGCGCGCGACGGCCACCGCCTTGTCCTCGGAGGTCACCGGCAGCACCGGGCTGCCGTGGTCCACGATCTCCCCCTGCGCGCCGAGCACCTGCACGTCGGTGCGGGCGGGGCGGACCAGGTCGTGGCCGGGGCGGGAGGAGGAGAAGTCCTCGGGGCCCATGGCGTGCTGCCGTACCTCGTCCCGCACGTCCTGAGCGACCTGCGTGAACACCGACTGCTGGTCGACGCGGACCAGGCGGGCGGCGGAGCTGTACGACAGGATGCCGACGAGGATCGTGACGGCCGCGGTGACGGCCGCGAAGGAGACCGCGAAGGTGGTGCGCAGGGAGACCAGCTTCGGCCGGGGCCGGGCCGGCAGCCGCCAGCGGCGGCCCACTCAGTCCTCCCGCAGCACGTAACCCACGCCCCGCACGGTGTGGATCAGCTGCGGGGCGCCGGGCTCGTCCAGTTTGCGGCGCAGGTAGCCGACGTAGACGGCGAGGTTCTTGGAGCCGGGGCCGAAGTCGTAGCCCCAGATGCGGTCGTAGATGGTGGAGTGGTCGAGGACGATGCCCGCGTTGCGGGCCAGGAGTTCCAGCAGTTCGAACTCGGTGCGGGTCAGTTCCAGCTCGCGCCGGCCGCGCCAGGCCCGGCGGGCCTGGAGGTCCATGCGGATGCCGGCGGCCTCCACCTGCCGGTCGGTGACGTGCACCTCGCGTTCGGCGACCGGTGCCTCGCGTACCGGGCCCTCCGGGCCGCTGCCGCCGGTCGGGACCGGGCTGGTGCGGCGCAGCAGCGCGCGCAGCCGGGCGAAGACCTCCTCGACGTCGAACGGCTTGACCACGTAGTCGTCGGCGCCGGCGTCCAGGCCCGCGATGCGGTCGGCGGTCTCCACGAGCGCGGTGAGCATGAGGACCGGGGTGCGGTCGCCCTCGGCGCGCAGCACGCGGCAGACCTGGAGTCCGTCGATGCCCGGCATCATCACGTCGAGGACGAGGACGTCCGGCGGGTTCTTGTGGGCCTGCGCCAGCGCTTCCACGCCGTCGGCGACCGCCGTCACCCGGTAGCCCTCCAGCGTCAGGGCACGCTCCAGGGCATGACGGATGGCACGGTCGTCTTCGGCGAGCAGCACAGTCTGGGGCACCTTCCCAGTCTGCCAAGGGCTTCGTCGGTCCGTCCGGGCCCGATGGACCGACGATCACCCTTTTTACCGGTCTCTCACCGTCACAGGGGCGACCCGCGCCGGGGGTCCCGCCCCTCCTCACACACCGGAGGGGCTGAGTTTCGCCAGCTGCGCCTCGAAGGGCACGACCTCGAAGCCGCCGGGGGTGTCGGCCCTGGCCGCCGACAGTCCGGTCGCCAGGGAGGCCAGCTCCCCGGCCGCCCGCTCGATCCGCTCGGGCAGCCCCTCCGCACCCCAGTCCTCGGAGGCGGCGTACACCCCGGTGGGCACGACCACGGCCCGCAGGTAGGCGAACAGCGGTCGCAGGGCGTGCTCCAGCACCAGGGAGTGCCGGGCCGTGCCGCCGGTCGCCGCGATCAGCACCGGCTTGCCGGCGAGGGCGTCCTTGTCGAGCACGTCGAAGAACGACTTGAACAGCCCGCTGTACGACGCGCTGAACACCGGGGTGACGACGATCAGGCCGTCGGCCCCCGCCACCGCGTCCTGCGCGGCGGCCAGGGCCTTCCCGGCGAACCCGTTGGTGAAGGTGTGCGCGATGTCGACGGCGAGGTCGCGCAGCTCGACCACCTGGATGTCGGCCGGGGTCCGCCGGTCCACCGCGGCGGCCAGCCGGTCGGCCAGCAGCCGGGTGGAGGACGGGACGCTCAGTCCCGCCGACACGACGACGAGCTTCATACGACGGTCCGTGCGGCGGTTCATACGGCGGTCGCCTCCTTCTCCTTGGCGTCCTTCGCGTCCTTGGCGTCCCTCGCGTCCGCGTCCCGGGCGTCCTCGGCGTCCTTCGCGGCGAGCAGGGACCGGTGGGTCGGCGCGTCCGGCACGTCGGCCGGGCGCCCCTTGGCGAACTCCTCGCGCAGCACCGGCACGACCTCCTCGCCGAGCATGTCGAGCTGCTCCAGCACGGTCTTGAGCGGCAGCCCCGCGTGGTCCATCAGGAACAGCTGGCGCTGGTAGTCGCCGGCGTACTCGCGGAAGGACAGCGTCTTCTCGATCACCTGCTGCGGCGAACCCACGGTCAGCGGGGTCTGCTCGGTGAACTCCTCCAGCGAGGGCCCGTGGCCGTAGACCGGGGCGTTGTCGAAGTACGGGCGGAACTCCCGCACCGCGTCCTGCGAGTTCTTCCGCATGAACACCTGGCCGCCCAGGCCGACGATCGCCTGCTCCGGCGTGCCGTGCCCGTAGTGCGCGAACCGCTTCCGGTAGAACTCGACCATCCGCTTGGTGTGGTCGGCCGGCCAGAAGATGTTGTTGTGGAAGAAGCCGTCGCCGTAGTACGCGGCCTGCTCGGCGATCTCCGGGGAGCGGATGGAGCCGTGCCAGACGAACGGCGGCACGTCGTCCATCGGCCGCGGGGTGGACGTGAAGCCCTGGAGCGGCGTACGGAACTTGCCCTCCCAGTCGACGACGTCCTCGCGCCACAGCCGGCGCAGCAGGGCGTAGTTCTCGATGGCGAGGTTGATGCCCTCCCGGATGTCCTGGCCGAACCACGGGTACACCGGTCCGGTGTTGCCGCGGCCCATCATCAGGTCGACCCGGCCGTCGGCCAGGTGCTGGAGCATCGCGTAGTCCTCCGCGATCTTCACCGGGTCGTTGGTGGTGATCAGCGTCGTGGACGTGGAGAGGATCAGCTTCTCCGTGCGGGCGGCTATGTGGCCGAGCATCGTGGTCGGGGACGAGGGGACGAACGGCGGGTTGTGGTGCTCGCCGGTCGCGAAGACGTCCAGGCCGACCTCCTCGGCCTTCAGCGCGATGGCGACCATGGCCTTGATCCGCTCGCGCTCGGTCGGAGTGCGCCCCGTGGTGGGGTCCGGCGTGACGTCGCCGACCGTGAAGATCCCGAACTGCATGGTCGCTCACCCTCCAGGTTGTTGACCGTTCAACTATACCCCTCCAACGGTCACCCCGGCCCGGCTATTCCAGCCCCCCGCTCCGCCCCCTACGGCAGCAGCACGAGCCGTCCCCGCAGGCCGCCCTCGGCCAGCCGGGCATGCGCCTCGGCCGCCTTGTCCAGCGCATAGGTCCCGGCCACCCGCAGGGTCAGCACCCCCTCGTCGACCAGCCGGGCCAGCTCCGCCAGCCGCACCCCGTCCGCGGCCACCTCCACGGCGTCCGTCCGCACCCCGCGCACCGACCCCGGCTGCGCCCCGGGGTGCACCCCCACGTACGCGCCCCCGTCCCGCACCCACTCCAGCGCCGGCACACCGAGCACCGCCGCGTCCAGCACCGCGTCCACACTCCCCGGCGCCACCCCCTCGGACACGAAGCGCGCGGCGCCCAGCGAGCGCACCAGCTCCTCGTCGTCCGGCCGGGCGTGCCCGGTCACCTCGATCCCCCGGTGCGCGGCCAGCTGCACCGCGAACCCGCCGACCGCGCCCGCCGCACCGGTCACCAGCAGCGAGGCACCGGGCTCCAGCGCCAGCAGGTCGAGGGCCTGGACGGCGGTCAGCCCGTTCAGCGGCAGTGTGCCCGCGTGCACCGCGTCCACCGTGGCCGGCGCCTTGGCCACCGCGTTCGCGGCCACGACGACGTACTCGGCGTGTGCCGCCAGCGGATCGGCCACCCCCGGCACCAGCGCGACCACCTCGTCGCCCACCTGCCAGGCGGCGGCCACGCCCACCGCGTCGACCGTTCCGGCGACGTCCCAGCCGAGCCCGATCGTCTTGCCCGCCCCGCCGAAGAGACCGGCCCGCACCGCCAGGTCCACCGGGTTCACCGCACCGGCCGCGACCTTGATCCGCACCTGCCGCGCCCCCGGCTCCGGCACCGCCACCTCGGCGATCTCCACGGCCTCCGGACCACCGAACGCACTCACCACAGCAGCACGCATGTCAACTCTCCCCGTACTCACAGTACTTGTCGGTTTTCGACCGGTTTCCCGGCCGCAGCACCAACCCTAGGAGAGGTACTATCCATTGGTAAGTAGTTACCTGAAAGTGCGTAGCCGACCCGGAGGAGAGCCCATGGCGACCTCGACCGCCGCCCAGCGCCGCGAACAGGCCCGCGCCGACTACGACGCCTTCCTCCGCAGCTGCCCCACCAACCAGCTCCTCGGGCGGCTCAGCGACAAATGGGTCAGCCTCGTCGTCGCCGCCCTCACCCCCGGCCCCCTGCGCTACAGCGACCTCGGCCGCAAGATCGCCGGCGTCAGCCCCAAGATGCTCACCCAGACCCTGCGCGCCCTGGAACGGGACGGCATCATCAGCCGCACGGTCACCCCGTCCGTCCCGGTCCGCGTCGACTACACGCTCACCCCCCTCGGCACCAGCCTCGCCGGCCTGCTCACCGCGGTGAAGAACTGGGCGGAGACCCACTTCGACGAGGTCCACACGGCCCGCGAACGCTACGACGCGGAGAACCCCGCGTAGCCGACGCCCTCACCTCCCGGGCGGGTGCCGGACACGGAGCCTCGTGGCGGGGCGCCGTGGTCCGGGCGCCCCGCCCCCGGCCGTCGCGGGCGCGGCTCAGAAGGCGTACGCGTCCCCGGTGGCCAGCACGAGCACCTGCATCCGGTCGTTCGTCCGGTCCCTGTCGACCGCCCCCGCGCTCCACGCGGTGTCGATCTCCAGCGTCACCTCCGCCGGGCGCTCGCGCAGCCGCACCGGCAACCGCAGCTGCTCCCCCGTCTCCTCCGCGGCCAGCGCCGCCAGCCCGCACACCACCGTGCGCTCGTCCTCCCGGACGCACTGCGACGGCAGCTCCTGCCGGTCGGCCAGCTCCGCCGACCAGCGCAGCCGGACCGTGGCGCCGGTGACCGCGCCCGGCCCGTTGTTGCGCGGGGTCAGCCGCACCTCCGCCTGGTCCTCGTTCATCACCACGGTCCCGTGGAAGGCGAGGTCGCCCTCCGGGGCCGGAGCGGCCACCGCGGTCCCCGGTACCAGAACGGCACCGGCACACACTCCGGACAACACCCACGCCCGCATCCGCACGCCCCTCACCACTCCTCGCTCGCGCTCCGACTGCCGTACGGATGTATGCCACGCGAGCCGCCCGCCAGGCGCCGTCCAACAGGTGACAGGACAGGGGACGCCGGGATCCACCGGCCGCCGGCGGGCCCCGGCGCACGACAGCGAGGCTCGACGACGACCACCGGGACATCGCCGGTGCACCGGTCCGTCTCGCCGGGACGGCCGTCATCGTGTGGGCCCCGGGGAACGGCGGCCGAGGCTCACTTAGGCTGGACGGAACCGTCCTCGACGCAGCCCCAGGAGCAGCCATGGCCACCGCCGCCCCGTCCGCCGCCGCCCGCATCGCCGTCGTCACCGGCGCGAGCAGCGGCATCGGCGCCGCCACGGCCCGCCGGCTCGCCGCGGCCGGCTACCGCGTGGTCCTCACCGCCCGCCGCAAGGACCGCATCGAGGCCCTGGCCGAGGAACTGACCACGGCCGGACATGCGGCGGTGGCCTATCCGCTGGACGTGACGGACCGCGCGGCCGTGGACGAGTTCGCGACCGCCTTCAAGACGATCGGCGTCCTGGTCAACAACGCGGGCGGCGCCCTCGGCGCGGACCCGGTGGCCACCGGCGACCCCGCCGACTGGCGCACGATGTACGAGACGAACGTCATCGGCACCCTGAACCTGACGCAGGCCCTGCTGCCGAAGCTGGTGGCGAGCGGCGACGGTGTGGTCGTGGTCGTCTCCTCCACCGCCGGCCACGGCACCTACGAGGGCGGCGGTGGCTACGTGGCCGCCAAGCACGGCTCCCACGTGCTCGCCGAGACCCTCCGCCTGGAGATCGTCGGCCAGCCGGTCCGGGTCGTCGAGATCGCGCCCGGCATGGTCAGGACCGACGAGTTCGCACTGACCCGCTTCGGCGGGGACGCCGAGAAGGCGGCGAAGGTGTACGAGGGCGTCGCCGAGCCCCTCACCGCGGACGACGTCGCCGAGACGATCACCTGGGCGGTGACCCGCCCCAGCCATGTCAACGTCGACCTGCTGGTCCTGCGCCCGCGCGCCCAGGCGTCCAACACCAAGGTGCACCGGGAGCGGTGATGAGCGACGACCCCTCCGTGGCGGACGGCGCCCCGGCGGACGGCGGCGCCTCCCCGGAGCGGGACACCGCCCTGGAGAAGCGGCGGCTGGCCGAGGAGACGAGGAACGAACGCCAGGTCTGGTACTTCCTGGCCTACTTCCTCTTCGGCATCCACTTCATCGCGTTCATCATGATCTACGCGGTCCGGCACGCGAAGTAGCGCGCCGGACCCGCCCCGGCCGCAGGAGCGGCCGGGGCGGGCAGTGGGTCGGTGACGCGGACGACCTCAGGGCTCGAACGAGTCCTTCGTACCGGGCAGCGGAGAGCGTTCGACACCGCTGCACGCCAAGAGCTCGGTCCCGGTGGTGTCGAAGTACAGATTGAAGGACCAGAGCCGGTCCGCTGCGAGGATGGTCCCGGTACGCAGTTGCTCGCCGCGGTGCCGCGCGAGGATCGCAACGGTCTCGTCGAGGCCGAGGGTCTTCGGCAGACCGCGCTTCAACGACCGTCTCAGCCTGGTTGCGGCGATACCGTGGACCATCCAGTGAGGCGCTTCCCCGTCCGCGACCTGTACCTCGCCACCAGCGGCGATGGCGGCGCGGGCCGCCTCGCACGCGCTCGTCTGGTCGGTGAGCATCGCGGCGATGTCGGGGGGACGTGGGTGCTCGTCCTCGGTGGCCATGCGCTGACTGCAGGGACTGAATAGGGGCGTTACCACAGGATTCGGGGGCCTGCCCGCGTTCCTTCGAGAAGCGGGTGACCGCGCCGCGCCGCGAAGGTGTTCGTCGGGGCAAGCCTCAGGCGAACGCCGGCAGGTTGCGCGCGGCCCAGTCCGCGAAGGACGCGGCCGGGCGGTGCAGCACGGCCGCCACGTCGGGGCTCACCCGCCGCTCGGCCGGAAGCGGCGCGCCCAGGACGTCCAGGGTGCCGGAGACGACCTGCTCCGGCATGAACCGCGCCATCCCGGCGTGCGCCTCCTCGCGGGACAGCTCCGTGAAGGCCACGTCCTCGCCCAGGGCCACGGAGAGCACCGCGGTCTGCTCGCGGGGGCTGATCGGCTCCGGTCCGGTCAGCTCGTAGGTCCGGCCGGCGTGGCCGTCCTCGCGCAGCGCGGCGGCGGCCACCGCGGCGATGTCCGCCGGGTCGACCACCGGCAGCGCGACCTCGCCGAAGGGGGCGAAGACGGTGCGCCGCGCGCGGACCGACGCGGCCCAGGCGAGGGCGTTGGAGGCGAATCCCGCCGGGCGCAGGACGGTGGACTCCCGTCCGGACGCACGCACCGCGGCCTCGAAGGCGCGCAGCCGGGCGTGCGAGGGCGTCTCCGGCCGGGTGGCGGCGACCTGCGAGGACACCAGCACGACCCGCTCGACCCCGGCGTCCGCGACCACGTCCAGCAGGGCCTCGGGGCTCTCCCCCCGGAAGTTCAGCTCACCGCCCAGCACGAGGAAGACCGCGCGGGCGCCGTCGAGCGCCGGCCGCATGCCCGCCGCGTCCCCGACCGCGCCCCGGACCCACCGGACCCCGGGATCCGGATCCGCCGGCCCGGGCCGCCGCGACACGGCCACCACCTTCTCCCCCGCCTCGGCCAGCAGTCCGACCAGCGTCCGTCCGATGGTGCCGGTGGCTCCGGTCACAGTGATCATCACGCGCCCCCTGTAAGTTAGTGAGTCAACTAACTCAAGACGCTAACACGCCCGCACCCCCGGCTGTCTATAGTCAGTGAGGTGACAAACTCAGTGGATCGGCGGGCGCGGGCGTCCCAGAAGCGCCGACGGCTCACCGCGGCGGCGGCCCGGGTCCTGCACGAGCAGGGCATCGAACGGACCACCCTCGCCGACATCGCGCGGGAGGCCGACGTCCCGGTCGGGAACGTCTACTACTACTTCAAGACCAAGGACGAACTGGTCCGGGCCGCGCTCTCCGAACACCGCGCCCACCTGGACGAACTCACCGAGCGGCTGGACCGGTTGACGGACCCGCGCGACCGCCTCAAGGGACTCGTCTCGGCCTGGGTGGACCGACGCGAGACCGCCGCCCGCCACGGCTGCCCCACCGGCACCCTCGCCGTCGAACTCGACAAGCGCACGGACGGCACCCTCGACGCGGAGGCCGGCACGCTGATCCGGCACCTGCTGGACTGGACGGCCACCCAGTTCCGCACCCTCGGCCTGCCCCGCCCCGACGACCTCGCCCTCACCCTGGTCTCCGCCTACCAGGGCATGTCCCTGATGGCCAACGCCCTGCGCGACCCGGACATCATGACCCGCGAGGGCGCCCGCCTGCTGGGATGGCTGGACTCCCTGACACCGGCGGACGGCTGAACCACGAGGACGAACGCCACCGCTCACCGCCGAGGGCGACGCACCCGTCGGCCCCGGGTCCGCGCACTCCCCCCGGCGCGTCCGGCCGACGCAGAAGGCCCGGCCTTCCGGCCGGGCCCTCGGTCACAGCCGCACGTCAGCCCTTGACGCAGACGACCTGCTTCAGCTTCGCCACGACCTCCACCAGGTCCCGCTGCTGGTCGATGACGTGGTCGATCGACTTGTAGGCACCCGGGATCTCGTCCACGACACCGGAGTCCTTCCGGCACTCCACGCCCCGCGTCTGCTCCTCCAGATCCTTGGCGCTGAAGCGCCGCTTGGCCGCGTTCCGGCTCATCCGGCGGCCCGCGCCGTGCGAGGCGGAGTTGAAGGACTTCTCGTTGCCGAGCCCCTTCACGATGTACGAACCGGTGCCCATGGAGCCGGGGATGATGCCGTACTCCCCGGACCGGGCGCTGATGGCGCCCTTCCTGGTCACCAGCAGGTCCATGCCCTCGTACCGCTCGCGGCTCACGTAGTTGTGGTGGCAGCTCACCTCGGGCTCGAAGGTCACCTTGGCCTTCTTGAACTCCCTGCGGACCACGTCCTTGAGGAGCGCCATCATGATCGACCGATTGTGCCTCGCGTACTCCTGGGCCCAGTAGAGGTCGTTCTCGTAGGCCGCCATCTGCGGGGTGTCCGCGACGAAGACGGCGAGGTCACGGTCGACCAGGCCCTGGTTGTGCGGAAGCTTCTGGGCCACGCCGATGTGGTGCTCGGCGAGTTCCTTGCCGATGTTCCTGGACCCGGAGTGGAGCATGAGCCACACCGCGTCGGAGGCGTCGACGCAGACCTCCACGAAGTGATTCCCCGAGCCGAGGGTGCCCATCTGCTTGTGCGCCCGGTCCTCGCGGAACTTGACCGCTTCCGCCACCCCGTCGAACCGCCCCCAGAAGTCCTCCCAGCCGGCCGTGGCCAGCCCGTGGAAGCCGCCCGGCTCCACGGGGTCCTCGTGCATGCCCCGCCCCACCGGGATCGCCTGCTCGATCTTCGAGCGGAGCCGGGACAGGTCACCGGGGAGATCGCTCGCGGTCAGCGACGTCTTCACCGCCGACATCCCGCAGCCGATGTCCACGCCCACCGCCGCCGGGCACACCGCGCCCCGCATGGCGATGACCGAGCCGACCGTCGCGCCCTTGCCGTAGTGCACGTCCGGCATCACGGCCAGGCCCTCGATCCACGGCAGGGTCGCCACGTTCTGGAGCTGGCGCAGGGCCACGTCCTCGACCGTCGCCGGGTCCGTCCACAGGCGGATCGGGACCTTGGCGCCCGGCATCTCCACGTACGACATATGTTCCTCATTCCCCCGGAAGTACCAACAAAAGGCTTAGAAGCAGCAAAACGCAAAAAGGCGCCAGGGTCTACGAAAAGGGACAAGGGACCGGCGTCCACGGCGGTGCGTGCGATACACATTGTCTGCCGGGGGCGCCCCGCCGCGGCAAGCGAATAACCAGCGGGGACACTGGCCCGGCCACACCGAGTGATCCGTCGAGAGGAGCCCGACCGTGCAGCGGAAGGCGTACACCACCGGCATCGCCGCCCTCCTCGCGGCCCTGCTGGCCGGCTGCACGAGCGGTTCCGGGGACGACGGTCCGACGGACAACGCCAACCCGGGCGACGCCGGCACGGCGACGGTGGCCGCCCAGCCCGGCAAGTACCGCACGCTCCCGGAGCCCTGCGGCGCGGTCGGCCACGACACCCTGAACGCGCTGCTGCCGGGCATCCAGCAGATCGCCGACCCGGTCCAGCGGGACAAGGCCTACCAGGGCGAGGCCGCGCTCACCTACGACACCGACCGCAAGGTCGGCTGCCACTGGAAGGTCGAGTCGGCCGACGCCACGGACCGCCTCTCCGTCGACCTGGAGCGCGTGGTGTCGTACGACAACGCGGTCAGCGACGACGACCAGGCGCAGAAGCTGTACCAGGAGAAGGAGACCGCCGCCGACCTCCCGGCGCCGAGCAGTTCCTCCGCACCGCCCTCCTCCCCGACGCCCACCGCGTCCTCGACGGGTTCACCGAGCGGCACCGCCTCGTCGTCGGCCTCGCCCGCGAAGGCGCCGCCGTCCTCGAAGTCCTCGGCGTCGTCCGCCACCTCCAGCGCCTCGGACGCCTCGGGTGCCGCCGGCTCGTCCGACGGCACCACACCCGCCGATCTCCAGCCGCGTACGCTCTCCGATCTCGGTGACGAGGCGTACCTGGACGACCGGCTCGGCACCTCCGGCTCGACGGCCGAACAGCGGACGGTGACTGTGGTGTTCCGCACGTCCAACGTGGTCGTCACCCTCCAGTACGAGGAGCAGCCGACGGCCACGGGAACGGTCCCCGACAGCAAGGAAATGCAGGACAGGGCCCGTAATCTGGCCTCTCAACTGGACGACGCGCTGAACAGTTGACGGTCTCGCCGGTCGCCTCCGCCCCCGCCGGCAAAGCGGGCGAACGGAAACCGCACCGCTCTTCCACCGCGTACGGTGGCCCCGCAGGAACCCGCACGAACACCGAGCGTCATGAGTGAAGGAACCATGCAGCGAGCAGCCCAGCGAGACGACCGTGCCCAGCGTGCCCAGCGAGTCAGGCGCCTCCGCCTCGCTCTCGTCTGTGCGGCAGCCGTCCCCGCGGTCCTGATCACCGCGGCCTGCTCCTCGGACTCCGGTGACTCCGGTGACTCCAAGGGCAAGTCCGGGGACGCGAGCACCGAGCAGGCGGCGGGCGGTGGCACCCGGCCGTCGGCGAGCGCGTCCCCCACGGTGCGGCCCGCCGCGTACCAGAAGCTTCCCGACCCGTGCGGGGCGCTGGCGAAGAAGACGCTGGCCGATCTGGTCCCCAAGGGCGTGAAGTCGAGCAAGAAGGGCAGCTCGGACGACCCCTCCTCGCGAGCGTCGTGCTCGTGGAACAGCCTGGACAACAACGGGGTCGATGGCTCCCAGTTCCGCTGGCTGAACGTCTCGTTGCTGCGCTTCGACTCGGACACCACCCGGGGCGCCGGCGACGACCAGGCGCACGCGTACTTCACTCAGCAGGTCAAGGACGCGCAGGCGGTGGACGGCGCCAAGAACCCCAAGGTGGTGCCGCTGTCCGGGACCGGCGCGGAGAGCACGGCCGTGCGCTACGACCTGAAGAAGAAGGAAGGTCTGTTCAAGCAGCAGACGGTGGTCGCCCGGGTGGAGAACGTCGTCGTCACCCTGGACTACAACGGCGCGGGCCTGGCGGGCGAGAAGACCCCCGACGCGGACGATCTGACGAAGGCCGCGGAGAAGGCGCTCAAGGAGGTCGTGGCGGCGGTGTCGTCGGCCAACGGCCAGAGCGGCTCGGGGACTTCGACGTCCGAGGGGTCGGCGTCGCCGTCCACGTCCGCCGCGAAGCCGGCGTCCAAGTCCCCGTCGAAGTCGCCGTCGAAGTCGCCGTCCAAGTCGGCCTCCTCCAGCGCGTCTCCGTCCAAGTCGGCCGCCGCCAAGAGCTGACCGGGGGGCCGTCGCGGCCGACCGGCACCACGTTCGGCGCACACGTGTGCCACTCTGTTGCGCGCAAGAAGACGCAAGGGGAGGGGAGTACGAGTGGCCGCGCCACTGCAGCTGACTCGGATGCACCGCGTGCTCATCGGCGTGGTCGTGAGCGGCGCTCTGATCATCGCCGGTATCGGCTTCGCCGGTTCGTACGCGGCCGTCCGTGAGCTGGCCATCAAGAAGGGCTTCGGGAACTTCTCCTATGTGTTCCCGGTGGGCATCGACGCAGGCATCTGTGTGCTCCTCGCCCTCGACCTGCTGCTGACCTGGATCCGTATCCCCTTCCCGTTGCTGCGCCAGACGGCGTGGCTGCTGACGGCGGCGACGATCGCCTTCAACGGTGCCGCCGCCTGGCCGGATCCGCTGGGTGTGGGCATGCACGCGGTGATCCCGGTCCTCTTCGTCGTGGCGGTCGAGGCGGCTCGTCACGCGATCGGCCGGATCGCCGACATCACGGCCGACAAGCACATGGAGGGCGTCCGCCTCACCCGCTGGCTCCTGTCACCGGTGCCGACGTTCCTTCTGTGGCGCCGCATGAAGCTGTGGGAGCTGCGCTCCTACGACCAGGTCATCAAGCTGGAGCAGGAACGTCTCGTCTATCAGGCGCGCCTGCGTTCCCGGTTCGGCCGCGCCTGGCGCAGGAAGGCCCCGGTGGAGTCGCTGATGCCGCTGCGGCTGGCGCGGTACGGCGTCCCGCTGGCGGAGACGGCCCCGGCGGGTCTGGCGGCGGCGGGCATCGAGCCGAGCCTGGTACCCGCCGTGACCGTGGGCGGTCGGACCGCCGGGGCGGCGCCCGTCGCACCGGCCGGCGCGCGTCCCGTGGAGCAGCGTCGCGAGCTGCCCCGCCAGCACCCCGGGCACCCGGCGAACGCCGCCGTGGAGGACGACGAGAGCCCCTGGTTCCAGGCTCAGCGCGAGATCGAGTACCACGGGGGCTACGACCCCACCTACGAGCCGCCCCCGGAGCCCCAGTACGAGCCCGAGGAGCAGTACGAGGAGTGGTACGAGGAGCAGCCCCCGGAGCAGTTCCAGCAGCCCTCCCCGGAGGAGACGGGCAGCTTCCCCATCCCGGTGGGGCCGAACCGCACCCGGGAGCTGGGCGACGGCGGCGGCACGGCGGACCCGGAGCCGACCGAGGAGGACTTCTACCTGGTCTTCCGCAAGTCGATCGACGGCAGCTATCCGACGGCCGGCCAGTTCAAGGACGATGTGCAGGCCACCTTCGGCATGGCGCTCCCCAAGGGGGACGCCGAGCGGATGGTCAACCGCTTCACCAACCGGCACACCGCGGAACTCCAGGAAGACCACATCGCGTGAGGACCCGCGCGTGAGGACGTGAAAAAGGGGCCCCGGTGAAGGGGCCCCTTTTCGTGGTCGGTCCTACTCCCCGAGCAGCTTCCGCACCCGGTCCTGCCCGACCGCGAGCAGCAGCGTGGGCAGTCGGGGACCGGTGTCCCGGCCGACGAGCAGGTGGTACAGGAGCGCGAAGAACGTCCGCTGGGCCGTCTTGATCTCGGCCGGCAGCTCCTTCGGCGTGGCGTCGGCGGGGAAGCCGGCCTGGACCTTGGGCACGCCGTACACGAGGTGGGTCAGCCCGTCGAGCGACCAGTGCTCGGCGAGTCCGTCGAGCAGCAGCCGTACCGACTGCCGGGACGCCTCGTCGAGGGACTCGAGCAGCTCGGCGTCGGGCTCGTCCCGGACGATGGTGCGCTGGTCGGCGGGGACGTGCGTGTTGATCCACGCCTCCGCCTTGTCGTAGCGCGGCCGGGCCTCGTCCAGCGAGGACAGGGGCTGGTCCGGGTCCAGCTCGGAGAGGATGCGCAGCGCCTGGTCCTCGTGGCCCGCGGTGATGTCGGCGACGGACGCCAGCGTGCGGTACGGCAGCGGGCGCGGCGTCCTGGGCAGCTCGGTGGCGGCGGTGCCGACGGCACGGGTGTGGGCGGCGATGTCGGCGGGCAGGGCGGAGCCGTCGGCGACCTTGCCGACGAGCTTGTCCCACTCGTCGTAGAGCCGCTGGATCTCCTGGTCGAACGCGATCTTGAAGGACTGGTTGGGCCTGCGGCGGGCGTAGAGCCAGCGCAGGATCTGCGGCTCCATGATCTTCAGCGCGTCGGCCGGGGTCGGCACGCCGCCCCGGGACGAGGACATCTTGGCCATGCCGGAGATGCCGACGAACGCGTACATGGGACCGATGGGCTGCTTGCCGCCGAAGATCCCGACGATCTGACCGCCGACCTGGAAGGACGATCCGGGTGAGGAGTGGTCGACACCGCTGGGCTCGAAGACGACGCCCTCGTACGCCCACCGCATCGGCCAGTCCACCTTCCAGACCAGCTTGCCGCGGTTGAACTCGCTGAGCCGGACGGTCTCGGAGAAGCCGCACGCGGTGCAGGTGTACGCCAGCTCGGTGCTGTCGTCGTCGTAGGAGGTGACGGTCGTCAGGTCCTTCTCGCAGTTGCCGCAGTACGGCTTGTACGGGAAGTACCCGGCGGAGCCGGAGCTGCCGTCGTCCTCGGAGGCGGCGCCGGAGCCCTCCTCGGCCTCCAGCTCGGCCTCGTCCACGGCCTTCTGCTGCGGCTTCTTGGCCTTGGGCTTGGTGCGGTACTGGGCGAGGATCGCGTCGATGTCGCCGCGGTGCCTCATGGCGTGCAGGATCTGCTCGCGGTAGGTGCCCGAGGTGTACTGCTCGGTCTGGCTGATCCCGTCGAACTCGACGCCCAGCTCGGCCAGCGACTCGGTCATCGCGGCCTTGAAGTGCTCGGCCCAGTTCGGGTACGCGGAACCCTTGGGGGCCGGTACCGAGGTCAGCGGCTTGCCGATGTGCTCGGCCCAGGACTCGTCGACGCCCGCGACACCGGCCGGGACCTTGCGGTACCGGTCGTAGTCGTCCCAGGAGATCAGGTGCCGGACCTGGTGGCCGCGGCGGCGGATCTCGTCGGCGACGAGGTGCGGCGTCATGACCTCGCGCAGGTTGCCGAGGTGGATCGGCCCGGAGGGGGAGAGTCCGGACGCGACGACGATCAGCGGGGCGGAGGCGGCCGACGATTTCGCGCCCGAAGCCCGCCGTTCCGACTCCTCGATGACCTCATCCGCGAAACGGGAGACCCAGTCGGTGGTCTCGGTGCTCTGAGCCACGATCGGCACGTCCTTCTTTCTGAACGGGGTGACACCCCATTCTCACAGACCGCCCCTCGACCGGGAAAACGGCTTTACCCCCCGTGGGATACTGGCGGGGACCATCCGCCCCACGAGGAGAACGGCACCCATTCCTATGGCCTCGGTCACGTCCCTCAGCGACAACGTCCAGCAGCACCTCGCGTCCGCCCTCTCGGCCACCCTGCCGGAGGCCGCCGGCGCGGACCCGCTGCTGCGACGAAGCGACCGGGCCGACTTCCAGGCCAACGGGATCCTGGCCCTGGCCAAGAAGGCGAAGGCGAACCCCCGGGAGCTGGCGACCCAGGTCGTCGCCCAGGTGGTGACGGGTGACGTGATCAAGGACGTCGAGGTGTCCGGCCCCGGCTTCCTCAACATCACGATCGCGGACAAGGCGATCACCGAGAACCTGGCCGCACGGTACGCGGACAAGACGGGCCGCCTCGGCGTGCCGACCGCCGCGCACCCGGGCACGACGGTGATCGACTACGCCCAGCCGAACGTGGCGAAGGAGATGCACGTCGGTCACCTGCGGTCCGCGGTGATCGGCGACTCGGTGGTGCAGATCCTGGAGTTCACCGGCGAGAACGTGGTCCGCCGCCACCACATCGGCGACTGGGGCACCCAGTTCGGCATGCTCATCCAGTACCTGGACGAGCACCCGCACGAGCTGGACCACCGGGCGTCCGCCGAGGACACGGCGGCTTCGGGCGAGGAGGCGATGTCGAACCTCGACCGCCTCTACAAGGCCGCGCGGAAGCTGTTCGACTCCGACGAGGAGTTCAAGACGCGGGCCCGGCGCCGGGTGGTCGACCTCCAGGCCGGCGAGCCGAAGACGCTGGCCACGTGGCAGAAGTTCGTGGACGAGTCGAAGATCTACTTCTTCTCCGTCTTCGAGAAGCTGGACATGGAGGTCCGGGACCCGGACATCGTCGGCGAGTCCGGCTACAACGACATGCTGGCGGAGACCTGCCGCCTGCTGGAGGAGTCGGGCGTCGCGGTCCGCTCGGAGGGCGCGCTGTGCGTGTTCTTCGACGACATCAAGGGCCCGGACGGCAACCCGGTCCCGCTGATCGTGCAGAAGTCCGACGGCGGCTACGGCTACGCGGCCACCGACCTCTCCGCGATCCGTGACCGTGTCTTCAACCTCAAGGCGAACACCCTCCTGTACGTGGTGGACGCCCGGCAGGCCCTGCACTTCCGGATGGTCTTCGAGACCGCCCGCCGGGCCGGCTGGCTGAACGACGACGTGACGGCGGTGCAGCTGGCCTTCGGCACGGTCCTCGGCAAGGACGGCAAGCCGTTCAAGACGCGTGCGGGCGAGACGGTCAAGCTGCAGGACCTGCTGGACGAGGCCGTCGAGCGGGCCACGACCGTGGTCCGGGAGAAGGCCGAGAAGGTGGGTCTGTCGGAGCAGGAGATCGTCGAGAACGGCCGCTACGTGGGTGTCGGCGCGGTGAAGTACGCCGACCTGTCGACCTCCGCGGTCCGGGACTACAAGTTCGACCTGGACCAGATGGTCTCGCTGAACGGCGACACGTCCGTCTACCTCCAGTACGCCTACGCCCGTATCCAGTCCATCCTCCGCAAGGCCGGCGAGGCCCGCCCGGTCGCGCACCCGGAGCTGGCGCTGGCCCCGGCCGAGCGCGCGCTGGGCCTGCACCTGGACCAGTTCGCGGAGACGGTGCTGGAGGTGGCGACGGCGTACGAGCCGCACAAGCTGGCGGCCTACCTGTACCAGCTGGCGTCGCACCTGACGACGTTCTACGACCAGTGCCAGGTGCTGTCCGCCGACAACCCGGCCGAGGTCGTGGAGAACCGCCTGTTCCTGGTGGACCTCACGGCCCGCACCCTGCACCAGGGCATGGCCCTGCTGGGCATCAGGACACCCGAGAAGCTCTGACGGCGGACGCTTCGGCGTGTTGCGGGGATCGGCCTTCCGACCGGCCGTTTCCCACCGCGACACGCCGAAGGGAACCGAACGCTGCGCGCGTCGGTCTCCTGATCGTTCTCTGTGAGTCTCGTGGCGGCCCGAAGTCTTCGGGCCGCCACGACGCGTCTACGGCCCGGCACGCGGGCCGGACGGCCGGAAACCTCAGGCGTTCTCCTGGAACAGCTCACGGGCCCGGCGTGCCAGAGCCTGCCGGACCGGTTCCGGTGCGATGACACGCAGCGGCGTCGCCAGGCCGAGGAGATAGCGGGCGAGGCCGTCCGCGTCCGGGCCGCCGATGTCGACGAGGGTGGCGTCGGGGCCGTCGGGGCGGTGCGTGCCGATCGTCGCGGGTACGACCCGCAGTGCCTGGTCCATGGGCAGCGGCAGCCGGATGGTGGCCGACAGCGGATAGGGGCCGTTCGCGGTGTTGTGGGAGACCAGTCGCGCCGGATCGGGCGGGTCGGTGATCCGCACCGGCTGCCCGGTGGGCACCAGCCGCTCGACCCGGTCGGCCCGGAACGTCCGCCACCCCCGGCTCACGTCGCGCGCGACGAAGTACCAGCGCCGGCCGGTGTGCACGAGCCGGTACGGATCGACGTCCCGGACCGTGCTCCGGCCCGCCCCGTCGCAGTACGACAACCGGGCCCGCTCCCCCCGCCGGCAGGCAGCGGCCAGCTCCAGCAGCATGCCCGGCCGCAGTTGCGGCTCCTCGGACCACGGCAGCCGCACCAGCGCGTCGTCCCACTCCCCGAGCCGTTCGGCGATCCGCGGCGGCAGCACCTGCCGCAGCTTGAGCAACGCGGACAGCGCGGCCTGGTCCCCGCCGAGCACCCCGCTCAGCGCCGCCTCCCGCAGCCCCACGGCCACGGCCAGCGCCTCCTCGTCGTCCAGGACGAGCGGCGGCACGCGCGCCCCGGCGCGGAGCCGGTAACCGCCCCACGGACCGGCGTCGGAGTCGACGGTGTACCCGAGTTCCCGCAGCCTGGCGATGTCCCGCCGCACGGTGCGGTCGGTGACCGCCATGCGTTCGGCCAGCTCGGCGCAGGTCCATGCGGGCCGGGCGGCGAGCAGCGAGAGCAGGCGCAGCAGACGGGTGGAGGCGCTGAGCACGACGCGAATTTTTCCATGGATCCCCATGACCAGGACCGGAACTGTCCGGGTCGGGTCCTACCGTCGCCCCCATGACCACAGAGAACACCTCCGCACCCGCGTTCCGCTTCGCCGCCGTCACCTTCGACTGCGCGGACCCCGCCGAACTGTCCCGTTTCTACGGCGAGATGTTCGGCCTGCCCGTCACCTACTCGGGCGACGACTTCGTCTTCCTGGGCGGCAAGGACGGCGTGGGCCTCGGCTTCAGCCGCCTGGCCGACTACCGGCGCCCCACCTGGCCGGACCCGGCCCAGGAGAAGCAGGCCCACATCGAGGTGGGCGTGGCGGACCTGGACACCGCCGAGGCCCGTCTGCTGTCCCTGGGCGCGACCAAGCCGGAGCACCAGCCGCAGCCGGACCGCTGGCGGGTCCTGCTGGACCCGGCGGGCCACCCGTTCTGCATCACGAC
The DNA here is from genome assembly GCF_055600785.1 of Streptomyces sp. NPDC038200. NCBI lineage: Bacteria > Bacillati > Actinomycetota > Actinomycetes > Kitasatosporales > Streptomycetaceae > Streptomyces > Streptomyces sp. NPDC038200. Next base: position 149,517 of record NZ_JBVJYH010000020.1, read on the forward strand.
CCTCGTCTGACCGGGGCCGCCCGGGAAGTCACCCGGGCGGTCTTCGCGGCCTCCCCTCCACCCTCAAGCAGCCGTCGGGCCGGTCCAACGGCGTTGTCAGTGGCGGCGCTTACAGTCACTGGCATGGCGACTCTTCCCAACCCGCTGCCCAGGCTGGCCACCGACCCCAGCGGGCGTTCCCTGGGCCTTCAACTGCCGCCCGGCAGGCTGGTAGACGAGACGGACGACGGGCCCTGGCACGAGCCCTTGCTGTGGCACGCGGAGAAGGCGTCCGCACCCGGCACCTGGAAGGCGCTGGGCGCGCCCGCGGCCCGTGCGGGGCTGTTGCCGGTGCTGGTGGACCTGGCCTCTTGCCGGGTCGGCGTGGAGGACTGGGCGCTGCTGCCCGGAAAGGCGTCGTACCCGGGCGACCATGACGTCGAGGACGTGCTCGCGGAGTACTGGGAAGAGGAGACGGACGGGCACGTCGGCGACGAGATCGCGCCGTTCGGGGCGGAGTGGCCGGGGCTGGCGGCGGCCGGTGTGCTGTCGGCCGATCCGGAGACCCGTGCCGCGCAGGTCGCCGACGCGCTGAACAGCGACCCGGGCGCCTGGGTGGAGTGGATCGAGGAACCGCATCTGGCGCTGGTCCCGGCCCGCCGGTCCGCCGACATACCGGCGGCGATCGGGTGGACGGGCCCGTTGAACTACGAGGCGGACGTGGCCCGGATCAGCGCGGTGCTGCGGTCGTGGGAGGACCGGTTCGGCATACGGGTCGTGGCGCTCGGCCTGGACTCCCTGGTGGTGTCCGTCGCGGCGCCGCCCGGCACCCTCGCGGACGCGGAGGTGCTGGCCGCCGAGCACTACGCCCTGTGTCCGAACACGGTGGTGCAGAGCGGTCCGGGGAGCGTGGAGGCGTATGCCGAGGAGCTGATCACGGCCACCAGTTGGTCGTTCTGGTGGGACTGACCCGGACTGCCCCGGACCGGCCCCGAGCGGCCCGCCCCGTCCCCGCGCCACCCCGGGTCCGGCCCCGGCCGGGTCCGAGGCGGGGCGGTCCGGGGCGGGGCGGTCCGTGGCGGGCTGACCCGCGCCGTCCCGACAGCCCTGGTCCCGGCTGTCCTCGGCGCGCCCGCCGCAGGAAGCCTCAGTCGAAGTCCGCCGCCGGTTTCCACTTCTGGCCGCCGAGCGGGAAGGCGTACGCCGGACGGCCGTTGTTGCCGCTGGTGCGAAACGGACGGCCGCCGTCGTCGATCACCAGCGTGCCGTGCCGGTCGCCGCTGGACCAGGACAGCTCCAGGTACCAGCTGACGTCGTACGCGGACGCGTCGGCCGTGACATGGAAGACCTCGGGGTCGGACTGGCTCACCTTGAACGGGAAGTTCCGGCCGCCGGCCTCCGGCACGGGAGCGGGGCGCATCGCGTCCAGCGCCACGGTGAAGGACCGGGTCGGCACCCCGCCGCCGCAGCCGACGCCCGGGTAGCCCATGGCGTAGTCGTTCCAGGCGAGCGGGGACCGCTTGCCCGCCATGCGCACGGACAGCTTCTCCAGGACCACCGTCTCCTCACCGCTGCCCTGCACGGTGAAGGTGACGAACTGCTCCCCCGACGACACCGCCTTGTGCACGTCCACCCAGGCGGGCGCGTCCTGCTCCAGCGGCGGCGGGGAGACGGCGGTGGGCGGCCGGTCGATCAGGTAGTGCTGGGAGCAGGGGTCCACCCAGGCGTAGGGCTGCGTGCTGACCGTCAGGGGCGTGCCGGCCATGGGGGACTTCCCCGCGGCCTCGGAGCCGTCGGGCCTGCTCTCGGCCGTGCTGCTGCGACCGGCGGAGGCCGAGGGGGAGGCCGAGGCCGAGGGCGAGTGGGAGGCGGTCCGGTGCGGGGACGGGCTGCTGCCGGGCGTCGGGGTCACCGGCGCACTGCTGCGGGGGGCGGCACCGGCATCCGCGAGGGCGCCCTTGCCGTCCTGACTCCCGTCGCCGGAGGGCAGGTTGAGGGCGAGTGCCACGGTGCCGAGCAGCGCGGTGACGGTGAGGGCCGCGAGGAGGACGGTCCGCCGCCTCCGGTACCGGGAACCGCCTGCCCGCACCCCCGACACCGGCTCGGACGCGGACACCGGCTCGGGCACGGACCCGGGCTCGGGCTCGGGTGCGGACTCAGCCCCCGGCACGCGCGCCTGCACCGGCACCGGCACCGAATCGGGCTCGGGTACCGGCTCGGGTACCGGCTCCGGTTCCGGCCCCCGCACCGGCTCCGCGACCACCTCGGCGGCCGGCTCCGGCTTGCGGCCCGGTTCCTTCCGCCCCCGTCCCGCGTCCGCCAGCACCCACTGCCGGTGCAGCTCCACCAGTTCCCCGGGCGTGGCCTTGCAGAGCCGGGCGAGCCGCTCCACGGGGGCGTAGTCGGCCGGTACGGCGTCCCCGTTGCAGTAGCGGTGGAGCGTGGACGTACTCATGTGGAGCCGTTTGGCGAGCGTGCCGTAGCTGTGCCCGGAGCGGTCCTTCAACTCCCGCAGCAACTCGGCGAAACCGCTTCCCGACATGCCCTCCGTCACCGTTCCCTCTTCCCCCCTCGTCCCACCCCGCTGTTCCAGGGAGGTCCCGTTTGCACAGGTCAACGCCTGTGTAGGCATTCCAGCGTCCCGGATCGGCGGCAGCTGCTCGCGTCGGGACGAACCTGCCCACAGGCTGTTGGTCATCCAAGCACGCCAACCGGCCCAGCCCGAAAGAGGACTTGCCATGCGTTTGCGCCACATCCGTCTGCTCGCCGCCACCGGCACCGCCGTCGCGGCCCTCGCGCTCACGGCGTGCAGCAGCGGCACGGGCACCGAGGACGAGGGCGCCGCCCGGCCGACGGCGGCCGAGGCCCCCGCGGCCAAGACGCCGGAGCGCACCGCCAACGCCACCGACGACGGCAACGGCTCCACCGGAAGCGGGAACGGCTCCGACGGAAGCGGTACGGCGAACGGCACGCCCGCGGCCCGCACCCGCACGCCCGGCAGCCAGCCGAACCCGTCCGCCACCGAAGACCGCCAGGGCGCCGGCACCGGCAGGTCGTTGGTGCTGTGCAACGGCACCAACACCACCGTCACCGCCCAGCCGCTCAACCAGCCCCTCAACCACATGCTGCTCACGGTGAAGAACACCGGCGGCAAGACCTGCGACCTGCCGTACTACCCGGTCCTGCGGTTCGACCAGATGCAGTGGGTGCCGCAGGCGGACGAGGACACCCGGCCGCAGGCCGTGGTCTCCCTGGCGCCCGGCGAGTCGGGGTACGCCAGTGTGCTGCTGTCGGCCGCCGACGGCAGCGGCACCGGCGGGCAGACCGCCCACAAGCTGACCGTGGCCTTCCAGGGCTCCACCCCGAACAGCGACGGCGGCCCCTCCGCGACCCCGGCCCTGCCGGCCAAGGGCGTCCACTACGACAGCGCGCTGAAGGTGACGTACTGGCAGCAGGACCTGGACGCCGTCTCCGGCTGGTGAACGGCCTCGCGGACTAGCGGAGCTTCCGGGCCACCTCGGTGGCCCAGTAGGTGAGGATGTTCCGCGCCCCGGCCCGCTTGATGCCGGTCAGGGTCTCGAAGATGGCCCGGTCCCGGTCCACCCAGCCCTTCGCGGCGGCGGCCTCGACCATCGAGTACTCGCCGGAGATCTGGTAGGCGGCGACGGGCACGTCCACGGCGTCCGCGACCCGGGCGAGGATGTCGAGGTACGGGCCGGCCGGCTTGACCATCACCATGTCGGCGCCCTCGGCGAGGTCCAGCTCCAGCTCCCGCAGGGACTCGCGCCAGTTGGCCGGGTCCTGCTGGTAGGTCTTGCGGTCGCCCTGCAGCGAGGAGGCGACGGCCTCGCGGAACGGGCCGTAGAAGGCCGAGGAGTACTTGGCGGTGTAGGCGAGGATGGCGACGTCCTCGCGCCCGATCTGGTCGAGCGCGTCGCGGACGACACCGATCTGGCCGTCCATCATCCCGCTGGGGCCGACGACATGGGCCCCGGCGTCGGCCTGCACCTGGGCCATCTCCGCGTACCGCTCCAGGGTGGCGTCGTTGTCGACGCGCCCCTCGGCGTCCAGCACCCCGCAGTGCCCGTGGTCGGTGAACTCGTCCAGGCACAGGTCGGACATGACGAGCAGATCGTCGCCGACCTCGGCGCGCACATCGCGCAGCGCGACCTGGAGGATCCCGTCCGGATCGGTGCCGACGGTGCCCTGGGCGTCCTTCTTGTCGTCCTCCGGCACGCCGAACAGCATGATCCCGGAGATCCCGGCCTCCACGGCCTCCAGCGCGGCCTTCTTCAGACTGTCCCGGCTGTGCTGCACGACCCCGGGCATCGCCGTGATCGGCACCGGCTCGTCGACGCCCTCCCGGACGAACGCCGGAAGGATGAAGTCGGCGGGGTGCAGCCGGGTCTCGGCGACCATCCGCCGCATGACGGGCGAGGTACGCAGCCGCCTCGGACGCGTACCGGGAAAAGATCCGTACTTCGTCATGCCGTCTACGCTACGCCCGCCGCACCCGCACCCTTGCCGACGCCCTGTCGGCCAGGAAAGGGCCCGAACCGCCCGAAACCGTCGGCCGTGTGACGGGCGCGCCGGGGCCGGACGCGTCGGCCGGGTGACGGGCGCGCCGGGGCCGGACGCGTCGGCCGGGTGACGGGCGCGCCGGGGCCGGACGCGTCGGCCGGGGACCGAGCCGCGGGCAGCCCGCCCGCCCGCCGACCGAGCCGGACGACGGGCGGGCACAGGCCGGAGTGCGGCCGGGGTCCAGGGGGTGGGGCCCCCTGGTGGTTCAGGTCGTCGAGCGGCGCCTGCGCGCCCCCGGCCGGCGTTCGCTCGGGCGAGTCACCGGGTCTCCGGCCTCCACCGCCGCGGCGCGCCGCTTCATGCCGAAGTCGGCGAGGGCCTCGGCCAGCTTGTGCACCGAGGGCTCCGGGGCCATGACGTCGACCCGCAGGCCGTGCTCCTCGGCGGTCTTCGCCGTGGCCGGGCCGATGCAGGCGATGACCGTCACGTTGTGCGGCTTGCCCGCGATACCGACCAGGTTCCGGACCGTGGACGAGGACGTGAAGAGGACCGCGTCGAAGCCGCCGCCCTTGATCGCCTCACGGGTGTCGGCCGGCGGCGGCGAGGCGCGCACGGTCCGGTAGGCCGTGACGTCGTCCACCTCCCAGCCCAGCTCGATGAGCCCGGCGACGAGCGTCTCCGTCGCGATGTCGGCACGGGGCAGGAAGACACGGTCGATCGGGTCGAAGACCGGGTCGTAGGGCGGCCAGTCCTCCAGGAGGCCGGCAGCGGACTGCTCGCCGCTCGGCACCAGGTCCGGCTTCACGCCGAAGGCCACCAGCGCCTTCGCGGTCTGCTCGCCCACCGCAGCCACCTTGATACCCGCAAAAGCCCGAGCGTCAAGGCCGTACTCCTCGAACTTCTCCCGGACGGCCTTCACCGCGTTGACCGACGTGAAGGCGATCCACTCGTACCGGCCGGTCACCAGCCCCTTGACGGCACGTTCCATCTGCTGGGGCGTGCGCGGCGGCTCGACGGCGATCGTCGGGACCTCGTGGGGCACGGCGCCGTAGGACCGCAGCTGGTCGGAGAGCGATGCCGCCTGCTCCTTCGTCCGCGGCACGAGCACCTTCCAGCCGAACAGCGGCTTGGACTCGAACCACGACAGCTGGTCGCGCCGGGCGGCGGCGGAACGCTCGCCGACCACGGCTATCACCGGCCGGCCGCCGTCCGGCGACGGCAGCACCTTCGCCTGCTTCAGCGTCTGCGCGATCGTGCCGAGCGTCGCCGTCCAGGTGCGCTGACGGGTCGTCGTACCGGCGACGGTCACCGTCAGCGGGGTGTCGGGCTTGCGGCCCGCCGAGACCAGCTCGCCCGCCGCCACGGCCACGGAGTCCAGGGTCGTGGACACCACCACCGTGCCGTCGGACGCGCCCACCTCCGTCCAGCAGCGCTCGGAGGCGGTACGGGCGTCCACGAACCGGACGTCCGCGCCCTCGGCGTCCCGCAGCGGCACACCGGCGTACGCGGGCACGCCGACCGCCGCCGCGACACCGGGGACGACCTCGAAGGTCACCCCGGCGTCGGCGCAGGCGAGCATTTCCTGGGCCGCGTACGTATCAAGGCCCGGGTCCCCGGACACCGCACGGACGACCCGCCTGCCGCCCCGCGCAGCCTCCATGACAAGATGAGCGGCATCCCGGGCAGCAGCCGGGACAGCGGCGGGTGTTGACGTGCCGTCAACCACCGTCAGCTGGGGCGTGCCCGTGCCCGGCGGTGACACCGAGGACGGGTCCGCGTCCATCGGCACGACGGAGACGCCCTGTCGGGCGTGCGTCCGGATCACGTCGAGCACCTCGTGCTCGGCGACCAGGACATCCGCGTGCGACAGCGCCTCCACGGCGCGCAGAGTCAGCAGTCCCGGATCCCCGGGTCCGGCACCGAGGAAGGTGACGTGCCCGTGTTCCGGACCGGCGGGAAGAGTGGTGGGGCTCACTGTGCTCGCTCCCCCATCAGACCGGCCGCGCCCTGGGCGAGCATCTCGGTGGCGAGTTCGCGACCGAGTGCCCACGCCTGGTCGTGCGTCTGGGGCACGGGACCGGTGGTGGACAGCTGCACCATGCGAGAGCCGTCGGTGGTGCCGACGACGCCCCGCAGGCGCATTTCGTTGACAATCTGCCCGTCGGCCTGGGGGTCCCCCCGCTCGAGCGGAGCCGAGAGTGGGGGAAGGTCGGCCAGCGCGCCCACAGGTGCGCTGCAACCGGCCTCCAGGGCGGCGAGCAGGGACCGCTCGGCGGTGACGGCGGCCCGCGTGAGCGGGTCGTCCAGCTCGCCGAGCGCGGCGGCGAGTTCCGTGTGCCGCGCGGCACACTCGATCGCCAGGGCCCCCTGGCCGGGGGCGGGCAGAACCGTGTCGACCGACAGGAAGTCGGTCACCTCGTCGATCCGGCCGATCCGGTTGAGGCCGGCCGCGGCCAGCACGACCGCGTCCAGTTCGGCGTCGCGGACGTATCCGATGCGCGTGTCGACGTTGCCGCGGATCGGGACCGTCTCGATGTCCAGGCCGTGGGCGCGGGCGTACGCGTTCAGCTGCGCCATGCGGCGCGGCGAGCCGGTACCGATGCGCGCACCGCGCGGGAGGTCGGTGAACTTCAGGGCGTCGCGCGCGACGATCACGTCCCGCGGGTCCTCGCGCACCGGTACGGCGGCCAGGGCCAGCTCCTCGGGCTGTGCGGTCGGCAGGTCCTTCAGCGAATGAACCGCGAAGTCGACCTCGCCCCGCAGCAGCGCGTCGCGCAGCGCCGTCACGAACACGCCGGTGCCGCCGATCTGCGCCAGGTGCTCGCGGGAGGTGTCGCCGTACGTGGTGATCTCGACCAGCTCGACGGGCCGCCCGGTCACCTGGCGGACGGCCTCCGCCACCTGCCCCGACTGGGCCATGGCGAGTTTGCTCCGCCTGGTCCCCAGTCGCAGTGCCTTCTCACTCATGCCGGTCGGTCCTTGTCGTCCGTGCTGTCCCCGGCCCGGGAGACGGAGGCGACCGTCTCGGGGTCGAGGTCGAAGAGGGTGCGCAACGCGTCCGCGTACCCGGCGCCGCCGGGCTCGGCCGCGAGCTGCTTGACCCGTACGGTCGGGGCGTGCAGCAGCTTGTCCACGACCCGGTGGACGGCCTGCCGGATCTCGCCGCGCTGGCGCTCGTCCAGGTCGGGCAGGCGGCCGTCGAGCCGCGCGATCTCACCGGCGACGACATCGGCGGCCATGGTGCGCAGCGCGACCACGGTCGGCGTGATGTGCGCCGCCCGCTGTGCCGCGCCGAAGGCCGCGACCTCGTCGGAGACGATACGCCGGACCTGGTCCGCGTCGGCCGCCATCGGGGCGTCGGCGGAGGCTTCCGCCAGCGACTCGATGTCCACCAGGCGGACCCCGGCCAGCCGGTGCACGGCCGCGTCGATGTCGCGGGGCATGGCCAGGTCGAGGAGGAAGAAGAAGGGGGCCGGGCGCTCGGCCACCGGCTCCGGCTTGCGCCGCTCGGGGATGCGGCCCACCGTCGCGACGGTCGCGGCGAGCGCGGTGATCAGCTCGGCGTCCGCCTCGGGGGTACGGCGCTCCCGGCGGTCGAGGGTGCCTCCCGCGGCCCAGGCCGCGTGCTGCTCCAGGGTGGCGGCGTCCATGCCGGCCACGGCGGCCTCGCCCATCACGGAGAAGCCGGGCTGTGCGGCGGCCAGGTCGAGCGGGCAGTTCTCGTCGTTGCCGGCGGCGGGCGCCAGCGGCGCCTTGGCCTTGCCGGGCGTACGCGCGGTGTCGGCCGCGGGGGTGAGGCCGGCCGCGGGAGCGGTGCCGGTGGGGCCGTCGATCTCGGCGACGGGGGCGCCGGTACGGCCCTCGACCGCCTGCGCGACCGCCTCCGCCGTGAGCACCAGACCCGTCGCCCCGGTACACGAGACGACGACGTCGGCACGTGTCAGTTCGTCGCCCACCGCGTCCATGCGCACCGCGCGGGCGGTCACGGCGCTCGTGCCGCCGCCCTCGGTCGGGCCGTGTCCGTACTGCTCCTCGAGCAGGAGGGCGAGCCGCTCGGCGCGCTCGAAGGTGCGGTTGGCGACGACGACCTCGGCGACCCCGGCGCGGGCGAGCGTCGCGGCGGCCAGGGACGACATGGACCCGGCGCCGATGACCAGCGCCCGGCTGCCCGCGGCCCACTCCCGGACGTCGCCGCCCGCGGCCAGCTGCTCCAGGCCGAAGGTGACCAGGGACTGGCCGGCGCGGTCGATGCCGGTCTCGGAGTGGGCGCGCTTGCCGACCCGCAGGGCCTGCTGGAACAGGTCGTTCAGCAGTCTGCCGGCGGTGTGCAGCTCCTGGGCGCGGGCCAGGGAGTCCTTGATCTGGCCGAGGATCTGTCCCTCGCCGACGACCATCGAGTCCAGCCCGCAGGCCACCGTGAACAGGTGGTGGACGGCCCGGTCCTCGTAGTGCACGTACAGGTAGGGCGTCAGCTCGTCCAGGCCGACCCCGCTGTGCTGGGCGAGCAGCGTGGACAGCTCGGCGACACCGGCGTGGAACTTGTCCACGTCGGCGTACAGCTCGATGCGGTTGCAGGTGGCCAGCACCGCGGCCTCGGTGGCGGGCTCGGCGGCGACCGTGTCCTGGAGCAGCTTGATCTGGGCGTCCGCGCTCAGCGCCGCCCGCTCCAGCACGCTGACCGGGGCACTGCGGTGGCTCAGTCCGACGACGAGGAGACTCATGCCGGCATCACGGCGGGGACGTCCCCGTCGGGCCCCTGGTCGGCGGAGTGCGCGGCGGCCGTGCCGCGGGGGGCGGCGGCGGGCAGCGCGCCGTCGCCCGCGGCGGTCTCCTCGCCGGCCTTGCGCTGCTCGTGGAACGCGAGGATCTGCAGCTCGATGGAGAGGTCGACCTTGCGCACGTCGACGCCGTCCGGGACGGACAGCACCGTCGGCGCGAAGTTCAGGATGGAGGTCACACCGGCGGCCACGAGCCGGTCGCAGACCTGCTGGGCGGCACCGGCGGGGGTGGCGATCACACCGATCGACACGCCGTTGTCCTCGATGATCTTCTCGAGGTCGTCGGTGTGCTGGACCGGGATGCCCGCGACCGGCTTGCCGGCCATCGCCGGGTCGGCGTCGATCAGCGCGGCGACCCGGAAGCCGCGGGAGGCGAAACCGCCGTAATTGGCCAGGGCTGCGCCGAGGTTGCCGATACCGACGATCACAACCGGCCAGTCCTGGGTCAGGCCGAGCTCGCGGGAGATCTGGTAGACGAGATACTCCACGTCGTAGCCGACACCGCGCGTTCCGTAGGAGCCCAGGTACGAGAAATCCTTGCGCAGCTTGGCGGAGTTGACCCCCGCCGCCGCGGCCAGCTCCTCGGAGGAGACCGTGGGTACCGAGCGCTCCGACAGTGCGGTGAGGGCTCGGAGGTACAGCGGAAGCCGGGCGACGGTGGCCTCGGGAATCCCTCGGCTACGGGTCGCCGGTCGGTGTGTTCGGCCAGTTGCCACGGTGCTCCTGCGGGTAGAGCGGGGCTGCAGGCGGTCATACGTCCCCAGACCGCCCCGTCGACAGCAGGCTATGTCTTTGTGAACGCGTGCACAAAGATGGTGTCCGATTTGCCCACCAGAAGTGACCGGGGTCACGCGGGTTTCGCGCCTACGCCGGGAACCGGCGCATACGCACCGGCGCTCCTTCGTTACTGGGGGCAAAACCGCACACACTCCTCACGAATCCCGCCCCCGAGACCAAACCGCCGTCGATCCTAAGCGACTTTCCGACCGGTTTGGACTGGTCGGTCAGTTCTGGCCGGTCAGTGCGCGGCGCAGTCGCTCCTCGTTCACGCGCCAGAAGGTGTGCTGTTCACCGTCGATGAGGACGACCGGGATCTGTTCCCAGTAGCGGTCGTGCAGTTCCCGGTCCTCGGTGATGTCCTTCGGCTCCCACGGCACGCCGAGGTCGCCGCAGACCTTCTCGATCACCGCCTGCGCGTCGTCGCACAGATGGCAGCCGGGCTTGCGGACGAGAGTGACCAGCCGGGCGCGCGGCTCGGCCTTGCGTCGGAAGAGGGGACTCATGCCGGCCATTCTCGCGCGCTCCACGCCCGTTCCGGATCGCTTCTTTAACGACTCGGTCGCGCAGAGTTCACACCGCGCCAACCTCTCGACTCCGGAACCCCCGAACCGACTGGCTATGCTCACGTCATGGCCCCTCTCGGATGGCTCACTCCCCGTAGGCGCTCCGCCACGGCGCGGAGCGTGTTGGCAGGCGAGGCCTCGGCGGAGGCCGCCCGCAAGTCCTCGCAGGAGACTCCGCCCGCCACGCCGGAGGAACCGGAGTTCCCGGTGATCGGCGACGACAGGGCCGCCGCCTTCTTCGACCTCGACAACACGGTGATGCAGGGCGCCGCGCTGTTCCACTTCGGCCGGGGGCTGTACAAGCGGAAGTTCTTCGAGACCCGCGACCTGGCCAGGTTCGCCTGGCAGCAGGCGTGGTTCCGGCTGGCCGGCGTCGAGGACCCGGAGCACATGCAGGACGCCCGCGACTCGGCGCTGTCGATCGTCAAGGGCCACCGGGTCGCCGAGCTGGAGTCGATCGGCGAGGAGATCTACGACGAGTACATGGCCGACCGCATCTGGCCCGGCACCCGCGCCCTCGCCCAGGCCCATCTGGACGCGGGCCAGAAGGTCTGGCTGGTCACCGCGGCCCCCGTCGAGATCGCCCACACCATCGCCCGCCGCCTCGGTCTGACCGGCGCCCTCGGCACGGTGGCCGAGTCGGTCGACGGCGTCTACACCGGCAAGCTGGTCGGCGAGCCGCTGCACGGCCCCGCCAAGGCGGAGGCGGTCCGCGCCCTGGCCGCGGCCGAGGGGCTGGACCTCTCGCGCTGCGCGGCCTACAGCGACAGCCACAACGACATCCCCATGCTGTCCCTGGTCGGCCACCCCTACGCCATCAACCCGGACGCCAAGCTCCGCAGGCACGCCCGCGAGCAGGACTGGCGCCTGCGGGACTACCGCACGGGCCGCAAGGCCGCGAAGGTCGGCATCCCGGCCGCGGCGGGCGTCGGCGCGGTCGCCGGTGGCACGGCCGCCGCGATCGCCCTGAGCCGCCGCCGCCGGTAGCGCCCCGCCCTCCTCCGCCCTGCCCCGTCCCGCCCCGGGCAGTCGGACCGCGCCCACACCCCCGGACAGCCGCCCCGACACGCCCGGTCACGGCTCCGCGTGCCCTTTGATCGGGCTCATGTACATCACCACGTTCAACACGCCCTGCAGTTCACCGAAACACGCCCTTTTCCGGTCAACAACCGATCATCTTGCGGAACTTGACCAGGCATCAAACGACAACAGATGCGACGCAATCGGCGATTTGAACAACTCGGTGTAGCAGGGCCTGTACGAAGCGTTATTCTCCTCAGACGCAAACCGGTACCCCTCTCGTCGCTACGACGGGTGAAAGGTTCCGCACTGCACGTGATGGAAGCTCTGCCTCTGGGAGTCCCGTGTACCCACACGTCGGGGTTGACGCCTCGGGCCTGGCTACGCTGCGCGCAACAGTCGCAACGGTCAAAGAGACGCTGCGCGGCCTGGTCCCCACCGCGTACGCCGTCCCCGCCTTCGCCGCCGCCGCGCCCGCCGGCCCGTGCTACGCACTGGCCGAGGGCAGCGCGGCGGTCGGCAGACGCGGCCGCGCGACCGGCGCGGCCAGCGCTCGCCGCCCGGCCGCCGACAGCGACAGCGCCCGGATGATGGACCTCGTCGAACGCGCCCAGGCGGGGGAGGCCGAGGCCTTCGGCCGGCTCTACGACCAGTACAGCGACACCGTCTACCGGTACATCTACTACCGCGTCGGCGGCCGGGCCACCGCCGAGGACCTCACCAGTGAGACCTTTCTGCGGGCGCTCAGAAGGATCGGCACCTTCACCTGGCAGGGCCGCGACTTCGGGGCCTGGCTGGTCACCATCGCCCGGAACCTGGTCGCCGACCACTTCAAGTCCAGCCGCTTCCGGCTGGAGGTCACCACCGGCGAGATGCTCGACGCCAACGAGGTCGAGCGCTCCCCGGAGGACTCGGTCCTGGAGTCCCTGTCGAACGCCGCCCTGCTCGACGCCGTACGGCGGCTCAACCCGCAGCAGCAGGAGTGCGTGACGCTCCGCTTCCTCCAGGGCCTCTCGGTCGCCGAGACCGCACGCGTCATGGGCAAGAACGAGGGCGCCATCAAGACCCTCCAGTACCGCGCCGTGCGCACGCTCGCCCGACTGCTGCCCGACGACGTCCGCTGACCGCGGCAACCACGAGCGACAGCCAACTCACGTTCCGTGAAGGCCCGTTGTCTTTCTGATCCGATCATCCGCCGTCCGTAACCCAAGTGCCGCGCCAGTCGTTGTGCGGGATACAGGCTCCCTGTGGTCACGTCCCGGCCCTCCCCGATCGCTCGATCGTGTGGAAGCGGTCGGGGGCGTGCGACCCTCAGGACCCCCTGGGGAGCCGACCGTCATGACGAGAGGAGGTGCCGCCAGTGATCGCGAACGTATCGGCGCACCGGCGGGCGAACGCCTTCGCCCAGGCCCTGGATGAGCAGTCCGACCGGGAAACGGCGGCCGAGCAGTCCGCAGCGCCGGCGGAAGCACCGCCGACCACCGAGGAACACACCGAGCGGGGCAGACTGCTGACCCTGACCGCGGGGCTGGACGCGCTGCCCAAGCCGCAGCTCGACCCCGAGGTCAAGGTCGTCCAGCGCGCCCAGCTGGTGGCCGCGATGGAGGCCATGCTCCAGGAGGGCACGGCGGCGGACGCGTCGGTACCGGAACAGCGGGCACACCGGGGCAGGGGCGCGCACCGGGCGAGTCCGCTGGGCAAACTCCGCCCGCGCACCAGACTGACCAAGGGGCTCGCGGCCGGCGGGCTCAGCGTGGGCGTGGCCGCCGGAGCCTTCGGCGGTGTCGCCGCCGCCAGCTCCGACGCCCTGCCCGGCGACTCGCTGTACGGCCTCAAACGCGGCATCGAGGACTTCAAGCTCAACTATCTGGCCGACGGCGACGACCAGCGCGGCCAGACCTACCTCGACCAGGCGTCCACCCGGCTCAGCGAGGCCCGCAGACTGCTGGAGCGCGGCCGGGGCGGCCATCTGGACCACGAGTCCATCGGGGAGATCCGCCGCACCCTCTCCGGGATGCAGCACGATGTCACCGAGGGCCACCGCCTGCTCCACGCGGCCTATGAGGCGGACCCGGGCTCCCTCGGCCCCATCCAGGCGCTGTCCAGTTTCTCCCGGTCCCACCGCGAGGCCTGGAGCGCGCTCAGCGACAAGCTGCCCGTGCAGCTGGGCGACGTCAAACAGCAGGTGTCCTCGGTCTTCGACGCCATAGACGAAGAGGTCGCCCCGCTGCAGTCCCTGCTCCCGCAGCAGCCGCCCCGGTCCGGCGAGGGAAGACGCCACGGCGGCTCCGGCTCGCCCTCCACCGGCTCCTCCGGAAGCCACCGGTCGACCGCACCCAGCGCCGGCAGCACCCCGTCCGCGGGCAAGCACACCGGCACCGGCACGCCGAGCGGCTCGGCCACCGGCAGCACCGTCGAGGGCCTCATCGGCGGCGACACGGGGGGCCTGCTCGATCCGCCGAAGACCGGCAGCGAGGGCAGTTCGCCGTCCGCGGGCAAGTCCCCCACGGGCCAGCCGGACGTCACCATCCCCCCGCTCCTGCCCGACCTGCTCCCCGGCCTGGGCATCGACAGCGAGGACGCGGACTAGCGGCCCACCGCCACGGCATCCGGGGCGCCCCTTTCCGAGCAGGGGCGCCCCGGATGCGGTACCGCACAGCTCAGAAGAACACCGACCGCCGCTGCACCAACAGCTTGTACAGCGTGTGCTGGATCTGCTCCCGGACCTGGTCGGTCAGGTTGAACATCAGCATCGGGTCCTCCGCCGCCTCCGGCGGATAGCCGTCCGTCGGGATCGGCTCGCCGAACTGGATCGTCCACTTCGTGGGGAGGGGGATCGCACCCAGCGGACCCAGCCACGGGAAGGTCGGCGTCAGCGGGAAGTACGGGAAACCCAGCAGACGGGCGAGGGTCTTCGCGTTGCCGATCATGGGGTAGATCTCCTCGGCCCCCACGATCGAGCACGGGATGATCGGCACCCCCTGGCGCAGGGCCGTCGAGACGAAACCGCCACGGCCGAACCGCTGGAGCTTGTACCGCTCGCTGAAAGGTTTCCCGATGCCCTTGAAGCCCTCCGGCATCACCCCGACCAGCTCGCCCTGGCCCAGCAACCGCTCCGCGTCCTCCGCGCACGCCAGCGTGTGCCCCAGCTTGCGGGCCAGCTCGTTGACCACCGGCAGCACGAAGACCAGATCGGCCGCCAGCAGCCGCAGATGCCGCCCGGCCGGGTGGTGGTCGTGCACCGCCACCTGCATCATCAGGCCGTCCAGCGGCAGCGTCCCGGAGTGATTGGCGACGATCAGCGCCCCGCCCTCGGCCGGGATGTTCTCGATGCCCTTCACCTCGACCCGGAAGTACTTCTCGTACACCGGCCGCAGCAGCGACATCAGGACCTGGTCGGTCAGCTCCTCGTCGTAGCCGAAGTCGTCGACCTCGTAGTCCCCGGTGAGCCGGCGCCGCAGAAAGGCCAGCCCGGCCGCCACCCGCCGCTCCAGGCCGCCGTCCCGCCCGTCGGCATCCGGCTGCTCCAGCGGCTCCTCCTCGCGGCTCACAGGCCCATCCTCCTGCGCCCGCTCCCTGCCCGGCAGGGGCTGGACCGCACCGATCTCGCCCGGCTCACCGAGCGCGCCGCGCCGGCTCCCCCGGCGCCGCGCCTGACGCTGGGCGGCGCTCCCGCGGGAGCGGTCGTCGTCGAACGGAATGACCTTGGCGTCCGCCATCGTTGCCGCTCTCCTCAGTTGGCGCTGTGCGTCTGGGGGTGGCCGCCTGCCCTCGCGGTCAGCGCGGCGATCCGGTCGACGGCCCCCGCGAGGGCCTCCGGCGGCAGCAGCCCGGGGCCCTGGCCGTGCGCGAAGTCCGCGAAGGTCTCGGCCGTGGTGTAGCGGGGCGTGAAGCCCAGCGTCTCGCGCATCTGGACGGTGTCCACCACGCGCCCATGGGTGAGCAGCCGGATCTGCTCCGGCGAGAAGTCCGTCATGCCGAGCGTACGGACCAGGGAACCGGCCCAGGTGACCGCGGGCAGCAGCAGCGGCACGGTGGGGCGGCCGAGCCGCCGTGAGCACTGCGAGAGCGGCAGGACGCCGTCCCCGGCGATGTTGAAGGTGCCGCTGTTGAGGGTGCCCCGGCGCGGCTCGTGCGAGGCGATCCGCAGCACCTCGATCACGTCGTCCTCGTGCACGAACTGCAGCCGCGGGTCGTAGCCGAACACGGTCGGCAGGACGGGCAGCGCGAAGTACGAGGCGAGGGGGGTGTCCGCGGTCGGCCCCAGGATGTTGGCGAACCGCAGCACGCACACGGCGACGTCCGGCCGCCGCCGCGCGAACCCGCGCACGTAGCCCTCCACCTCGACGGCGTCCTTCGCGAAGCCGCCGCTGGGCAGCGACTTGGGCGGGGTCGTCTCGGTGAACACGGCCGGATCGCGCGGCGCGGACCCGTACACGTTCGTACTGGACTTCACCACGAGCCGCTGGACGGAGGGCGACTTCTGGCAGGCACCGAGCAGCTGCATGGTGCCGATGACATTGGTCTCCTTGACCGTGGCCCGGCTCCCGCCGCCCAGCGCCGTGCCCGTCACGTCCATGTGGACGACCGTGTCGGCACCCGTCTCGGCGAGCACCCGGGCGATGGTCGGCTGCCGGATGTCGGCCTGGATGAAGTCGGCTCCGCCCAGATGGTGCGCCGGCGGCACCGCGTCCACGGCGATCACGCGGTCGACCTCCGGGTCCCGCTGGATCCGCCGCACGAACCGGCCGCCCAGCTGCCGGGCCACTCCGGTGACGAGCACGACCTTTCCCAAGATCAGCGCCTTCCTTCCCGCGTAACCGGTATCCCGCGTTCCCCGTGTGCGGCCAACCTAGCCGGTCGACGTTGCGCTGTGATGACCCTCGATGCACGAGGTGACGGAATTTCCCCCATCGGCACAGGCCGGAACATGACTGTGGCCCCCCACCACTGTCGGTGGGGGGCCACAGGGCCACGCTTTCGCGGCGCCGCAACCTCGTAGTTCACCCCCGCTGACGCGGGGAGCGGACTACTTCTTGTTGCGACGCTGAACGCGCGTGCGCTTGAGCAGCTTGCGGTGCTTCTTCTTGGCCATCCGCTTGCGCCGCTTCTTGATAACAGAGCCCACGACTACCCTCGCTCACTTCTCATCACTCGGTTGTTTGGGCGCCATGGGCCCACACGACCTACGAGGGGCTAGCCTACCCAACCGAGCGCCGAGGTCGTAATCGAGGGGGCACCCCCGGGTCACCCGGGGGTGGCCGTCAGGCCGTCTCCACCCCCACATAGCTGTCGCGGAGGTACTCGTGTACCGCTTGTTCCGGGACGCGGAACGACCGTCCCACCCGGATCGCGGGCAGATGACCGCTGTGCACCAGGCGGTACACGGTCATCTTCGACACTCGCATCACCGAGGCGACCTCCGCCACGGTAAGGAACTGAACCTCGTTCAGAGGCCTCTCGCCAGCTGCAGCCATGACACACCTGAACCTTCCGCACTCGACGGCCACCGGCTTCCCCTTCCGGTGACTCTTCGTCGCTGCGTGCTCACTCCCCAGACTAGGGGCGGGTGATGCGAGTGGGGAAGAGGTGCACCCATCGGCGGCCTACTGTGACAGACACGCTCGATTGAGTACGTAGCGGATCAGCGGGCGGTAGTGACTAGACCGCACTGCGTCATCAACCGGAACGACGACGGACACCCGCCCCTCGGCCTCCCCCACGAACAGCGCGGGATCGTCGGTGTCGGCCAGGCCGATGGCTTCGAACCCCAGCTGACCAGCACCGCAGACCCACCCGTGATCCCCCACGACCAGCTCGGGCAGCGGCCCGCCGGCCGCCGCCGCGGCATCCAGGACGACCCGAACCGGGAGCGGCGAGTGGCTGTGGGCACCCGGCTCACGACCGGGGCGCCCGCTCGCCGGTTCCCGCACCAGGGCAACCCCTCGTACGTAGTCGAGGCGATGGGTGCGTAGACCGAACCGGGTCAATATGTCGACACAGTGACCCTGCGCCGGGGTGAGTACCTCACATCCCGCCGCCGACAACGCGTCCGCCAAGCCGACGTAGAAGCCGAGCAGCCGCTGCGGGTGCCCCGTGCCGAGCAGCACGGGCGCACCGCGCCGGGCGACCGCACGGATCCGACCGGCGAACGCGTCCAGCGCGGTAAGTGTCCGGTCCGGATCGATCACATCCGGACCGGATGTGTAGCGAGGGTCGGCCGAAACCCCGCACCTCTCCGCCATCAGCCCGAGCAAGTCCGGGAATCCCCAGGGCCCTTCGGGGTCGATCCCGATCAGCGCGCGCGGATCCCGGGCGGCGAAGAGCCGGTAGCTCCGCAGGCTTTCCTCCCGCGAGGTCGCCACCACCCCGGCCAGCCCGACGGCCACCAGATGCGCGCGAAGCCGGGCGGGGGTCGACACGGTTGCGATGGTGGCCCAGCGGGGGGCGGCCCGGGCCGGAATCCGGGAAAATCCGCACGGTTGGCCTAATGCGGGGCCCCGACGACGCCTTCCCCGCCGGTCCGGACAGCCGACGACGCCTTCCCCGCCGGCCCGGGCAGCCGGCGGCGGCTGAGCAGGCGGGCGGATACCGCGCACGACGGCCCGGACGGGCGTCCGCGACCGTGCTCTTCCCGCCGACCGGGACGAGCGGCGGGTGGGCGAGTGGGCGGGTGGGCGAACGGGTCCAGGGGGCGGAGCCCCTGGTCGTCTCAGGGCAGCAGCCCCCGCAGCGGGAACACGGCCCGCCGGGTGGCCAGCACGGCCTGGTCCACGCGGTCGGCGGGATCGTATCCGTCCTCCCAGACGCCGTATCCCACCGGCCACCGCCCGTCCGTCATCCGCTGCGGCCCCAACTGCCGCGTCCGCGCGTACACTTCCTGCCGCCATCCCTCGGGGATCATCGCCTCCGGAGCAACCGGCTTCCCCGCCACGATCCCCACCAGATGCGTCCACGAGCGCGGTACGACATCCACCACCGCGTACCCGCCCCCGCCCAGCGCGATCCACTTCCCGCCCGCGTACTCGTGCGCCAGTTCGTGACACGCCACCTGCACCGCCCGCTGCGCGTCCAGCGACACGGCCAGGTGGGCCAGCGGGTCCTCGAAGTGTGTGTCGGCGCCGTGCTGGGAGACGATCACCTGCGGCCGGAACTCGGCGAGCAGCTCCGGCACCACGGCGTGGAACGCCCGCACCCACCCCGCGTCGCCGGTCCCGGCGGGCAGCGCCACGTTCACCGCGGCCCCCTCCCCCGCCCCGGCCCCCGTCTCCTGCGGCCAGCCGGTCTGCGGGAACAACGTCCGGGGATGCTCGTGCAGCGAGATCGTCAGCACCCGCGGGTCCTCCCAGAACGCCGCCTGCACCCCGTCCCCGTGATGCACGTCGACGTCCACGTAGGCGACCCGCTCGGCCCCCAGCTCCAGCAGCCGGGCGATGGCCAGCGCCGCGTCGTTGTAGACGCAGAACCCCGACGCCCCGCCCGGCATCGCGTGGTGCAGCCCGCCCGCGAAGTTCACGGCGTGCAGGACGTCGCCCCGCCACACCGCCTCGGCCGCCCCCACCGACTGCCCCGCGATCAGCGCGGACACCTCGTGCATCCCGGCGAACGCGGGATCGTCGATCGTGCCGAGCCCGTACGACCCGTCGGCCCCCGCCGGATCCGCGGACGCGGCCTTCACGGCGTCGATGTAGTCCTCCCGGTGGACCAGCCGCAGCGTCGACTCGCCGGCCGGTTTCGCCGCGACGATCTCCAGCTCCCGGTCGAGCCCGAAGGCACCGACCAGCCGGCGGGTCAGGTCCAGCCGGACCGGGTCCATCGGATGACTCGGGCCGAAGTCATAGCCCGTTACTGCCTCGTCCCACATCAGCTGTGCGCGGCCGCTCATGCCCGCCACCGTATCGGTCCGGTTGAGCGGCGAACGACGTGGCATACCCCAGTGTCACCAGCACCAACACCATCGGCACCAACATGGCCCCCCGATAGCTCCAGGCGTCGCCCAGGGCACCCACCAACGGCGAACCGATCAGGAAGCCCACGTAATTGAAGATGTTCAGCCGCGCGATCGCCGCGTCCGAGGCCCCCGGACCGTGGTGTTCGAAAGCGTGCCGCCCCGCCGCCGCGAACGTCTGCGGCACCAGCACGCACAGACCCAGCCCCAGCAGGGTGAACCCGAGCATCCCCAGCCACGCCCCGGGCGCCGTGGCGACCACCGCGAACCCGCCGGCCGCGACCACCGCCCCGAGCCGTACGACCGCCACCGCCCCGAACCGCCGCACCCCGAGGTCCCCGAGGGTCCGGCCCACCAGCGTGGTCACCATGTACACGTTGTACGGCACGGTCGCCAGCTGCTCCGAGCTGCCCAGCACGTCCTTCAGGTACTTCGCGCTCCAGTTGGAGACCGTCGAGTCCCCGATGTAGGCGAAGGTCATCACCAGGCACAGCGGCAGCAACAGCGTGAAGGCGACACCGCCCCCCTGCCCCCGCTCCTCCCGGTCCGCCGGGACACCACCCCCGTCGACGTACCACCGGCTCCCCACCAGCGTCGCCGGCAGCAGCACGGCCACCACGGGCAGATACGACACCCACAGCGCCAGATGCCAGTGCGCCCCGGCCCAGGCCAGCGAGGCCCCCAGGATCCCGCCCAGGCTGTAGGCGGCGTGAAAGCTGAGCATGATGCTGCGTCCGTACGAACGCTGGAGGCTGACGCCGAGCATGTTCATGGACGCGTCCAGCACCCCCACCGCCAGGCCGAAGACGCCCAGCGCCACCGCCAGCGCGGCCACCTGTCCGGGCCCGCCCGCCCCGACGCCGAGCAACGCCAGCAGCACCACCGGCTGGGACCAGCGCAGCAGCCGGCTGGGCCGGACCCGCTTCACCAACTGCTCCGTGGTCACACTGCCCACGCCGGCGAGGATCGGCACGGCGGCCAGGAAGACCGGCAGCAGCGCGTCGGAGACGCCGTACCGGTCCTGGACGGCCGGGATGCGCGTCACCAGCAGGGCGAAGGCGACGCCCTGCGCGAAGAAGCTGAACGCCAGCGAGGCCCTACCGCGCCGCAGCACATCAGTCATGGCGGCGAGAGTAGGGCCCTGGGCTACCTGTGGGTAGATCCAGCCAAAGATGAATTTCCTTCAGCTTCATCTGGGTCGGTTGACGCGTCAGGCCGCGACGGTGACCGTCGGCCGTTCGACGCGGCCGGCCTCGGCCTCGACCTCGGCCTTGAGCATCCGCTCCATGGGCTCGACCGCCAGCCCACCGCTGACCACGAAGCCGATCGCCATGGCACCGATCAGGAAGACGCTGCCCAGCCACACCATCGTGTCCACCGGGATGGTGTAGGCGCCCACGAACCGCGCGACGCACTCGGCGAACAGCACCACGCCCCAGACGATCGAGAACGCGTTCTCCTTGCGCCGGAAGGCCGCGGAGTCGGCCGCGCCGCCGGACGTCAGCCGCTGCCACGCGGCTTCCTTGGCGGCGTCGCCCTTGACGAGGAAGGGCTTCATGCCGGCGGTCATCATCGGCTTCCCCAGCCGGACGGAGACCAGGATGCCGATGGCGACCGTGCTGCTGACCCCGCTGTCCTTGGCCAGCATCAGCCGCGGGTCGCCGGAGACGAAGCTCAGCAGCAGCGAGACGACGTTCACGACGAGGATGAGTCCCGCCAGGGCGTTGGTCTTCCGCTCCGCGACGAGGCTCCACACGGTCCGCGCCGCGGGCACCACGCTGCTCCAGGCGAGCGCCGCGAAGGTGCTCATCCCGAAGCCGTCCTTGAACAGGTAGTACGAGCCGAGCGGCACCGCGACATCGATGAGCAGCGGCTTGAAGTTGTCCAGCACACTCGGCTTCCGGCTCTGGGTCCCCGTGTTCTTCGTCATGCCCTCAGCTTCGCCGTCGCGGGGGGTCCGGCAGTAGAAACGTTCGTCCGGAGGTCCGCATGACAAATGTCAGCCGGGCCGGCCGACCGCGGTCATATCAGCAGGTCGGTCAACTCGCCGGGGGTGGAGAAGAGTTGGTGGGCGCCTGCGAGTCGGGCCGCCGGGGTCATGGCGGTGAACCCGTACACGTCCATTCCGGCCGCCAAGGCCGCCTGTACGCCCAGTGGGGAGTCCTCGACGACCACGCACCGCTCGGGGGCCACGCCCATCCGTTCGGCCGCGTAGAGGAAGAGATCCGGCGCCGGCTTCCCCCGCCCCACGTCCTCCGAGCTGAAGATCCTGTCCTCCGGGAACCACCGGTCGAGCCCGGTGGTCCGGTGTCCCACCCGAATGCGCGCATGGCTCCCGGAGGAGGCCACGCAGTACGGCACCCCGTCCGCGGCCAGCTTCTCCAGTACGCCGGTGACCCCGGCCACCGGCTGCAACTCCCGCTCGAAGGCGGCGAACACCCGTGTGTGGAAGACCTCGTCGAAGTCCGCCGGCAGCCGCTGTCCCGTCCGCTCCAGGATCAGGTCATGGATCCGGTGCATCGCCGACCCCATGTAGTCGCGAATGGAGTCCTCGTACGACGTCGGGTGCCCCAGCTCGGTCAGATACGCGGCAAGGAGCCGGTTCGATATGGGCTCGCTGTCCACGAGTACACCGTCGTTGTCGAAGATGACGAGGTCATAGCGCATGACATGGAGCCTAGAGGACGCAGAACGCAGAAAACCCCCGCATCGAATCGATGCGGGGGTTTTCCCAATATTTGTTCGGCGGCGTCCTACTCTCCCACAGGGTCCCCCCTGCAGTAC
>NZ_JBVJYH010000021.1:0-170928 GCF_055600785.1 Streptomyces sp. NPDC038200
TCCGAGAACCCCTTCTCCTTCATGGAACTCCAGGGCGTCCAGGAACTCACCAACTTCTTCGAACGCCGCCCCTCCGCCTACCAGGTCGCCGTGGAAGGCACGGTCGACCTGGACGAGGACTTCTGAGCGACCCCTGCTCGCGCACCGCGTCCCCGGCCGAGACGACCCGCCAGGTCGTCGTCGTGCCGGGGACGCACCGTTTTCCACGGGGTTCGAGCTCGTCCCTCTGCCGGGGCGACCGCGTCGCCGTCAGGCGGGACGGGCCGCGCCGTGGCGCCTCCGGGCGGGCTTGCGCTCTTCCGCCGGCTCGGGGGACGTCCGGGACCGTCGGGCCTCCCTGATCTGCCGGTCGATGCGCCGCTCGCGCACGGCGCCGAGCACGGACGGGAGGACCAGGAGGACCAGGATCCCGAAGGTGGCGAGCATTCCGATCAGTCCTTCGATCTCGTTTCCGTTCATGGACACCACTGTCCCGCTGGATACTCCTTACCGTGAGTGGCAGTACTGCCGTAGACCCTCGAATTGCTGCCATCCCTGAGGCACACTGGCGGCATGCTGAAGAACGTGGCCGCCGTCCTGCTGGACGGAGTGCATCCCTTCGAGCTGGGTGTCGTGTGCGAGGTGTTCGGCATCGACCGCAGCGACGACGGACTGCCCGTGTACGACTTCGCCGTGGTCTCGGCCGAGGGGCCTTCCCTCGGCACCCACTGCGGATTCACGGTGTCCACTCCGTACGGCCTGGAGCGGCTGGAGGAGGCCGATCTGATCGCCGTCCCGGCCGGCGAGACCTATGCCCACCGCGAGTATCCGCACGAGCTGCTGGCCGCGCTGCGGCGGGCCGTCGACCGGGGCTCACGGGTGCTCAGCGTCTGCTCCGGGGTCTTCGTGCTGGCCGCGGCGGGGCTGCTGGACGGGCGGCGGTGCGCGGTGCACTGGCACCACGCCGATCAGCTCGCCCTGCGCTACCCACGGCTCACGGTCGAGCCGGACGTGCTGTACGTGGACGAGGATCCCGTCATCACCTCCGCCGGCACCGCCGCCGGGATCGACGCCTGTCTGCACCTCGTGCGCAAGGAGCAGGGCCCGGAGGTGGCCAACAAGATCGCCCGCCGGATGGTGGTGCCGCCGCACCGGGACGGCGGGCAGGCGCAGTTCATCGAACGGCCGCTGCCGAAGGCACCCTGCGACACGGTCGGTGAGGTGCTGGCCTGGATGGAGGCGCACCTCGACCGGGAGGTCACGGTCGAGCAGCTGGCCGCCCGCGCCCATATGGCACCGCGCACCTTCGCCCGGCGTTTCCAGCAGGAGACGGGGACCACTCCCTACCGCTGGATCCTGCGGCAACGGGTGCTGCTGGCACAGGAGTTGCTGGAGGGAACGGACGAGACCATGGACGCCATCGCCTGGCGTACCGGGTTCGGTACGGCCGCCGCGCTGCGCCACCAGTTCGTCCGGGCGCTGGGCACGACGCCGAACGCCTACCGGCGCGCGTTCCGGGGCCCGCAGGCCGCCTGAGCGCGCGCCGGTACCAGGTGACCTACCAGGGCAGCGCCCGCAGCAGCAGGTTGTGCGGGCGGAGCGTGATACCCACCCGGGTGGTGTCGTCGGACCCGCCGACCTGCTCGAAGCGGTACTTCGCCGAGATCGCCGCGGTGATCAGGCTCAGCTGGGTCATGGAGAAGTGGTCGCTGGGGCACTTGCGGTTGCCCACGCTGAACGGGCTCATGGCGTACTTCGGCACGTCCTTGACGCGTTCGGGCAGCCAGCGGTCGGGGTCGAAGTCGAGGTGCCGGGCGTAGGAGCGGCCGTCGCGCTGGATGGCGTACGGGCTGTAGACGATGTCCGCCCCGGCCGGAATGCGATAGCCGCCGAGGGCGGTGTCGCTCACCGCCCGCCGTGTCAATATCCATACGGCCGGCCTGAGCCGCATGGCCTCGACGACGACATTGTTGGTGTGCGTGAGTGAGCGGACATGCTCGAATCCGACCGGTCGACCACCCGTCACGGATTCGACCTCGGTCCGTACCTTCTCCGCGTGTTCCGGGTGTTCGGCGAGGACCTGGAGCAGCCACATGATCGTGGACGCGACTGTTTCGCTGCCAGGGGTGAGTATCGCGACGACCTGGTCGTGGATCTCCTGTTCCCCGATGGGGTCGCCATTGTCGTCCTTCGCCTCCAGCAATGCCGTCAGCAAATCGTCCGGCTTTTGACCAGATGCCCTGCGCTCGGCGACGATCTCGTCCACCAGCAGATGCAAATCGGCCAATGCCCGGTTGAATTCGCGGTTGGCCGGAAACGGCAGCCGGTAGAGCGGGCCGAGCGGGATGACCATCCTGCGGTACATACCACGGAAGACGGTGGCGAGGTCGATGCTGAGCCGTTCCGCGCGCTCGTCCATGTAGTCGCCGCGCAGCAGACAGCGGGCGGCGATGCGGACGGCGACGCGGAAGGACTCGGAGGTGCAGTCGACGGTGTCGCCGGGTTTCCAGCGCTCGGTCAGCGCGTGCGCCTCCTCCTCCATGACCGGGCCGTAGCCGGGGATCGCGTCCAGCCGGAACGCGGGCTGGATGGTGCGCCGCTGGCGGCGGTGGCGGGGGCCGTTCGCGGTGGCCACGCCCTCCTTGCCGAGCAGTCCTTCGAGGGACTCCCACAGCGGGCCGTCGATCGTGAAGTCGGGGCTCAGTGCCAGTGCTCCGGTGAGCGCCGGCGTGGTGACGGCGTACACCGTCTTGGGGCCGAGCTTCAGCCGCACGACCTCGCCGTGCTCGCGCAGCGCGGACATGAAGGCGAGCGGGTCGCGGACCAGTCTCAGGCCGTGCCCGAGGACGGGTACGGCACCCCCGGCCAGGGGCGGTTCGCGCAGTTCGAGCGTGTCAGGGGTCCCGGGGACCTGGGGCTGCACCGACTCGACGGTCATTTCTCACCTGCCGCTTCGTTCGTGACGTACGGGGGCGTGGACCGGTCGTCCCAGCTGTCGACCATGTACCGGCCGGACTCGTGGTGGAACCAGTAGACGGAGCTGAACCAGTTGCGCATGGTGCCGACGCAGGCCCGGACCGCGGCGCTCAGTTCCTTGCCGCGGACCGTTCCGTCGTCGATTTCACGAGCGAACCTCAGGGCGTTCCGTTCGGCTTCGAGAAATTCACTGACGCACTCCTCGACACGTCGCCTTACTTCGTCCACCGCCTCTTCCAGGGTCAGCCCGGCATGAGTGATGAGACTGATTCCCAGATTGTGCACCTCGTCGCCCGCTATTTCCTTCGGCAGCGAACAGAGGTCGTTGTACCAGGCGGCGAATTCCTGACTGAGGAGCGCCGCCCGGCGGTACGCCGGGTTTTTCCTCACGCCGTCCGGGAGTTCGCATCCGACACTGGGTTCGAGGAGGTCGGTCCACACCCAGTGCGCGAAGGTGAGGCGGCGCAGGGCGAGGTACTCCTCGACGCCGGGTATGCAGCCCTGCGTGCGATTACGGAATTCCCGGTCGTATGCCTCGATCACCGCATGGAAGTGCCGGGCGAACCGCTGGTTCCAGGTGTGCGGCAGAAAGCCGTACAGCCGCAGCACGCTGTCCGCGAACCCCGCCACCAGTGGGTCGGGATGGTGCAGGTGGTGCCTGGGCGCGTCGAGAGCCGTGTGCAGCCGGTACCGCAGCTGTCGCCAGTCGCCCGCCCGGCCGTGCACGATGTCGCGGTCGTGGCGGTCGTCCCAGACGAAGAACCAGGCGCTGAAGTCGGCGATGGCCTGCAGGACCTCGTCGGGGGCCGCCGTGTAGTAGCCCGCCATGAGATCGGTGTAGCAAAGTCCGTCGGCATATTCCTGCACCTTGACCGGCGGCATGAGCCGCTTTTCCAGGAGCCAGAGGCGGGTCTTCTCCTGGAGTCTCGGCCAATAGGGATGCAGTTGCCGGGGAAAGGCGGACTCGATCACCGGGAGTGCCAGTGAGGGTGGGACTACGACCGCCGTCGGCGCCGCTGTGGTGCTGCGTGGGAAAGCTTGCACGAACAAACCCCTCTCAGCCGCCAGGAGCGCACACCCCTCCCGTTGTGCCGGGCGTGCGCCGTTGCGTATCCCCGCACTTCCATTCAGCACCACAACTGACCGCCGTGGGAACGGATTTGCTTCACTCACTACCCCAAGGTGCCGAGAATCCCCCCTTGTGTGACTGATTAAGGATCACCAGAAGCGCACAAGGGATCGGTTGTACGACGCACGCATGAGCGAAGAAGGGCAACGCGAAGGCGCCCGGCCAGGAAGGATCCCGGCCGGGCGCCCCAAGTGACCCGTGCGGATCAGTCGTTGGCGACCACGGGGTAGCGTGGCTCGTTCTCGGCCATCTGCCGCAGCGCGTCCTTGCGCTCCCGCTTCGACAGCCGGTCGATGTAGAGGTAGCCGTAGAGGTGGTCGGTCTCGTGCTGCAAACAGCGCGCGAAGTAGCCGGTGCCCCGGACCTTGATCGGGTTGCCCTGCTCGTCCTGGCCGGTCACCTCGGCGTAGTCCGGACGCGCGAGCGACGCGTACGCCGTCGGCACGGACAGGCAGCCCTCGTTGCTGTCGTCCAGCCGGCGCCGCTCCGCGGGCAGGTCGACCAGCTTCGGGTTGCACACCACGCCCACGTGCCGGACGCCCTCGTCGTCCTGGCAGTCGTAGACGAAGACCTTCAGGTCGACACCGATCTGGTTCGCGGCCAGGCCCACGCCCTCGGCGGTGCGCTGGCTGGCGAACATGTCGGCGACCAGCTGCTGCAGCTCCTCGCCGAACTCGGTGACGTCCTTGCACTCCTTGTGCAGCACCGGGTTGCCGACGACCGTGATGGGCCGGGAGGTGCCGCGCTCACGCCAGGCGGTCTCGCGCTCCTCGCAGTCCTCCGTGTCGACGACGAAGCCCTCGTCGTCGACGGGGAGCACGCCCGCGTGCTGCTGATCGGTGTCCTGCTGCGCCATGACCGACGTACGCCTTCCTGCAAGCCTGGAATATTCTGCGAGTACAGCCTAAAGGTGGCCGGTCACCGGTGGCTCAGCAAACCTCTTCCAGATCCCGCCAGTCCCGCGAGTCCGGGCTGTCGGCGACCCAGCCGTCCAGCAGACCTCGCACCAGCGACGCCGGCGCGGCCACCCCGCACTCCCGCTCGGGCACCCACAGCTGCCCGTCCGTCCGGTGCCCCAGCGGCCCGGGGTGACCGGGCTCGCTGTGGTCGTGGGGGTCGAGGTGGACCCCCTCCCCCTCGTCGGACGGCATCCGGGACTCGCTGCACATGCGGCACAGCAGCCGCACCGACGACGACCAGTCCTCCGCGGCGAACCCGGCGTCCGCGGCCAGCTGCTCCAGCGCGTCCCGGTCGGCCTCGGTGGCCGCCTCCAGCAGCACCACCCAGGTGGGGACGGGGGACGGCGCCCACAGCTCGATCTCGTCGAAGACCGGGTAGGAGTGCCCGGTGGAGGTGGTGCGCTCGCCGTGCGGGACGCCGTCGTGCAGCACGACCTCGCCCCAGCGCCGCCCCGACGAGGGAAGCGGGATGGACAGCACCTCTATCCGCGCGGGGTCCAGCCTGCGGCCCCAGACCACCTCGGCCTCGCCCTCCGGGGAGAGCCGTACGGCCGCGCTGCCCAGCTCCATGCCGAGCGGTTCACCGGACGCGTGGGGACCCGCCCCGGCCTTCGGGCGGGAGCCGCCGCCCGGCACCTTCAGCCCGTACGCCTGCCAGGCGCGGCGGGCCAGCGGCCAGTCCTGCAGGGCGGTCGCGGCGATGCCGACGTTCCACCAGTCGGGCGCCCCGGTCTCCCGGTCGAGCAGGGCGACCGCACGCAGTCCGGCCGCGCGCGCCTGCTCCCAGTCGTGCCGGAACTTGTGCAGCAGAGCGAGGTTGAACCAGGACTCCGACAGCCACGGTTCCAGATCGGCGGCGCGGGTCAGCAGCTCGCCCGCGTCCTCGTACCGGCCGTCGCCGATGAGCGTGAATGCCCGGTCGGTGGCCTGCCGCCAGGAGGCGGAGGGCCGGTGTCGTCCCTTGCCGAAGATCCTCACGATTCCCGCCTGCCAGTTCCAGTTCCGCTCAGTGGGCTGGCTTGTGCCCCCGGACACCCTCTCCCTCGCATCCAACCACGTGCGGTGGGAAAGGCGCTCATTACCCATGGGTTACCCAGCCGGGAGCAGGGTCAGACAGTCCTGTTCGCCGCGTCGACACGCGCTCCCGGACCGCCCAGGGCTGGGCCAGCACCCGGGCGAGCGACTCCACGACTTCCGGAGCGTAGTCCCCGGCGGTGCCGAGCCGCAGTTCCTCCAGCGCACGGAGGGGGCCCTCGGGGCCGGCGTCCCGGGACTTCTCCTCGTAGGCGTTCACGGCCCGGACGATCCGGGCGGCGAGCGGCTGCTCCGGACAGGGGTCGGCCTGCCGCTCCACGACGACGGCGACGGCCGGGTCGACCCCGGTCTGCCGGACGACGGCCCCGCCGAGCAGGGCGATGCGCCGCTGCTCCGCCGCGGGCAGGGCGGCGGTGGCACCGGCCGGGACCGGGTCGACCAGGCTGAGCTGGCCGATGTCGTGCATCAGGGCCGCGTACTCCAGGACGGTCAGTTCCGGGCCGGTCAGGCCGAGGTCCCGGCCGACGGCGAGGCCGAGCGCGGCGACCCGATGGGCGTGCCCCGGAGGGGTGCAGCCGGCGATCTCGGTGGCGCGGGCGAGGGAGGCGATGGTCTGCCGGTAGGTGGCACGGATCGCCGCGTACCGCCGCACGGACAGCTGGACCAGCAGCAGGGGCAGGCAGAACACGGGCAGCGCCCACAGACCGGCGACGGCGACCGCGAGCGCCATCACGGCACCGGTCGCGCAGACGGCGGAGCCGATGCCGAGCAGCCCGCGCAGCTCCTCGCGCAGCAGCGGTCCGAACGGTCGGCCGGTGCGGCAGTGGGCCAGCGCGGCGGCCAGGACGGCACCGCACAGGGAGGTGAGGGCCAGCAGGACGAGCAGCAGCAGGGCGTAGGCGGAGCCGTCCCAGGAGGCGAAGACGCCCCTGTTGTACAGGGGTTGGAAGCAGACGGCGGCGAAGCCGACGGTGAGGACGCGCCGGGCCAGGTGGTCGACGGTGGGGGCGGTGCCGGACCAGATGTGCGGGACGGCGCCGAGCAGGGCGGCGACGAGGACGACGGTGACGACCTGGGCGGCGTCGTGCTGGCTGGGGCGTCCGGCGTCGGCGCCCAGCAGGGCGTACGACAGGGAGCCGGCGGCGCCCAGGGGAGCGGCCTGGCGGTCCTGGGCGTCGCTCCACCGGGTCAGTTCGCCGACGGCTATGAGCACCCCGAAGGCGAGCGCGTCGCCCCGGTCGGCCAGGCCGCTCCACAGGGTGAGGGCGAGGGAACCGGCCGCGACGAGCGCAGCGGTGCCGTGGATGAGCCGCAGGACGGTCATCGGCGCGCTCCGGTGCCGGAGGCACGCTCGGTGGCCGGGGTGCCGTGGGCCGGTTCGTCGGCGGTGACCGCCGGATGCCAGCCGGAGCGGCGCACGGCGCGGACGAGCGCGGTGACCATGCGGGGGTCGAAGTGCGCGCCGGCGCAGCGCTCCAGTTCGGCGACGGCCGCCGCGACCGGGCGGGCCCTGCTGTAGGAGCGGGTGGAGGTCATGGCGTCGAAGGCGTCGGCGACGGCGACGATCCGGGCGCACTCCGGGATCTGGCTGCCGGCCAGGCCGTACGGGTAGCCGCTGCCGTCGAGCCGCTCGTGGTGGTGGAGGATGGCCGCGCGGGCCTCGCCGAGGAAGGAGATCCCGCGGACCATCTCGTGGCCGTACTCGGGGTGCAGCTCGATGATCCGCCGCTCCTCGGGGGTGAGCGGGCCGTCCTTGCGCAGCAGCCGGGTGGGGACGCCCAGCTTGCCGACGTCGTGCAGGATGCCGGCGAAGCGCAGCGTCTCGACGCGTTCGTCGTCCATGCCGAGTTCGCGGGCGATCAGCACGGAGGCCTGTCCGACGCGTTCGCTGTGGCCGCGGGTGTAGCCGTCCTTGATGTCGACGGCCTGGACGAGGGCGCGGATGGTGGCCTGGTGGGCCGCGCGTTCGCGGTGGTACTGGGCGAACACCCACCCGGAGACGCACATCGGCAGCAGCACGAGCAGCGCGGACGCGGGGCCGTACGGGCTGCGCCACAGGACGGCCGTCATCAGCCCGGCGAGTCCGTGCACCGCGACCGGGGCGAGGGAGCGCGCCAGCAGGCCGCGCCAGGCCCGGCGCAGCGGCACCAGCCCGGTCGCGGCGCGCAGGCCGCCGTCGAGCGCGGTGAGCACCAGGCAGCAGGCGAGGACGGCTGCGCCGGTGGGCAGCAGGACGTAGGGGAAGTCGGATTCGGTGACGGCGTCCCCGCCGCCGAGCGCCTCGTGCACCCGGGCGGCGCCCCACACGGCGAGCGCGGGCTGCGCGGCCCGCCACAGGCGCCGGGGCAGCGCGGGCCGGTCCTCGACCGGGGAGAACAGGGCGGCGGGCACCGGGACGAGCGCGGCGGCCGACGCGGGCAGCAGGAACGCGCCGGCGAGCAGGACGGGGTAGAAGGGGCCGCAGGAACGGCGGCGTACCACGTGCTCACAGGCCGCGTGGAGCGCGGCGAGCAGGGCCAGGGCCGACCAGGGGGTGGGGGTGGCCGGCAGGGGCAGGAGAGTGAGCGCGGCCAACAGGGCGACGGCGGCGGCGTAGCCGCGTGCCCTCGCCGGTACCACGTCCATCGGTCCCCTCCCCGATCGTGCCTGTCCAGGCTCGGAGCCTAGGACGGGGATCGGGGGATGCGGGGCTTATGACCTGAGGATTAGCACGTTCGGGTGATATGCCCCGGCGTGTCAGGACTCCTGCGTGGCCCTCGGGGCCTTGGTCACCTCGTGCTCGGGCACGGTCTGCCCGGAGCGGATCAGGTCGATCCGTCCCATGACCTTGGCCCGCAGGTCGGCGGGCACGTCGTCATGGCCGCAGCACCGCTTCACCAGCTTCTTCACGGCCTGCTCCAGGCCGTACTTCTCCAGGCACGGCGAGCATTCCTCGAAGTGGTGCTGGAACTTGTCGCGGTCGACGTCCGGCATCTCGCTGTCGAGGAACTCGTACAGGTGGTCGAGGACCTCACTGCAGTCCGTCTCATGCGGCTCTCCGCAGCTCATGAGCCCGAGCCTTTCGCTTCGTTCGACTCTCCGGCGCCCGCCGGGACCAGCCCGCGCTCCCGGGCGTAGTCCTCCAGCATGCCGCGCAGCTGACGGCGGCCCCGGTGCAGCCGGGACATCACCGTACCGATGGGTGTCCCCATGATGTCCGCGATCTCCTTGTACGCAAAGCCCTCGACGTCCGCGAGATAGACGGCGATGCGGAACTCCTCGGGGATCGCCTGCAGCGCTTCCTTCACGTCCGAGTCGGGCAGGTGGTCGAGCGCCTGCGACTCGGCGGAGCGCAGGCCCGTCGACATGTGCGACTCGGCACGCGCGAGCTGCCAGTCCTCGATCTCCTCCGCGGCGGAGCGCTGCGGCTCGCGCTGCTTCTTGCGGTAGGAGTTGATGAAGGTGTTGGTGAGAATCCGGTACAGCCACGCCTTGAGGTTGGTGCCCTCGCGGAACTGGTGGAAGGACGCGTACGCCTTGGCGTAGGTCTCCTGCACCAGGTCCTCGGCGTCGGCCGGGTTGCGCGTCATGCGCAGCGCGGCGGAGTACATCTGATCGAGGTATTCGAGCGCGTCCCGCTCGAAGCGCGCGCTGCGCTCCGTGGTCGTCTCATCGGACGATTCCGCGCTGACGCCCTGGCCCTCGGGCAGCTCCGCCTGGCCGTTGTCGGTCCCTGCGTCGGTCCCAGTGACCGGACCCACCTCCTCAAGATCCCGGGCAGGACCAAAACCGATCCCACTCGTTTCGGAGGATAGAACACGACCCGTGCCTGCCGCCGCTCGAATAGGAGCGGTCTTCGCCGCGTGCAGCACCGACCAGTCCAGGTCGGCACGGCGCTCACGGCTCGGGCAGATGGTCGAACCCATGCGGCGGACTTCCTCTCCTACGACGTCGGTGCCGAGGCCTTCAGCACTTCTGTCCGCCTCAACAGCGGGCCGCCGCGGGACATTCCCGGGTCATCCGAGTGACGCGATCCACTCCGCGACCGCGCCGGTGACGGTCTCCAGCGCCCGTTCCGGGGTGGTCTCGGCGCGCTTGGGGACGGCGAACCCGTGATCGCCGTACGGCACCTCGACGAGCCGGTAGGAGCCTTCGGGGAACTCCTGCGGCCTGCCGAAGGGGTCGTTGCCGCCCTGGACGACCAGCGTGGGCACGCCGGCCCCCAGCAGTTCCTCCGCCCGGGACTTCTCCGGCCTGCCCGGCGGGTGCAGCGGGAAGCTCAGCGCGAGTACGGCGTGCGCGCCCAGCTCGGCCGCGGTGCGGCAGGCGACCCGGGCGCCGGCGCTGCGCCCGCCGGAGATCACCGGCAGGCCGGGTGCGGCCAGCGCGGGCCACACGCCCCGCCACCCGGTGTCCAGGGTCTTCGGCGCGGGTGCGACCTTCTTGCCGGCGACCCGCCAGGGCTGTTCGACGAGGGCGACGCTCACTCCGCGCGCGGGGAGGGTCTCGGCGAGTGCCCGGAGGTCGCGGGCCTCGATGCCGCCGCCGGCCCCGTGGCTCACGGCCAGCACCAGCCGGGCCCGCCGCGCCGGGTGCCAGGTGATCCGGGCGTCCCCGGCATCCGTGGCGACCGTCTCTGTAGTAACGCCAGTCACATCAGTCACGTCAGAAGAGTGTGCCCTCTTCCGGTGCCGTCAGTTCCTTCAGCAGCTCCGCGCCGTTGTTGCGGACGTTGCTGACGGCGGTGGAGACCGGGTAGGCGCGCATCAGGCCGGCCGGGGGCGGGGTGAGCAGCTCGCGCAGGTCGTCGGGGTCGGTGCGGGAGGGGTCGAGCCAGGCGTCCCAGCGGTCCGGGGTGAGCATCAGCGGCATCCGGGGGTGGATGTCGGCGAGGGAGTGCGGGCCGTCGGCGGGGGCGACGGCGAGGGGGGTCGTCTCCGCCTCGGTGGTGATCACCGAGCAGGTGACCCACCAGGCCCGGGGGTGGTCGTCGGGCAGGGTGCGGTCGCGCCAGAACTCGTACAGCCCGGCCATCGCGAAGACCGAGCCGTCGGCGGGCAGCACGAAGTACGGCTGCTTGCGCGGCCGCTTCTTCTTCCCCTCGACCTCCAGCTCGCGCTCCTGGCTGCCGGTGACCCACTCGTAGTAGCCGTCGGCCGGCACGATGCAGCGGCGGGCGGCGAAGGCGCGGCGGTAGGAGGGCTTCTCGTGCACGGTCTCCGCGCGGGCGTTGATCATCCGGGCGCCGCCCTCGGGCGTCTTGGACCAGGACGGGACCAGACCCCACTTCAGCTTGCGCAGCTGGCGAACCGGACGCGGGGAGTCCGCGTCTTTCAGCGGACGGTCCAGGACGGCGTAGACCTCCTTGGTCGGCGCCACGTTGTAGTCCGGCTCCAAGGTCTCCTCGGGCTCCCACTTCTCGACCTCGAAGATTCCCGCGAGATCCTCGGGCCCACGACTCGATGCATACCGTCCGCACATACGTGCAACACTGCCAGACTCCGTACTACTGCAGGGAGCCACCGCGAGATATGAGCAGCCTCGCCGCCACCGCGCTGCCCGACCTGTGGGACCGGCTCACCGGCACCCAGCCCGATCCCGACCTGTGGGTGGTGCTGGCCACCGTGGCCGCCGCCCTCGCCGTCGTCGTCCCGCATCCGCTGTGGCGGATATCCCGCAACGCGATCACCATCGCGCACGAGGGCGGCCACGGCCTGATCGCCCTCGTCACGGGCCGGCAGCTGACCGGTATCCGGCTGCACTCCGACACCAGCGGGCTGACCGTGAGCCGGGGCAAGCCGTACGGGGTCGGGATGATCCTGACGGCCGCCGCGGGATACACGGCCCCCTCGCTGCTGGGCCTGGGCGGGGCCGCGCTGCTGGCCGCCGGCCGCATCACCCTGCTGCTGTGGGTGGCCACCGCGCTGCTGGTGGCGATGCTGGTGATGATCCGCAACGCGTACGGCGTACTGACGGTGGTCCTCGCGGGCGGGGCGTTCCTGCTGGTGTCCTGGCTGGCGGGACCGCAGGTGCAGGCGGCGTTCGCGTACGCGGTGGTGTGGTTCCTGCTGTTCGGCGGGGTCCGGCCGCCGTTCGAGCTGCAGGCCAAGCGGTCGCGCGGCGGGGCCGGGGACTCGGACGCGGACCAGCTGTCCCGGCTGACCCACGTACCGGCCGGCCTGTGGCTGTTCCTGTTCCACGCGGTGTCCCTGTGCTCGCTGATCGGCGGAGGCCGCTGGCTGCTGGAGGGATGAGGGTGCGCCCCGAAGGCGCGGGCTTCCGGGGCCCGGCGTCCCCGGAACCGGGCGGGCGGCCGGCCTCCACTCAGCCGCGGGCGAAATACGACCCCACGGCCCTCCTTATAAAGTGGCCCCATGGCCGCGAACAGCTCCTCCCCCGCCCTCTGGCCCGCCCCGTCCGCGAGCGGGGCCGTCGACGCGACGGTCCACGTGCCGGGCTCCAAGTCGGTCACCAACCGCGCACTGGTCCTCGCCGCCCTGGCCTCCGAGCCCGGCTGGCTGCGCCGCCCGCTGCGGTCCCGGGACACCCTGCTGATGGCCGGGGCCCTGCGGGCCATGGGCGTGGAGATCGAGGAAGGCGTCGGCCCCGACGGCACCGGTGAGGCCTGGCGGGTGCTGCCCACGGAGCTGCGCGGCCCGGCCGCGGTCGACGTCGGCAACGCGGGCACGGTGATGCGGTTCCTGCCGCCGGTGGCCGCGCTGGCCGACGGTCCGGTCCGGTTCGACGGCGACCCGCGCTCGTACGAACGTCCTCTCCACGGGGTGATCGACGCGCTGCGGGCGCTCGGTGCCCGGATCGACGACGACGGCCGGGGCGCGCTGCCGCTGACCGTGCACGGCGGCGGGGCGCTGGACGGCGGCCCGGTGTCGGTCGACGCCTCGTCGTCGTCCCAGTTCGTGTCGGCGCTGCTGCTGTCCGGGCCGCGCTTCAACCAGGGCGTCGAGGTCCGGCACACCGGCGCGTCCCTGCCTTCCCTGCCGCACATCCGGATGACGGTGGACATGCTGCGCGCGGTCGGCGCGCAGGTGGACACCCCGGAGTCGGGCGGTGAGCCCAACGTGTGGCGGGTGACGCCGGGCGCGCTGCTCGGCCGGGACCTGACGATCGAGCCGGATCTGTCCAACGCGCAGCCGTTCCTGGCGGCGGCGCTGGTGACCGGCGGCAAGGTGCTGATCCCGGACTGGCCGGCCCGTACCACCCAGCCGGGTGACCGGCTGCGGGAGATCTTCACCGAGATGGGCGGTTCCTGCGAACTCACCGAGTACGGACTGGAGTTCACCGGTTCGGGTGCCATCCACGGTATCGACGTGGACCTGGGCGACGTGGGCGAGCTGACGCCGGGCATCGCGGCGGTGGCCGCGCTCGCCGACTCGCCGTCCACGCTGCGGGGCGTGGCCCATCTGCGGCTGCACGAGACGGACCGGCTGGCCGCGCTCACCAAGGAGATCAACGAGCTGGGCGGTGACGTCACGGAGACGGCCGACGGCCTGCACATCCGCCCGCGGGCGCTGCACGGCGGGATCTTCCACACCTACGAGGACCACCGCATGGCGACCGCCGGTGCGATCATCGGCCTGGCGGTCGACGGCGTGCAGATCGAGAACGTGGCGACGACGGCCAAGACCTTGCCGGACTTCCCCGGGTTGTGGACCGGGATGCTCGGGCAGTAGGGACGTACGCCATGCGCCGCTACGGCAAGCACACCGACGAGGACGACATCCGCAGCCGTCCCAACCGCAAGGGCAACCGGCCGCGGACGAACATCCGGCCCAAGCACGAGGACGCGGCCGAGGGGATGGTCCTCACCGTCGACCGGGGACGGCTGACCTGCCTGGTGGAGGACCGGGCCGTGACGGCGATGAAGGCCCGCGAGCTGGGCCGCAAGGCGGCCGTGGTCGGCGACCGGGTGGCCCTGGTCGGTGATCTGTCCGGCAAGAAGGACACCCTCGCGCGGATCGTCCGCATCGAGGAGCGGTCGTCGGTGCTGAGGCGCACGGCCGACGACGACGATCCGTTCGAGCGGGTGGTGGTCGCCAACGCCGACCAGCTGGCGATCGTGACGGCCCTGGCCGACCCCGAGCCCCGGCCCCGGCTGATCGACCGCTGTCTGGTCGCGGCCTACGACGGCGGGCTGGAGCCGCTGCTGGTGATGACCAAGTCGGACCTGGCCCCGCCCGACAAGCTGCTGGAGCTGTACGGCGCCCTGGACATCCCGTACGTCGTCACCAGCCGGGAGGAACTGGAGAGCGGGGACGCGGCGGACCGGGTGCGCGCGCTTCTGGACGGCAAGATCACCGCGTTCGTGGGCCACTCCGGCGTCGGCAAGACGACCCTGGTCAACGCGCTGGTCCCGGAGGAGCGCCGTCGTACGACGGGACATGTGAACGCGGTGACGGGCCGCGGCCGGCACACCACCACGTCGGCGCTCGCGCTCCCGTTGTCCGGCGAGGCCGGCTGGGTCGTGGACACTCCGGGCGTCCGCTCCTTCGGGCTCGCGCACATCGACCCGTCCCGGGTGATCCACGCCTTCCCCGATCTCGAACCCGGCACGGAGGGCTGCCCGCGCGCGTGCAGTCACGACGAGCCGGACTGCGCGCTGGACGCGTGGGTGGCGGACGGGCACGCGGACCCGGCGCGGCTCTACTCCCTGCGCCGGCTGCTGGCCACGAGGGAGCGCAAGGAAGGCGACTGAGCCTGGCGTTGTTTGCCCGGGCTCGAGTCCGGCAAGTGCATAATCGCACCGAGCCGGAGATCCGGACCCAACGGGAGGACCGCACATGGCGTGGCTGCTGGTCATAGTGGCCGGGATTCTGGAGACCGGTTTCGCCGTGTGCCTGAAGCTCTCCCACGGGTTCACGCGCTTGTGGCCGACGATCGCCTTCGCGTCGTTCGCGCTGGGCAGCTTCGGGCTGCTGACCCTGTCCCTGAAGAAGCTGGACGTCGGCCCCGCCTATGCCGTGTGGACCGGGATCGGCGCGGCGGGTACCGCCATCTACGGCATGGTCTTCCTCGGCGACCTGGTGTCCACCTTGAAGATCGTCTCCATCAGCCTGGTCATCGTCGGCGTGATCGGGCTTCAGCTGTCGGGCTCCGCCCATTAGGAGTTGGCGCCGGTCTCCGGGGGGAACAGCCGGCTGGGGGTTCCCCGCAGGGCGTGAGCACGGCTGCTCGGGCCTGGTACGACGACAGTGACCACGGCGAAGCGGTCCGGCGGGCCGAACGAGCGACACGGTTCGGCTGGGCGGCGATCGCCGGGACCGCCGGCGTGCTCGGCTGTGCGCTGATCGTCCTGGCCGTCTTCTGTGCGGCCGTGCCGCTCGCGTGCCGTGACGTCGTGGTGGCGACGGATCACTAGGACGCGGGCCCCCGCCTCCCGCGCCGCGTCCGCGCGGGCCCGCTCACCACACCGTCCGCGGACGGGGGAAGTGGCAGGCGGCGCCGTCTTCCTCGAAGCCGGGGACGTCGTGGGCGCACCGCTTCTGTTCGTCCACGGTCAGCTCGGTGTAGAGCGGGCAGCGGGTCCGGAAGCGGCAGCCGTCGTAGCGGCGGGTGGGGCTCGGCGGGTCGCCGGCGAGCAGGATGCGTGAGCGTTGCCGCTCCCGCTCGCGCTCCGGGTCGGGCAGCGGCACGGCGGACAGCAGGGCCTGGGTGTAGGGGTGCCGGGGGCGGGCGAAGACCTCGTCGACCGGGCCGGCCTCGACCGTGCGGCCGAGGTAGACCACGCTGACGCGGTCGGCGATGTTCCGGACCACGGACAGGTCGTGGGAGACGAAGAGGTAGGCGAGCCCCAGTTCCTCCTTCAGCCGTCGGAGCAGGTCGAGCACCTCGGCCTGCACGGAGACGTCGAGGGCGGAGACGGGTTCGTCCAGGACGAGCAGTTCGGGGGCGACGGACAGGGCGCGGGCGATGCCGATGCGCTGGCGCTGGCCGCCGGAGAACTGGTGCGGGAAGCGGTCGGCGTGGGCCGGGTCCAGGCCGACCTGGGTGAGGAGTTCGGGCACGCGGCGGGCGATCGCGGCCCGGTCGGCGCCCTGGGTGCGCAGCGGCTCGGCGATGATGTCGCCGACCGGCATCCGGGGGTCGAGGGAGGCCATCGGGTCCTGGAAGACGATCTGGACGCGGCGGCGCAGGGCCTTCGCCTCCGCCGGGGTGAGGCCGCCGAGCCGCTGCCCGAACAGCTCGACGGTGCCGCCCTCCGGCGCGGCGAGTTCGAGCAGTTCGAAGAGGGTGGTGGACTTGCCGGACCCGGACTCCCCGACCAGGGCGAGGGTCTCGCCGCGGCGTACGTCGAGGTCGACGCCGTCGACGGCGTACACCGTGCCGGTGCGGCGCTTGACGACGGTGCCCTTCAGGACGGGGAAGGTGCGGGTGAGGCCGCGGACCTTCAGCACGGTGCCGCCCGTCGGCGGCCGGGGTTCGCGCGGGGTGTCGATGCGCGGGACGGCGGCGAGGAGCTGCCGGGTGTAGGGCTCGCGCGGCCGGTGGAAGACCTCCGTGGCCGTGCCCTGCTCGACGATCCGTCCGTCCCGCATGACGACGACCCGGTCGGCCGTGCCGGCGATGACCCCGAGGTCGTGGCTGACCAGCAGGACGGCCGCGCCGGTCTCCCGCTGGGCGGTGCGCAGCACGTCGAGGATCTGGGCCTGGATGGTGACGTCCAGGGCGGTGGTGGGCTCGTCGGCGAGGATGAGGTCGGGTTCGCCCGCCATCGCCATGGCGATCATGGCGCGCTGGCGCATGCCACCGGAGAACTCGTGCGGGAACGCCCGGGCGCGCAGGGCGGGTTCGGGGATGCCGACGAGGTCGAGCAGTTCGACGGCGCGGGCCCGGGCCTGTTCGCGGCCGATGTCCCGGTGGGCGCGGACGGCCTCGGCGATCTGGTCGCCGATGCGGTAGACCGGGGTGAACGCGGACAGGGGGTCCTGGAAGACCATGGCCACGCGGTTGCCGCGCACCCGGGTCAGTGCCCGTTCGCCCGCGCCGAGGAGTTCGGTGCCGTCGAGCCGGATCGAGCCGC
Organism: Streptomyces sp. NPDC038200; assembly: GCF_055600785.1. Classification (NCBI taxonomy): domain Bacteria; kingdom Bacillati; phylum Actinomycetota; class Actinomycetes; order Kitasatosporales; family Streptomycetaceae; genus Streptomyces; species Streptomyces sp. NPDC038200. The sequence continues at coordinate 17,096 of NZ_JBVJYH010000021.1, forward strand.
GCGCGGTGGCGTTGCGGGGCAGCAGCCCGAGCACGGAGAGGGCGGTGACGGACTTGCCGGACCCGGACTCGCCGACCAGCCCGAGGACTTCACCGCGTTCCAGCGTCAGACTCACGTCCCGTACGGCCGCTTCGCCGCCGAAGTCGACGTCGAGCGAGGTGACTTCGAGCAGCGGGCTCACCGGGCGGCTCCCTCGGCGGTGGGGTCCAGGGCGTCGCGCAGGCCGTCGCCGACGAGGTTGACGGCGAGGACGAACACGACCAGCAGTCCGGCCGCGAAGAAGAACATCCACGGGTAGGTGATCGCCGCGCCGGTGCCGGAGGCGATCAGCGTGCCCAGGGACACGTCGGGCGGTTGCACGCCGAAGCCGAAGTAGGACAGCGCGGTCTCGCTCATCACCGCGCCGCCGACCTGGATGGTCGCGTCGATGATGAGGAAGGAGGCCACGTTCGGCAGCACGTGCCGCCAGATGATCCGGAACGGTCCGACGCCCATGTAGCGGGCGGCGCGCACGAATTCACGCTCCTTGAGGGACAGGGTCATCGAGCGGACCACCCGCGCGGTGATCATCCAGGCGAAGACGGTGAGCAGCGCGACGAAGGCGAACCAGCCGCCGGAGCGCAGCCGGGGCGAGACGATCGCGATGATGAGGAAGGACGGGAAGACGAGGAGCAGGTCGACGCAGAACATCAGCAGCCGGTCGGTCCAGCCGCCGAAGTACCCGGCGCAGGCCCCCACGAGCGAGGCCATCCCGGTGGCCAGCACGGCCACCAGCAACCCGATGAGCAGCGATTTCTGCAGCCCGCGCACGGTCTGGGCGAAGACGTCCTGCCCGATCCGGTTGGTGCCCCACCAGTGGTCGGGGCCGGGCGCGGAGCGCAGGGCGCCGTAGTCGATGTGGCTGTAGGACCAGGGGGTGAGGTACGGCCCGAGGAAGGCGAGCAGGAAGAGCAGCACGAGGACGACGGCTCCGCCGAGCGCCGATCTGTTGCGCAGGAAGCGGCGCAGGACGAGGGCGGAGCGGCCGGTCGGGGTGGCGGCCGGCGCCGGGCGGGTGGCCGTGGTCATGAGGTCTTCCGGATGCGCGGGTCGAGGGCGGCGTGCAGCAGGTCGGCGAGGAAGCCGGAGAGCAGCACGGTGACGGCGGCGAAGATGTTGACGGCGACGACCGAGTTGACGTCGTTCTTGCCGATGGAGTTCACGAACCACTCGCCCATGCCGTGCCAGCCGAAGATCGTCTCGGTGAAGGTGGCGCCGGTGAACAGGGCGAGGAAGCCGTACGAGAAGTACGTCGACATGGGGATGAGGGCGGTGCGCAGCCCGTGCCGGAGCAGGACGGCGCGGCGGCCGAGGCCCTTGGCGCGGGCGGTGCGCAGATAGTCGGAACCGAGGACGTCGAGCATGCTGCTGCGCTGGTAGCGGCTGTAGCCGGCGATGGCGAACAGGGCCACGGAGAGCGTGGGCAGCAGCAGATGCACGGACCGGTCTTTCAGGACCGCCCAGAATCCGCCGTCCACGCCCGGGCTCTTCTCGCCGGTGAACCGGATCAGTTCGGTGCCCGTGGTCTGGTTGAACCAGATCGCGCCCGTCTTGAGCAGGATCGCCAGCAGGAACACCGGCGTGGACAGCAGCGCGAAGGAGATGACGGTGACCGCCCGGTCGCTGAAGCGGTACTGCCGGACGGCCGTCCAGGCGCCGGCGAGGACACCGGCGACGGTGCCGAGGACGGTGCCCGCGAGCAGCAGCCGCAGGCTGACGCCGATGCGCCGGCCGAACTCGGCGTCCACGGAGGTGCCGTCGATGGTCCGGCCGAGGTCGCCGTGGAGGAGCGCCCGGTCCGCCCAGTGCAGGAAGCGCTCGCGCAGGGGCTGGTGGTCGTTGACGCCGAGCGCGGTGAGGTGGTGGTCCACGGCGGCCGGCGACAGGGGCGGCTGCCGGCCCTCGTAGTAGGACCGCGGATCGAGCGCGAGCGAGGCCAGCAGGTACGACAGGCAGACGGCGGCCAGCAGCAGCACGGCGTGGTAGCCGAGGCGTTTGACCAGGTAGGAGGGCACGAGAGAAATGGTCCAGTCCTCTTGTTGCAGCAATATGAAGAGAACATGTCAGTAGCCCGGTAGTCCTCCCGCGACCGTCGTGGGCCGTTCTACGTTCGGCGCATCCACCGTCGACCGTGCAAAGGACATCGACATGCGTCAGACCACCACCGCAGCCTGGATCGCCGCCACCGCGGCCACCGCGTTGCTGGTGACCGGCTGCGGCTCCTCCGGCTCGGACAACGAGCCGAAGAAAGCGGCGGCACCCCGGGTCGACGGCCAGGACATCAACGCGCGCCCGCTCACCGACCTCCGGCAGGGCGGCACGCTCAAGGTGGCGATCAGCCAGTGGATCACCCAGTACAACATCAACACCGTCGACGGTGCCCAGGGTGACGCCCAGGAGATCGCCAGGACCGTGCTGCCCGACCTGTTCGACTCCGACGCCAAGGGCGCCCACCACGTCAACCCGGACTTCCTGCTCTCGGCGAAGGTGACGTCCACCAGCCCGCAGATCGTCGAGTACCGGCTCAACCCCAAGGCCAGATGGTCCGACGGCAGGGCGCTCGGCTGGCGCGACTTCCAGGCCCAGTGGCAGGCGCTGAACGGCACCGACAAGGCGTACGAGGCCGCCGACACCTCCGGCTACGACCAGATCACCAAGGTCGAGCAGGGCGGCGACGCCCACTCGGTCAAGATCACCTTCAAGTCGCCGTACGCCGACTGGCAGCGGCTGTTCGACCCCCTGTACCCGGCGCGGTACATCGACAGCCCGGAGAAGTTCGGCACGAGCTGGGCCGAGAAGGTGCCGGTCAGCGGCAACGCGTTCCGGATCGGCCGGTACGACAAGACCGCCCAGACCATCACCCTCGTCCCCGACCCGAAGTGGTGGGGTGCCAAGCCCCGGCTGGACTCGGTCACCTACCGCGTCCTGGACTTCCCCGCGCGCACCGACGCCTACCTCAACAAGGAGATCGACTACACCACCGCGCTGCTGCCCGAGGACTACAAGCGGCTGGTCAAGGCGCCGGACACGGACATCCGGCGGGGCGCGCGCTGGGACGAGGTGCACATCACGCTCAACGGCGGCCGGGGGCCGCTGAAGGACCTGCGGGTGCGGCAGGCGATCCAGCACGCCATCGACCGCAAGGGCATCAACCAGGCGTTCGCCCAGGACCTGTCCTTCGAACTGAAGCCGCTCGACAACCACTTCTTCATGCCCAACCAGCAGGGGTACGAGGACACCACCGGCGGATACGCCGCCTACGACCCCGACGCGGCGAAGAAGCTGCTCGACGCGGCCGGCTGGAAGGACAACGGCGAGGGCAAGCCGCGCACCAAGGGCGGCAAGCAGCTCACCGTCGACTACGTCCTCAGCTCCGGCAGCACCAGCGCCCAGCTCGACCAGGCCGAACTCGTGCAGCAGCAGCTGGGCCTCGCCGGGGTGAAGGTCGAGCTGAAGAAGGTGCCCGCGAACGACTACTTCAACGAGTTCGTCAACAAGGGCAACTTCGACCTGACGAGCTTCCGCAACGTCGACGCGGTCTACCAGACCATGCTGAGCTCGACCTTCCGGCAGCCCAAGGCGGGCAACCTCTTCCAGAACTTCGGCTCGGTCGGCTCCCCGAAGATCGACGCGCTGCTGAAGAAGGCCGGCGGGACCACGGACGCGGCGGCCGCCGCCAAGCTCTACAACGAGGCCGACCGGGAGATCTGGCGGCTCGGCCACTCCGTCGAGCTGTATCAGCGCCCGGAGATCCTCGCCGTCCGCACGGGTCTGGCGAACTACGGCGCGGAGGGGCTGGCCGACGTGGACTACACGAAGGTGGGCTGGCTGAAGAAGTAGGCCCGTCCGGCGGCGCTCACACCAGGTGCCGCGGGAGCACCGCCCGCACCAGCTCCGCCATCCCGCCCTCCCCCGGCGGCGCCGCGACACAGGACAGGGCGAGCCGCACGACCAGCTCGCAGGAGCGCAGCAGTTCGGCGGTGTCGGCGGGGGCGGCGCCGGGACCGGCCAGCGCGGTCGCGGCGCGGTCCCGGACGATCCGCACGAAGTCACGGGGCGCCGGCAGCGGCCCGTCGGCCATGCGCTGCGCCGGCACCGTGGAGGTGGAGGGGAGGGCGGTGAGCCGCGGGGCCGGCAGCCGCTCGGTCCAGCAGCCGGTGAGCAGGGCCCGGACCAGCGCGTTGTCCCGGGCGGCGGCGGCCGTCCACTCGGCGGTGGCGGTGAGCCGCTCCCGGGCCTCGGCGGCGCCGGCCAGGGCCCGCTCGACACCGGCGAGATATCCGTCGGCCTCCCGCCGCACCAGCGCCCGGGCCAGCCCGTCCTTGCCGCCGAACTCGTTGTACAAGGTCTGCCGGGACACCCCGGCCGACGCGGCAACGTCGACCATCCGCACCGCGGACCACGGTCGGCGCACGAGCGCCGTGTAAGCGGCGTCCAACAACGATTCCCGGGCAGCAGGCATCCTCGCCTCCCTGGGCCACAGCGGCTCTGCGCCCAGATTTGACGCGCTCGTACGCACTGTCAAGGGGGCGCGGGGAAGCACGGGGTGGTGTTCCGGCCGTCCGCCGGCTGCGGGTGCGCGGTGCCGGGTGTCCCGGAGATCCGCCGCGCCACGCACGCGCCGAGACCGCACCTGCTGGCCCCGTACCGACCATGGCGGATACCGTTCCCTCCATGCCGGACTATCTCGACGACCTCCGTCTCGCCCATGTCCTCGCGGACGCGGCCGACGCCGCCACCATGGCCCGTTTCAAGGCCCTCGACCTGAAGGTGGAGACGAAGCCGGACATGACGCCGGTGAGCGAAGCGGACAAGGCGGCGGAAGAACTCATCCGCGGCCAGCTTCAGCGCGCCCGCCCCCGGGACGCCGTCCTCGGCGAGGAGTACGGCACCGAGGGCACCGGCCCGCGCCGCTGGGTCGTCGACCCGATCGACGGCACCAAGAACTACGTCCGCGGCGTCCCCGTCTGGGCCACCCTCATCGCCCTGATGGAGGCGGAGGACGGGAGCACCTCCCGCTCGGGCGAGACCGAGAGCGCGGCGAGCTACCAGCCCGTCGTCGGCCTCGTCTCCGCCCCCGCCCTCGGCCGCCGCTGGTGGGCCGCGAAGGGCCACGGCGCCTTCACCGGCCGCAACCTCACCTCCGCGTCCCGTATGCGCGCCTCGCGCGTCAGCCGGCTCGCGGACGCCTCCTTCGCCTACTCCTCGCTCTCCGGCTGGGAGGAGCAGGGCCGCCTGAACGGCTTCCTCGACCTCACCCGCCAGGTGTGGCGCACGCGCGCGTACGGCGACTTCTGGCCGTACATGATGGTCGCGGAGGGGTCCGTGGACATCTGCGCCGAACCGGAGCTGTCCCTGTGGGACATGGCCGCCAACGCGATCATCGTCACCGAGGCGGGCGGCACCTTCACCGGCCTCGACGGCCGCCCCGGCCCGCACAGCGGCAACGCGGCGGCGTCCAACGGCCTGCTCCACGACGAGCTGCTGGGGTATCTCGACCAGCGCGGCTAGGAACGACGAACACCCCCGGCACGCCCTCAACTGGCGCTGCGCGCCCTCTTGTTGACCCTCCCTTTACCTGGCACTCTGGGCCCACCCCACTTGTGAACTTGTGAATCCCTGTTCGGTCAGGGATTCCTAGGAGGTGGCCCATCCATGCTCGTCCGAGACGCCATGAGCACGGTGATCCTCACCCTCGGCCCCGCTCACACCCTGCGCCAGGCAGCCGCCCTGATGTCCGCCCGCCGCATCGGCGCCGCCGTCGTCCTCGACCCGGACGCCGGCGGCACGGGCATCCTCACCGAACGCGACATCCTCGATTCCGTCGGCCTCGGCCAGAACCCGGACACGGAACGCGTCCACGCCCACACCACGAACAACGTCGTCTTCGCCGCCCCGGCCTGGACGCTGGAGGAGGCCGCGCGCGCCATGACGCACGGCGGCTTCCGGCACCTGGTCGTGCTCGACCGCGGCGAGGTGGCCGGGATCGTCTCGGTCCGCGACATCATCCGCTGCTGGATACCGGTCCGCGAACCCACGCCCGTGCCCTGACACACGAAGCGGGCCGGACCCCGGAGCACCGCGGGGTCCGGCCCGCCCGGCCGCGACGGCGACCGGCTCAGCCGCGCAGCGCCCGCACCGCCTCCTCCAGCCGCTTGCCGAAGTCGGCGTCGGCGTTGCGGAAGTTGCCGATCGCGCGCTCGGCGATGTCCTCGCGGGAGACCTGGGAGATCGCCCCCGCCAGATTGGCGACCAGACGCTCCTTCTCCTCCTCCGACATCAGCCGGTAGAGGTTGCCCGCCTGCACGAAGTCGTCGTCCTCGGCGTGCGCCGGCGTGGGGTGGCCGCCGGTTCCGCCGGTGAAGCCGTCGACCGGCTGCCACAGCGCGCGGCCGGTCTGCCGCGGCCCGCCGAAGCTGTTCGGCTCGTAGTTCTTCGCGCCGCCGTGCCGGCCGTCGTAGAGGAAGCCGTCACGGGAGTGGGTGCGTGCCCCGGCGGCGTGCGGGCGGTTCACCGGCAGGTGGTCGGCGTTGATGCCGACGCGGTACCGGTGCGCGTCGCCGTAGGCGAAGAGCCGGCCCTGGAGCATCTTGTCCGGGGACGGGCCGATGCCGGGCACGAAGTGCGCCGGGGAGAAGACCGACTGCTCGACCTCGGCGAAGACGTTGCGCGGGTTGCGGTTCAGCTCCAGCTTGCCGATCTCGACGACCGGGTAGTCCGCGTGCGGCCACACCTTGGTCAGGTCGAACGGGTTGAAGCGGTACGTCGCCGCGTCCGCCGCCGGCATGATCTGCACGCCCACGGTCCAGCTCGGGAACTCGCCCCGCTCGATCGCCTCGCGCAGATCGCGCTGGTGCGAGTCGGGGTCCTTGCCCGCGAGGACCTCGGCCGCCTCGGCGGTGAGGTTCTCGATCCCCTGGTCGGTCTTGAAGTGGTACTTGACCCAGAAGACCTCGCCGGCCTCGTTGTTCCACTGGAAGGTGTGCGAGCCGAAGCCGTCCATGTGGCGGTACGACGCCGGGATGCCGCGGTCGCCGAACAGCCAGGTCACCTGGTGGGTCGACTCGGGGCTGAGCCCCCAGAAGTCCCAGACGTTGTCCGCTTCCGTGGAGCCCGTGTACGGGTCGCGCTTCTGGGTGTGGATGAAGTCCGGGAACTTGATCGCGTCCCGGATGAAGAAGACCGGGGTGTTGTTGCCGACGAGGTCGTAGTTGCCCTCCTCGGTGTAGAACTTCAGCGCGAAGCCACGCGGGTCGCGGACCGCGTCCGGCGCGCCGAGGTTGCCGGCCACGGTCGAGAACCGCAGGAAGACCTCGGTCTGCTTGCCGACCTCGGAGAGGAACGCGGCACGGGTGTACGGCGTGACGTCGGCGGTCACGGTGAAGGTGCCGTACGCGCCGGCGCCCCGGGCGTGCACCACCCGCTCCGGGATGCGCTCCCGGTTGAAGTGGGCCAGCTTCTCCAGCAGGAGCTGGTCCTGGACCAGGACCGGTCCGCCGACACCCGCCGTCTCGCTGTTCTGGTTGTCGGCGACCGGAGCGCCGGCCTCCGTGGTGAGCGGTCCCTGCGTCACGTGCGCCTCCTGCGTCATCCCTGACTGGTCCTGTCCTGTAGCCAAATCCGGTCTCGATCCTACAATGGACATTGTCTAAGTCAAGCGACGATCCAAACTCACACCCATTCCCAATCTGGGACCTCTTCCTGTTAGGCTGGTGGCCATGAGCGACCTTCTGGAACGGCTGCGTGGACGCGGATGGCGGATGACCGCGCAGCGACGCGTGGTGGCCGAGGTCCTGAACGGCGAGCACGTCCATCTGACGGCCGACGAGGTCCATGCGCGGGCCGTCTCGAAGCTGCCGGAGATCTCCCGGGCGACCGTCTACAACACGCTGGGCGAGCTGGTCTCCCTCGGCGAGGTGCTGGAAGTCACGACGGACAAGCGCGCCAAGCGGTACGACCCCAACGCGCACCAGCCGCACCACCACCTGGTCTGCGCTCGGTGCGGCGCGATCCGCGACGTCCACCCGACCGGCAACCCCCTCTCCGACCTCCCCGACTCCGAGCGCTTCGGCTTCACGGTGTCGGACGTCGAGGTGACGTACCGGGGGCTGTGCCCGGACTGCGCGGGCGCGTAGCGCATCCCCTTCCGAAGAGCCCCGGCATCCGCCGGGGCTCTTTCGCGTGTGCGCGCGGAAATCGCAAAAACGCCGAGGGCCGGAATCCATCTCTGGATTCCGGCCCTCGGCCTTCAGTAGCGGGGACAGGATTTGAACCTGCGACCTCTGGGTTATGAGCCCAGCGAGCTACCGAGCTGCTCCACCCCGCGTCGGTGAACACGACATTACGCGAGGCCGGTGCCGGGATGCAAATCCATGGGCGGCGACGTGGCGCGGGTCACCTTCCGGCGACGAGCGAGCCGGGTGGGCGCACGGGCCGGGACCGTCGAAGCCCGGCGCGGCGCCCCGCACCGTCCCGCCGACAGCCCTACCCGCGGCGCGCCCCCGAGCATCACGCCGACAGTTCTTCCCGCGGCGCGCCCCCGGCGTCACACCGACAGCGTCTCCCTCAGCCTCACGCCGACAGTTCTTCTCGCAGCGCGTCCCGCAGCCGCCCAGCTCGTTCGGCCACCTCGGCGGGCCCCAGCGCCACCGCGCGGTCGGCCCACCGCTGCCCCTCCGCCAGCTCGCCGCGACGCGCGTAGACCAGGGCCAGCCGCAGCGCCGCCCGTCCATGGCCGGCATCGGCGGCCCGGGTCCACCACACCGCGGCCTCCGGCTCGCTCCCCTCGCGCGCGAGCAGCAGACCCAGGTTGAAGGCGCCGTTGCGGGACCCGGCCTCGGCCGCCGCGCGGTACCACCGGGCCGCCTCCACCACGTCGCCCCGGGCCGCCGCGAGCATGCCGACCCGCACCTGGGCCCTCCGGTGCCCCTGCGAGGCGGCACGCTCGTACCACTCCTCGCACTCGGTCTTCTCCTGCACGATCTCCCCCAGCTCGTGCGCGGGCTCCGGCGGCCGGCGCGCGTCGAGCAGGGCGGCCAGCCGGTACGCGCCCTCCGGGCTGCCGGCGCCCGCCGCACAGCGCAGATGCCGTTCGGCCGCCGGCTCGTCCCCCTCGCGCAGCCGGGCGATCCCGACCTGGAGCGCGGCCTCGGCGTGCCCGGCGGCGGCCGCCCGCTCGTACCAGCGCAGCGCCATCACCTCCTCGCCGCGGCCGGCGTAGAGGATGCCGAGGTTGAACGCGGCGTCCACGCTGCCGGCCTCGGCGGCCTTGGAGAACCAGGGCTCGGCCCCGGTCGTGTCGCCGCCCTGGAGCAGCAGGATGGCCAGCGCGTTCGCGGCCTCCCGGTGTCCGGCGTAGGCGGCCTGCCGGTACCACTGCTCGGCCTGCGCGGTGCGGCCCTGCTCGGCGCAGAGCAGCCCGAGGTTGTAGGCGCCGTTGTCGTCACCGGCGGTCAGCGCGGCCCGGTACCAGCGCTCGGCGGTCTGGGTCTCGCCGCGTTCGGCGTGCAGCGCGCCCAGCGCGTTGGCCGCGTTGCCGTCGCCGTCCTGGGCGGCGCGCAGCCACCAGACGGCCGCGCTCTCGGTGTCGCCGGCGTCGCGCAGCAGGAAGCCGAGCGCGCAGGCGGCCCGCGGCTCGCCGTCCTTCGCGGAGGTCAGGTACCAGCGCCCGGCCTCTTTCAGCTCCCCGCGCCTCTCCAGGATCGCCCCGAGGTGCAGCGCGGCCCGCCGGTGTCCGCGCGCGGCGGCCTGCCGGTACCACTGCTCGGCCTCGGCGACAGCGTTGTCGGACCCGTTCTCGTCCCCGGCTCCGGCCGTGCGGTCGAGCGCGCGGGCCAGCCGGTAGGCGGCCTCCCGGTGTCCTCGCTCGGCGGCGGCGCGCATCCAGTGCTCGGCGCCGACGTCGCCGCGGTGCTCCAGCAGGTCGGCGAGCGCGTAGGCACCCAGGACGTGGCCCTGCTCGGCGGACTGGCGCAGCCAGTACTCGGCGGCCGGCTCGTCCCCGCGCTCCCGGTGGTACCGGCCGAGCGCGTGCGCGGCGGCGGCGGAACCGGCCACGGCGGCGATCCGCCACCAGCCGGCCGCTTCCTCGGGGTAACCGCGCTGGTGCAGCAGGACACCGAGGTTGTTGGCGGCGGCCCGGTCGCCGGCCGCGGTGGCGGCCCGCAGGTGGTGTTCGGCTCCGTCGAGGTCGCCGCGGCGCAGCAGCATGGCCCCGAGGACGCTCGCCGCTTCGGCGTCACCGCTCTGTGCCACGAGCGCGAGGCGCGTCTCCTCGGTGTCCTCCCCCATGTCCGTCATCTCGTCGCGGGCCGGCTCCGTATCGGAAGGCTGCACAAATCGCCCTGTCTCACACAGAGTTGCCTTGTCCCCCATAACGTCCATCGTCGCACCACCTGCAACCTGGGTACACCCGGTATACCGCAGCCCGTGAGGTCACTTCAGCGTTTTGTCGACATGCCCACAGGGAGACAAGTCAAACACAAGGCGCCCAACTCCCCACGGCGGCGCGGCCGTCCCTCCCCCCAGTACATGAGTTCGCACACCACGAAGGCCCGGATCCGTGTTGGATCCGGGCCTTCGACTTCAGTAGCGGGGACAGGATTTGAACCTGCGACCTCTGGGTTATGAGCCCAGCGAGCTACCGAGCTGCTCCACCCCGCGCCGTTGCAGGTCAACCGTACCACGGCGCGCAGGCGTCTTGATCAACTCTTGTCCGTTTCGCCGCTCTTGTCTGTTTTCTTGTCGGTGTTCTTGTCTGCGGCCTTGTCGCCGTTCTTGCCGCCGTCGGCCTTGGACTGGGCTTCCTCGGCCTGCTTCAGCGCGTCCTTCAGGTCCTTCTGCGCCTTCGCGTACGCGTCCCAGTCCGGCCCGTCCTTCAGTGCCTGCTGCCCCGCGTCGAAGGCCTTCTGGGCGTCCTTCAGAGCCTGGTCGACCGTCGGGTTGCCGGTGCCGGGCGGGTTGGTGGTGCCCGTGTCCGGCGGCGGGGTGGTCGTCGGGCCCTTCGTACCGAAGACCTTGTCGAGCGCCTCGCCGAGCGTGTTCTCGAACGCCGTCTCGCCCTCGTAGGTGACCAGCACCTTGCGCAGCAGCGGGTACTTCAGTCCACCACCGCGTACATAGACGGGCTCCACGTACAGCAGTCCGCCGTCCAGTGGCACCGTCAGCAGGTTGCCGTACTCGATGTCGGAGTCGCCGCCCTTGAGGAGCTTGATCGCGGCGGCGATGTCCTGTTCGGAGTTGAACTTGCTCTGTACCTGTTTGGGCCCGTCGACCGTCGTACTGGTCGGCAGTTTCAGGATTCTGATCTTGCCGTAGTCACCGGTGCCGGCCTCCGCGTCGACGGTCATGAACGCGCTGAGGTTGTCCCGCCCGTTGGGCGTGAACGTCGTCGACAGCGAGAACGCCTGCTGCGCCTGGTCCGGCATCTTCATGCTCAGGTAGTACGGCGGCACCGCGTTGCCCGACTTGTTGGTCGGGTCGTCCGGCACCTGCCACACCTCGCTGCCGGTCAGGAAGGTCTCGGCGTCGGTCACGTGGTAGCGGGTGAGCAGCTCGCGCTGGACCTTGAACAGGTCCTGCGGATAGCGCAGATGGGCCATCAGGTCCTCGGAGATGGCGCCCCTCGGCTCCACCGTGCCGGGGAAGGCCTTCATCCAGGTCTTCAGCACCGGGTCCTTGGTGTCCCACTCGTAGAGCTTGACGTCGCCGGTGTACGCGTCGACGGTCGCCTTCACCGAGTTGCGGATGTAGTTGACCTGGTTCTGCTGGGCCACCACCGCGCGCGAGTTGTTCGTCGCCGTCAGCGAGTCGGCCGTCGTGTCACCGAGGGTCGTGCGGGAGGAGTACGGGTAGCCGTTCGACGTCGTGTACGCGTCGACGATCCACTGGATGCGGCCCTTCACGACCGCCGGGTACGCGTCGCCGTCGATGGTCAGCCAGGGGGCGACCGCCTCCACGCGCTCCTTGGGCGTGCGGTTGTACAGGATCCGCGAGCCCTTGCCGATCGCGCCGGAGTAGAGGATCTGCGGCTCGTTGAACGCCACCGCGTACGCGGCCCGGTTGACCGGGTTGTCGAGGTTGACCCCGCTCTTGCCCTCGTAACTGGTGGTCTTCTCCCGGTCGTTGTCGGAGTAGTCGATCTCCTTCTGGGGACCGCCGACGATCGAGTAGGTGGTGGTCTTCTCGCCGTAGTAGATCTGCTGCTGGTACGTGCCGAGGTCGCCCCTGGAGGGCAGGTCGTACTCGGTGAAGACCGGCTCTCCGTCCTTCGCCTCGGTGCCCTTGGCGGCGACCACGCCGTAGCCGTGCGTGTAGCGGAAGTGGTCGTTGATCCAGTTGTTCTTCGGCACGCCGTCCAGGTTCAGCTCGCGCAGCCCGAGGACCGTGTCCTGTTCCTTGCCGTCCTTGGTGGGGTACCGGTCGACGTCCAGGTTGGTCGGGAAGCCGTAGTAGTTCTTCATCTGCTGGAGCTGCTGGAACGTCGGCGAGACGATGTTCGGGTCCATGATCCGGATGCTGGCCGCGTCGTTCGCGTCGCTGCGCAGCTCGGTCTTGTCCGAGGTCGTGGACCGGCCCGAGTACGCGCTGACCTTGGCGTCGTCGATGCCGTAGGCCTCGCGGGTCGCCTTCAGGTTCTTCTGGACGTACGGCGCCTCCTTGGCCTGCTCGTTCGGCTGCACCTGGAACTTCTGCACGATCGCCGGGTACAGGCCGCCGATCAGGATCGCCGACAGGACCATCAGGCCGAAGCCGATGACCGGCAGCTGCCAGGTGCGCCGCCACAGGGTGGCGAAGAACAGCAGGGCGCAGATGACGGCGATGCAGAACAGGATCGTCTTGGCCGGCAGATAGGCGTTGGCGTCGACGTAGCGCAGGCCGGTCCAGTTGCCGGTCGCCTTGAAGTCGCTGGACTTCACCGCGAGGCCGTACCGGTCGAGCCAGTAGGCGACCGCCTTGAGGGCGACGAAGATCCCGAGCAGCACCGACAGGTGGCCGGTCGCGGCCGCGGTGGCGCGGGCGCCCGGGCTGGTGACCCGCAGGCCGCCGTACAGGTAGTGGGTCAGCGCGGCGGCGATCAGGCACAGGATGGCGGCGGCGAAGCCGAAGCCCAGCAGGAACCGGTACCAGGGCAGATCGAAGGCGTAGAAGGAGATGTCGAGGTGGAACTGCGGGTCCTTCTCGTGGAAGGGCACGCCGTTCACCCACATCAGCCAGGTCCGCCACTGGCTCGACGCCGAGGCACCCGCGATCAGCCCGACCAGCGAGGTGACGGCGAGCAGCAGCCACTTCTTGTAGGGCGCGATGCCCATGCGGTAGCGGTCGAGGCTCTGCTGCTCCATCGACATGGCGCTGAGCGGGGGCCGCAGCCGGTGCGCGAGCCAGATGTTGAAGCCCACGGCGAGAGCCATCAGCAGACCGAAGACGAAGAACAGCCCGATCTTGGTCGACAGGGTGGTGGTGAACACGGACGAGTAGTGCACCGACCGGTACCACAGCCAGTCCGTCCAGAAGCCCGCGAACATGGTGAACGCCATGCCGAGAACGGAAAGGACGCCCAGTGTCACGAGCAGGGTCCTCACCCGCCGGGACGGGCGGCCCGCTCTGATCCGTGGCCCCGTCGGGCCTCCGCCGCGGTCCGGCATCTGGAAAGCCAAGGTGCGCACCTCGAAGTTCGCTGTCGATCCGTCAGACCCTCGGGTTCGCGGGCCCGCCGTGGCCCCCCGTGATCGCGGGCCCACACATATGCAACTTACTCACCGTTTACTCGGTTCCCGATTCCGGCCGGGAACGAGGCAGGATTGTGACCATGTCCAACACTCCCATGGCAGCGAGCCCGCTCACCCGGGCCGTACTCGAGATCGACGAGTACGTCTCCGGCCTCGGCTGGGACCAGCCCGCTCGCCTCTTCGCCCTTGTAGACACCGCACGACTGCGGGCTCAGGAACCATCGCTCGCGGCTCAGCTGGGCCTGCAGGACGAGTCCGAGACCACCGGTCTCACCCCGATCGAGCAGGACGAGATCCCGTCCGGCAAGCCGCTGGACGAGTTCCTCGGAACCATCGCCTGGCCCGACGCGGTCGTCGGCTGCGCGCTCACCGTGGAGCGCCTGATGCTGCCGCCGTCCGCCGAGGCCCAGGTCCCCTCCGGTCTGAGCGAGGCCGGCCTGGCGAAGTGGGTGGCCCAGCACCCCGAGCGCCAGGAGGTCCGCATGACGGTGGCCGTGCTGCGCGACGGCAGCCGCGACTCGGCGGTGCGGCTGCGCGAGAAGGACTCCCCCACGGAGGTCCTGACCGGCCCGGACCTGGTGCCGGGCCTGGCGGAGGCTCTGACGGCGACGTTCGCGGACTGATCCCGTCCGCCGTGGTACGGCACCGGGGGCGCCCCCTGCCGCGCAGGGAGCGCCCCCGGCCGTGTCACGGCCGGCTCAGCCCTTGGTGGTGCACTTCGGCAGGGCGGCAATATCCCCGCCGCGGATGTCCTTCAGCGCGCCGAGCGCGTCGCCGATGGTCTTGACCTTGACCAGGGTGAGCCCGTCCGGGGTGTCCTTGGCGGCTGCCGCGCAGTTGTCGGCGGGCGTCAGGAAGTACCGGGCGCCCTTGTCGCGGGCCCCGACCGTCTTCATCTCGATGCCGCCGATCGGGCCGACCGTGCCCTCGTCGTCGATGGTGCCGGTGCCGGCGACGAACGTGCCGCCGGTGAGGTCGCCCGGGGTGAGCTTGTCGTAGATGCCGAGCGCGAACATCAGGCCGGCGCTGGGCCCGCCCACGTCGGCGAGCTTGATGTCGATGGTGAACGGGAACGTGTGGTCGGTCCCGGCGGAGATGCCGACGATGGCCCGCTCGGCCGCGCTGTCGTCGGAGGTCGTCGTGGTGATCGTGATGTCCCGCGTCCCGGTCGCCGTCTTGTGGGCCTTCTCGGCGGCGGCCTGGTCCTTGGCGGGGACGACCGTGAAGACGACGTTCTGACCGGGCTTGTGCTTGGTGACCAGCTTGGCGACATCGGCCGGCTGCTTGACCGCCGTGCCGTCGACGGCCTTGATCACGTCACCGGCGTGCAGCTTGCCCTCGGCCGGGGAGTCCTTGACGACGGTGGAGACGATCACCCAGGACCGGACCGGGATGCCCAGCTTCTTCAGGGCGGCGACCTTGGCGCTCTCCTGGGACTGGCTGAACTCCTCGGCGTTCTCCTGGGTGGACTGCTCCTCCGTCTTGCCGTCGGGGTAGAGCGTGTCGTGCGGGACGATCTTGCTGTCGTGCGCCAGCCAGCCGTAGACGGCCTCGACGAGGTTCATCCGGTAGTCGGCGCTGGTGACCCGGACGGTGGTCATGTTCAGATGGCCGTCCGCCGGATAGGTCTTGTGCCCGGCGATCTGCAGCACCGGCTCGCCGTCGTGGTCCCCGAGCGTGTTCACGGTCGGGCCGGGGGACATCTCCGCGTACGGCACGGGGATGAGCACTCCCGCGCACAGGAGCGCGATCAGCATCAGGGTCGAGGCGAGCATCGTCGCGGTGCGGCGTGGCATGCCTCGACAGTACGGGACGCGTCTGTCAGCGCACCGTCAGGGCACCCCCGTCACCCGCCCGGCGTACCCGAGCGGGGCTTTTCCATGGCCGCCCGGAAGCGCGCGTATCCGTCCAGCTCGGGCCCGTCACCGCGTACCTTCCGGGTCCGGTTGGCCCAACTGCCCCACAGTCCACCGCCGATCGCAGCCATAAGCGGAATCAGCAGCCAGACAAGCACCCCCATGCCGACCTCCCTACGCCATGAGCGTCCGCAACTGACTGATCAGCAGATTAACCATCCGCACGGACAACGCTCACGCGAGGGTGCCGGTTACGCAACCGGAGGGCCACGGTTGGCCGAACGTGAACAGAGATGCGACGGAGGCGGCGGGCCCAGGCCGAGGCAGGCAGGCACCGGCGGGGGCCCGCACGGGCGCCGAACGGGGGCAGAACCGACGAGGGCAGCAGGCGCCGGCCTGGGTCAGGCGGGCGCCAGCCCGGGTCAGCAGGCGCCGGTCTGATCAGCATCAGGCAGGCGCCGGCCCGGGTCAGCAGGCGCCGACCCACTCCTCGGTGCCGTCGGAGAACTTCTGGTGCTTCCAGATGGGCACCTCGTGCTTGAGGTCGTCGATCAGCTTGCGGCAGGCGTCGAAGGCCTCCGCGCGGTGCGGACAGGCCACGGCGACGACGACCGCGAGGTCCCCGACCCGGAGGTCCCCCACCCGGTGGACGGCGGCCAGCGCCCGCACGGGGTGGTCCGCGACGACCTTCTCCGCGATCCGCCGCATCTCGGCCTCGGCACTCGGGTGACAGGAGTACCCGAGCGCGTCCACGTCGGCACCCCCGTCGTGGTTCCGCACCGTCCCCACGAACAGGGCGATGCCCCCGGCCGCGTCGTCCCCGACCGCCCGGAACACCTCGTCCACGGAGAGCGGGGTCTCCCGGACGGCGATCAGCTTGATGGGCTCCTGGGCCGCCTGCTCACCGGGGTGCTCGTTCGTCTGTGCCATGCCCCCCATCGTGCCGCATGCGTGTGACACCACGGAATACGAGTTTCACCAGGCACGCGCGAGGAACGTTTTGGATGCTTCTACAGCGGACGCGGCGCGCCCGCCCCGCCGCCCCGCGGCTCAGACGCGCCGCCGGGCCTTCCGGGCCCGCCGTACGACGGCCGCCGCGCCCAGCAGGGCCACGGTCGCCCCCGCCGCACCGGCCGCCGTGGCGTCCTTGCGCCCCAGCCGCCGCCCGGCCACCGTGTGCCGCCCGGACACCTCCTCCAGCAGCTCGGCCAGCACCTCCTCGTTGGTCCACTGCGGCCGCCACCCGGCATCGTGCAGCCGGCTCCCGCTGACCACCCAGGGGTACATCGTGTACGCCAGGTCCCCGGCCGGCGACGGAGTGAGCCCGATCCGGTGCAGCCGGGCCGCCGCGCCGAGCGCGACCGCCGACGGCAGCTCCATCCGCCGGATCCCGCTCAGCTCCTCGACCTCCTCCTGCTCCAGCCACCCGTCACAGCCGACGGCCAGCTCCCCGTCGACCTTCTCCAGCACGGCGTACTCCAGGGCGCTGCACAGATCCTCGACATGGCAGAACTGCCACGCGGGCCGCGAGCCGGCCACGACGAGCAGCCGCGGCGACTCGAAATACCTGGTCAGCGCGGTGTCCGTGCCGCCGCCCACGAGCACGGCGGGCCGTACCACGGTGACGTTCAGCCCGGGATGCGCCCGGGGCGCGCGCCGCGCCAGCCGCTCGATCTCCAGCAGGTCCCCGACCCCGGTGGCCTCGGCGGTGGCGCGCAGCTCGGCGTCCTCCGACAGGGGCAGCTCGTTGTCCGGCAGGGCGCCGTAGACCATCGCCGAGGTGCACAGCACCACCCGGTGCACGCCGGCCGCCGCGGCGGCGGTCAGCACGGTCTGCGTCCCCCGGACGTTGTAAGCCGTGCGCGCCGCGGGATCGGTCTCCAGGTCGAGGTCGAGCGCGAGGTGGACGACCACGTCGACGCCCCGCAGCTTCTCCGCGATCGCGGGGTCGCGGACGTCGAGGATGTGCCACTGCGCGCCGGCGCACTCGCCTCGCCGCTCGTCGAGGGCCACGACCTGTTTGACCTCGTCGGACGCGGCCAGCCGCTCGGTGAGCAGGGCACCGACCCCGGTGGCGGCTCCGGTCACCGCGACGACGGGCCCGCGCACGGCGGGATGGGTTGACGGGTTTCGCGCTGCGCGAACCTGTGGATCTGGGGAACTCACCGGGCGTCTCCAGCGGTTGTCTTCAGTACGGGCGCGAGTGACGCGTACGTACCAGGTGCATCCATCCTGCCGCAGGCCTTCCGCGGGCGGAGCACCGAGGCCCGATCGGGTCCGGGTGTCTACGCTGGGTGGTGTTGTCGGGCAGCCGCGCCGCCGGAGCGAAACCGGTGGCCTTACCAGCCGAGGATTCCCGTGAGTAACACCCCATTCGGTTTCGGCCTTCCGCCGGAGGAGCCGGAGGACGGCGACGAGGGCAAGAAGAAGGACCAGCAGAGCGGTGGTGGGCAGGGACCGGCCAATCCGTTCGGTTTCGGCGATCTGCCCGGAGCCGGCGGCTTTGGCGGCCCCGGCGCCGACAACCCGCTCGCAGCCATGTTCGGATCCCTGAACCCCACCGACCTGGGCGCCGCCTTCCAGCAGCTGGGCCAGATGCTCTCGTACGAGGGCGGCCCGGTGAACTGGGACATGGCCAAGCAGATCGCCCGCCAGACGGTCGCCCAGGGCACCGCGGACGGCACCAAGGACGCCAGCGTGGGCGCCGCCGAGCGCAAGGCGGTGGAGGACGCCGTCCGCCTGGCCGACCTGTGGCTGGACGACGCGACGTCCCTGCCGTCGGGCTCCGGCACGGCGGTGGCCTGGTCGCGCGCGGAGTGGGTCGAGGCGACCCTGCCCGCCTGGCAGGAGCTGGTCGACCCGGTCGCCGAGCGGGTCGGCGCGGCCATGGGTGACGTCCTGCCGGAGGAGATGCAGGCCATGGCGGGCCCGCTGATCGGCATGATGCGCTCGATGGGCGGTGCCATGTTCGGCACGCAGATCGGGCAGGCCGTGGGCGTGCTCGCGGGCGAGGTCGTCGGCTCGACCGACATCGGTCTGCCGCTGGGCCCGGCCGGCAAGGCCGCGCTGCTCCCGGCCAACGTGGAGACGTTCGGCAAGGACCTGGGCGTGCCGCAGGACGAGGTGCGGCTCTACCTGGCCCTGCGCGAGGCCGCCCACCAGCGTCTGTTCGCCCACGTGCCGTGGCTGCGCTCGCACCTGTTCGGCGCGGTCGACGGCTACGCCCGCGGGATCAAGGTCGACACGGCCAAGCTGGAGGACGTGGTCGGCCAGTTCGACCCGCAGAATCCCGAGCAGCTGCAGGACGCGCTCCAGCAGGGCATGTTCCAGCCCGAGGACACGCCCGAGCAGAAGGCCGCGCTGGCCCGTCTGGAGACCGCTCTGGCGCTCGTGGAGGGCTGGGTGGACGCGGTGGTCCACACCGCCGCGAAGCCGCGCCTGGCGTCCGCGGACGCCCTGCGCGAGACGCTGCGCCGGCGCCGCGCCACCGGCGGCCCGGCGGAGCAGACGTTCGCCACGCTGATCGGACTGGAGCTGCGCCCGCGCCGGCTGCGCGACGCCTCCCGCCTGTGGGCCTCGCTCACGGACGCGCGCGGGGTCGACGGCCGGGACGGCCTGTGGGCCCACCCGGACATGCTGCCGACCGCGACCGACCTGGACGACCCGGACGGCTTCGTCCACCGCGAGCACATGGACTTCTCCGAGCTGGACAAGTTGCTCGGCGAGGCGGCGGGCGGCCAGGAGGGCAAGCCGGACCTGCGCAAGAAGGACGACGACGCCGAGGGCGACGACGCCGAGTGAGCCTGTACGACGACGCGGTCCTCGTCCTGAAGGGGTACGAGGACCAGGAGAAGCTGCGCCAGGCATACCTGGACCACCTGGCGGCCCATCCGGACGGCATGTGGAAGGCCTGTCCGGCGGGCCATCTCACGGCCAGCGCCCTGGTGATCGATCCCGAGCACGGCCGGGTGCTGCTCACGCTGCACAGGAAGCTGCGGATGTGGCTGCAGATGGGCGGTCACTGCGAGCCGGGTGATCCCACGCTGGAGGCGGCGGCCCTGCGCGAGGCGACCGAGGAGTCCGGCATCGCCGGGCTGACACTGCTGCCCGGCGGCCCGGTGCGGCTGGACCGGCATCCGATCCCGGCGCCGTGCCACTGGCACTTCGACGTCCAGTACGCGGTCCTGGCGCCGCCCGGCGCGGTGCAGGAGATCAGCGACGAGTCGCTCGACCTGCGCTGGTACGCGTACGACGAGGTCGCGGACGTGGCGGACGAGTCGGTCGTACGCCTGCTGGAGGCCACGCGCTCCCGGCTCTGACCGAGTCGCGCCCGGCTTCGACAAGGTGAGGGGGTGGCCGCCCGGGCGGCCACCCCCTCACGTGCGCCTTCTCGTCCCGTTCGGGCCGTGGCGCCGGCTCAGCTCCAGACGTTGCCCTGGTTCTGACCGCGTGCCCCCTGCTGCCCCATGCCGAACTGGGCGGCGAGGCCCTGCCCGATCTGCGCGTTCTGCGGCGGCAGCAGCTCGCTGGGCTGCACGAGCGCGAACCCGGAGCCCATGAAGCTCAGCTCCCAGCCCTCGCCGGTGCTGCCGCGCCGGCGCCACACGCCGGACGAATGGGTCTGGGCCTGCATCTGCACGCGCAGTCCGGTGGACCAGGCGACGATCGCGTCGGCGTCGCAGTTGACGTACTTGTCGGGTGTGACCTGCATCAGCAGCGGCGCGCCCGAGGTCATCAGGGCGACCCGGCCGCGTCCGGTGATGTTCAGCTGGTACTTCCCGGAGCCGGAGATGCCGTAGAGGCTGTCGACGGCGATGACCTCGTGGTGCAGCGAGGAGTCCATGGCGAGGACGTAGGAGCTGTCGACGGTCAGCCCGTCCTGCTCGACGTCCATGATGTGCACGCGCTGGGCGAGGTTGGCCAGGTAGACGGTGCCCTGTCCGTGACAGCGCATCAGGTCCAGGCCCTCGCCGGTGTGCGCACGCGCGCGTGCCTGGCCGTTGCTGCGGTACTCGGCGTCGAACTCGACGAGGCCCTGGTAGGCGACCATGGTGCCCTTGCGGGCGAGGATGTCGTCGTGGCCCTCCAGGGTGACCCGGAGCATCTGCGCGTTCTGCAGACTCCAGCGCTCCTGGGTCTGGAGGTCGTTGTGCGCGAAAAGCGGGCTCTGCATGGTGTTCTGGCTCCCCCTCAGCCCCGGAACCGGAGGCGGTCGGTGCTGTCCTCGCTGGGCTGGACGACGACGATGCCCTGTCCGGAGAAGGCCATCTGGTAGGCCTCGCCGCTGCCCCGGCCGATCAGCGACTGGGCCTTGAAGCTGCGCTTGCCCTTCACCTTCAGGTTCGGCGACCAGGCGACGAGCGCGTCGGGGTCGACGTACGTCTCGTCCTCGCCGCCGCCGCAGTCCACGACGATCGGCTTGCCCCGGGAGGTCAGCGCGACCCAGCCCTGCCCGGAGATCTTCGTGTTCCACAGGCCCTGTCCGGCGAACTTCGCGAGTCCCTTGACACGCTCCACGCCCCAGCTGAGGTGGGCGTCGAAGGCGAGCAGGTTGGTGGCGTTGACGGAGATGCCGTCGCCGTTGAGGTTGATCACGACGACGTCGGCGCCGTAGTCGGCGAGGTAGAGCAGGCCGTCGCCGGAGCACTTCATCAGCGGCGCCCCCTCGCCGGTCACCCAGTCGCGGGCGATCTGCCGGACGGCCGGCGGGTTGGGCTCGTACTGGATGAAGCCTTCGTAGGCGACCATCGAGCCCACGCGCGCGAGGAGGTCGTTCCCGGTCTGCATGGCGACCTTCAGCATGTGGTTGCCGTGGTTCTCCATGCGGGCGGTGACGGGTGCGGGGGCGAAGCCCGCGAGCGGCTGGTTCATGACGGGCTCCCTCTAGACCTCGTAGGGCTGGACGACGATGAAGTTGCCGGGCGCGCCCCGGAACTGGAGGTTGACGCTCTCGCCGGTGTCGCCCGGGTAGGCGTTGCGGCGCATGCGGACCTGGCTGGACACGATCACCTGGGAGGCGGCCGACCAGGCGACGACGGCGTTGCAGTCGGCGAAGGTGGTCGGCGTGACCGGCAGCACCACGGGCGTGCCGTGCGTCTTGACGACGATCGTGCCCGTGCCCTGGAACTGCATGGTGAACAGCGCGCCGCCCG
This sequence comes from Streptomyces sp. NPDC038200, assembly GCF_055600785.1. NCBI lineage: Bacteria > Bacillati > Actinomycetota > Actinomycetes > Kitasatosporales > Streptomycetaceae > Streptomyces > Streptomyces sp. NPDC038200. Next base: position 38,870 of record NZ_JBVJYH010000021.1, read on the forward strand.
GGATCCCGTGCCCCTCGATCCGGCGGACCTCGTACTGGAGGCTCTCGTCGAAGGCGAGGACGTTCTCCGCGGACACGCAGATCGCGTCGCCCTGCAGCTCGACCGGGTGCAGATGGGTGGAGTCCTCGGCGAGGAACACCTGGCCCTGGCCGGTGCAGCGCATCAGCTGCATCTCCTGGCCGGTGGCGTTGCCCACGACCCGGCCCATGAAGCCGGCGCCCTTGTAGCCGAAGTCGACCTTGCCCTGGTAGAGCACCATGCTGCCCTGCCGGGCCAGCACCGGCTGGCCGCCGATGCCGAGGTCGACACGGATCAGCTTCTTGTTCTGCTGCGTCCAGCGCTGGCCGGTCGGCGTCTCCTTGAACGCCTGGAGCGCGGCCGTCACACCGGCACCGCCCTGGGGCGCGCCCTGCGGGACTCCGTAGGACGCGGGCGGCTGGCCGGGGACCTGTCCGTAGCCCGGGGGCATGGGCGGGGTCGGCTGGCCGCCGTAGGACGGCGGCTGCTGGCCGTATCCGGGGGGCATCGGCGCGCCGGGCTGGCCGCCGTAGGACGGCTGCTGGGGCGGCTGGCCGTAAGGCGCGGGGGCCGGGGGCGCGGCCGGCGGCGGGACGGTGCCTCCGGCAGGCGGGGCCAGAGGCGCGACGACCGTGGGCGCGCCGTGCACGTTCGGCGCGGACGCCGGGGGCGGGGTGTGGCCGGGCGGCGGGGCGAAGCCCTGCGGTGCCGGAGCGGGCTGCGGTGCGGGAGCCGGGGCGGGTGCCGGGGCGGGTGCCGGAGCCGGGGCGGGTGCGGCCGGGGCGCCGAACGCGGGCGCCGGGGCGGTCTGGGCGGGCGGGGCGAAGCCGGGGGCCGCGCCGGGCTGCGGCTGCTGCGGGGCCGCGGGCGCCTCCTCCTGCACCTCGCCGCCGAAGTTCTTCAGCAGCGCCTCCAGACCGCCGTCGAAGCCCTGTCCGACCGCGGCGAAGCGCCACACGTCCTTGAAGTAGAAGTCACCGAGCATCACGGCCCGCTCGGTGGAGAACTCCGAGCCGTCGAAGGAGTACCGCGCGACCTCCTCGCCGCCCGCGACGATGCGGAGGTATCCGGGAGCGATCTGCGACATCTGGCCGGCGCCGTCGACGGTCGCGGTGAAGGACAGTTTGCGGATGTGCGAGGGGATCCGGTCGAGCGTGACCCGGAACGACTCCGTGTCACCCGCCTGGGCACCCAGCAGCTGGACGGACTCCTCCGGGGACTTCGGCTGGTTGAAGAAGACGAAGTACCGGTCGTCCGAGAGACGCTCGTCGGCGTCCAGACCGAAGCAGCTGATGTCGAAGGTCAGCCCGGGGGCGGAGATCTGCACGCCTACGTACAGATCGGTGCCCGCCGTGAGGTCACTGATCCTGGCCTTGTGGCCGCGTTGGAATTGCCTGGCCATGCGTTACGACCGTCCCCCATCCCGAATGTGAGTGCGTCGCGCCAGGCTAACGGCAAAGACCGGCATCGGCCCCGACAGGGCGTGGTCGGTACAGAGCCGGTACACAACCGCACCCGGCCGCTCACACGCGACGACGCACGGCCACGCCGCCGCGCGGCACCCCGGACACGCGTGGGCGCGCGGTGACGGACGCGCCGCCGGGCGGCACCCCGCACGCGTGGGCGCACGGTGAGGACCCGTTCGGGCGCGCGGACCGGCGCTCAGTCCTCCCGGTCGTCGTGGGCGCCCGGGAGATGCGGCAGCCGTGCGGCGGCGACCACCCCTTCGAGGTAGCCGCGGGCCCGCTCGGTGCGCGGATAGGCCTCCAACAGCCGCCAGAAGTCGGCGCCGTGGCCGGGGACCAGGAGATGGGCCAGCTCATGGCAGAGGACATAGTCGATGACGTACTCGGGCATCCCCTGCAGCCGGTGCGAGAGCCGGATGCTGCCCTCGGCCGGGGTGCACGAACCCCAGCGGGTGTTCTGGTTGGTGACCCAGCGCACGGTGGCGGGGCGGGCCCGGCCGTCGAAGTACTGGGCCGACAGCCGCTCGGCGCGCTCGATCAGCTCGGCGTCGCCCGGCACCCGCTTGCTCTCTTGGGCGGCGAGCTTGGCGAGCATGACGCTCACCCAGCGCTGCTCCTCCGCCTTCGACATCCGGGCGGGGATCAGCACGACGGTGCGATCGCCCTCGCGGTACGCGGAGACCGTCCGGCGGCGCCGGGCACTTCTGCGGACCTCGATCGCGCTCGCCCCCGAGGCGCCGGGCGGCGGCTGACTCGTCGTGCTGCGCTGTGATGCACCGGCGCGGTGCAGAGGGTCGGCGGGCACGCCCCGACGTTACCCGGTGGGCCCGGGCAAAGTCCCGGCCCCCGGACGGTTCACCGCCGATCCCCCACCATGTGTGGGATTCGTACGACCGATCCCGCGCTCGGATATGCGTGGATTCTCCTGACCGGTTGGTGTTTGACGTGCCCTCGGTTTGTACGACGAATTCCTCAGCCTGTGGACAACTTTCGGCGCGCGGCGCACGGGCCGGGCATGCTGGCAGGCGTCGGGCGGAACGCAACGGGTTCCGCCGTCCGACATACGGGGTGTATCAGGCGTTCAGGACGTCTCGCCGGACGTCTGCAGGGATTCGGGGGCTCAGTCATGCATCCGGTGGTGAAGCCCGCGCTGCGGCGCGGCTGGCGGGACCGCAACACCGTGCAGTTCGGGATGACTCCGGCGCACGCACTGACGCTGGGGCCCGTGGACACGGCCTCGGGCAGCTTCCTGGACCTGCTCGACGGCACCCGGGGGCTGCCGCTGCTGCGCGAGGAGGGCCGCCGGATGGACGTGCCGCCCGACCGTGTCGACGCGCTGGTGGCGCGGCTGGCCCGCGCGGGTCTCGTCGACGACGCGCGCGGTGGCGGACCGGCCGCGGACGCGCTGCGGGAGAAGCCGGACGTCCTCGACCGGCTGCGCCCCGACCTCGCCTCGCTGTCCCTCGTCACCCACGAGCCGGGCGACGCACCGGCCCGGCTCGCGGCCCGGCGTGCGCTGCGGGTGCGGGTGCGGGGAGCGGGCCGGGTCGGCGCCCTGCTGGCGTCGGTCCTGTCGGGTGCCGGCGTGGGCGAGGTCGACGTCCGCGACGTGGGCCGCGTGGAGCCGTGGGACGTGGCGCCGGGCGGTCTGCCGGCCGAGTCGCTCGGGGACCGCCGGGACGCGGCGGCGCGGGCCGCCGCCCGCCGCGCCGCGCCGGACCGCCCGCCGCGCCGCGATCACTCCCCCGGGTCCGGCACCGACGACCCCGGCCTCTCCCTGGTGATCCTCGCGCCCCGGGACGACGTCGCCGTGCACGCCCCGGATCCGTTCACCGCCGAACCGCTCATGGCCTCCGGCACGCCCCATCTGTATGCCGGTGTCGTGGAGGGCACGGGAGTCGTCGGCCCGCTGGTCCTGCCCGGCGAGACCGGCTGCGCCGGCTGTCTGGACCGGGAGCGCGCGGAGCGGGACCCCGTCTGGCCCCGGCTGGTCACCCAGTGGCGTTCCGGCCGGGCCCGCCGGGTGGGGGCCTGCGATCTCGCGCTGGCCACGGCGGTGGCCGGTCTCGCGGCTGCCCACGCCCTGACCTTCCTCGACGGGGAGCCACCGTCCAGCTCGGGAGCCCGCTGGGAGGTGTCCCTGCCCGGCCTGACCTGGCGCGCCCGGCCGGTCCCGGCGCATCCGGAGTGCGACTGCGGGGCCGCGGAGAGAGGTAAAAGGGAGCACTCCTCAACCAGCGGGGAGCCACGCGCGACAATGGCGGTGCAACGGCCGTCGACTGAGCGAGGACGCGAAGCAGGCGCTGCGCGGCCGACTGGGACCTGGAGGGCGCATGTCTGATCTTCCCCGGAAGGCGGTCACCCGTACCGCCAAGCTCGCCGCGCTCCCGCTCGGCTTCGCCGGGCGGGCGACCTGGGGGCTGGGCAAACGAATCGTGGGCGAGTCCGCGGAGATCGTCGGCCGCGAGCTGCAGCAGCGCACGGCGGAGCAATTGTTCAAGGTGCTCGGCGAGCTGAAGGGCGGCGCGATGAAGTTCGGGCAGGCCCTGTCCGTCTTCGAGTCGGCGCTGCCGGAGGAGATCGCCGGTCCCTACCGCGCGGCTCTGACCAAGCTGCAGGAAGCGGCCCCGCCGATGCCGACCCGTACGGTGCACGGGGTGCTCCAGGAGCGACTGGGGCCGGACTGGCGCGAGCTGTTCGAGGAGTTCGAGGACAAGCCGGCCGCCGCGGCCTCGATCGGCCAGGTGCACCGGGCGGTGTGGCACGACGGCCGTGAGGTGGCGGTCAAGGTGCAGTATCCGGGCGCCGGGGAGGCACTGCTCTCCGACCTCGGTCAACTGAGCCGTTTCGCCCGGCTGTTGGGGCCGCTCATTCCGGGCATGGACATCAAGCCGCTGATCACGGAGCTGCGGGACCGCGTCTCCGAGGAGCTGGACTACGGCCTGGAGGCCCAGGCCCAGAGCGTGCACGCGGAGGAGTTCGCGGACGATCCGGACGTGGTCGTCCCGGCGGTGGTGCACCAGTGCGATCAGGTGCTGGTCACCGAATGGATCGACGGCGTCCCGCTGTCCGAGATCATCGCGGACGGCACCCAGGAGCAGCGTGACCGGGCCGGTCAGCTCCTGGCCCGCTTCCTGTTCTCGGGGCCGGCCCGCACCGGCCTGCTGCACGCCGACCCGCACCCGGGCAACTTCCGTCTGCTGCCCGGCGGCCCGGCCGGTGAGGACGACTGGCGCCTGGGCGTCCTGGACTTCGGCACGGTCGACCGGCTCCCCGGCGGCCTGCCGACCCCGATCGGCGTCTCCCTGCGGATGACGCTGGACGGCGACGCCGAGACGGTCTACGAGCTGCTCTGCGCGGAGGGGTTCGTCAAGGAGAGCATCGAGCTGGACCCCGAGGCGGTCCTCGACTATCTGCTGCCGATCATCGAGCCGGCCCGGGTGGACGCGTTCACCTTCACCCGCTCCTGGATGCGCAGCCAGGCCGCCCGCATCGGCGACCCCCGCTCACCCGCATACCAGCTGGCCAAGCGGCTCAATCTGCCGCCGGCCTATCTGCTGATACACCGGGTGACCCTGAGCACCATCGGGGTCCTGTGCCAGCTGGGCGCCACGGTACGGCTGCGGGAGGAGCTGGAGGAGTGGCTGCCGGGCTTCGTGGCCGGCCTCGCCGACGACGTCGGCGGGGAGGAGGAGGCGGCGGAGGGGTGAGCGGCCGCCGGTGCGTGCGGTCGCCGTTGCCGTCGGCTATCGGCGAGGCGTCCGAGGCCGTCATCGGCACGGGTGCCTGTCACCACCAGGCCGAGTCCAGCCGTCCCTCGATCGCCCGGAGATTCTCCCGCGAACAGGCGTCGCAGAAGTACTGACGGAGACCGTTCTCCACGGAACAGGTCCACGTGACCGGCGGCGGGCCGTCGGCGGGGGTGCCGCAGCGGGCGCACACGAGACGGTGGCGCTCCGCGGTGGAGCCGCCCTGATCACTTTCTCCGGGAAGACTCGTCACCCGGCGACGATAACCCCGTGAGCGTGGATCGGCGTGCGCAACGCACCGCGGGGGCCGGTCCGTTCGGACGGACCGGCCCCCGCGGGGAGAGTTCGCCTCCCTCGTCCGGGAGGCCACCGCTGCTCAGGTGTGATCGTTACTGCATGACGGCCATGGCGAGCGCGCGGCGGGCGCGCAGCGAGGCGCGCTCGGCCCGGCGCTGCATCCGCTGGGCGACCACCAGGCGCATGGCCCGGCGTTCGCGCACGGCGTCATGAAGCCGTTCGTGCATATGCGCACGAGCCAGGGCTTCTTGCATGAGTTGCATCTCTCGGTTCCTGTTCTGACGCGCTTCGGTCGCGCCGGTGGTGGTGAAGTCTGAGGTCGCGGAGCCGGCGGGCTCGCTGGTGGACGGCTTCATCGGGGCCTGCTTCTTGGGGTCGTGCGTGAGGGGGCGATCGATCGTTCCTGCGGTGTTCATGCCGTGACCGGGTTCTTCCGCGGGCGACCACGCGGCCGCTTCCGGGCGACGACGACACCCTGGACGAACAGCTCGCCGCCCCACACGCCCCAGGGCTCGCGTCGCTCCTTGGCGCCGGCGAGGCAGGCCTCGATCAGCGGGCAGGTGCGGCAGAGGGACTTGGCGTACTCCACGTCCGCGGGCGACTCGGCGAAGAAGACCTCCGGGTCGTAGGAGCGGCAGGGGACGGGTACGCCGAGGTTCTCGATGGCGTCGTCGAGCGCGGTGAGCGCGGTGAGGGGGATCAAGGTGGAGTCCTCCGTGAGGCCGGGCGGGGGGATCGTTTGCGAAGGCGGTACGGACGGGGCGTGCGCTTCGAGTTGCACGGTTGGTTTTCCTCGTCTGGTCGTTCCGGCCGGTTGACCGGGTGTCGGCTGGGTACCGGGTTCTCTTCCTGTCCCGAGGCCCCTTCGCTCCGTCGTCCCCGTTCGGGGCAAACAGAAGGGCCGCGGATCCCGGATGGGGTTCCGCGGCCCTGAAGGCGCCGGCCTGATCGGCGATCAGGCTGGATCACTCCAGGGTTCTGGCCCACGGAAGGCCCACATCAGGTGGTGCTGCGTCGTCTGCTTCCGGAATCCGGCACCGGCCGCCGCAAAGGCATAGGCATGTGCCTGTGCCGCTACCGCTTCCAGTGCCTTGGTCGGTCGCTCATTGCCCTCACGGACAAGACCCGCGAGGGCAGGGGAGGACGCCGGACGCACGGCACGGATGCCGGACAGACCGGTGCCCTGGTTCGAGGCGCCGAGAATGCACGTGGAGACGGTCGAGCGATCGGTCAGTTTGGCCGTGCTGATGGTGCTGATGTTGATGCTGATCACTGGACTCGCCTCCTCTCGGCGTCTCTGGGACCGGGGTGAACCAGTCCGTTCGGATATGCAAGTACAACACGGAACCTGGGCCTTGGAGAAGGCCGCTGCTTCCGTGCCTAGAACCTATGGGGATTGCCGGGGCATGCGCAAACTATTTTTTCGACGAGTTCGCATCAGTCGCTCCCGGCCTCTCCGCCAGGCTCCTGGCCTGCACAGATAGCGAGAACATCGGCTCCGTAACTGCGCAGCTTGCGGCTGAGGACGCCGGGGATGCGGGCGAGTTCCGCGGAACTGTCCGGGCATGTCTCGGCGATGGCCATCAGCGTGCGGTCGGTGAAGACGCAGAAGTCCGGCTGGCCGCTGCGCTCGGCCTGGGCCGCCCGCCACTCCCGGAGCCGCTCGTAGAGCCCTTCGTCCATGTCCGAGGGGCAGTCGGCGCAGCGCATCAGCTTCATCTCGCCCGCCTCGGTGAGCGTGCGCCCGCAGACCCGGCAGCGTGCGGGGGTGCGCTGGGCGCGACGCGGGGTGGCGGTGACGCTCCCGACGGTCCCCCGCTCGACGCCTCCGCCCGTGCCGGCGCCGGTACGGCCGACGGTGGAGGTGGTGCCGGGGCGCAGGCCGTCGAGGAAACGGCTCGCTCTGCGGCTCGGGCGGCCACCGGGTGAGCGGGACAGGGCCCAGGAGACATGGAGGCGTTCCCGCGCACGGGTGACGCCGACGTAGAGAAGGCGGCGTTCCTCCTCGACCTGCTCGTCGGTCCGGGCGTAGGTGATGGGCAGCATGCCCTCGGCGACGCCGACCAGGAAGACGACGTCCCACTCCAGTCCCTTGGCGGCGTGCAGGGAGGCGAGGGTGACGCCCTGGACGGTCGGGGCGTGCTGGGCGTTCGCCCGCTCGTCCAGTTCCGTCACGAAGTCGGCGAGGGTCACTCCGGGTCTGGCGGCGGCGAGGTCGTGGGCGAGGTTGACCAGGGCGGCCAGGGATTCCCAGCGCTCTCTGACGGCGCCGGACCCGGCCGGGGGCTCGCTGGTCCAGCCCTCGCCGGAGAGGACGGCACGCACCTGGGAGGGCAGGTCCACGACGTCGTCCAGGAGGGAGTCGTTGCCGCCGAAGCGGGCCGCGCCGCGCAGGGCGATGCCGGCCTTGCGGACCTCGGGCCGGTCGAAGAAGCGCTCGGCACCGCGCAGCTGGTAGGGGACGCCGGCGTCGGCGAGCGCCTGTTCGTAGGTCTCGGACTGGGAGTTCGTGCGGAACAGCACCGCGATCTCGGCGGCCGGGACGCCCGCGTCGATCAGCTCCCGGATGCGGCGGGCGGCGCCCTCGGCCTCGGCGGGCTCGTCGGTGTACTCCGTGTAGACGGGTTCGGGTCCCTGGGGACGCTGGGAGACGAGTTCCAGCCGGTGGTCGGCGGCGCGGCCCCGGGCCTGGGCGAGCAGGCCGTTGGCGAGGTGGACGACCTGGGGGGTCGAGCGGTAGTCGCGGACCAGTTTCACGACCGTGGCACCGGGGTGCCGGGCACGGAAGTCGAGGAGGTGGTCGGGCGTTGCTCCCGTGAAGGAGTAGATGGTCTGGCTGGCGTCACCGACGACGCACAGGTTGTCCCGCTCGCCGAGCCACAGGTCCAGCAGCCGCTGCTGGAGGGGGCTGACGTCCTGGTACTCGTCCACGACGAAGTGCTGGTACTGCGCGCGGACCTGTTCTGCGATGTCGTGCCGGTCCTGGAGGACGGCGACGGTCAGCAGCAGGACGTCCTCGAAGTCGATCACCGCACGGTTGCGCTTGAGGTCCTCGTAGGCCGCGTAGAGGTGGGCGATCTCGGCCGGGTCGCGCGGGGTCTCGCGGCCGGCCTTCGCAGCCGCGTACGCGTAGTCGGCGGGGACTGTCTGCGTGACCTTGCACCATTCGATCTCGGCCGTCACGTCCCGCAGCTCGTTCCGGTCGAGCCGGGTGCCCAGGCCGGCGGCCGCGTCGGCGACGAGCTGGATCTTGCGGTCGATGAGCCGGGGCAGGGAACCGCCGATCGCTTTCGGCCAGAAATACTGGAGCTGGCGCAGGGCGGCGGAGTGGAAGGTGCGGGCCTGGACCCCCTGGGCGCCGAGCTGGCGCAGTCGGCCGCGCATCTCTCCGGCGGCGCGGTTGGTGAAGGTGACGGCGAGCACGCTGGAGGGGTGCAGGATGCCGGCGCGGACGCCGTAGGCGATGCGGTGGGTGATCGCCCGGGTCTTGCCCGTCCCCGCTCCGGCCAGGACGCACACCGGTCCGTGCAGGGCGGTGGCCACCTCGCGCTGCTCGGGGTCGAGCCCTTCGAGCACCGCGTCGGCAGAGTCCGGTACCTGCGGGACGAGGGGGAAGTGCGTTGCTGCTGTCACACCGCCATGCTGCCAGGTCGTCCGGGACGGCTGCGGCGGTTGTCCACAGGCAGGGGCTCGCAGTCGTACTAATGCGGCAGGCATCACAGCTCATGCGGTGGCCATCACGGGCCGGAGCCCGGCGCCCCGGGCATACCCCGGGCGGGAATGGCCGGCCCCTCACGTACGTTCTCCCCGTGGACGACTTCTTCCGAGCTGCCTGAGGAGAGCGAGAGACATGCAGGGCACTGTGACGATGTACAGCACGACGTGGTGCGGCTACTGCCGGCGGCTGAAGAGCCAGATGGACCGGGAGGGCATCGCCTACACCGAGATCAACATCGAGCAGGACCCCGAGTCCGCTGCTTTCGTGGAGAAGGCGAACGACGGCAACCAGACCGTCCCCACCGTGCTCTTCGCGGACGGCTCCACGCTGACCAACCCGTCGTTGGCCCAGGTCAAGCAGAAGCTCGCCGCGTAATCGCGAGCTGCGCCGAACGGCGGCTCCCGAGTCCGAACCGGCTCGGCAGCCGCCGTTCGCCGTCTCAGACGAAGCCGCGGGTCGGCAGGGGCTTGCCGTACCACATCTCGATCAGGCGGGCCGCGATGGAGATGCCGTAGGGCGGCAGCACCTCGCCGGACTCGAAGGCCGCGTGCAGCTCCTCGCGGGAGAACCAGCGGGCCTCGTGGATCTCGTCCCCGTCGACGTCGATCTCGGTGGACGTGGCGCGGGCCATGAAGCCGAGCATCAGGCTGGACGGGAAGGGCCAGGGCTGGCTGGCGACGTACTCGACCGGGCCGACGGTGACACCGACCTCCTCGCACACCTCGCGGCGCACCGCGTGCTCGATGGACTCGCCGGGCTCGACGAATCCGGCGAGCGTGGAGAAGCGGCCCTCCGGCCAGTGGACCTGGCGGCCGAGCAGGATGCGGTCCTCCTCGTCGGTGACCGCCATGATCACGGCCGGGTCGGTGCGCGGGTAGTGCTCCGCGCCACAGGCCGGGCAGCGGCGGATGTGGCCGGCCGCGGCGATCACCGTGCGCTCGCCGCAGCGGGAGCAGAAGCGGTGGGTGCGCTGCCAGTTCTCCAGGCCGACCGCGTGCACCATGAGCCCGGCGTCGCGCGGCGACAGGAGCAGGCCGGCCTCCCGCAGCCCCGCGGGGCGCGCGGACTGGTCGATGCGGCCGGGCAGCGAGTCCTTCTGGAGCGCGAAGTAGCTGACGCCGTCCTCGTCGATGCCGAGGAAGTAGCGGTGGGCCTCGGTGAGCGGCGCCTCGAAGGAGGGGGTCATGACGAGTTCGGTCCGGCCGTCCGGGGTCTCGTCGATGAGCACCTGGCCGCCGGAGACCACGAAGCAACGGGTCGTGGGGTGGCTCCACGCCGCCGCGAGCCAGGCCTCGTCCAGCCGGTGGTGGGCGGCGCGGTCGATGCCGCTCGGGGCGGTCAGCGAGATGGGTCGGTCGGCTGTGTGGTCGGTCCAGGTGGTCACGGGTGCTTCCAACTCCCCCAGTGCGGTGATTCTTTCGGCGGTCGTTCGGCGGGACGTACGGCATGAGGGCACCGGGTCGGGCGCGGGCGGTGCGGGCGGGGCGGTGCCTCCAGTGTGCCCCGCGCCCTTGCGTAGGGCGCCGGCGGTCACGATGCGGAACGCCAGGTGCGGGCCAGGTCACCCCACAGGTAGGCGCTGGTCTCGACGCCCTTGAGGAGGAGGTCCAGCTCGACCTTCTCGTCGGGAGCGTGCCAGCCGTCGGACGGGACGGAGATGCCCAGGAAGAGCACGGGGGCGCCGAGGACTTCCTGGAGGTCGGCGGCGGGTCCGGAGCCGCCCTCGCGGGTGAAGCGGACCGGCCCCTGGAAGGCGCGGCCCATGGCGCGGACCACGGACTGCAGCGCGGGGTGGTCGAGCGGGGTCAGGCACGGGCGCGTGGCCGAACCGAAGTCGATCTCGTACCGGATCCCGGCGGGCACCTGTTCGGCGGCCCAGGCACGGACGGCCTTCTCGATGTGGTCGGGGTCCTGGCCGGCGACCAGCCGGAACGACAGCTTCACCATGGCCGCGGACGGGATGATCGTCTTGCTGCCGGGGCCCTGGTAGCCGCCGCCGATGCCGTTGACCTCGGCGGTCGGGCGGGCCCAGATGCGCTCCAGGGTGGAGTGCCCGGCCTCGCCGTGGGTGGCGTACGACTTGGCCGTGCGCAGCCAGCGCTCCTCGTCGAAGGGCAGTTCGGCGAACAGCGCGCGCTCGCGGTCGGTCAGCTCGACTATGCCGTCGTAGAAGCCGGGGATCGCCACGCGCGCGTGGTCGTCGTGCAGGGCGGCGACCAGGCGGGCGGCAACGGTGGCCGGGTTGGGCACGGCGCCGCCGAAGGAGCCGGAGTGGATGTCCTGGTCGGGGCCGTAGAGCCGGATCTCGCACTCGGCCAGGCCCCGCATGCCGGTGCACACGGTCGGGGTGTCCTCGGCCCACATGCCGGTGTCGGAGACGATCACGGCGTCGGCGGCGAGCCGCCCGGCCCGCTCCTCCACCAGGGCCCGGAAGTGCGGGGAGCCGGATTCCTCCTCGCCCTCGATCAGCAGCTTGAGGTTGACCGCCGGGGCGGTGCGGCCGGTGGCGGCGAGGTGGGCGCGGACGCCGAGTGTGTGGAAGAACACCTGGCCCTTGTCGTCGGCGGCCCCCCGCGCGTAGAGGCGGTTCTCCCGGACGACCGGCTCGAAGGGGTCGCTGTTCCAGCCGTCCTCGCGGGCGGCGGGCTGTACGTCGTGGTGGCCGTAGACCAGGACGGTGGGCGCCTCGGGGTCGCCCGAGGGCCACTCGGCGAAGACGGCGGGGGCTCCCGGGGTCTGCCACACCTCGGCCGTGGGAAAGCCGGTCTCCCGGAGTTTGGCGGCGAGCCAGTCGGCGCTGCGCCGCACGTCGGGCGCGTGGTCGGGCTGGGCCGACACGGAGGGGATGCGCAGCCACGCGGTGAGGTCGTCGAGGAAGGCGGCGCGGTGCTGCTCGATGTACGTGCGGACGGCGCTGTCCGGGGTCTGGCTCATGCTCCCGAGCCTATCCGCCCGCGCCGACATCCTCGGAGGGCGGTTCGTCACACTCAGGTGCGCTCCGGTGACCGATCCGTCGCACCGGTGAGCAGCCGCTCCAGCGCGGCCCGGTCCGGCAGGCCCGCGGGCCGTACGACCTCACCGCTGCGCACGTACAGGAAGGCGGCCGTGACGGACTCGGGCGGCACACCCTGCTGCTCGGCCCAGGCGAGCCGGTACACGGCGAGCTGGAGCGGATCGGCGGTGCCGGTGCGGCCGGTCTTCCAGTCGACGATCTCGTACGTCGCCTCGTCGCCGTCGCCGTGCCGGTAGACGGCGTCGATGCGGCCCCGGACGACGCGGCCGGCGAGGGTGAGCTGGACGGGGACCTCGACCCGGTACGGGGTGCGCCGGGCGTACTCGGTGCGTTCGAAGGCCTCCTTGAGGGCTTCGAGGTCGCGTTCGTCGGCGATCTCGGCATCGCTGCCGGGCAGCTCGTCCGGCTCCAGCAGGGGCAGCGTCAGCTCTTCGAAACGGGTTTCGATCCAGGCGTGGAACCGGGTGCCCCGGCGTGCGGCGGGCTGCGGGGGGCGCGGCATGGGGCGCGCGAGTTCCTGCGCGAGACCGTCCGGGTCCTCGGCGAGGCGCAGCAGCTGGGTCGCCGTGAGCGTGGCGGGCAGGGGGACGTCGGTGACGGTCTGCCGGGCGCGCAGCAGTTCTCCGGTGAGCGCGTCGAGGTCGCGGTCCCAGGAGGCGACGGTACGGGCCTCCTCGGGGGTGAGCGAGGCCGGGGCCGAGGGCTCCGCGCGCCGGTGGCCGCTCTGGGGGGCGGACGCCTGGTGGGGGACGGTGGGCCGCTCGGCGTGCCAGGCGTCCCGGGCGCCGCGGGCGTCCGGGACGGGGACGGGGCCGGCCGTGTCCTCCGGGGGCGCCTCGTCGAAGAGGTCCTCGTCGTGGGGGAAGCCGTCCGCGGAGGCGTCGTCCTCGCCATGGCGGGCGAGGTGCTCGGCGTAGGCGTCGTCCTCTCCGGGACCGAGGTGCTCGGCGTAGGCGTCGTCCTCGTCGTGGGGGACGTCCTCCTCGTACGGGAGGCTCTCCTCGCCGGTCTCGCCGGGGAAGTCCTCGTACGGCTCTTCGCCGTACGGGTCCTCGTCCGGTGGCGCGGGCCAGTCCGGGTGCTCGTCGCCGGCGGGGTCGTGCAGGGCGGGGCGGTGGCCGTCGGGGCGGGCGGCGAGGGCGTCCAGGTGGGCGAGGACGGTCTCGGCGGCGGCGCGGCGGCGGGCCAGGGCGGCGGCGTCCAGCGGCAGCGGCCACACCTGGTCGGCGGTGGCCGCGTGCAGGGCCGGGTTCTCCTCGTCCTCCGCAGGTTCGTCCGCCCACGCCTCGATCTCGCCGTATCCGGCGGCGCAGTGGTCGTACAGGGCCCGGAGGAAGTCGGAGGGGCCCCGCGGCTTCTTCTGGCTGGGTCCCCACCAGTGGCCGGAGCCGAGCAGGAGCGAGCGGGGGCGGGTGAAGGTGACGTAGCCGAGACGGAGTTCCTCGGTGTGCTGGTGGTCCTTCATGGCCTCGTGGAAGGCCTTCATGCCGCGCGAGTCCCAGCTGTCGGCGTCGGGCAGGGTGTCGGCATCGCCGCGCAGGGCGTGCGGCAGCACCTTGGCCTGCGCGGTCCACTTCTCGCGGCCCTGGGCGCTGGGGAAGGTGCCGGTCACCAGTCCGGGGACGGCCACGACGTCCCACTCCAGGCCCTTGGACTTGTGCGCGGTGAGCACCTTGACGGTGTTCTCGCCGCCGGGCAGGGCGTTGTCCAGCCCCTTCTCGTACTGGGCGGCGGTCCGCAGGAAGCCGAGGAAGGCCAGCAGGGTGGCCTCGCCGTCGCTCGCGGCGAAGGACGCGGCGACGTCCAGGAAGTTGGACAGGGTCTCCCGGCGGCGGGCGGCGAGCGCGTGCGGGGACGCCGACAGCTCCACCTCCAGGCCGGTGACGGCGAGGACCCGGTGCAGGACGTCCATCAGCGGGTCGGACAGCGAGCGCCGCAGGTCGCGCAGCTCGGCGGCGAGCCGGGCGAAGCGCACGCGCGCGTCCGGGGAGAACGGCAGCCCGTCGTCCCCGCCTTCCGCGAAGCCCCCCTCCGCCGGCGTTTCCAGGAACGTGTCGAGGGCGTCGGCGAGCGATATCACCTCGGCCGGGTCGACCCCCTCCACGGCCGCGGCGAGCCTGCGGTCGGGGTCGTCGGCGCCGTCCACGCGCGCGTGGGTCACCAGCAGGCGGGCGCGGCGGCCCAGCAGGGCGAGGTCGCGGGGGCCGATGCGCCAGCGCGGTCCGGTCAGCAGGCGCACCAGGGCGGCGTTGGCCCCGGGGTCCTGGAGGACCTCGCAGACGGCGACGAGGTCGGCGATCTCGGGCAGATGCAGCAGCCCGGAGAGGCCGACCACCTCGACCGGGAGGTCACGGGCGACGAGGGCGCCCTGGATCTCGGCGAAGTCGGTCGCGGTCCGGCACAGGACGGCGATCTCGCCGGGTGGTGTGCCGGTGCGCACGAGGTGGGCCAGGGAGTCGGCGATCCAGTCGATCTCCTCGGCATGCGTGGACAGCAGGGCGCAGCGGACCGTGCCGTCGTGCTCGGCGCCGGGGGCCGGGCGGAGGGCCTCCACGCCCGCGTGCAGGGCGCGCAGGGGTGTGGCGAGGCCGTTGGCGAGGTCGAGCAGCCGCCCGCCGCTGCGGCGGTTCTCGCTGAGCGACTGCCGGGTGGCGGGCCTGCCGTCGGCGTGGGCGAAGTGGTCGGGGAAGTCGTCCAGGTTGGCGACGGAGGCGCCGCGCCAGCCGTAGATGGCCTGACAGGGGTCGCCGACGGCGGTCACCGGGTGGCCGGTGCCGTCGCCGAACAGACCCGCCAGCAGGACGCGCTGGGCCACCGAGGTGTCCTGGTACTCGTCCAGGAGCACCACCCGGAACTCCTCGCGCAGCAGGCGGCCCACCTCGGGGATGCGGGCGAGGCGGGCCGACAGGGCGATCTGGTCGCCGAAGTCGAGCAGGTCCCGTTGGCGTTTGGCGGCCCGGTAGCGGTGGACGAGGCCGGCGAGTTCCCGGCGGGCCGCGGCCGTCTCGGGAACCTTGCGCAGGTCGGCGTTGGTGAGCTTGGCGCCTTCCAGGGTGCGCAGCAGGTCGGCGTCCCAGGCGCGCAGGTCTTCGGGGTCGACGAGGTGTTCGGCGAGTTCGGAGTCGAGGGCGAGCAGGTCGCTGACGAGGTCGGCGAAGGAGCGGGTCAGCGCCGGGTACGGGCCGGGGGCCTCGCGCAGCACCCGCGCGGCGAGCTGGTAGCGGGTGGCGTCGGCCAGGAGACGTGAGGTGGGCTCCAGGCCGAGGCGCAGGCCGTGGTCGGTGAGCAGACGGCCGGCGAAGGAGTGGTACGTCGAGATGACGGGCTCGCCGGCCGGATGGTCCGGGTCCGGCCGGCCGGGTTCGGCGCGGGAGGCCGTCGGCGAGGTGGGCGGGTCGGACGGGGGAAGGGCGTCGGGGTCGGTGACGCCGGCCTTGATCAGTGCCTTGCGGACCCGTTCGGCCAGCTCGCCGGCGGCCTTGTTGGTGAAGGTCAGGCCGAGGACCTGTTCGGGGGCGACCTGTCCGGTGCCGACCAGCCACACCACGCGGGCCGCCATCACGGTGGTCTTGCCCGACCCGGCGCCGGCCACGATCACCTGCGGGGCGGGCGGCGCGGTGATGCAGGCCGTCTGCTCCGGGGTGAACGGGATGCCGAGGAGCTCCTTGAGCTGCTCAGGATCGGTGATACGGGCGGGCATGTCGGAAAAGGCTAGCGGCGGGGACTGACAATCGGGGCCGGCCGGACCGTCCGGGGAGGAAGAGACGCAGGTCAGCGCCCGGGGTGCGGTACGTCACCCCGTCGCCCGCACCCGCCCGGGGTGCGCTACGTCACCTCCGTCGTCCGCACCTCACTCCACCACGTGCCGGCCCTCGGGCCGCGCGCTGCACGAGGCGCGGAAGGCGCAGTGCGTGCAGTGCTGGCCGGTGCTCGGTGTGAACCGCTCGTCGAGGACCTTCCCGGCCGCGTTGGCCAGCAGATCGCCGACCCACTCGCCCGCCGGCGGCTCCTGGGTCTGCACCTTGGGCAGGGCCTCGCCCCCGTCCCGCTTGGCGGCGCCCTGCCTGAGGTGGACGAGTTCCGCGCCGCCGGGTTCGGGGCGTACGCCGTCGAAGGCCGTGTCCACGGCGCCCTCGCGGACGGCGAGCTGATAGACGGCGAGCTGGGGGTGCCGCTCCACCTCGCGCGCGGTGGGCGCCTGCTTCCCGGTCTTGAAGTCGACCACGTAGGCCCGGCCCTCGGCGTCGGTCTCCACGCGGTCCATCTGGCCGCGGATACGGACCTGGTAGTCGCCCGCTTCGAGGGTGACGTCGAAGTCCTGCTCGCTCGTCACCGGCCTGCGGCCGGTGCGGTCCAGCACGTGCCAGTTGAGGAAGCGTTCGAGCGCCGCGCGCGCGTTGTCCTTCTCCTGCCGCGACTTCCAGGGCGCGTCGAAGGCGAGCGCGTTCCACACCGAGTCCAGGCGTTCCATGAGGACGTCGAGGTCGGCGGGGCTGCGGCCGGAGGCGACCTCGTCGGCGAGGACGTGGACCACGTTGCCGAAGCCCTGCGCGGTGGTGGCGGGGGCGTCGGCCTTCACCTCGCGGCCCAGGAACCACTGCAGCGCGCAGGTGTTGGCGAGCTGGTCGAGAGCGCTGCCGGAGAGCACCACGGGCTGGTCGCGGTGGCGCAGCGGCACCTTGCTCTCGGTCGGTTCGAACATGCCCCACCAGCGGTAGGGGTGCGCGGACGGCGCCAGGGGGCGGCCGTCCTCGTCGGCGAGTGCGGCGAGCCGGGCGAGCCGGCGTGCGGCGGCCTCCCGGAGGGCTGCCGAGACGCGCGGGTCGACCGTGGTGGCGCGCAGCTCGGCGACGAGCGCGGCGACGGACAGCGGGCGGCGGGGGCGCGCGGTGACGTCCCTGGGCTCCACGCCCAGCTCGGTCAGGAACCGGGACGGCTGGTCGCCGTCGTCGGCCGGTGCCTTCACGGCGGTGACGACGAGGCGCTCACGCGCGCGCGTGGCGGCGACATAGAACAGGCGGCGCTCCTCGGCGAGCAGCGCCCCCGGGGTCAGCGGCTCGGCGAGGCCGTCCCGGCCGATGCGGTCGGCCTCCAGCAGCGAACCGCGGCGCCGCAGATCGGGCCACAGGCCCTCCTGGACCCCGGCGACGACGACCAGCCGCCACTCCAGTCCCTTGGAGCGGTGCGCGGTCATCACACGGACGGCGTCGGGGCGGACCGCGCGGCGTGCGAGGGTGTCGGCGGCTATGTCCTGGGCCTCGATCTCCTCCAGGAAGTTCAGGGCGCCGCGGCCGCCGGTGCGCTCCTCCGCGCGCGCGGCGGTGGCGAACAGGGCGCACACGGCGTCGAGGTCCCGGTCGGCGTTGCGGCCGGCCGCGCCGCCGCGCCGGGCGGCCCGCTCCAGGCGCGCGGGCCACGGCGTGCCCTCCCACAGGTCCCACAGCGCCTCCTCGGCCGTACCGCCGCCCGCGAGGCGCTCGCGGGCCTTGCGGAGCAGCGCGCCGAGCCGCTGGGCACCGCGCGCGTACGCCGGGTCGTGCACGGCCAGGCGCTCGGGCTCGGCGAGCGCTCGCGCGAGCAGTTCGTCGGACGGGGGCGGCAGGGGGTCGCCGGCGGCCCGCTCCTCCTCGCGCAGGGCACGTCCGAGGCGGCGCAGGTCGGCGCTGTCCATGCCGGCGAGCGGAGAGGCGAGCAGAGTGAGGGCGGTTTCGGTGTCGAGCCAGGTGGAGACGTCCGCGGTCCGGTCCCCGGCGTCTTCGTCGACACCCTCGGCTTCACCGGCTGCGACGTCGGCGCCCTCGGCGACACCCCCGGCTTCACCGGCTGCGACGTCGGCGTCTCCGGCGACACCCTCGGCTTCACCGGCTGCAACTTCGGCGTCTCCGTCGACACCCTCGGCTTCACCGGCTGCAGCTTCGGCTTCACCGGCCTCGGTGGCGTCCTGAACGGCGGTGGCGGCGGGCGTGTCACCCTCCGCGGCGTGGCTCTCCTCGCGGTGCCGCGCCTCCGCCGTGGCCACCGCGCGGAGGGCCGTGAGCAGCGGCGTCACGGCCGGCTCGTGCCGCAGGGGAAGGTCGTCACCGTCGATGTCCACGGGGACACCGGCCGAGGTGAGGGCCCGGCGGAGGGTCGGGAGGGTGCGGGAGCCGGCACGCACCAGGACGGCCATGTCGCGCCAGGGGACGCCGTCCTCCAGGTGTGCGCGGCGCAGGATGTCCGCGATGTTGTCCAGTTCCGCACCGGACGTCGGGTACGTGTGGACCTCGACCCGGCCGCCGTCCCGTACGGGGGCCGGCTCGCGGTGAGCGCGGACCTTGTCGGCGGGCAGCCGGGGCAGCGGCATGCGCTGGGTGATCAGCCGGGTGGCGGCCAGCAGGGCGGCGCCGGAGCGCCGGGAGGTGCGCAGCACCTCGACGGGGGCGGGACGGCCGTCCGCGCGGGTGAAGGCGGCCGGGAAGTCCAGGATGCCGTTCACGTCGGCGCCCCGGAAGGCGTAGATCGACTGGTCGGGGTCGCCGAAGGCGACCAGGGTGCGGCCCCCGCCCGCCAGGGCGTGCAGGAGCCGGACCTGGGCGGGGTCGGTGTCCTGGTACTCGTCGACGTACACGGCGTCGTAGCGGGCCGCGAGCTGTGCGGCGGTCTCCGGACGGCGGGCGAGCAGCACCGCGCGGTGGACCAGCTCCGCGTAGTCGATCACGCCCTGGAGGTCGAGCGTGTCGAGGTAGTCGGCGAGGAACGCCGCCGCCGCCCGCCAGTCGGGGCGGCCGATGCGGCGCGCGAAGGCGTCCAGGGCCTCCGGGCCGAGGCCCAGCTCACGACTGCGGGCGAGGACGGCACGGACCTCGTCGGCGAAGCCGCGCGTGGTCAGGCAGGCGCGCAGTTCGTCCGGCCAGCGCACATGGGTCAGGCCGAGCCGCTCCAGCTCGGGCTGGCCGGCGAGCAGCTCCCGGACGGCGACGTCCTGCTCGGGGCCGGAGAGCAGACGCAGCGGCTCGGTGAACCGGGCGCTGTCCTGGTGGGCGCGGACCAGTGCGTAGCAGTACGAGTGGAACGTGGTCGCCCGGGGCGCGCGGGCCGCTCCCATCCGCAGCGCCATGCGGTCGCGCAGATCGACGGCGGACTTGCGGCTGAACGTCAGCACCAGGATCCGCTCGGGATCGCCGCCCCGGGCGATCCGCGCGGCCACGGACTCGACCAGGGTGGTGGTCTTGCCGGTGCCGGGACCTGCGAGGACGAGCAGCGGTCCGGTCCTGTGGTCAACCACGGCCCGCTGCGCCGCGTCCAGACGAGGGGGATCCACGACGGCCGGCGGGGTACGGACCAGTCGGTAAGCGCCACGGCTCCCCTGCCGCACCGAGGGGTGCGGCAGGCGCCTGGTGGAGGAAGAGGAGCTCACGTGATGGGCCGGTCCTGGTGGTTGTGCTGGTGGGCAGGCGGTCACACGGGCGAGGCGGTGGCCGCGGGGTGAGGGGGACACGTGCTGCCGACGCTACGCCGCCGCTCCGGACGGAAGCAGGGCTTCCGATTCTTCCCTCGCGGCGCTCGCGCCACGCGCGTCCCCCGTCTCACGAACGTACGCCATGCCACGGACGTCCCCCGTGTCCCTCGAACGGATCACACGTCCGCCCCGGCGGCATCCGATGGCGGAAGCTGTCAGATGTGACCCCCCGCGCCCGCGTCGCCGTCCCATCGGGCCCGTCGCATGTCGAGCCGCGGCAGATGGCCCTCCGCACTCCTGCCCGCCTGCTTCAGCGGTGTGCCCTCCGCTCGGTAGCGGTCGAGCGCGCGCAGTTCGTGTCCGGGCAGCAGCACGCCGTCGGCGCGTACGACGCGCCACCACGGCACGGCACCTCCGTAGAGCGCCATCACCCGGCCCACCTGACGCGGGCCTCCTTCGGCAAGCCACTCGGCGACGTCGCCGTACGTCATGACCCGGCCCGGGGGAATCCGCTCGGCGACGTCGAGAACCCGCTCGGCGTACTCCGGCAGCGCGTCCGCGTACTCTTCGCGGGCGTCTTCGGAAGGGCTCTGCTCGCTCATTCACCCCATCCTGCCGCACTCCGCCGACATCCCCGCGGGCCTGTGAGGAACGGTCCTCTCGCCCCCGGGCGGTCCTTCGGGCAGACTGTGCGCCCGCGCATCCACACCCTGATGCCCGTGTGTGTCGGTGGGGCATGCCACCATCGTGCGGGCGGTGACTGGTGATACGAGACCAAGAAGAGACCATGAAGGAGCAGGGCGTGCACCCCGAAGGAGCGGCGGGCACCCCTGACGCCTCCGCGCGCCGCGACACCGCCCGCGCGGACGCGGGCGGCACCGACGCGCACCGAGAAGACACCGGTCCGCGCAAGGACGACGGCCCGCGCGCGGAGGGACCTCCCGACGTCCCGCGCGGGGAGGGACATCCTCCCGACGCCCCCGGTGCCGGCGGCACGTCCGCGCGGGGTGACGAACCCGACACCCGCGAGAACGACGACCCACACGCGCGTGACGGCGGCACAGGCGCACATGCCGACGGCTCGGACGCGCGTGACGGCGGCACCGGCGCGCGTCGTGACGGTGCGGACGCCGCCGGAGGGGCGCCCGGATCCAGGAGAGCGGCCCCGGACCACCGTCCGTGCGCCGAAGGCGACCCCCACGCCGAGCAGGTGGAGGGCGACGAACCGCTGCTCCCCGCGCGCGTGCACCGTCCCTCCGACCTCATGCGGCTCCTGGTGGGCGTGCTCGCCATCGTGGTGCTGCTCGCGATCGCCGCGTTCGCGCACGGCACCACCTCGGGCCTCGAACAGGACATCAACAAGGGCACCGGGCAGGCCCCGGACCTGTTGATCAAGATCGCGGGGCTGGCCTCCAGCATCGCGATCCTGCTGGTGCCGGTCGCCTTCGCGATCGAACGGCTGATCAAACGGGACGGGCTGCGCATCGCCGACGGCGTCCTCGCGGCCGTCCTGGCGCACGGAGTGACGCTCGCCACCGACCTGTGGGTCGCCCGGGCGGCCCCGGACTCGATCCAGGAGGCGCTCACCCAGCCCTCGCCGGGCGACATCCACGCGCTGACCGACCCGGTGCACGGCTATCTCGCACCCGTGATCGCCTACATGACGGCCGTCGGCATGTCCCGCAGGCCCCGATGGCGCGCGGTGCTGTGGATCGTGCTGCTGCTCGACGCGTTCTCGATGCTGGTCACCGGCTACACGACCCCCTTCTCGATCATCCTGACGGTCCTGATCGGCTGGACCGTCGCCTACGGCACCCTGTATGCAGTGGGCTCCCCCAACGTCCGCCCGACCGGCCAGACCCTGATGGCGCGCCTCAGGCACGTCGGCTTCCACCCCGTCAGCTCGGCCCGTGAGGAAGCCGTGGAGACGGAGAACGGCGACCGCGGCCGGCGCTACTTCGTCACCCTGGAGGACGGCCCTCCGCTGGACGTCACGGTCGTCGACCGGGAACAGCAGGCACAGGGCTTCTTCTACCGCGCGTGGCGCAATCTGACCCTGCGCGGCTTCGCCACCCGCTCCAGCCTCCAGTCGCTGCGCCAGGCGCTGGAACAGGAGGCGCTGCTGGCGTACGCGGCGATCGCGGCGGGCGCCAACGCGCCCAAGCTGATCGCCACCTCCGAACTCGGTCCCGACGCCGTCATGCTCGTCTACGAGCACACCGGCGGGCGCACGCTGGACTCGCTGGCCGACGAGGAGATCACCGACGAGCTGCTGCGCAACACCTGGCACCAGGTGCAGGCACTGCAGTCGCGGCGCATCGCGCACCGCAGGCTGGCCGGTGACGCGATCCTGGTGGATCGTTCCGGCAAGGTGATCCTCACCGAGCTGCGCGGCGGCGAGATCGCGGCCGGTGAGCTGCTGCTGCGCATGGACGTCGCCCAGCTGGTCACCACGCTCGGCCTGCGGGTCGGCGCCGAGCGGGCCGTCGCCTCGGCGGTCGGGGTGCTCGGCCCGGACGCGGTGGCCGACTGCCTGCCGATGCTCCAGCCGATCGCGCTGACCCGCTCCACCCGCTCCACGCTCCGCCGGCTGGCCCGGGAGCGAGCCCAGCGCGAGCGCGAGGCGGTGCTCGAAGCCTCCCGGCAGGCCAAACCCGCCCGCCAGGAGGAGGCCGCCGCGACGGCCCCGCTCGAAAAGCCCGACAAGAAGGCGGTCCGTGCCGAGCAGCGCGCGGAGAAACGGGCCATCGACGAGGCCCTGGACGAGGCTCGCGAGGAGGATCTGCTCACCCAGATCCGGCACGAGGTGCTGCGGATCAGGCCCCAGGCGCCGGTGGAACCGGCCCGGCTCGAACGGGTCCGGCCGCGCACGCTGATCAGCTTCATCGCCGGTGCGATCGGCGCCTACTACCTGCTGACGCAGCTCACCCACATCGAGTTCGGCACGCTGTTCGCACAGGCCCAATGGGGCTGGGTGGTCGCCGCGGTGCTGTTCTCCGCGCTCAGCTACGTCGCCGCGGCGATGGCCCTGCTGGGGTTCGTGCCGGAACGGGTGCCGTTCCCGCGGACCGTCGCGGCACAGGTCGCCGGATCGTTCGTGAAGATCGTGGCGCCGGCCGCGGTCGGCGGTGTGGCCCTCAACACGCGCTTCCTCCAGCGCGCCGGCGTCCGCCCGGGGCTCGCGGTGGCGAGCGTCGGCGCGTCGCAGCTGTTCGGGCTCGGCTGCCACATCCTGATGCTGCTCTCCTTCGGCTACCTGACCGGCACCGAGAAGACGCCGTCGCTGTCTCCGTCCCGCACCGTCATCGCGGGCCTGCTGACCGTGGCCGTGCTGCTCCTCGTGGTCACCTCGGTGCCGTTCCTGCGGAAATTCGTCGTCACGCGCGTGAGGTCGCTCTTCGCCGGTGTCGTACCGCGCATGCTCGACGTCCTCCAGCGGCCCCAGAAGCTCGTCACCGGCATCGGCGGCATGCTCCTGCTGACCGCCTGCTTCGTGATGTGCCTGGACGCCTCCATCCGGGCCTTCGGCGACGGCTCGGTGTCGCTCAGCATCGCCAGCGTCGCCGTCGTCTTCCTCGCCGGCAACGCGCTCGGCTCCGCCGCGCCCACCCCGGGCGGCGTGGGCGCGGTCGAGGCGACCCTCACCGTGGGGCTGATCGCCGTCGGCCTGCCCAAGGAGGTCGCCGCCCCGGCCGTCCTGCTGTTCCGGCTGCTGACCCTGTGGCTGCCCGTGCTGCCGGGCTGGCTGGCCTTCAACCACCTCTCCCGCAAGGGAGCCCTGTGAGCGCCCTCGCCCGGTGACGTACCTCGGACGGCCCGCGCCCGGCGCGCGCCCCCGCGTGCACGCCGCCACGATGGGGGTATGGCGAACCCCCTCCGGCTGCGCGCCGCCGCGCTGACCACCACCGCTGTGCTGCTCTCCGCTGTGCTGGCCGGATGCGGCGGCAGCTCCACCGGCGGGGACGTCACGACGCAGAAGCTGGACTGGAAGGACTGCCCGGCCCCGTCCGAGGCGGAGGGCGGCGGCAGCGCGCCGTCCCCGCTGCCGAACGGCACCGACTGGCAGTGCGCCACCATGAAGGCGCCCCTGGACTGGAGCGACCCGAAGGGCAAGACGATCGACCTCGCCCTGATCCGCGCCCGGACCAGTGGCCCCGCGAGCAAGCGGATCGGCTCGCTCATCTTCAACTTCGGCGGCCCCGGCGGCAGCGGCGTCACCACGCTGCCGGCGTTCGGCTCGGACTACACCACCCTGCGCACCCGCTACGACCTGGTCAGCTTCGACCCGCGCGGGGTCGGCCGCAGCGCACCCGTGAAGTGCGAGAGCGACGCACAGCTGGACGAGTACTTCCAGCAGGACGCGACCCCGGACACCACAGCCGAACGCGCGGAGTTCCTGCAGCGCACCAAGCAGTTCAACGCGGCCTGCGAGACGAACTCCGGGAAGGTCCTGCCGCATGTGCGCACCACGGACGCGGCCCGCGACATGGACCTGATGCGCCAGGTCCTCGGCGACGACAAGCTGTACTACTTCGGCATCTCCTACGGCACCGAACTCGGCGGCGTCTACGCCCACCTGTTCCCCAAGAGGGTCGGCCGGGCCGTCTTCGACGGCGTCGTGGACCCCACGGAGGACCCGGAGCAGAGCGCGCTCGGCCAGGCCGAGGGCTTCCAGCTCGCCCTCGACAACTTCGCGAAGGACTGCACGTCGAAGACCACGGACTGCCCGATCGGCGACACCCCGCAGGACGTGAAGGACCGCATCGCGAAACTCCTCGCCGACCTGGAGAAGAAGCCGATCCCGGGCGTCTTCCCGCGCCAGCTGACCCAGACCGCCGCCACCAACGGCATCGCGCAGTCCCTGTACTCGAAGGACTTCTGGGAGTACCTCACCGAGGGGCTGGAGGAGGCGTACGACGGCGACGGCAAGATCCTCATGCTGCTGTCCGACTCGATGAACGGCCGCGACGCGAACGGGGAGTACAGCAACCTCATGCCGGCGAACATCGCCATCAACTGCGCCGACGACAAGCCCCGGTACACCGCCGACCACGTCCAGCAGCAGCTGCCGCGGTTCCACTCCGCGTCCCCGCTGTTCGGGGACTACATGGCCTGGGGCATGCTCAGCTGCACCGACTGGGCGGTGCCGGGCGCGGCCGATCATCCGGACGTCAGGGCGCCGGGGGCGGCGCCCATCCTCGTCGTCGGCAACACCGGCGACCCGGCCACCCCGTACGCCGGCGCGAAGAGGATGGCGGACGCGCTCGGCAAGGGCGTCGGCGTCGAGCTGACCTACCAGGGTCAGGGGCACGGCGCGTACGACAGCAAGAACAAGTGCGTGCAGAGCGCGGTGGACGGCTACCTGCTGAACGGGAAGGTGCCGAAGGCCGACAAGGTCTGCTCCTAGACAGACTCCGCCGACCTGCCGAAACCGCAGTTCAGAGCGTTATCCACAGGCTCACACAGGCCGGGCAGCGGGCGCCTACCATGGCCTGAACGCCCGGCGCGGCACGAGGCGACGGGCCTGTCAGGGGGGTGCGCATGACGCGATTTCTGCGGTGGACGGCCGCGCTGGCGGCCGGGCTGCTGCTGGCCGGCTGCGGCGGGTCGGGCGGGGACGACGGCAGGGACGGGGTCAAGGAGACCGACTCGGCTCCCCCGTCGGCGCCGGGCTCCACCGCCACGCCGTCCCGGGCGCTCCCCTCCTCCCTCACCTCCCAGCGCCTCGACTGGCGCCGCTGCAAGGCCACCGAGAGCTCCGCCGCGCCGAGCGACACATGGCGGTGCGCGACGCTGAAGGTGCCACTGGACTGGTCCGAGCCGGGCGGCAGAACGATCGGTCTGGCCCTCATCCGCGCGCGAGCGACCGGTGGCGACCGCATCGGGTCACTGCTGTTCAACTTCGGCGGCCCCGGCGGCTCGGGTGTGTCGATGATGCCGTACTACGAGAACTCCGTCTCCGCTCTCCACGAGCGATACGACCTGGTGAGCTGGGACCCGCGCGGGGTCGGCGCGAGTGAGGGCGTCCGCTGCCGCGGCGACCGGGAGATCCAGGCCGCCGAGGACGTGGACGCCACACCGGACACCCCGGCCGAGGAGAAGGCGTACTTCCAGGACGCCACCGACTTCGGCAAGGGCTGCCGGCGGGCCTCCGGCCCCCTGCTGGCCCACGTGTCCACCACCGACACCGCCCGCGACATGGACCTGATGCGCCAGGTCCTCGGCGACGACGAACTCCACTACTTCGGCATCTCCTACGGCACCGAACTCGGCGGCGTCTACGCCCACCTGTTCCCGCGCCGGGTGGGGCGCATGGTGCTCGACGCGGTGGTCGACCCGACCGCGGACACGGTGGGCCACGCCCAGAACCAGGCCCGGGGCTTCCAGCGGGCCCTGGACGACTACCTCGAGTCCACCGGCCGGGACCCCGCTCAGGGCTCCCGGAAGATAGCCGGCCTGCTGACCCGGCTCGACGCCAAGCCGCTGCCGACGTCGTCCGGGCGGAAGCTGACCCAGACGCTCGCGGTCACCGGGATCATCCTGCCGCTGTACAGCGAGTCCAGCTGGCCGAGACTGACCAGCGCGCTCGGGGCGGCGGAGAAGGGCGACGGTTCGCCGTTGCTGGCGCTTGCCGACGAGTACAACGACCGGGACGGGTCCGGGCATTACGGCACCATGTCGCACTCCCAGCGGGCCATATCGTGCCTGGACGAGAAGCAGCGGCCGACGCTCGCCGAGACAAAGCGGCGGCTTGGGGAGTTCGAGCGGATATCTCCGGTGTTCGGGGACTTCCTGGGCTGGGACACGGCCGGCTGGTGCCACGACTGGCCGGTGCCGGGCCAGTACGACACCCCGGAGGTCGGCGCACCGGGCGCGGCGCCGATCCTGCTGGTCGGCAACACGGGCGACCCGGCCACCCCGTACGAGGGCGCCCGCAGAATGGCCGACGAGCTGGGCCACGGCGTGGGCGTCGAACTCACCTGGAAGGGCGAGGGACACGGGGCGTACGGCAGCGGCAGCGACTGCGTCGACTCGACGGTGGACGCCTACCTGCTGAAGGGAACGGTACCGAGGGACGGCACAACCTGCTCCTGACGGAGCTAAGCGCCCGACGACGAGGGGACACACCGGCCGGTCACGAGGTTCACGGCGTCGAGCACCGTCCTCCGGTACACCGAGGGCGCCGACCGGCAACGGCCGAAGCCCACGGCGGCTGAGCTGGTCAGAGCCGTGGGCTTCGTCAGAACCGCTGGTCAGCGAGTCGATGGTCAGCGGGCCGAGGGTCAGTAGACCGGCTTCTGCGGTTCGATCTGGTTGACCCAGCCGATCACGCCGCCGCCGACGTGGACCGCGTCGGCGAAGCCCGCGGACTTCAGGACCGCGAGGACTTCCGCACTGCGGACACCCGTCTTGCAGTGCAGGACGATCTTCTTGTCCTGCGGGAGGCCCTCCAGGGCGGTGCCCATGAGGAACTCGTTCTTCGGGATCAGCTTGGCGCCCGGGATGGAGACGATCTCGTACTCGTTCGGCTCGCGGACGTCGATGATCTCGATGTTCTCGCCGTCGTCGATCCACTCCTTGAGCTGCTTCGGAGTGATCGTCGCGCCGGCGGCCGCCTCCTGGGCCTCCTCGGAGACGACGCCGCAGAAGGCCTCGTAGTCGATGAGCTCGGTGACGGTCGGGTTCTCGCCGCAGACCGCGCAGTTGGGGTCCTTGCGGACCTTGACCTGGCGGTACTGCATCTCGAGGGCGTCGTAGATCATCAGCCGGCCGACCAGCGGCTCGCCGGTGCCGGTGAGGACCTTGATCGCCTCGGTGACCTGGATGGAGCCGATGGACGCGCACAGCACGCCCAGGACGCCGCCCTCGGCGCAGGAGGGGACCATGCCGGGGGGCGGGGGCTCCGGGTAGAGGCAGCGGTAGCAGGGGCCGTGCTCGGACCAGAACACGGACGCCTGGCCGTCGAAGCGGTAGATCGAGCCCCAGACGTACGGCTTGTTCAGCAGCACGCAGGCGTCGTTGACCAGGTAGCGGGTCGCGAAGTTGTCCGTGCCGTCGACGATCAGGTCGTACTGGCTGAAGATGTCCATCACGTTGTCGGCTTCCAGCCGCTCCTCGTGAAGGATCACGTTCACGTACGGGTTGATGCCCTTGACGCTGTCCCGCGCGGACTCGGCCTTGGAGCGGCCGATGTCGGCCTGGCTGTGAATGATCTGGCGCTGCAGGTTCGACTCGTCGACCTCGTCGAACTCCACGATGCCGAGGGTGCCCACGCCCGCGGCGGCCAGGTACATCAGCGCCGGCGAGCCCAGGCCGCCGGCACCCACACAGAGCACCTTGGCGTTCTTCAGCCGCTTCTGCCCGTCCATGCCCACATCGGGGATGATCAGGTGGCGGGAGTACCTGCGGACCTCGTCTACGGTGAGCTCAGAGGCTGGCTCGACCAGGGGTGGCAGCGACACGGGGACTCCGTTGGTCGGTCAATCACTACAGTTGTTCTCCCCGTAACACTGCCACGGCCTTCTTCATTCCGAGACACCCGTTCCGACAAGCGAGACGATGTCGTCCCAGTAGCCGGGCATCGTCTCCCACGGGTCGGTGCGCCCGCCGCCGTCGGTGTGGTCCGTCAGGTAGATCGTCGCCGCGCCCTGCCAGCGGGCTATCCGCAGCGCCTCGTCCAGGTGGCCGCGGGGCACGCTGTGCACGAAGTGGCAGAACCGGTCGGGCGGGTAGTCGGCGGTCCACTCGGCCGCCTGCGACCAGCGGTAGTCGGACCAGGGGCCGCAGAAGGTCACGAGCTGGTCGGCGTTCTCGGCGTAACCGGGGTGCGGATGGCGGCCGTGGCCGAGGACGACATGGGCGGTGTCGCTGATCGCGCGGAGCGTGGTGATCGCGCGGCGGACCTCCGGCAGCGCGGTGCGGTCGGTGGGGCAGCGGTCCAGCAGGAAGCCGTCCACCCGGTACCAGTCGAGATGGCGGTGGGCGTCGGAGAGCAGGTCGCCGAAGGCGCGGGCGCCGTAGGTGAGGTCCAGGTGGCCGAGGAGGCGGACGCCCGCGGCTCGCAGCCGCCCCGCGGCCTGCAGACAGTGCGGGTCGGGACGGCTGCCGGGGCCGGCGGCGACGTCGAGGGCCACCCAGTCCAGCGGGGTGCCGGGGCGGGCGAGTTCGGCCCACTGGGCGGGGGCGACGAGCGGGTGCGCGTAGCCGGGGATGCCGAGACCGGTGCGGACGCCGGTGCCGGTGGCGCCGGCGGTGGTGCTGGTCAGATGCGGCATGCCGCCTCCATCCAGATGTCGGCCAGGGATTCTTCGAGGTTGATGCGGGGACGCCAGCCGAGCCGGTCGCGGGCGGTGCGCACATCGGCCTGCTGCCAGCTGCCGCAGCCGTCCGGGTAGGGGTACGCCGCCGGGGACGCGTGTTCGGAGTCGGCGCGCGGGTGACCGATGGCGGCGCGCAGCGGACCGGGCGGGGCGTCGAGCTCGTGGAGGGCGCCGCCGTATCCGGCCACGCGCGCGAGGACGGCGGCGGCGTCCCTGAGGCGGACGGCCCGGCCGGAACCGATGTTGATCACACCCTGCGCGGCGGAGAGCGAGGCGGCGTGCACGGCTCGCGCGACATCGCGTACGTCGACGAAGTCGCGCTGCACGCCCAGGCCGGCGAGCTTGAGTTCGCCGTCGCCGGACTGCATGGCGCGGCGCATGGCCTCGGCGAGCCGGCCCAGCGGGGAGCCGGCGGGGGTGCCGGGGCCGGCGGGCGAGAAGACCCGCAGGACGACCGCGTCCAGGCCCGAGCCGAGGACGAGTTCGGTCGCGGCGAGCTTGCTGACGCCGTAGGGGCCGCCGGGGCGCGGTACGGCGTCCTCCGCCGTGGAGGAGCCGGGCTGGCTGGGGCCGTACTCCGATCCGCATCCGATCTGCACCAGCCGGGCCCCGCACCCGCTGCGGCGCAGCGCCTCGCAGACGGTGGCGACGGCGACGGTGTTGTGCCGGGTGAGTTCGCGGGCCCCGCCACGGGTGGCGCCCGCGCAGTTGACGACGACCCCGGGGTGGACCGCGTCGAGGAAGCGGGTGAGCGCGCCCGGGCTGCCGCTGGCGAGGTCGAAGCGGACGTCGGCGTCGTCGCCGCGGCCGAGCGCGGTGAGCTGGACGGCCGGGTCGGCGAGCAGGCGGTCGGCGACGAAGCGGCCGATGAAACCGTTGGCTCCGATCAGCAGGACCCTCATCGGGCGGCTCCCGGGGTGTGCGCGGCGGCGGTACCGGCCGTCTCGACGGCTTCTGCGGCTGCTCCGGGCGCTCCGGCGGTTCCGGTGGTTCCGGACGCTCCGGGTCGGGAGGTGGTCATCTGGTGTTCTCCTTCAAACGGGTCGTGCGGGTGCCCGCGGCGGTGGATCGGGCCGACGGGCAGGAGGTTCACTCGGGGGCTCCCGTGGGCGCGTGGGCCGAGGCTCGGGTGAGGGTGCGGCCGGCGTGCCACAGCAGGGCGAGGGCCGCGGTCCCGCAGGCCACGGTGGGTACGGCGGCCTCGCCCCAGGCGTCGGTGAGGGTCTCGACGGGAGTCGCCAGGGAGGCGCAGCCGGGCAGCCGGCCGGCCAGCGGCAGCGTGAGGGCCGCGGCTTCCGTCGCCGTCGCGGCGCCCAGCGCGAGGGCGGGGGCGTGCCGGTGGCGGTGCACGGTGAGCAGTCGGGCCGACAGGAGCAGGGCGCCCAGGGTGAGGGCCTGCGGGTAGGCGGCGGGCTCGTGCAGCACGGTGCCGCACAGCACGAGCAGTGTCCCGAGAGCGGTCAGGAACAGGGTGAGCGCGCCGAACAGCAACGGCTTCGCGGCGGCGGTGAAGTCCTCCAGGCCGCGGCTGCCGACGAGCCTGCGGCGGGCGCCGGCGGTGAGGAGGTGGGCGGACCAGGCCGCCGGGGCGCAGGCCAGCAGAAGGGCCAGGACGGGTGCGGTGGCGGTGGGCCAGGGGCCGTCGGGGGCGCCGGTGGGCAGGGTGTCGGGGCCGCCCGTCATGACGGCGTGGAGGAGGCCGTCGCCGAGGAGGGCGTACCCGAGCAGCCAGAGGGTCCCCGCGCGGGTACCGGCTGCGGTGCGCCGTGCGCGGGTACCGGGCCCGGCTGCGGTGCGCCGTGCGCGGGTACCGGGCGGACCGGCGAGCGGGGCGTGGCGCAGTGCCGTGCGCGTGGCGAGGGCGACGGCGAGGAGACCGCCGAGCGCCACCAGCTGACGGGGGTGTCCGTGGGTGAGGCGCAGTCCGGTCACCGTGGCCGCGCCGAGCGCTCCGGGCAGGAGCGTGAGCAGGATCCAGCCGGCGCGGACGCGGGGCACCGGCAGGGGCCGGGGTTCCGGGCGGGGACCGGCGTTGCGCGGCACGCGCGCGTACAGCTCCTCGGCGAGGGAGAACACGTCCCGGTGCCGGAATCGGGCGGCGGTCCGGTCGGTGACCCCGTGCGCCTCCAGCCCCGCGGCGATCTCCAGCGGGTCCACGGCCCGTTCGCACAGCTCCCGGTGCCGGTGCAGCAGGGCTTTGACCGGGTCACCGGCTCCTCGACGCGGTCCCACGGCATGCCGCCCGCCCGTCCCCCGCTCCCCCGCCGCGTCGGACCGCGGGCGTCCCGCCGGGCCCCGCGCGCCGGACTCCGGCTCGGGCGGCTCGTTCCGGTGCCACCGGTCGGCCACCGGGTCGGCGCTGTCGGTGGTGCGGCTGTGCAGGTCGCTCATCGTGGTCCCTCCGCCGCGGCCAGCGGGGTCGCGCGGACCGGGGTGTTCGTGGCCCAGCCGGGGATGGCGCGGGGCAGCACGCGGGCCGTGGGACGGGTCCAGCGGCCGGGGACGCGGGACTCGGCGGGGGTGGCGAACGGGAGGGGTTCGCCGGACTCGTCCAGGACGACCCGGCGGACCGGGCAGTGCGAGACGATCTCCAGGTAAATGCCGTGAAATGCCGCGATGTTCTGCTCGACGGTGAACAGTTCGAGCGCCCGGGCGCGCGCGGCGGCACCGAGGCGCGCACGACGCTCGGGGTCGCGCAGCAACACCACGCACGCCTCCGCGAGCGCCCTGGGGTTGCGCGGGGGCACGACCAGTCCCGTGCCGCCGATGACCTCCACCACGGCACCGACGTCCGTGGACACGGTGGCCCGCCCGCAGAACATGGCCTCGACGAGGCTGACGGGGAAACCCTCCACGACGCTGGAGAGGAGGACGACCGCACCGGCGGCGTACGCGTCGGGCAGCGTCGGGGCCTCCGGTGCGCCGATCTCCTCGAAGGAGACGGGGTTGTCGCCGACGGCGTGCGCGTCCACCGCCTCGTCCGGGAAGAGCTGCGCGGCGAGCGCCCGGCAGTGGCCGAGGTAGGCCGCGCCCTCGGCGTCGGAGGGCGCGCCCACGATCCGCAGGCGGGCCTCGGGTTCCTCCCTGCGGACCTCGGCGAAGGCGTGCAGCAGGGACACCAGGTCCTTGGCGGGTTCGACCCGGCCGACCCAGACCAGGGTGTGCGGATCCGCGTGGTCGGGGGACTCGCCGGCCTCCGTGAAGCGTGCCGAGTCCATGCCCGGATGCACCGTGCGGATCCGGGCGCGGTCGGCGCCGCACCGTTCCTGCCAGCGGCGGATGTGGGCGTTGCCCGGGGTGAGGATCTCGGCCCTGCGGTAGACCTCGGCGGCGAGGCGGCCGTGGAAGGCGGTGACCAGGGCGCGTACGGCGGGGGGCGCGGTGTCGGGGCCGAGGGTCAGGTAGTGCGAGCGGAGCTGCACGCCGTACTCGGTGACGAGCAGCGGTACGTCGCAGAAGTGCCGGGCGAGCAGCCCGCAGACGGCGGCGGGGCCGGCCGCGGTGGCGTGGCAGAGGTCGGCCGCGCCGAGGCCGTCGTCGCCGTACCAGTCGAGGGAGAGAGGGCGCAGGGCGCGTTCGAGGTGCGCGGTGACGGTGAGGAGGTCGGTGACGCGCGCCTCGCGCGCCGTGCGCAGCGCGTGCGGGGCGCGGCAGGCGCGTTCCAGGGCGCGTACGGCGGTGTCGGAGCGCAGGGCGCCGACGAGTCCGCCCTCCTCGCGGGCGAGGTCGGCGAGTCCGTACAGCGCGTTGCCGAAACGGTCCGCCAGGTCACCGGCGGCGGCTTCGGCCGGGTTCGCGGCTCCGGCACAGACGGCCGCGAGCAGCTCGCCGTAGCACTCCTCGAAGCGCCGGCGCGCGCGCCGTCCGCCGGCCCCGTCGTCCACGGCCGTCCACAGCGGTGCCGTTCGCACGCGCCTCACCTGCGGAGGGAGCGGAACGAAGCCTTCGGCCTCCTGGCGCCGGCTGCGGCTGAGCGCGTAGACGTCGAACTCGTGCCGGTCCAGCCCGCGCACGAGCCGGTCGCACCAGAGCCCGGCGTCACCGGTCACATAGGGATAGCCACCCTCTGTCAGCAGTCCCATGCGCACGTGTGCACCCCCGATCTCCCGTCCGAGGAGCCGCAGTCGTCCTCGCGGCTCGCAGCGGGAAGAACGTAAGGGGACAAGGTGGTGGTGCGGCGGACGGTTGTCCGTCGCACCACCAAAAGGGGTGAACGGTCGTAACTTTCGCGTGCGGGTCGCGTTCTCGCGCGCTATGGGTTCAGACCGTGATCCCGTGGGCGCGAAACGTTACGGCCGCCGGGCGCGGGCCCCGTGGCCCGGGCGTCAGGCCGTCACCGGTTCTCGCCGGGCGGCGCGGCGCCGGGCCGCCAGCTCCGGATCGAGCGCGGGTACGGCGGCCAGGAGCTCCTGGGTGTACGGCTCGCGCGGGCTGTCGTACACCTCGTCGGCGGGCCCGTACTCGACGAGCCGGCCGCGCCGCATCACCGCGACCCGGTCGCTGACCTGGCGGACGACGGCGAGGTCGTGCGCGATGAAGACCAGTGCGAGGCCGAGTTCCCGCTGGAGTTCGCCGAGCAGGGCGACCACCTGCGCCTGGGTGGTGACGTCGAGCGCGGAGACGGGTTCGTCGCAGACGATGGCGCGCGGCTCGGCGGCGAGCGCCCGCGCGATGCCGATGCGCTGGCGCTGTCCGCCGCTGAACTCGTGCGGGTAGCGGTCGTGGTGCGCCGCTTCCAGCCCCACCCGCTCCAGCAGTTCCGTCACGCGCCCCCGGATGCGCTCCTCGTCCCGGTCGCCACGCGCGCGGAGCGGGTCGGCGATGGACGCGCCCACGCTGCGGCGGGGGTTGAGGGAGGAGACGGGGTCCTGGAAGACCATCTGGACGGCCGGGTTCACCCCGTTGTGCGGGCGCCCTTCGTAGCGGATCTCGCCGGCGGTGGGTTCCAGCAGTCCCACGAGCATGCGGCCGAGCGTGGTCTTGCCGCTGCCGCTCTCGCCGACCACGCCGAGGGTCTCTCCGCGCCGGACGGTCACCGAGACGTCGTCCACGGCCGCGACCGCCCGCTTGCCGCGCCCGAACTCGCGCCGCACCCCGGTGGCCTCCAGCACTACCTCGTCGGTGGCCGGGGAACCGGTCCGGCGGGCGTTCACGCGCGGGACGGCGTCGAGGAGTTCGCGGGTGTACGCCTCGGCGGGCGCCGCGAGGACGGAGCCGACCGGGCCGCGCTCGACGGCCCTGCCGTGCCGCATGACGAGGACGTCGTCCACGCTCTCGGCGGCCACGCCCACGTCGTGGGTGACGAGCAGCAGGCCCATGCCGGTCTCCTCGCGCAGCCCGTGCAGCAGATCGAGGATCTGGGCCTGGACGGTGACGTCGAGGGCGGTGGTCGGCTCGTCGGCGATCAGCAGGTCCGGCTCGCAGGCGAGGGCCATGGCGATGAGGGCGCGCTGGCGCATGCCGCCGCTGAACTCGTGCGGCCGGGACCGGGAACGCCGTGCCGCGTCCGGGATCCCCACCCGCTCCAGCACCTCGACGGCACGCGCGCGTGCGGCGCGGCGCGACACGCGCGTGTGGACGCGGTGGACCTCGGCGATCTGGTCGCCGATCGCGTAGTAGGGGTCGAGCGAGGACAGCGGGTCCTGGAAGACCATGGCCGCCTTGGCTCCGCGCAGCCGGCGCAGCTCCTCGTCGGAGGCCGCCTGCACGTCGGTGCCCGCCACCAGGACCGAGCCGCCGACCCGGGCCCCGGTGCCCCGGTGCAGGCCCAGCAGGGCGCTCGCGACCGTGGACTTGCCGGAGCCGGACTCGCCGACCAGCGCGAGGGCGGCGCCCTTCGCCAGGCTGAAGGAGAGCTCGTCGACGGCGCGCAGGGCACCGAACTCGACGGTGAGGCCGGACACCGCCACCAGGCTCGTGTCCGTCGCTTCCACCAGGCTCATGCGAGCACCACCCGTCGGTCGGCCACCGCGTACAGGACGTCCGCGACGGCGTTGGCGAGGACCACGAAGAAGCCGGTGACCAGCACCATGCCGACGACCACCGGCAGGTCGACGACCTTCACCGCGTGCACCAGCTCCTGGCCGATGCCGGGCAGGCCGAAGAGGGTCTCGGTGAGGACGGCACCGCCGACGGCCGAGCCGAAGGTGACGGCGTTGAGCGCGATGACGGAGGCCGTCGCACCGCGCAGCGCGTGCCGGGCGATCACCGCGCGCTCGCTGACGCCGTAGGCCCGGAACGTGCGGATGTGGTCCTCGGCCAGCGTCTCCAGCATCGACGCCCGGGTGAGCCGGGCGAAGTTGGCCGCCTCGATGAGGGCGAGCGAGAGCCACGGCAGGAGCAGGTTCCACGCCCACTGTTCGGGGTCGTCGGTGAAGTTCACGTACTGCGGGAAGGGCAGCAGTTGCAGTTCGCCGCAGACGACGATCATCAGGACCAGGCCGATGACGAAGACGGGCGTGGCCACGCCCGCGAGGGTGACCGCGGTCAGGACGCGTTCGGAGAGCCGGCCGCGCCGCCAGGCGGACAGCACACCGGTGCCGACGCCGAGCAGCAGCCAGATCACCATCGCGCCGAGCACCAGCGAGAAGCTCACCGGGAGCTTGGTCAGGATGATGTCGGTGACCTGCTGGTCGCTCTGGTACGACTGGCCGAGGCAGGGCGCCGAGCAGTGTTCCACGGAGGTGCCCGTGGAGAAGTCCTGGCCGACGAAGAGGCCCTGGAGGAAGTGCCAGTAGCGCACGTACAGCGGGTCGTCGAGATGGAGCTGCTGGGCCACCTGGTGGACCTGGGCCGGGGAGCAGCGCGGTCCGCAGGTGATCTGGGCGACGTTGCCGGGGGTGACGTAGAAGACGACGTAGATGATCACCGAGAGCACGAACAGGGTGACCAGGGCGCCGATGAGCCGGCGCAGGACGAAGCCGGTGAAGCCGTTCACGCCCGCTCCTCCTTCTTCGACACGACCTCGGGCGCGGTGTCCGGCACGGCGTCCGGTACGGCCGCCCCGGGCTTCGGTACGGCCGTCCCCGCGCGGGCCTCCCGCTTGCGGCCGGTGCCGATGCGCAGCCGGGAGGCGGCGCGCGGGTCGAGGGCGACGCGGACGCCGTCGCCGAAGACGGTCATCGCGAACACGGTCAGGAACAGGGCGAGGGCGGGCAGCAGCAGGTACTGCGGGGCCGCCTGGTACCAGACGTCGGCGGAGGTGAGCATCTGGCCCCACGAAGGCGTGGGCGGCTTCACCCCGACGCCGAGGAAGGACAGGGCCGCCTCGGCGCTGATGTTCGCCGGGACCAGCAGCGCCGCGTACGTGATGACGGGCGCGGCGAGGCCCGGGAGCAGTTCGCGCACGGCGGTCCGCCAGGTGCTCCAGCCGCTGAGCCGGGACGCGGAGACGTAGTCGAGGTTCTTCAGGGCGAGGGTCTGCGCCCGCACCATCTTCGCCGTCGTGCTCCACCCGGACACCAGGGAGATGACCAGCGCGACGAGGACGGGCCGCGGGAAGCTGCTCGGCACGACGGCCAGCAGCGCGAGAGCCATGATCATCAGCGGCATCGAGAGGAAGATGTCGGTGACGCGGCTCAGCACCAGGTCGACCCAGCGGTTGCCGAGTCCGGCGGCCACGCCCATGGCGACGCCGACGACGACCTGCACCAGTGTGGCGCCCAGCGACACGCCCAGCGAGACCCGCGCGCCGTAGACCAGCCGGGCGAACATGTCGCGACCGGTCTGCGGTTCGACGCCCAGCCAGTGGTCGGCGCCGATGCCGCCGAGGGAGCCGATGGGCACGCCCCCGCGCGCGGAGTCGATCAGGGTGGGGTGGTACGAGGTGGGGTCCTGGCCCTCCAGCGCGGTGAGCAGCGGCGCGGCGAGCGCGACCAGGACGAGCAGCGCGACGACGACGGCGGCGACCAGGGCGGCGCGCTGCGCCCGCAGCCGCCGCCAGAACTGACGTGCCCCCGAGACCGCCGGGACGGAGGTGCCCGTCCCGGCGGTCTCGACGGCGACAAGTGCCTCGCTCACAGCGCTACTTCACCGAGACCTGGGAGATGTCCAGGACGCCGGTCCAGTCGCTGATGACGACGTTCTTGACGTCCTTGCCGACCAGGCGCTTGTAGACCGGGTGGAACAGCGGTACGACGAGGGCCTTCTCGCCGATCTTCTTGTCCAGTGCGCCCCATCGCGCGGCGGCGGCGTCAAGGTCGGTCAACTTGTTGATCGCGTCAATCTCACCATTGACCGACTTGTCGTTGAGCAGGCCCGTGTTGAAGTTGGCGCCGTCCTTGACGATCTGCCGGCCGTCGAAGATGGGGGCGAGGAAGGGACCGCCGGAGGGCCAGTCGGCACCCCAGTGGGCGAGGAAGAAGCCCGGCTCGGTCTTCACGCTGTGGATCTTGTCCCGGTAGTCGTTGTCCTCCAGGCCCTGGAGCTTGACCGTGATACCGGCCTTCTTGAGCGCGTCCTGGAGAGCGGTGGCGATCTCCGGGCTGGTCTCGAAGTTCTTGTCGTTGGAATGCGTGAGCGTGACGGTCAGGCCGTTCTTGAAGCCGGCCTGCTTCAGCAGTTCCTCGGCCTTCGCCGCGTTGCCGGACTTGCCCGCCGGGAACGGGTCGTACGGCGTGTAGCCGAAGGACTTCTGGTTCGGCAGGAAGGTCGTGGCGGCCTCGGCGAGGGCGCTGCCGCCGGCCGCGTTGACCACGGAGGACCGGTCGATGGCGTAGGAGATCGCCTGGCGCACCTTGGGGTTGTCGAACGGCTTCACGGTCGGGTTGAACGCGATGTAGTTCGTGTAACCGAAGTGGCCGGTGCCCACGCGCGCGGCCAGTTCCTTGTCACCGGTCACCTTGGCGAGTTCGGCCGGGCCCAGGTTGGTGTCCGTGGTGACCGCGGCGGCGTCCGCGCCCGCGGACGCGGACAGCCGCTGGTTGATCACGGAGGAGTCGAGACCGGAGCGCACGTCGATCGTGTCCGGGTACGCCTTGCGCTCGGCGTCGGTCGCCGGGGACCAGTGCGTGTTGCGCTCCAGGACGACGTGCTCGCCGTCGTTCTCGTTCTTGACGACCTTGTAGGGGCCGGACGAGACCGGGTGCGACTCGTACTTGGTGCCCGTGTCCTTGCTCTTGGGCACCGGGGTGAACTGCGTCTGCGTGGCGAGGTACGGGAACTCGCCCTCGGGCTTGTTCAGGTGGAAGACGATGGTCCGGGCGTCCGGCGTCTCGATCGCCGACAGGCCCTTCTTGTCCTTGTAGGGCCCCTGGTAGTCGGCGGCTCCGACCAGCCAGTCACGCAAGTACGGCGCGCCGCCGGAGAGTTCGGGGGCGAAGGAACGCTCGATGCCGTACTTGATGTCGGCCGAGGTGATCGGCGTGCCGTCCTCGTACGTGAGGCCCTTCTTCAGGGTGTACGTCCACACGGTCGCGTCCTTGTTGGGGCGCCCGGTGTCGGTGGCCAGGTCCGGTACGACCTCGGCGCCGGCGGCGCCGTTCTCGCGGTTGCGCGTGGTGAGGGTGCGGAAGACGAGCGAGGGCACGTTGCCACCGCCGGAGGTGTACAGCCGCGCGGGGTCGAAGTCGGTCTGGGGCTCGGAGTTCAGAACCGTGAGCGTGCCGCCCTTGTGGGGCGCGGAGTCGCCACCGGAGCCCTTGGCATCGCTGTCCTCCGGGCCGCAGGCGGCGGCGCCCGCTGCCACGACCAGGCTGACGGATGCCGCTGCCACACGGCGCGCTATGACGGACGGTTGACGCATCGGAATGACGACCTCTCGGGGTGACGTGTCGGGGTGTGATCGAGGAATTCTCGAATAATGAGACATGTGGACGAGGAGTGAGACGACTGCGGGCAGACGTCGGCCCCGGCGTCGGGTCGTCGAAAAGTCCGTGACCCGGTCACGGACGAAGGAGAGAGAAAGAAGCGCGACGCTGACGCCGGGGAGGCGGTGTCAGCGACAGTGGATGTCGGCCACGCAGAGTGCGGTCACACCGATGAGCGCCAGCTCGATGGCGGCGCTGGTGGAGACGGCATGACTAGACCACATGCGCAGAAATATGAACGACCATATGGGCTCATGTCAATGTGACAGAAGCGGTGCCTGTCAACTCCCGGGGTAGGGCCAAGGGTTGGGCCGGCAGTGGATTCCGTCGTGGTCCAGGAACTTCGTCTGCTGCTGCATGACGGGAGCCAGTTCGCCGTCCTTCTCGCAGGTGACGTGCCCGTGGCCGAGCCGGTGGCCGACTTCGTGGTTGATCAGCATCTGCCGGTAGGCGTGGATCCGGTCACCGTACGTCTTGCTGCCCTGTGCCCACCGGTACGCGTTGATCATGACGCGTTCGGTCGCGGCCGAGTCGCAGGAAACGTTGTCCTCCGTGGTGTCCAGTCCGGACTTCGCGCACCAGGTGCCGGTGGTGCCGGGACTGGCCAGCGTGATCACGAAGTCGGGTTTGCCGGAGGAGACGCGCTCGAAGGTACGGGCGCCGCCGTGGGCCCAGCTGCGCTTGTCGTTCAGGGTCTTCTGCACGGCCTCGGCGAACAGCGCGCCGTCCAGCCCGAGCCCCTGCTCGACGTCGACGCGGTACCGGTACTTCTGCCCGGTGCCGGGCGCCTTGTCGAAACCGGGCACGGCGTCGAACTTCCCCGATCCGGTCAGCGTGGCACCGAGCGGGTACTTCTTGCTCATCTTCTGGTCGTACGTCAGCGTCACCGCGCTCGGCGCGGCGGAGGGCGTCGGCTCGGCGGAGCCCCGCGCGTCCCCGGCCCGGCCGGCGGCGGCCTGCGACTGCACGTCGCCGCCGTCCTGTCCCTTGGTCACCTGCCCGGCGACGATCACCGCGAGCACGGTGGTGACGGCGGCCGCCGCGATACCGGTGAAGGCCCACCCCTTGTGCCCGCCGCGCTGCGCGGGAACGGCGGCGCCGTCCGCCGCGCCGGCGGACGCCTGCGCGGCCTCGGCCGACCGGTCACCCCCGCCGCGCCCCCGGCCCGCACCGGCGGCGAGGACACCGGTGCCCTCGCCGTCCACGGTGTCCTGAGCGCCGTCGAAGACGTCGAGGTAGTCCTGCCGGGGCCCACGGCCGCGCCCCGGTCCGCCGGGTTCCCCCTTCCGCTGCCGGGGCAGCACCACACCGGGTCCGCCGGCACCGGCCGTCCGTCCGCCCAGCTCACCCCAGCCGCCGCCGGCTTCCCGCTGCTCCGGATGCCCGCCCCGGGTGCCGGCACCGTCGCGGAACCCCGGCACACCGCGCGCGGGAGTGCCCTCGGGGCGTCCGGGCGTGCCGCGCGCGGGAGTGCCGTCGGGCGCCTTCGGCATCCCCCGGGCGGGCGTGCCGTCCGGCAGTCTGGGCGCTCCCTGCGCGGGCGTGCCGTCGGGCAGCCGGGGCACGCCGTCGGGGTGCGCGTCGGGGCGGGTGCCCCGCTGGTCTTCCCGCCTCGCGCTCAGATCCGTGGACTCGCCCTTCGGAACCGGTCCGCGGCGGCTGTGACGTCCCACCCCGGCCCTCAGCTCCCCGCGCCCGCGCGGGCGGCGTCGGCGCCCTCGCCGGAGTCGGCCGAGTGCGCCAGGAGTTCCCGGAAGGCGTCGGCCACCACGTCGGGGTACTCCATCATCGCCACGTGCCCGGCGTCCGGCAGGGACAGCAGCCGGGAGCGGCGGAAGGAGCGGGCGGCCTTGTGGGCCATGCGGAAGCCGACCAGCTGGTCCCGCCCGCCGTAGACCAGCAGGGTCGGGGCCAGCACGCGCTCGGCCTGGCGCCAGAGCCCGTGCTGCCCGCCGAGCGTGTAGGCGTTGACGATCCCGCGCGCGGAGCGGGCCATCGCGTCCCAGAAGTAGGGCAGCCGCAGCCGCCGCTCCAGCTCCTCCACGGCGTGCTGGAACGCCTCCGGCGAGACCCGGCCGGGATCGCCGTAGCAGAGCGCCATGACGCCGCGCACCCGCTGCTCGGGCGTCCACTCCTTGGTGAGCCGGGTGAACAGGGCGGCGATGCCGGGCACGCCCAGCAGCCCCGTCGGTACCGCGCTGCGCTGCACGCGCAGCTCGGGCAGGGCGGGCGAGACGAGCGTGAGCGTGCGGACGAGGTCGGGGCGTACGGCGGCCACGCGGGTGGTGACCGCGCCGCCCAGCGAGTTGCCGAAGAGGTGGACCGGGCCGCGGCCGGCCGCGTCGAGGTGGCGGATCACCGCGCGCGCGTGCCCGGTGACGGAGTAGTCGCCGTCGTCCGGGGGCGGTGAGTCGCCGAAGCCGGGCAGGTCGACCGCCTCGCTGTCGACGACTCCGTCCAGCTCGGCCATGAGCGCCGACCAGTTCTGCGAGGAACCGCCGAGGCCGTGCACGTACAGCGCGGGCGGCAGGCCCTCGCGCGCGGGGGGCCGGGAACGGATCGTCAGGGTGACGCCGGGCAGACCGACGGACCGCAGCCGCTCGCCCTCGCCGACCCGGACGGGCGCCACCCTGGGGAGCACACTGGCGGCCGGCACGGACGGCGACTCGGTCGAAGACATGCGGCAATGTTACGAGGTGATCACGTCGAGATCGGTGTGTTCGCCGTCACAGCGTGAATCGTGCGCGGGCGGAGAACCGGGGCGGCGAACGGGGCCTGATGCATGGCGTCCGGATCAGCCGTCTCCTAGGCTCGTACACAGGGCACCCGCGGTGGCCCCTGCCGCTTCCAGGGACGTTCGTAGGAAGGGAGCCCACCATGGCCCATGACCCCACCGAGCCCGACGCGATCGAGGACGTCGAGGACCTGACGGCCGACGCGGCGGAGATCGACGTCGAGGCACCCGAGGTGGACGCCGCCGAGCAGCAGGCGGACATCTCGCCGGACCGTGACGACCCCCTGACGGCCGTGGACCCGGACCGCGGGAACGAGGCCGATCTCATCGAACAGGCACGCGTGGTCTCGCTCGACGAGGACGACTACCGCTGACCTACCGGGTCCGCGCGGGACGCGGCCGGCCGCACCAGGTGGCCCGCACGGCTTTCGCCGTCGTCCGCCACGTGAAATTCTGCGCTCGCACCGCGCACACCGGGGTTACCGAAAAGTACGATGGCCGCGCGGCCGACACCGCATGTGGACGACTTTGGGAGGCGGCGTGACAGCCATCGAGCAAACTGAGGCGGCACGCCCGCGTGGCACCCGTCTGCCGCGCCGAGCCCGACGGAACCAGCTGCTGGGCGCCGCCCAGGAAGTTTTCGTCGCACAGGGCTATCACGCGGCGGCGATGGACGACATCGCCGAGCGCGCGGGCGTGAGCAAGCCGGTGCTGTACCAGCACTTCCCCGGCAAGCTCGACCTCTACCTCGCCCTGCTGGACCAGCACTGCGAGTCGCTCATCCAGGCCGTGCGCAGCGCGCTGGCCTCGACGACCGACAACAAGCAGCGCGTCCGGGCGACGATGGACGCGTACTTCGCCTACGTGGAGGACGACGGCGGGGCCTTCCGGCTGGTCTTCGAGTCGGACCTGACGAACGAGCCCGCGGTGCGCGAGCGCGTGGACAAGGTCACCAACGACTGCGCCGAGGCGATCTGCGACGTCATCGCCGAGGACACGGGGCTGTCGCGCGCGGAGTCGATGCTGCTCGCCTCCGGGCTCGGCGGACTCGCCCAGGTGGTGGCCCGCTCCTGGCTGCACAGCGACCGCAGTGTCCCGCGCGACCAGGCGGTGCAGCTGCTGACCTCGCTGGCCTGGCGGGGCATCGCCGGTTTCCCGCTGCACGGCACCGAGCATCACTGACGGCCGTACGTTCTCGTTCTGTTCCCGCGCGGTGTTCGCTCCTGGCGTTCCCGCCCGCAG
This sequence comes from Streptomyces sp. NPDC038200, assembly GCF_055600785.1. Classification (NCBI taxonomy): domain Bacteria; kingdom Bacillati; phylum Actinomycetota; class Actinomycetes; order Kitasatosporales; family Streptomycetaceae; genus Streptomyces; species Streptomyces sp. NPDC038200. The sequence goes on from NZ_JBVJYH010000021.1 coordinate 81,671, forward strand.
CGTGTACGTCCCCTCACCGGGCTAATGTGTGCGGAGTACAGCGCGGAAGATCGCGCACATCACTGACCGTCGGAGGGACATAGCCGTGGAGGTCAAGATCGGCGTGCAGCACGCGCCCCGCGAGATCGTTCTGGAGAGCGGTCAGAGCGTCGAGGAGGTCGAGCGTCTGGTCAGCGAGGCGCTGTCCGGCAAGACGCAGCTGCTGAGCCTCCAGGACGAGAAGGGCCGCAAGGTCCTGGTGCCGACGGATCGTCTGGCGTACGTGGAGATCGGCGAGCCGACCGTGCGCAAGGTGGGTTTCGGCGCGCTGTAGCGCAGGAGTCACGCGGAAGGGCCCGGCGGCCGTGTGCCGCCGGGCCCTTCCGCGTGTGTGCGCGCGAGCGCGCGGGCGTGCGGGCGTGCGGGCGTGCGCGCCCGAGCGCACATATGGAGCACAACTCCTCCACAGCGAAGGATTGCAATCCGCAGGTCACGGGTATGACGGGCTACGAACGTCGAGCCGGACCGGCCGTGGGAGGGACCCCCCGACATGATCTTCGAAGCACTCGGCTCCGCCGCGCTCGGTCTGATCCTCGCCTGGACGGCCGCACACCTGCTCGCCCACCGGATGCCGGCCCGCCCGCTGGTGCTCTCGACCGGCGTCGCCGGAGCCCTTTTCGGCGACTTCGTCACCCACACCGCCCTGGGCCCCGGCAGCGCCCTGCTCAGCCTCCTGGGCGCCGCGGTCATCTCGGTGGCGTCCCTGTCCCTGCTGCTGCGCCCGGCGGGCCGCCTCCGCCGACGATCAGTGACGGCGTAGGCGGGCGCACCGGCGCTCAGGCCGCGAGACCCAGCGCGGCCATCCGCTTGGTGTGCGCCTCCGTGATCCGCGAGAACATCCTTCCGACCTCGGCGAGATCGAACCCGTCGGCGACGCCGCCGACGAGCATCGTCGACAGCGCGTCCCGGTCGGCGACCACCCGCTGGGACTGCGACAGCGCCTCGCCCATCAGCCGCCGCGCCCACAGCGCCAGCCGGCCGCCCACGCGCGGGTCGGCGTCGATGGCGGCGCGCACCTTTTCCACCGCGAACCCGGCGTGCCCGGTGTCGTCGAGCACGGCGAGCACCAGCTCGCGCGTGTCGGAGTCGAGGCGGGCCGCGACCTCACGGTAGAAGTCGCTCGCGATCGAGTCGCCGACATACGCCTTGACCAGACCCTCCAGCCAGTCCGAGGGCGCGGTCTGCCGGTGGAAACCGTCGAGCGCGGCCACGAACGGGTCCATGGCGGCCGTCGGCTCCTCGCCGATCTCGGTCAGCCGGTCCCGCAGCCGCTCGAAGTGATGGAACTCGGCCGACGCCATCTTCGCCAGCTCCGCCTTGTCCGCGAGGGTCGGCGCCAGCTTGGCGTCCTCCGCGAGCCGCTCGAACGCTGCCAGCTCCCCGTACGCGAGCGCTCCGAGCAGGTCCACGACCGCGGCGCGGTACTGCGGATCCGCGGACGCCTGCGTCCAGTCCTGGGCGGCGACACCGGTGGGTTCGGCGGGTTCGGCGGACGCGTTCTCAGGCTTGTCAGAGCTAGTCATGAGGCGCACAATAGCCCGTTCGCGGCAGCCCTCAAGCCCCTTGTCGATCACTGTGACCACGACTACGTGACCAAATCGGCCATCGCATGTGCGCGATTCCGGGGTATGGTGGTAATGCGCCTGCTGAGTGCGTCGACGGTATTCGACGTGTCCCGACAGGCTGCACGCATGAGGATGCCCGGTCGGTGGCCCGATCGGCTCCGACCCGACAGCCCTCCACGGCCGTGCGACTCAGTTCGTACGACGACCGGAGGGACACCCTCAGCGGTACGAGCGCTAGAGCGTCGGCAGAGGTCCCGTGTCATACGGCTTGCCCGATGGGTTCGTCCGTACGGCAGCCGACGTCCCCGGCACGGTCAGTCATGACCCCCGCGCTCGCCTCGCACCGCGCACACAGAAGAGGCAGCACCCTGACTACGACGTTTCGAGAACTCGGAATCCTCCCCGAGACCGCCGAGGCCCTGGAGGCCGTCGGCATCGTCACCCCCTTCCCCATCCAGGAGATGACGCTCCCCGTCGCCCTTTCCGGCACGGACGTCATCGGCCAGGCCAAGACCGGCACCGGCAAGACGCTGGGCTTCGGCCTGCCGCTCCTCGAGCGCGTCACCGTCCCCGCCGACGTCGAGGCCGGACGCGCCACCCCCGAAGCCCTCACCGACGCCCCGCAGGCGCTCGTCGTCGTCCCCACGCGCGAGCTGTGCACCCAGGTCACCAACGACCTGCTCACGGCCGGCAAGGTCCGTAACGTGCGCGTGCTGGCGATCTACGGCGGCCGGGCCTACGAGCCCCAGGTCGAGGCCCTGAAGAAGGGCGTCGACGTGATCGTCGGCACCCCGGGCCGGCTGCTGGACCTCGCGGGCCAGAAGAAGCTGAACCTCGGCCACATCAAGAGCCTGGTCCTCGACGAGGCCGACGAGATGCTCGACCTGGGCTTCCTGCCCGACGTCGAGAAGATCATCAACCTGCTGCCGGCCAGGCGCCAGACCATGCTGTTCTCGGCCACCATGCCGGGCGCGGTCATCGGCCTCGCGCGCCGGTACATGTCGCAGCCCACGCACATCCGCGCCACCGCGCCGGACGACGAGGGCGTGACGGTCGCGAACATCAAGCAGTTCGTCTACCGCGCGCACTCCATGGACAAGCCGGAGATGGTCGCCCGCATCCTGCAGGCCGAGGGCCGCGGACTGGCGATGATCTTCTGCCGCACCAAGCGCACGGCGGCCGACATCGCCGAGCAGCTCCAGCGCCGCGGCTTCGCCTCCGGCGCCGTCCACGGCGACCTCGGCCAGGGCGCCCGCGAGCAGGCGCTGCGCGCCTTCCGCAACGGCAAGGTCGACGTCCTCGTCTGCACCGACGTCGCCGCGCGCGGCATCGACGTCGAGGGCGTGACCCACGTCATCAACTACCAGTCCCCCGAGGACGAGAAGACGTACCTGCACCGCGTCGGCCGTACCGGCCGGGCGGGCGCCAAGGGTACGGCGATCACCTTCGTCGACTGGGACGACATCCCGCGCTGGCAGCTGATCAACAAGGCGCTGGAGCTGGACTTCAACGACCCGGCGGAGACGTACTCGAGTTCCCCGCACCTGTTCTCCGACCTCGGCATCCCCAAGGGCACGAAGGGCATACTGCCGCGCTCGGAGCGGACCCGTGCGGGTCTGGGCGCGGAGGAGCTGGAGGACCTGGGCGAGACCGGTGGACGGGGCGCGCGCGGCGGCCGTGGCCGTGGTGGCCGTGCCGAATCGGCCCCGGCCGAGCGTGAGGAGCGCCCGGCCCGTACGCCGCGCCGCCGTCGCCGCACGCGCGGCGGAGCGGCGCTGGACGCCTCCCCGGCCACGTCGGCGCCGGCCACGTCGGCGCCGGCCGCCGAGACCGCCGGTGCGGAGGAGACCCCCGCCGCGACGCGCACCCCGCGCCGCCGTCGCCGTACGCGCGGTGGAGCACCGGCGCAGCCGGTGACGGCCGCCGCGACGCCCACGACGACCGAGGAGGCCCCCGTCGAGACGGTGGCCACGGCGGAGGTCCCGGCCGTCCTGGACACCCAGGACAAGCCGCGCCGCCGCCGCACGCGGAAGTCGGCTGCGACCGAGCCCGCCACGGCGCCCGCGGCGGTGGCGGAGCCGACGGCAGCCGCGTCCCCGGCCACGGCCGTGACCGAGCCCGCGATCGCGGACACCCCGGTGACGGAGCCCGCGCCCGAGGCCGTGCCGGTCACGGAGACCAAGCCGCGCCGCCGCACCAGGAAGACCGCGGCGACCGCACCGGAGGCCGCCGAGACCGCGGCCGCCGCACCGGAGACGGTGGAGTCGGAGGCCGAGGCCAAGCCCCGCCGCACGCGCAAGACCGCCGCCGCCGCACCGGAGACGGTGGAGTCGGAGGCGGAGGTCAAGCCGCGCCGTACACGGAAGACCACGGCCGCCGCACCGGAGACGGTGGAGGCAGAGGCCGAGGTCAAGCCTCGCCGTACACGGAAGACCGCCGCCGCCGCACCGGAGACGGTGGAGGCAGAGGCCGAGGCCAAGCCGCGCCGCACGCGCAAGACCGCCGCAGCCGCCGAGGCCGCCGTGGACACCGCCGAAGGCACGGAGACCAAGCCCCGCCGCACCCGCAAGACCGCCGCCGCCGCACCGGAGACGGTGGAGGCAGAGGCCGAGGTCAAGCCCCGCCGCACGCGGAAGACCGCCGCCGCACCGGAAACGGTGGAGGCAGAGGTTGAGGCCAAGCCGCGCCGCACGCGCAAGGCGGCTGCCGCTGCCGTGGACGCGGTCGACGGGGAAGCCGTCGCCGCTCCGAAGGCGCGACGGACACGTAAGGCCGTTGCCGAGGCGGTTGCCCCGGAGATTCCGGCGCAGGCCACCGAGGAGCCGGAGGTCAAGCCGCGGCGCCGGACCCGCAAGACGGCGGCGTCCGCTGCCGAGGCGGCCGGTGAGAGCACCGAAACGGCGCCCAAGCCGCGCCGGGCCCGCAAGGCCACGGCTGCGGTGGAGGCTCCCGAGGCCTGACCTGGCGCCGCGTCCGCGGCGTGAGGCGTGAGGCGTAAGCCGGTCCGATGGCCGGGTTCACGACAGTGGACCCGGCCATCGGCGTTTCCCCGACCGCCGACCCCCGACACCGACCGCCGCCCCCCGACACCGGGCGCCGCCGCCCTTCCCCGACCGCCGCCCCTCGACACCGACCGCCGCCGCCTGCTCCCACTCCCTCCCCCCGGCATCGACCGCCGCCCCTGCTCCCACTCCCCCCGGCCTCCCACCCCCGCACCCCCGCCACCCGCCCGATAACCTCTCCCCATGAGCAGGCCCGCCTCCTTCGTCCCGCCCCCTGGGGCCCGTGCCTACCCCCTTCGGACGGCTCGCGGTGAGTTCGCCGTGGTGGACGCTCCCGTGGCCGACGGGGTGGAGGCCAAGGGGGTCGCGCTGTTGCTGCCGGGGTTCACCGGGAGCAAGGAGGACTTCAACCCCCTGCACGTGCCGCTCGCCGAGCGCGGATACCGGACCGTGGCCGTGGACGGCCGGGGCCAGTTCGAGTCGGACGGGCCGGTGACGGACGAGTCCGCCTACGCGCAGGAGGAGTTGGCGCGGGACGTGCTCGCGCAGGCAGCGGCGATCGGCGGCCCCGTGCATCTGCTGGGCCACTCCCTGGGCGGCCAGATCACCCGCGCGGCGGTCCTGCTCGACCACTCGCCCTTCCGGTCGCTCACCCTGATGTCCTCCGGTCCGGCACAGATCTCGACGCCCCAGCAGGAGCGCGTGAAGCTGCTGCGGGACGCGCTCTCGGTGCTGACCATGGCGGAGGTGTGGGAGGCGATTCAGGGGATGGAGCCGCCGGAGGAGACGGACACCCCCTCGCTCGACGGCGGCCTGGACGACCGGGACGATCTGCGGCGCCGCTGGCTGAGCACCAAGCCCGCCCAACTCCTCGCGACCGGGCGCCAGTTGTGTACGGAATCGGACCGGGTCGCGGAACTGGCCGCCGTGCCGCTGCCGTTCCACGTGCTGTCGGGCGCGCAGGACGACACCTGGCCGCTGCCGCTGCTCGACGAGATGGCGGTACGGCTGAAAGCACGCCGGACGGTCGTCGAGGGCGCCGAGCACTCCCCCAACACCGACCGCCCGCAGGAGACCGCCCGCGCGCTCGCCGACTTCTGGGACGCCGCCGCGCGGGTGTCGTAGGCGCCGCCGCGGATCGTGAGAGTCGTCGGCGGGAGAGTCGGCGGCGAAGAGCGCGGTCCGTGAGGATCGTGGGCGAGAGCGTGGGCCGCGGGAGGCGCGGTGGGTCGGGCAGCTAGTACTGCGCCTGCAGGTGCTCCCAGAAGCCGTCCCTGAGCGAGCGGCGCAGGTCCGCCTGGCCGCGCAGGGAGTACTGGAGCAGTTCCTCGGCCTCGACCAGCAGGTCCTGGTCGACGGAGCCGGGCAGGTAGGGGTGGCCGGGGAACAGTTCGACCAGCGCTTCACGCCCCCGGGAGGCGAGCCACCGCGCCGCGATCTGGGCACCGACGAAGCGCACGTCCTCCCTGGTGGGGCGGCCGGCGCTGGTGGCGTCGTACGCGGCGGCCGTGCGCCGGGAGACGTACGGCTTGAAGAACTCCAGGTCGAACGTGCGCTGGCTGTCGACCTCCCAGAGCAGCGGCTCGGCCTGGTTGCGACCCTCGGGCGCCTCGATGCCCCAGAGGTGGACGCGGGCGCCGTAGCCCTGGGCCGCCTCGACCGCCGAGACCAGGTCCTCGTCGCCGCCGAGCAGGGCCGCGTCGCTGATCGCGCGGTGGCGTGCGAGCGACTCCAGGTCCGTCCGGATCAGCGAGTCGACGCCCTTCTGCTGGTTGTTGGCGTTGAGGTTGCCGAGGCGGACCTTGACGTCGGGCAGCTCGGCGATGACCTGCTGCTCGGCGGTGTGGATACGGCGCCGGGCACCGTCGTACCAGTAGACGCGCAGCAGCCGGCTGTCCGCGAAGATCGTGCGGGCCCTGTCGATCAGCGCCTCGATCAAGCCCTCGGCATCCAGGTCGAAGGCCCGGCGGTCCTCGGTCCCGGCGACCAGCCGGCCTGCGGCTGCGTACAGATAGCCCGCGTCGACGAAGATCGCGTGGGTGGAGGGCGTCTTCGCCACCTCGGCGAGCATGCGTTCCAGCAGCTCGTTCGTGCGGTCGATACGGGCGCCGAGGGCGGCCAGGTCGTCGTTCATCGCCCCCATTGTCCCGGTGGTCACACTGCGGAGACAACCGGTCCCGATCGGTTCCTCCCTCGCCGCTTACCGGTCAGTAATTAGTTGTTCGAAAAATTTCTTTAGCGTAGGGAATGTTCGTAACGTGCGACGTGTTGACTTGGGTACGACGCTGGATACACCAGACGTCACATCAAGTAGTTCTCCGCAGGAGGATGACCAGACGAAGGGAGAAGCCCATGCGCTTCGAAATCATGCGACTCGACGAGGTCGACGGCACCACCGTGGACAGCACCGTCGTGGACGCCGCCTCCGTCAACCGGATCGTTCAGCAGGCCGCCGCCATCGGACAGCGCCTGTGGATTCGTCCGGCCGAGACCACCCCGGCCTCGTAACCCGCACACGGGCGTTCGCCACTCAAGCTTTCCGGGGGAGCCGAGCCGACGAGGGCTCAGCTCCCCCGGATCACCTGAGTGACCCCGTTGATGATCTGCTGCACCGCGATCGCGGAGAGCATCATGCCCGCGAGCCGCGTCACCAGGACGACTCCGCCGTCCTTGATGACCCGGATGATCAGCAGCGAGTAACGCATCACCAGCCACAGCACGACGTGGATCGCGAGGATCGCGGACCACACCGAGATCTGCGTGCTCACGCTGTCGGCCTTCTGCACGGCCAGGATCACGGACACGATCGCACCGGGGCCGGCCAGCAGCGGCATGCCCAGCGGCACCAGGGCGACGTTGACGTCCTTGGTCTGCTTCGGCTCGTCGGTCTTGCCGGTGAGCAGGTCCAGCGCGATGAGCAGAAGCAGCAGCCCGCCCGCGATCATCAGCGCGGGGACGGAGACGTGCAGGTAGTCGAGGATCTGATGGCCCAGGACGCCGAAGGTGGCGATGACCCCGCCGGCCACGCAGACGGCCTGGAAAGCCATGCGCTTCTGCACCTTGGCGGGGCGGCCGGCGGTGAGGGCCAGGAAGATCGGGGTGATCCCAGGGGGATCCATGATGACAAAAAGGGTCAGGAACAGAGAGCCGAAGACGGCGATGTCGAACATGGGGGAAGTACAGGCCTTGCGGGAGTGAACGAACGGGAGTGAACCGGCGCGGGGATGATCCCCGGGGATGTCAGACCCCGCCGGCGCCCGGGACGGGGAACGCGCCGGTGGCCCGCCGGATGATCTCCCCGTACACCTCGGGGTCGGTCGTGTACGCGCCGAGCGCCACGGTCTTGCGGCTGCCGTGGTAGTCCGAGGAGCCGGTGGCCAGCAGCCCCAGCTCCTTCGCCAGGCCGCGCAGCCGGTCCCGGGCGTCGAGGTCGTGGTCCATGTGGTCGACCTCGATGCCGTCCAGACCGGCTTCGGCCAGTTCGGCGATGCGGACCTCGGGCACGGTGCGGCCACGCTTGGCGGCGGCCGGGTGCGCGAACACACAGACCCCGCCCGCGGCCTTGACCAGCCGGATCGCCTCGAAGGGGTCGGTCTCGTGCTTCTCCACGAAGGCCCGCCCGCCGTCGGCCAGCCATTCCTCGGTGAACGCGTCGCTCACCGTCGGCACGACACCCAGCTCGACCAGCGCGGTCGCGACATGCGGGCGCCCGACGGAGCCCCCGGCGGCGATCCGCTCGACCTGGTCCCAGGTGACCGGCACACCCAGCTCGTTCAGCTTGGCGACCATGCCCCGGGCCCGCGGCACCCGGTCGTCCCGGATCAGCTCGCGCTCGGCGAGCAGGGCGGGCTCCTCGGGGTCGAAGAGGTAGGCCAGCAGGTGCATCGAGACGCCGTCGATCCGGCAGGACAGCTCGGCACCGGTGACCAGCGTCAGCCCCTCGGGCAGCGCGGCGGTCGCCTCGGCGTGTCCGCGGGTGGTGTCGTGGTCGGTCAGCGCGACGACGTCCAGTCCGGCCGCGGCGGCCTTGCGCACCAGCTCGGCCGGGGTGTCCGTGCCGTCGGAGGCCGTGGAGTGACAGTGCAGATCGATGCGCACGCGAACTCCAGGCGGACGGACGGAAGGGGACACCCAAGGATAGCGGGGTTTTCAAGCCCCCCTGTCACACCCGCGCCCGGCCGGCACCCCCTACCGCATCCCCGTGCTGAACCCGGGAACATCACACGAGCGGCCCACCGAGCAAGGCATCACCGCGGGAGCAAGCACCACCCGCCCCGCAGGACGTCACCCCGGCGGCAAGCACACCACCCCGCGGGACATCACAGCCGGAGCAAGCGCAGCCCACGCCGCGCTCCACGGCCGGAGCAAGCACATCCCACACCGCGCGTCACGGCCGGAGCAAGCGCAGCCCACACCGCGCTCCACGACCGGAGCAAAGGCAGCCCACACCGCGCGTCACGGCCGGAGCAAGCGCGGCGACAGGGCTCCGCAGGGGACCAGGTCTATCTCCGCCCCCGCGTCCCGCAGATCGGTCAGCACCAGCTCGTCGTACATGAGCAGGCCCGCCTGCTCGGGCCACATCACCGCCCACAGCCACATCCCGAGGGCCTCGCCGGCGAAGACGGCGCGGTCGTCGGGGGTGCGGTAGACGTGCCAGAGCGGGGTCGGGCGGCCCGCGGCCAGCACCTTGGCCTGCGGCGGCTTCTCCACGTTCATGTACGACCCGGGGTCCGGGCCGTCGATGCCGGCGTAGCGCGCGCCGAGACCGACGCCCAGCTCCTCGGCGATCAGGATCATCTCCCCGGGGCCGCCGAGCGGCCCGGGGCCCGAGCAGGCCACCGCGGTCGCCCGGCCGCCGCTGCGGTCGTCCCCGGCGTACCCGACGCCCGTGAACAGCCACCCGACCGGGAGCGGCCACGGCATCCACACCGGCACCTGCGTGCGATGCACGACGACACTGAGCCCCTCGACGCTGGGCGGGATCACGGGCTGCAGCGGATACACCGTGCCGTGCACATCGCACTGCCACGCATCGGCGAAGAGTCCGGGAGCCCTGACCCGGCCACCACACCTCGGGCAACTGGGTTCGCCCCTCATAGGGCTCCACGGTCCTACCCCGGCCCGCCCACGTCAAGGACGATCACCCGTCCGGACGGAAGACCCGACCATATGCCGGACCGACCGGGATAGATGCATCTTGCATTAATTAGGTGCGCTAACTTACTATGTGTAAAACGCAACCACTTACGCGAGAGGGGAGAAGCACATGGACTCCTTCGATGCGGGGGCCGGCGGCCTCCTGCGCCAGCCCAAGGCGGTCTGGGCCACGGCCGGCGCCTCCGTCGTCGCCTTCATGGGCATCGGCCTCGTCGACCCGATCCTGCCGTCGATCGCGCGGGGCCTGGACGCCACCCCCAGCCAGGTCTCCCTGCTCTTCACCTCGTACTTCCTGATCACCGCCGTCGCGATGCTGCTGACCGGCTTCGTCTCCAGCCGTATCGGCGGCCGCAAGACCCTGCTGCTCGGTCTCGCCTTCGTGATCGTCTTCGCGGGCCTGGCCGGCACCTCCGGCTCGGTCGGCCAGCTCGTCGGGTTCCGGGCCGGCTGGGGCCTCGGCAACGCGCTCTTCGTCTCCACCGCCCTCGCGGTCATCGTCGGCGCGGCGGCCGGCGGCAGCGCGGCGGCGATCCTGCTGTACGAGTCCGCGCTCGGCCTCGGCATGGCCTGCGGCCCGCTGCTCGGCGCGGTCCTCGGCAACATCAGCTGGCGCTACCCCTTCTTCGGCACGGCCACGCTGATGGCGATCGGCTTCCTGTGCATCACCGCGTTCCTGAAGGAGCAGCCGAAGCCGGCCCGGAAGACCTCGGTCCTGGACCCCCTCAAGGCGCTCGGCCACGGCGGCCTGGCCTCGGCGGCGGTCTCGGCGTTCTTCTACAACTACACGTTCTTCACCGTGCTGGCCTTCACGCCGTTCGTGCTGGACATGACGCCCTACCGCTCGGGCGCGGTGTTCTTCGCCTGGGGCCTGCTGCTCGCCGTGTTCTCGGTCATCGTGGCCCCGCGCATGCAGGCCCGGTTCGGCTCGCTGAAGGTGCTCGGCGGCTCGCTGGTACTGCTCGCGGCGGACGTGCTCGTGCTCGGCTACGGCGACCACACCACGGCCGTCGTCTGCACGATCCTGTCCGGCGCGTTCATCGGCGTGAACAACACCGTCTACACCGAACTGGCCCTCGGCGTGTCGGACGCCCCGCGCCCGGTGGCGAGCGCGGGCTACAACTTCGTCCGCTGGTTCGCCGCCGCGGCGGCGCCCTACTTCGCGCCGAAGATCGAGGAGTGGACCGACATCCACATCCCGTTCGTGGTCGCGGCCGTCACCGCCGTACTGGGCGCGCTCGTGGTGCTCGTACGACGCCGGGCCCTCACGCACGAGGCGGAGGAGCTGGAGCCGCGGCATGCCGCCGAGGACGGTGTCACGGCCTTCGCCAACTGACCAGATTCGGCCTTGTGTTGGTGAGATCGGTCACCTGCGTGTCAGTCCAGCGGGACGGTCCCCCGGGCCGGGTCCCTCAGGTCCGTCCCGTTCGCGAGCCAGCGCTCCTGGAGGGCCTGGGCGCCGTGCACGCGCTTCCAGGCGGCCTCGTTCGGGGTCATCGGCAGCAGCGGCAGGAAGCGTACGGGGTCCATCGGATCGTCCAGCTCCAGGTCCTCGACGAGACCGCCGGGCTCACCGACCAGCACCGAGGTGAAGGGGGCGCCGGGCCACAGCGGCTCCCCCACGTCCAGGGAGGCGCCCGGGCTCACCACAAGGCCCTCCACCTGCGGGGTCGCGGCCAGGACGGCGAGCGGGCGGAGCACCTTGTCGGTGTCGGCGCGGCCCGCGCGGACGGACAGGACCAGTTCCGCGCGGGGCCCCTTGACCGGGTCGGCGAGCATCGCCGTGGGGTCCGTCATGGGGTGCTGGGACATGCCGAGGGTGGCGTACCGGACGACGTCCCCCTCGCTGAAGCGGAGCACCTCGATGCGGTCCGTGCCGAGGAAGGTGACCGCGGCGCGCGCGTCCGGTTCGCCCAGCGCGGTGCTCAACCGGGCCTCGACCAGAGGAAGAACATCAGCCATGCGGTGAGCATAGAACTCGTCAGTAGCGGGCAAAGCGGCGCCTTGACACATCGGGCGGCTGCTACGCTGAGCCGGTGGTTCGGGGCAGCACGCTGAAGCGTCGCTATCGGGTCCCGACGCCGACGAGACTCCCTTACGAGGGACCGGCCGGAGGAGGTGGGGCTGTCATGGATCGAAGTCGATCGTGCAGTACCACTCGCTCTTCCGGCTGCTGATGTAACTATCGGCTGGCCGCCGCCTCCCCTGCGCATCGTCGCTCGGAAGAGCACTTCGTCTTGCTCTGCCTGATCTGTCTGATCTGAATCAGTTCTGCATCAGTAGCGAAGTCGCCACCGCGACGGTGCGGTGCTCCCCGCTTTGTGGACGTGCCAAACATCCAGGGTCTGGACGTCCCCATTCCGGGTAGTTCCACCCGTTGCTTCGCGCTCTCGCTGCCCGCCCGCGAAGGAGCCTGCCCATGTCGATGATCCGCGACCTGCGTGCCGTGGTCCGCCCGTCGTCCCGCGTCTCGCTGCGCAAGGACGCGAGCCCGTCGTACGACACCACGCGCGACCCCGCGACGCCGTCGGCCGTCGTCGACTGCGCCGTCTACCGCGACGGCGCCCGGGTGCCCAGTGCCACGCCGCTGACCCCGCAGGAGGCGATGCGGCAGGTGCGCCGCGACGGCGGGTTCGTCTGGATCGGCCTGCACGAGCCGACCGAGTCGGAATTCGCCGGAATCGCCGGGGAGTTCGGACTGCACCCGCTGGCCGTCGAGGACGCGGTGCAGGCACACCAGCGGCCCAAGCTGGAGCGCTACGACGACTCGCTGTTCACCGTCTTCAAGACCATCCACTACGTCGAGCACGACCGGCTCACCGCCAACAGCGAGGTCGTCGAGACCGGCGAGGTCATGTGCTTCACCGGCCGGGACTTCTTCATCACCGTCCGGCACGGCGGCCAGGGCTCGCTGCGCGCCCTGCGGCACCGTCTCCAGGACGACCCGGAGCTGCTCGCCAAGGGCCCCTCGGCCGTGCTGCACGCCATCGCCGACCACGTCGTGGACGGCTACATCGCGGTCGCCGACGCGGTGCAGGACGACATCGACGAGGTGGAGACCGAGGTCTTCTCGCCCGGCCGCCGGGGCGGGGTCTCGCGCGGTGTGGACTCGGCGCGGATCTACCAGCTCAAGCGCGAGGTGCTGGAGTTCAAGCGCGCGGTGGCGCCCCTGCTGCGGCCCATGCAGCTGCTCAGCGAGCGGCCGATGCGGCTGATCGACCCGGACATCCAGAAGTACTTCCGGGACGTCGCCGACCACCTCGCTCGGGTCCAGGAGCAGGTGCTGGGCTTCGACGAACTCCTCAACTCCATCCTCCAGGCCAACCTGGCCCAGGCGTCCGTCGCGCAGAACGAGGACATGCGCAAGATCACGTCCTGGGCCGCGATCGTCGCCGTACCGACGATGGTGTGCGGGGTGTACGGCATGAACTTCGACTACATGCCGGAGACGCACTGGCGGTTCGGCTACCCGGTGATCATGGCCATCACCGGTGTCATCTGCCTCGGCATCCACCGCACGCTGAAGCGCAACGGCTGGCTGTGAGCGGGCGCGGCCGGCCTGGATAGGCTGGGGCGCATGACGAGACAGCTGCTCGACCAGGCCCTCATCGAGGAGGCCTCGAAGAAGTCCGGCCTGGTCTGGGTCCGGGGCGTCGACGCCACGGCCGCGCGTGCGCTGTGGCATGTCTGGCACGAGGGCGCCGTGTGCGTGGTCGGCGGGGGCCCCGGTGAGCAGCCGCTGGAGGGGCTGCCCGACGGCGGCGCCGCCGAGGTGAGCGTGCGCAGCAAGGACAAGGGCGGCCGGCTGGTGACCTTCCCGGTGACCGTGACCGAGCTGGTGTCCGGCTCGGAGGAGTGGGAGGCGGCCGTCGCCGAGCTGAAGGGCAAGCGGCTGAACGCCCCCGACGGCGAGGAGATGCCGGCCCGCTGGGCCCGCGAGTGCCGGGTGCTGCGCCTGGTGCCGACGGGGGCGGTGACCCCGGTACCGGCCGGCAACCTGGCGGAGCGTCCCGTACCGACGCCGGCGACGACCCGCGAACCGGTACCGGCGGGCCTGCCGAAGCTGCTGTTCAAGCGGCGCAAGCGCAAGTGATCCCGCCGGCCTCGCGGCCGTGACGCCCCGGCGGGCGTCCCGGTGGCGCTACGACGCCGGCAGCTGCTTGCCGTAGTCCACCGTCTCCGACTCGGCCGGTTCCCGCACGGTGAAGCTCTTCCCCCAGTCCGAGAAGCGGAGCGTGCCCGCGTCGCCGCCGCGGACCAGGCGCAGGGGGTACGGGCTGCCCTGGAGGGACACGTCCAGCGTGCCGCCGGAGCCCTTGTCGCCGGTGATACGGATCGTGGGGGTACCCGACTGATCGGTGTGGTGGCCGTCCGTCGCCAGCGCGCCGTGCAGTGTCAGCAGACCGTCGAGGAGGACGTCCTTGTCCGTGAAACCGCTGAACTTCTTGTACGCCGGATCCCCCTTCGGCACCTTCACGTACTTGCCGTCCAGCTTGCCCGTGGCGCCGTCGCTGCCGTCGGCGTGGTTCCAGAAGCCGGCGTCGGCCATGAGATACAGCTCCTGACCCACCCGCAGCAGCTTGAAGGTCGCCCCCTGCGAGGTCACCGAACCGGTCCCGCCGTCGTCCTTCAGCCGCATGTCCAGCCGGTACGTACGGCCGCTGGTGACCACGGTCCCGGACAGCCGTACGGCCGACGCCGCGTCCGCGGCGGCCCGCGTCTTCGCCTCGATCCTGCCGGCGGACAGCTTGCCCACCCCGTTCGTCCCCGCGTCCGGGTCCTCGTCCCCGCCGCACCCCGACAGCACCATCGCTCCCGTCACGGCCCACGCGCAGGCCGCGGCGGCCAGCGCGGTACGGCGGGTACGGCCCGGGGGAATCGCAGTCACAGGTGGAGCTGCCTTTCTGACGAGTCCGTGAGCGGCGTACCGCAGCGTACCGGGGCCCCACCGGCCCGGCGGAGCCAGTCCGTACGGACCGCTCACCAGGGCGTATTGGATCGGTACGGGCTAGCCTGAAGCGCACGCGAGTGGGCAGACAACTGCAAACCCCGCACAATGCGAGCAAAGGAAGCACAGCCATGGCAGCCGGTGCCCCCCGGATCTTCGTCTCGCACCTCGCCGGGGTCCCCGTCTTCGATCCGAACGGCGACCAGGTGGGACGCGTGCGCGATCTGGTCGTCATGCTGCGCGTCGGGCGACGGCCCCCGCGCGTCCTCGGCCTGGTGGTCGAACTGTCCACCCGGCGCCGTATCTTCCTGCCCATGACCCGGGTGACCGGCGTCGAGTCCGGCCAGGTCATCACCACCGGCGTGATGAACGTCCGCCGCTTCGAGCAGCGGCCCACCGAGCGGCTGGTCTTCGGCGAGCTGCTGGACCGGCGGGTGACGCTGGTCGAGACCGGCGAGGAGGTCACCGTCCTCGACGTGTCCGTGCAGCAGCTGCCCGCCCGCCGGGACTGGGAGGTCGACCGCGTCTTCCTCCGCAAGGGCAGGAAGGGCAGCGCCTTCCGGCGGGCGAAGGGCGAGACGCTGACCGCCGAGTGGTCGGCCGTCACCGGGTTCTCCCTGGAGGAGCACGGACAGGGCGCCGAGAGCCTGCTCGCCACCTTCGAGCAGCTGCGCCCCGCCGACCTCGCCAACGTCCTGCACCACCTGTCCGCCAAGCGGCGGGCCGAGGTCGCCGCCGCCCTCAACGACGACCGGCTCGCCGACGTGCTCGAAGAGCTGCCGGAGGACGACCAGATCGAGATCCTCGGCAAGCTGAAGGAGGAGCGCGCCGCGGACGTGCTGGAGGCGATGGACCCGGACGACGCGGCCGACCTGCTCTCCGAACTGCCCGAGGAGGACAAGGAGCGGCTGCTGAGCCTGATGCAGCCCGCCGACGCGGCCGAGATGCGCCGTCTGATGTCGTACGAGGAGCACACGGCCGGCGGTCTGATGACGACGGAGCCGATCGTGCTGCGGCCCGACGCCACCGTCGCCGACGCCCTCGCCCGGGTCCGCAACCCGGACCTCTCCCCCGCCCTCGCCGCCCAGGTCTACGTCTGCCGCCCGCCGGACGAGACCCCGACCGGCAAATACCTGGGCACCGTCCACTTCCAGCGGCTGCTGCGCGACCCCCCGTACACCCTGGTCAGCTCGGTCCTGGACGACGATCTCCAGCCCCTGGACCCGGACGCCGCCCTGCCGGTCATCGCCGGGTTCTTCGCCACCTACGACATGGTCGCGGCGCCCGTGGTGGACGAGTCCGGGTCGCTGCTCGGCGCGGTGACCGTGGACGACGTGCTGGACCACATGCTGCCCGACGACTGGCGGGAGACGGAGTTCCATCTGGACGAGGGGGAGGAGGCGCCCACCCATGGCTCCTGAGCGCGAGACCGGGACCCGCGAGCGCCATCCCGCGGGCGCCACGGCCGCCACCCGTCCCCGGGGCCCCCGCCTGGACCAGCCGCGCCCGCCGCGCCGGCGGCTCCTGCCCGAGTGGGACCCGGAGGCCTTCGGCCGGCTGTCGGAGAAGATCGCCCGGTTCCTGGGCACCGGACGCTTCATCGTCTGGATGACGGTCGTCATCATCCTGTGGGTGCTGTGGAACGTCGCCGCGCCGGAGGCGCTGCGCTTCGACCAGTACCCCTTCATCTTCCTGACCCTGATGCTGTCCCTCCAGGCGTCCTACGCGGCCCCGCTGATCCTGCTCGCGCAGAACAGGCAGGACGACCGCGACCGGGTCAACCTGGAGCAGGACCGCAAGCAGAACGAGCGGTCCATCGCCGACACCGAGTACCTGACCCGGGAGATCGCCGCGCTGCGCATGGGCCTGGGCGAGGTGGCCACCCGCGACTGGATCCGCTCGGAGCTTCAGGACCTGGTGAAGGAAGTGGAGGAGCGGCGCCGCCCCGACGGGCACGCCGGTCAGGTGGTATTCCCGGCGGAACGGGCAGAACGCCCCCCGGGACGTGACACAGACGACCGCTGAGGGGCATCCCGGAGGCCCCTCCGAGCGCCGTACCATCGTCCTTATGGCTACGGAAGACGCGGTGCGCGAGGCACTGGCGACGGTGAACGACCCCGAGATCAACCGCCCGATCACCGAACTCGGGATGGTCAAATCGGTGGAGATCGGCGCGGACGGAGCGGTCGCGGTCACCGTGTACCTGACGGTGTCCGGCTGCCCGATGCGCGACACCATCACCCAGCGTGTCACCGAGGCGGTCTCCCGGGTCGAGGGCGTCACCCGCGTCGACGTCACCCTGGACGTGATGAGCGACGAGCAGCGCAAGGAGCTGGCGGCGGCCCTGCGCGGCGGCCAGGCCGAGCGCGAGGTCCCCTTCGCCAAGCCGGGCAACCTCACCCGGGTCTACGCGGTCGCCTCCGGCAAGGGCGGTGTCGGCAAGTCCTCGGTGACGGTGAACCTGGCGGCGGCGATGGCCGCCGACGGTCTGAAGGTCGGTGTCGTGGACGCCGACATCTACGGCCACAGCGTGCCGCGCATGCTCGGCGCCGACGGCCGCCCCACCCAGGTCGAGAACATGATCATGCCGCCGTCGGCGAACGGCGTGAAGGTCATCTCCATCGGCATGTTCACCCCGGGCAACGCCCCGGTCGTCTGGCGCGGCCCCATGCTGCACCGCGCCCTCCAGCAGTTCCTCGCCGACGTCTACTGGGGCGACCTGGACGTCCTGCTGCTGGACCTCCCGCCCGGCACGGGCGACATCGCGATCTCCGTGGCCCAGCTGATCCCGAACGCCGAGATCCTGGTCGTGACGACCCCGCAGCAGGCGGCGGCCGAGGTGGCCGAGCGGGCCGGCTCCATCGCCGTCCAGACCCACCAGAAGATCGTCGGCGTGGTCGAGAACATGTCCGGCCTGCCCTGTCCGCACTGCGGCGAGATGGTCGACGTCTTCGGCACCGGCGGCGGCCAGCTGGTCGCCGACGGCCTGACCCGCACCACCGGCACGACGGTCCCGGTCCTCGGCAACATCCCGATCGACGTCCGCCTCCGCGAGGGCGGCGACGAGGGCAAGCCCGTGGTCCTGTCCGACCCGGACTCCCCGGCCGGCTCGGCCCTGCGCGCCATCGCCGGAAAGCTGGGCGGCCGTCAGCGCGGCCTGTCGGGCCTGTCCCTGGGCATCACCCCGAAGAACAAGTTCTGAGGTTCTGAGGGACCCTCAGCAACCCCTGAGGGGTCTTCAGGGGCTCCTGAGGGACCTTCAGCGCGTTCCGAGAGGTTCTCGGCGGGCGGCGAGGCAGCCGGCCCGGAAGGGGCGCGGGGAACTGCGCGAGCGGCCCCAGCGCACCCGCACGGGCCCGACCGGCACCACGCCCCACGACGACGGGGCACCACGCCCCACGACGACGGGGCACCACGCCCCACGACGACGGGGCGCCGAGAACGATCGGCGCCCCTCTTCGGCCCGGCCCCGTCGGCTAGGCGTACGCGGCGACGTCCTTCACCGCGGCGAATCCCAGCCCGTACGCGCTCATCCCGCGCCCGTACGCCCCGAGGTGGACCCCGGAGCCGGTCGTGCCGGCCAGCACCCAGCCGAACTCCGACTCCCGGTAATAGAAAGTGGCCGCCGCCCCGTCCACCGGAAGGGAGAGCGTGGACCACTCCGGGCCCTCCAGGTCGTCGGCCAGCGCCCACGCCGTCTCCGTCTGCTGGTCCAGCCAGTCGTCGCGCAGACTGTGGTCCATCTGGCCGGGCCAGGTGAACGACAGCAGCCCCACCCCGGCCAGCCAGGCCGCGGAGGACACCGAGGTCGCCTCCAGCAACCCCGTGCCGTCGGCGCTCCGCCGGGACGGCTGCGCGGCGACGGTCACCACGACCGCGAACTTCTCCCGCGGCTCACCGGCGGCGCCGGACTCGCCCCGCACCGAGGGCTCGTCGCCGTGCCCGATCGAACCGTGCTCGACGGCACCGTCGGCGGCCGTGCCGACCTGCATCAGCCAGCGCGGCCCCGTGAACGCCTCGTCAAGCCCGTACCACGGGAAGGACGCCTGGAGATAGGCGTCCACCGTGCGCCGGGCAGAGGGGAGCTGTTCTCCGCCCTCCGCGGCCGGCGCCTGCGCGCCCACCCGACTCGTCGTCTCCATCTGCCCGGACGCCTCCTCGCTCTCGCCGGACCGGGATGGCCCGCCCCCCTTCGGGCGTACGCGTCCGGTCCGCACAACAACTCGGCAGCATATCCACACCGCTGAGGGCGGCAGGGCAGGCGCTGGATGCATGGGTCGCACGAACGGCCTGTTCAGGCCGTGTGCGACGGGCTCGCGCTATGAAACGCGTCACGTGCGCGGCGTGCGCCCGTGTGCGCGTGTCGGTGGGGCGGACGGCGGTCAGGTGGCGTCCGCGTCGAAGGGCGGACGGTCGTCGTCGCCGGGCGTCTCGGGCTTCTTCGTCATGTCGACGCGCCCACCGGACGACGAAGGGGACGACGAGGACGACGACGAGGACGCATCGCTGTCGCGGCTGTGGACCGCGTCCGTGACCTCGGCCATCTCCTTCTTCAGGTCGAAGCCGTTGCGGATCTCCTTCAGCCCCAGCTCGTCGTTGTCCATCTGCTTGCGGAGGAACGTCTTGGGGTTGAGGTCCTCGAACTCGAAGTTCTTGAACTCCGGCCCCAGTTCGTCACGGATGTCCTGCTTGGCGCTCTCCGAGAACTCGCGGATCTTCCGGACCGTGCGCATCACGTCCTGGATGACCTTGGGGAGCTTGTCCGGACCGAAGACGAGCACGGCGAGCACGATGATCGTCACCAGCTCCAGTGGTCCTATGTCATTGAACACCTGACGCTCCTTGCGATGTCCTCGGTCGCTCAACGGTACCCGGCGTTCCTGTCCGACCGGTACCGTCCCGAGGTGAGACTTCTGTCAGTTCTGCTCCGACGCGCCCAGGACGAGTGACACCTCCCGCTCGGTCCCCCCGCGTTCGACCGACAGCCGCAGCCGGTCACCTGGCCGGTGGGCGCGGATCTTGACGATCAGCTCCTGGCCGGTGTGGACGCGCTCCCCCTCCACCTCGGTGATGACGTCGTCCGCCTTGAGGCCGGCCCGCTCGCCGGGGCCGCCGCGGGCGACGGCGGGACCGCCGTTCGCGCTCTTGCCGTCGATACGGGCGCCGTCGCCGCTGTACCCCATGTCCAGGGTGACGCCGATCACCGGATGCGTGGCATGGCCGTCGTTGATCAATTCCTCGGCGACGCGTCTGGCCTGGTTGACGGGGATGGCGAAGCCGAGGCCGATGGAGCCGGCCTGGCCGCCCTCGGAGTCGGATCCGCTGCCGGCCGAGCGGATGGCGGAGTTGATGCCGACGACCCGGGCCCGCGAGTCGAGCAGCGGACCACCGGAGTTGCCCGGGTTGATGGGCGCGTCGGTCTGGAGCGCGTCGACGTACGACACGTCGCTGCCGTCGCTCTTCTGCCCGCCGGCGGTGATCGGCCGTTCCTTGGCGCTGATGATGCCGGAGGTGACCGTGTTGGCCAGGTCGAAGGGGGCGCCGATGGCGACGACGGGGTCGCCCACCTTGACGTCGTCCGAGTTGCCGAGCGGCAGCGGGGTGAGCCCGTGGACGCCGTGCACCTGGACGACGGCGAGGTCGTAGCCGCTGTCCCGGCCGACGACCTTGGCCTTGACGGTGTCGCCGCTGCTGAACGTCACGGATATCTCGCCGCCCGAGCCGGCCGGCTCGACGACATGGTTGTTGGTGAGGATGTGTCCCTGCGCGTCGAGCACGAAGCCGGTGCCGGTGCCCGCCTCGTCGGCCCCCCGGACGTGCAGCGTGACCACGCTGGGCAGGGCGCGGGCGGCGATCCCGGCCACACTGTCCGGCGCCCGGCCGGCCGGCACGCTCCCGGCCTGCGGCAGCTGTATGTCGTCACCGAGTCCCCCGTTCTCCACATAGGCGCCGACGGCTCCGCCGATGCCTGCGGAGACGAGGGCGACGACGAGGGTCCATCCGATGAGGAAGCGCTTCGCGCGCCGGGTGCGCTGCCGGTCCGTCGGTATCGCTTCACCGGTCTGCTGCAACGGCCCCCGGGTGAGGGCCTGCTCCCGGGCGGAGCCGGCGGCCCAGGGGTCGTAGCGCCCCCAGGGGCCGGCGCCTTGCGGCCCGGAGTCGACGGGCTGGACGCCGGCCACGTCCGGCACGGACGCGGGAGGCACGGACGCGGGCGCCGATGCCTGCGCCGGCACGTGGGGCGCGGAAGCGGCCGGCGGTACGGGGGCCGTGGCTGCGGGTGCGGGGGCCGCGGGTACGACGGCCGTGGCCGCGGGTACGGCTGTCGCGGGTGCCGGGACGGGCGCGGGGGCCGTGGGCGCGGGCGTCCCCCGCGCCGGTGTGGCCGCGGGGTGCTGTACCGGCGGCGCGGGTGCCCAGGGGCCGGGCTCGCCGTACGGCGGGGTGCTGTACGGGTCGGGGTCGTGCAGCGGCCTGGGCCGCTCGGCGGGGGCCGTCCAGGCGGTCTCCCCGGTCGCTGCCGCGCCTTCGCTCTCGGCACCGGCGGGCGGAACCGGCGCCGGCTTGGCCAGCTCGAAGTCACCGTCCGGAGCGCTGGTGTCCGGCACGCCGCCCCCGGCGCTCTCCGTCCGGCCGGCCGGTGTCACTCCCGCCGCTCCCTCCGGTTCGGCCACCGGCGGGACACGGTTCCCCTCGTTCATGCTCTCCCCACGGCTGGGCCGCGGCCGCGCGCTGCGACGGCCACGGGACGACGTCTACCGCCCCGGGTCATCGCCGCGGGCACGGCTGCACAGGATTCAACCAGGTTCCCGGGCCGTGGCGCAGTGGCCGGTCAGGGCGACTGCCGGGGCGTGCCGGGAGGAACCGGGGAGGCCGAGGGGACGGAGGGAGCGGCGGGGGTGTCGGGGACGGGGGCGGACAGCAGGCCGGAGCCGGTGACTCCGGGGGTCGTGGCCCCGTCGGTGCGCGGGAGGGCCACGGTCGCGTCGAGCGGGCGTATCAGCGGGGAGACGGCCGCCGCACCGGCGAACACCGGCGTGGTCAGGCCGTGCACCAGGCCGGTCCGGGCCACCCCGGTGTCCGGGGCGGGCACCCCGGGCAGCAGCGGCGCGGACAGGGCGGTCGGCGCCACCGGGACCGGCCCGAGCAGCGCGCCGCCCTGGGCGAGCAGCGGTCCCGCCGGGCGGCGGCGCTGGGTGTCCGGCGTGGCCGCTCCCCCGCCCGCTCCGGTGCCCGCGGTGCGCGCCGGAGTCACGTTGCTGCCGGCGCCGGAGCCGCCGCGGGCGTCCGTGGTCAGGTCGCCGGGGAAGGCGGTGGTCACGCCGCCGAGGGCGACCGCGGCCAGCGACACCGCACCGGCCGCGGCGACCGCGAAGCGCAGCCCGCGGGAGCCGGAGCGGCCGTCGTCCGGGCGGCCGACGGGATGGATGCGGAAGCCGCGGTCCTCGGGCGCGGGAACGCGGTCCTCGGGCGCGGGGACGAAGCCGTGCGGGCCGGCGGGGACGTATCCGAACGGGAGGCGGTCACCGCGCCTCACGCCGAGGACGCCGGAGGCTTCGGCGGCGGGGCCGCTTCCGAGGAGTCCGCCCCCGGGGGGCGGCGTGCCGCCGCCGTCCAGGTCACCTCCCCCGGGCAGCCCCTGGAGCCGGGCCAGGAAGCTCTCCGAGAGCGGGGGCGGGGCCGCCGCCGCGAACACGTTCTTCAGCGCACGCTGGGCGTCCGCCTCCGCCTTGCACCGGGCGCAGGTCGCCAGATGGGCGAGGACGCGCTCTCGCGTCTCATGTCCCAGCTCCCCGTCCACCAGGGCGGAGAGCCGGTCTCCGAGGTGCTGCTCCGCGAGATGCGGCTCCTCGACGGGTTTCGGCCGTGATCCGGTCACGCGGTCGCGCCCCCTCCTCCCAGAGCGGGGACACGGGCCAGGAAGGAGCGCCGCTCGGCCGCGCGGGCCTCCGGGGAGCGGTGCGCGAGGGCCTTGCGGAGCTGGGACCGGCCGCGGTGGATACGGGAGCGGACCGTGCCGAGCTTCACGCCGAGGGTGGCGGCGATCTCCTCGTACGACAGTCCTTCGATGTCGCACAGGACGACGGCGGCACGGAACTCGGGCGCCAGGGTGTCGAGGGCCTGCTGGACGTCGGCGTCGAAGTGGGCGTCGTTGAAGAGCTGCTGCGGGGTGGGTTCGCGGCTGGCCAGGCGCTCGGCCGCGTCCTCCCCGAGGGCGTCGAAGCGGATGCGCTGCTTGCGCCGGACCATGTCCAGGAAGAGGTTCGTGGTGATGCGGTGCAGCCAGCCCTCGAAGGTGCCCGGCGAGTACGTCGACAGGGAGCGGAAGACGCGGACGAAGACCTCCTGGGTGAGGTCCTCGGCGTCGTGCTGGTTGCCCGTCAGGCGGTACGCGAGCCGGTAGACGCGGGCGCTGTGCGTGCTGACGATCTCGTCCCACGTGGGCGGAGTCCACGCCTGCCCGTCCGCGTCGGTGGTGAAGGTCGCGGTCTGGGTCTCGCCTGCGGCGAAACCGGCGGCGTGGTGGTCAGCAGCGGTGTCGGTCACGGATTTCGGCCTACCCGCCGACCCGAGGAAGCGCCGCAGCACTCCGCCCCGGTCCCCGGGCGCAGCCGCACCTCCCCTGTCGGCTCTGGTGGTGTCCAGTGGAGCCCCTACCATAGCCACCTCGCCCGTTAGGACCGGATAAGCGGTTTTACGAGAATTTGATCTGGGCTGATACGGCTCATACGGCTGCGTCAGCATGTGCTCGGCGTCCTGATCCATCTCTTACCCCCCGTCGCGTCCCGGGCCACCGCCCCCACCCCTTAAACGCACGGTCCCATCTGCGGGTTCCCGCCGCCAACGGATACAGTCACGCCCAGGCAACCAGGGGACAGGAGAGGGTCATTACCGGCAACCGGCAGACGAGCTGGGCGTTCGCCGACGCCTTTGTCGCCGAGGACGAAGCGCTGCACTGGGCCCGTGACCGGGCCCGGGAGGCAGGGCTGCGCTCGGTGACGCCCAGCACGGGCGCCGCGCTGCGACTGCTCGCCGCCTCGGTGGACGCGAAGGCCGTCGCGGAGATCGGCACGGGCTGCGGGGTGTCCGGGATCCATCTGCTGCACGGGATGCGGCCGGACGGGGTGCTCACCACGGTGGACCCGGAGCCGGACCACCAGCAGTTCGCCCGGCAGGCCTTCCGCGTCTGCGGTTTCGCCAGCAACCGGGCCCGTTTCATCCCCGGCCGCGCCCTGGACGTGCTGCCGCGGCTCGCGGACGCCGGCTACGACCTCGTCTTCTGCGACGGAGACCGGCTGGAGTACCCGGACTATCTAGCTGAATCGTTGCGTCTGCTGCGGCCGGGCGGACTGGTGGTCTTCGAAGGGGTCTTCGCCAACGGTCGTACGGTCGACTCGGGGCCGCAGCCGACCGAGGTGTTGCGGCTGCGGGAACTGCTGCGCACCGTGCGGGAGAGCCAGGAACTGGTGTCGTCGCTGCTCCCGGTGGGCGACGGGCTGCTGTGCGCCGTCAAGCGGTGACCGCCGGACCCTGCCGAGCGGTGACCGCCGGACCCCGTCGAGCGGTGGCCGGGGCCGTCACGGCCCCCGGAACGCGGCTGCCCCGACACCGCGTACGATGCCGGGGCAGCCGCAAGGACAGGATCGTTGGGACGTCAGACGACGACCTTCTTGAGGGCGTCGCCAAGCGCCTCGGCCTCGTCAGGGGTCAGCTCGACGACGAGTCGACCGCCGCCTTCGAGCGGAACGCGCATGACGATGCCCCGCCCCTCCTTGGTCACCTCGAGCGGGCCATCGCCCGTCCGCGGCTTCATGGCCGCCATGCTCGTTCCCCTTCCTGAAACCAGCTCATCGTCTGCCGACGGCCCCCCAGAGGGCAACCGCCATCCAAAGCGGACACGCGACACCGGCATCGAACACATTGCTTCCCAGCCATTATCCCGCATCGCAGGACCCGATGACCAACATCAGTCGGCATCGCTTGGGCAACGCGCGCGAGCAAAACCACCCAATTCGGCGATGTGACTGCGATACTGCGCCACCGCACGGAGATCCGGCCACCGACTCCGGTCCGGTTTTCTTTGACGCAGGTCACACGTCCCGTCCGGCCGGTGGGCGGCGATCTCCGCCATGCTGTCCTCAGAGAGGGACGTACTGAGCGGTACGTCACCCGCCGCGACCGAAGGGGATGCGCCATGGCCGACACCGTGCTCTACGAGGTGAGCGACGGACTCGCGACGATCACGCTGAACCGCCCCGAGGCGATGAACGCGCTGAACGTCGCGACCAAGGTCGCCCTCCGGGAGGCGGCGGAATCGGCGGCCGGCGACACCGCCGTCCGGGCGATCCTGCTGACCGCCGCCGGGGACCGGGCCTTCTGCGTGGGCCAGGACCTCAAGGAACACATCGGGCTGCTCGCGTCGGACCGGGCCTCCGGATCCGGGCAGACGATGAGCACGGTCAAGGAGCACTACAACCCCATCCTGCGGGCACTCGCCGGGGCGCCGAAGCCGGTGGTCGCGGCGGTGAACGGCGTCGCGGCCGGGGCCGGGTTCGGTTTCGCGCTCGCCGCGGACTACCGGCTGGTGGCCGACACCGCCGCGTTCAACACGTCGTTCGCGGGGGTGGCGCTGACCGCCGACTCGGGCGTCTCCTGGACGCTGCCCCGGGTGATCGGCCCGAGCCGCGCCGCCGACCTGCTGCTCTTCCCGCGCAGCATCACCGCCCAGGACGCGCTGGAACTGGGCATCGCCAACCGGATCGTCCCGTCGGCCGAGCTGCGCGCCGAGGCCGAGAAGGTGGCCCGGGCGCTGGCCGAAGGGCCGACGGTGGCGTACGCGGCGCTCAAGGAGGCGGTGGCGTACGGCTTGACGCACTCCCTGGACGAGACGCTGGAGAAGGAGGACGAGCTGCAGACGCGCGCGGGGCAGTCCGAGGACCACGCGATCGCCGTGCAGGCCTTCGTGAACAAGGAGAAGCCCAAGTACCTGGGGCGGTAGCCCGGCGTACGCCGCCGCGGGCGTCCGCCGGGCGCCCGCGGTCCTACCGGGCGCCGCGGGCCACGCACGTCTCCAAGTGGTCGTCGACCAGTCCGCACGCCTGCATCAACGCGTACGCCGTCGTCGGGCCGACGAATCGGAGACCGCGCTTCTTCAGGGCCTTGGACAGGGCCGTGGACTGCGGGGTGACCGCCGGGACGTCGGCGAGGGTCTTCGGGGCCGGGCGGGTGGCCCGGTCGGGAGCGTGGGACCAGATCAGGTCGTCCAGGTCGCCCTCGGCCCAGTCGGCCAGCACGCGCGCGTTGGCGACGGTGGCGTCGATCTTGGCGCGGTTGCGGATGATGCCCGGGTCGGCCAGCAGGCGCTCGCGGTCGGCGTCCGTGAAAGCGGCGACCTTCTCGATGCGGAACCCGGCGAACGCCGTGCGGAAGCCCGGGCGGCGGCGGAGGATGGTGATCCAGGACAGGCCCGACTGGAAGGCCTCCAGGCTGAGCCGCTCGAAGAGGGCGTCGTCGCCGTGGACCGGACGGCCCCACTCCTCGTCGTGGTACGCCACGTAGTCGTCGGTGGACAGGGCCCAGGGGCAGCGCAGGGCGCCGTCCGGGCCGGCAGTGGCCGCTCCGGTCGTCATCGCTGGTCCTCCGGTCCCTCGCTCTTGTCCGCCCGCGCCTGGTGCACGTGCGCGGCGGCGGCTCTGGCACCGGCCAGCGCCGACTCCAGGTCGGCGATGCGGGCGTCCCGCTCCGCCAGTTCGGCGGCGAGCCGGCCGAGCGCGTCGTCGACGTCCGCCATGCGGTAGCCGCGGGGTGCGAGCGGGAAGCGCAGGCTCTCCACGTCGGCGCGGCCCACCGGGCGGTCCGCGGGCAGGGGGTCCTGGAGCCGTTCGGGCGCCACCTCGGGCAGCGGGGCGTTCTCCCCGCCGCCCACCACGGCCAGGGTCACCGCGGCGACCACGACGGCCAGCGCGACGACCAGGAACAAGAACATCACCATCGCCGTAAGGTCCCCACGCTCGTACCGGTCGCTGTGCCGGAAGCCGAATCTGTCAGGGTCCGATCGTGCCATGCGAGTCTGACAGTTAGGGTCACAGGCGGCCGTACTGCGGGACGTACTAGGAGAGGTCACAGCGGATGCTCAGGCTGGGCAGGCGGGAATTCGGGCCGCACGAGCCGGTGATCATGGCGATCGTGAACCGGACCCCGGATTCCTTCTACGACCAAGGAGCCACCTTCCGCGACGAGCCGGCCCTGGCGCGGGTGGAGCAGGCGGTGGCCGAGGGCGCCGCGATCATCGACATCGGCGGTGTCAAGGCCGGGCCCGGGGAAGAGGTCACGGCCCGGGAGGAGGCGCGCCGGACGGTCGGTTTCGTCGCCGAGGTGCGGCGCCGGTTCCCCGAGGTGATCATCAGCGTCGACACCTGGCGGGCCGAGGTCGGCGAGGCCGTGTGCGAGGCGGGCGCGGATCTGCTGAACGACGCGTGGGGCGGGGTCGACCCGGGGCTCGCGGAGGTCGCGGCGCGGTACGGGGTGGGGCTGGTGTGCACGCACGCGGGTGGCGTGGAGCCGCGCACCCGCCCGCACCGGGTGACGTACGACGACGTCGTGGACGACATCCTGGAGGTGACCCTGGGGCTGGCCGAGCGGGCGGTGGCGCTGGGGGTGCCGCGGGAGTCGGTGCTGATCGACCCCGGGCACGACTTCGGGAAGAACACGCGGCACAGTCTGGAGGCCACGCGGCGGCTGGACGAGATGGTGGCCACGGGGTGGCCGGTGCTGGTGTCGCTGTCCAACAAGGACTTCGTCGGCGAGACGCTGGACCGGCCGGTGAAGGAACGGCTGATCGGCACGCTGGCGACGACCGCCGTTTCCGCGTGGCTCGGGGCGCAGGTATACCGGGTGCACGAGGTGGCGGAGACCCGGCAGGTCCTGGAGATGGTGGCGTCGATCGCGGGACACCGCCCTCCCGCGGTGGCCCGCCGCGGCCTGGCCTGACCCCTGCCTCCTCGCCCGCCCCCACGCGCCCGGGGCGGCCGGGAGCGACGCCCCGGCCGACCGGGCCGGCCGGGGGCAGGTGCGGGGACGGGGAGCCCGTGCCCCGGACTCCCCGGCCGCCTGTGCCGAGCGGGCGGGTCGGGCGGGCGGCGAGGCCGGTCGCGGCCCCGTGCTAGCGGCCCGCCTCCTTCGACACCAGCGCCACCGCCTCCTCCACGTCGTCCGTCAGGTGGAACAGGAGCAGGTCCTTCTCCGCCGCCTTGCCCTGGGCGACCAGCGTGTTCCGCAGCCAGTCCACCAGGCCGCCCCAGTACTCGCTGCCGAACAGGACGATCGGGAAGCGGGTGACCTTCTGCGTCTGGACCAGGGTCAGGGCCTCGAACAGCTCGTCGAGGGTGCCGAGGCCGCCGGGGAGGACCACGAAGCCCTGCGCGTACTTCACGAACATCATCTTCCGGACGAAGAAGTACCGGAAGTTCAGGCCGATGTCGACGTACGGGTTGAGCCCCTGCTCGAAGGGCAGTTCGATGCCGAGGCCGACCGAGGTGCCACCCGCCTCGCACGCCCCCTTGTTGGCCGCCTCCATGGCTCCCGGACCGCCGCCCGTGATGACCGCCCAGCCGGCTTCCACCAGCCCCCGGCCGAGCCGCACCCCCGCGTCGTACTCCGGCGAGTCCACCGTGGTCCGGGCCGAGCCGAACACGCTGATGGCGGGCGGGAGTTCGGCCAGGGTGCCGAAGCCCTCGATGAACTCCGACTGGATGCGCAGCACACGCCAGGGGTCCGTGTGGACCCAGTCCGAGGGACCGCCCGCGTCCAGCAGCCGCTGGTCGGTCGTACTGGCGGTGACCTGGCCCCGCCGTCGGAGGACCGGTCCGAGCCGCTGCTCGTCCGGCGGCTGCTTCTTCCCCTCGGGGTTTCCGGTAGCCATGTGCGCTCCCTCCGCTTGCCGGTAGTTCGATCTCAGACTAGATCCACCCGGGTTACGGAGGGGGGACATGCGCATGTCCGCCACGCATGCGGCGAACGGGCTCCCTACGCGGTGAGCCAGTTCCGCAGGCGCTCCTCGCCGGCGAGGATCTTCGCGGTCTCCACGCGCTCGTCGCGCTTGTGGGCCAAGAGCGGGTTGCCGGGGCCGTAGTTGACGGCGGGGACGCCGAGCGCGGAGAAGCGGGACACGTCCGTCCAGCCGAACTTGGGCCGCGGGGTGCCGCCGACCGCCTCGATGAAGGCCACCGCGGCCGGGTGCGAGAGGCCGGGCAGCGCGCCGGGGCTGTGGTCGTCGACCACGAACTCCTCGACACCGCAGTCCGCGAACACCTCGCGGACGTGTGCGATCGCCTCCTCCTCGGTGCGGTCGGGGGCGTAGCGGAAGTTGACCGTCACCACGCACTCGTCGGGGATGACGTTCCCGGCGACTCCCCCGCCGACGGCCACCGCGTTCAGGCCCTCGCGGTACTCCAGGCCGTCGATGAGCGGCCGGCGCGCCTCGTAGGAGGCCAGACGGGCCAGGATGGGAGCGGCGGCGTGGATGGCGTTGGCGCCCATCCAGCCGCGCGCCGAGTGGGCCCGCTCCCCCTTGGTCCTGAGCAGCACCCGCAGCGTGCCCTGGCAGCCGCCCTCGACCTCCCCGTCGGAGGGCTCCAGCAGGACCGCGAAGTCGCCCGCCAGCCAGTCGGGGTGGGCCTCGGCGACGTGCTTGAGGCCGTTGAGGTCGGCGGCGACCTCCTCGTTGTCGTAGAAGACGAAGGTCAGATCGCGGTTGGGGGCGGGGACCGTGGCCGCGATGCGCAGCTGCACCGCCACGCCCGACTTCATGTCGCAGGTTCCGCAGCCCCACAGCACGCCGTCCTCGTCGAGCCGGGAGGGCACGTTGTCCGCGATCGGGACGGTGTCGATGTGGCCGGCCAGGACGACACGCTCGGCGTGGCCCAGGTTCGTGCGGGCGATCACGTTGTTGCCGTGGCGGTCCACCGTCAGGTGCGGCAGGGCGCGCAGGGCGGCCTCGATCGCGTCCGCGAGGGGCTTCTCGGTGCCGCTCTCGGACGGGAAGTCCACGAGCTGCGCGGTGAGCGCGGCGGCGTCCAGCGTGAGGTCAAGCGAGGTGTCGGCCATGGCCCCGACCCTAGCGCGCCGGTCGGTGGACCGGGCCGTCCCCGGCGTACGGACCCCTCGTGAGGGTCCGGCGGGGCTCCAGTACCTTGTACGCGTGTCAGAGCCGTCCCCCACCCGCCCCAAGCGCCGCGGCCGCCTCTTCCGGTTCGCCGCGGCCCTGTTGGTCCTCTGCGGCGTCGCCGCGTACCTCGTGGTGCAGTACGTCACCGGCGGCGGAGCGCGCGGCTGCACGGTGCTCCCGGCCTCCGGCGAGGGGGCCTCGTACGAGTTCACGCCCGAGCAGGCGGTGAACGCGGCGACGATCGCCGCGGTCGGCACCGCACGCGGGATGCCCGAGCGGGCCGTGACGATCGCGCTGGCGACCGCCCTCCAGGAGTCGGGGCTGCGGAACATCGAGCACGGCGACCGGGATTCGCTGGGCCTGTTCCAGCAGCGCCCCTCGCAGGGCTGGGGCACCGAGCGGCAGATCATGGACCCCGCGTACGCGGCGGGCATCTTCTACGCGCACCTGGACAAGGTGCCGAACTACACCGATCTGCCGCTGACGGTGGCCGCGCAGCGGGTGCAGCGCAGCGGCTACCCGGAGGCGTACGCCAAGCACGAGCCGGACGCCTCGCTGCTGGCCGGCGCGCTGACCGGCCGTGCGGCGGCCGCCTTGACCTGTGACGGGCGTCCGCAGCGCACGGCCGCGGCGACCGGCCCGGACGCGGTACGGGCCGCGCTGGTCCGGGACTTCGGGCGGGACGCGCTGCAGGAGGCCGGGGCGGAGGTGGGCGGGACGCCCGTGCCGTCGCCGTCTCCGTCGCCGAGCGTGACCGCGACCGCGCACGGGCGGACGGTGACCGTTCCGGTGCCCGAGGGCACGAGGACGGACGCGAGCGGGCGCGACGAGCGGGCGCGCGGCTGGCAGCTGGCGCAGTGGGCGGTCGCCAACGCGTCGGCACTGCACATC
The DNA here is from genome assembly GCF_055600785.1 of Streptomyces sp. NPDC038200. Lineage (NCBI taxonomy): Bacteria > Bacillati > Actinomycetota > Actinomycetes > Kitasatosporales > Streptomycetaceae > Streptomyces > Streptomyces sp. NPDC038200. The sequence goes on from NZ_JBVJYH010000021.1 coordinate 112,436, forward strand.
GACCGCGTGTCGTACGCGGGGCGGGAGTGGACCGCGGGGAGCGGCGGCAGCGTGTGGAAGGCCGTTTCCTCGGCGGGGGCGGGCGGGGCGGAGAGGTCCGTGGGCACGGTCCGGATCGTGACCGGACAGTAGTACGGCGGATCACTCCCACGGGTTGTGCGGCCCCGGGTCGCGGGGCCGTCGGGGTGAGGTGTGGGCCGGACGCGGATTCTCTTGGAAATCAAGGGCTGGAAGGATTCTGCGCAGGTAGCGGCAGACGGTCTTTGCCCATTTTTATCCACACCTGATAATGCGATGCGTTATCCATTCTTTACCTGGGGCGTCCGCAACCTTCGCGGGCTTCGAGCGGTAGTCACGGCGTCCGGGCCGGACCCGAGCTTGGACGCACACCGTTCTCTCCCGTCGAATGGAGCATCATGTCCCTCCCTCTGACCCGCCGGATCGCCCGTGCCGCGCTGCTCGTCGCAGCGGGAGCGGCTGCCGGGGTCGGTGCGGCCGGCTCCGCCGGTGCGGCCACGACCCTGCCGGCGGCCACCCCGAACCTGAGCGGTATGGCCACGCCGGACGCGGCGCACGTCGCCACCACCGTCGACGGTGCCGCGCAGAACGTCACCGCGCTCGCGGGCCGCGCCGGCGGCAAGGCGGTGGAGCAGGCGCTGCCGGCCGCCGGCAAGGCCGGCGGCGGTGTCGTGAAGAAGGCGGCGCCCGCGGCGCAGCAGGCCGCGGGGGACGCGGCCGCGACCGCGGGCGGTGTCCTCGGGGACGCTGCCGTGGGCACGGCGAAGGGCGGCCTGCCGACGTCCAACCTGCCGGTCAAGGGCCTGCCGATCGGCTGATCACACGGCTGCCACCGCCGGCGGGGTCCCGGGTTCACCCGGGGCCCCGCCGGTCTCTTGTGCCCGCGTCGGCGGGAACGGGCGGGCGCGCCACACCGTCGGGCCCGCCACACCGCCGGACGGGCCGGGCTGCGGCCCGTGTCCGCGGGGACGGGCGGGTTACGCCGTCAGGCGGGCCACCGCCGCCTGTACGCGTTCGTCCGTCGCCGTGACGGCCACCCGGACGTGGTTCCTGCCCGCCTCGCCGTAGAAGTCGCCCGGGGCCACCAGGATGCCCAGGGCGGCCAGCTGGGCGACCGTCTCCCAGCAGGACTCGTCCCGGGTGGCCCAGAGGTAGAGGCTCGCCTCGCTGTGCTCGATGCGGAAGCCCTTGGCGAGGAGGGCCGCCCGGAGGGCCTCGCGGCGGGCCGCGTAGCGCTCGCGCTGCTCCTGGACGTGGGCGTCGTCGCCGAGGGCGGCCACGACCGCGGCCTGCGTGGGCGCGGCGGTCATCAGGCCGCCGTGCTTGCGGATCTCCAGCAGCGGGCCCAGGACGGCCGGGTCGCCGGCGATGAAGGCCGCGCGGTAGCCCGCCAGGTTGGAGCGCTTGGAGAGGGAGTGGACGGCGACGATGCCGTCGTAGGAGCCGCCGTTGACGTCCGGGTGCAGGACCGAGACCGGGTCGGCCTCCCAGCCCAGCTCCAGGTAGCACTCGTCGGAGAACACCAGGACACCGTGGGCGCGGGCCCAGGCGACGATGTCCGCCAGCTCCTGCCGGGACAGCACCCTGCCCGTCGGGTTGGACGGGGAGTTCAGCCAGAGGAGCTTCAGGTTCGCCGGGTCCAGCTCGCGCGGGTCGTCGTAGACCTCGTACTCGGCGCGGGCGAGGCGGGCACCGACCTCGTAGGTGGGGTAGGCCAGGCGGGGGTAGGCGACCTTGTCGCCGGGGCCGAGACCGAGCTGGGTGGGCAGCCAGGCCACCAGTTCCTTGGAGCCGACCACGGGCAGGACATGGCGGTGGGTGACACCGCGGGCGCCCAGACGGCGCTCCAGCCACCCGGTGATCGCGTCGCGCAGCGCGGGGGTGCCCCAGACGGTCGGGTAGCCCGGCGAGTCGGCCGCGTCGATCAGGGCCTTCTGGATCAGCTCGGGGACCGGGTCGACCGGGGTGCCGACGGAGAGGTCGACGATGCCGTCCGGGTGGGCCGAGGCCGTTTCCTTGTACGGGGCCAGCTTGTCCCAGGGGAAGTCGGGAAGGCGGGCGGTGACAGCGGACACGGGAATCAGGCTCTCTTTCGTACGGTGCGGCAAACGCCTCGGTCCCGTACGGCGGTGATCGGGACGATCGGGCCGTACGGGACCGAGGCGGCGCGGGTGCCCCGGTTCGGGGTCGAGCCGGGAACCGGGGAGCGGGCCGCTTGGCGCTTAGACGGTCACTCGCCCTGCGGCGGCAGCGCGGCGACGAAGGGGTGGTCGCGCTCGATCAGCCCCAGCTTGCTGGCACCGCCGGGCGAGCCCAGCTCGTCGAAGAACTCGACGTTCGCCTTGTAGTAGTCCTTCCACTCCTCCGGGACGTCGTCCTCGTAGAAGATCGCCTCGACCGGGCAGACCGGCTCACAGGCACCACAGTCGACGCATTCGTCCGGGTGGATGTACAAGGACCGCTGGCCCTCGTAGATGCAGTCGACCGGGCACTCCTCGATGCACGCCTTGTCCTTGACGTCGACACAAGGCTGCGCGATGACGTAGGTCACGCTGTCGTTCCTCCTCGATAGGGCGCTGGCGGGCCTCCTCAGGCTCCGCCGCCTGGCGCGCGGGAGCGCGGCGTCGTCGATGCCCGCCCCTAGTATCTCCGTTCCGGAGCATGATCCGAACAGGAGGGGTGAACTGACCAGTGGAAATCTCGGCGACAGGACGCCTGGAAGTCCGAATCACCCCTGCTGACGTGGGGAAACGAGTCTCTGTACGGCGCATGGGCGAACCAGGCTCGGGACCGGAGAAGTTCACTGACACGGTGGGTGTTCTCACATCATGGGACGGTGGCGTGCTCATGATCACACAGCGGGACGGCAAAAGTGTCCGAATCGCGCAATCCACGCTGGTCGCGGGGAAGGTCGTGCCGGCCGCCCCGGCGCGTCGCAGGGGGCCGGCCGCCACGTACCCGGAACTCGCGCGCATCGCCGCGCGGGCGTGGCGGCCGGTGGAGAGCGAGCGGCTCGGCGAGTGGGAACTGCGGGCGGCGGCCGGAACGCCGCCGCGCGACGGGGACCCCGCCGGGCCCTCGGCACCTGGGGAGCGTCCGGCCGGCCGCCGGGTGGGCTTCACCCGGCGGGCCAACAGCGTGCTGCCGCTCGGCGATCCCGGTCTTCCGCTCGACGCGGCCCTGGACGCCGTACGACGCTGGTACGGCGAGCGTGGCCTGCCCGCCTACGTGCAGACCGCGACCGGCGCCGAGGGCACGCAGGAACTGCTGTGCGCGGAGCTGGAGCGGCGCGGCTGGGTGCGGGAGGTGACCGCCGAGCTGTGGACCGGTGCCCTGGCGCCGGTCGCGGACCGGGCCGGGGGCGCGGGTGTGGTCCTGTCCCGGACGGCGGACGAGGCCTGGCTCGCCCGGTACCAGCGCAAGGGGGTGAGCGAGGTGGCCCTGCGGGTGCTCGGGTCGGCCTCCTCCCGCCCGGAGGCGGCCCGGAGCGGGGCGGACCCGTCCGTGTGGTTCGCGTCCGTGCCCGGTGCCGGGGCCGGTGAGCCGCCTGCGGCGATCGGGCGGTGTGTCGTGGACGGGCGATGGGCCGGGTTCGCCGCCGTCGAGGTGGACCCCGGCCGGCGGCGGCAGGGGCTGGCCACCGAGGTGATGGCCGCGCTGGCCCGGCGCGCGCTGGACGAGGGCGCCTCGGCGGCCTGGCTCCAGGTGGAGGCGGACAACGAGGGCGGCCGGGCGCTCTACCGCGCGCTCGGTTTCACCCCGCACCACGCCTACCACCACTACCGGGCACCGGAGGAGCCGGAGACGCCCGCCGGCCCCGGACGGTCGTAGGAACCGCCGTGGAAGGGCATGAGCCTGCCATGCATCATCCGTATCTGCCGCCCCCGTACCCGCCCCCGCCGGAGCGCTCCGCCGAGCTGCGGCGCCGGTTCGCCGAGGAGGCCCGCTCCGAACGTCCGGACCTGTCCGCGCTGTGCCTGCTGATCGGCGCCGAGGCGGACGGCTCGCTGGACGAGACCGGCATCGACACCGCGCAGGCGGAGCTGGACCGGCTGGCGGGCGAACTGCCGTACCGGCCGGGCGGGCCGCGCGCCTGGGCGGAGGCCGTGCACCGGCTGCTCGGCGCCCGCCACGAGTTCCACGGCACGCCGGGCGACTACCAGCGGCTGGAGTCGTCCCTGCTGCACGAGGTGCTGCGGCGGCGGCGCGGGCTGCCCATCCTGCTGTCGGTGGTGTGGCTGGAGGTCGCGCGCCGGGCGGGGGCTCCGGTGTACGGGGTGGCGCTGCCCGGGCACTTCGTGGTCGGGTTCGGAGCGGCGGCGGAGCAGGTGCTGGCCGATCCGTTCGACGGCGGCCGGGTGCTGACCGGGACGGACACCGAGCTGCTGGTGGCGGGGGCCACGGGGGCTCCGCTGGACCCCTCGATGCTGGAGCCGGCGGCGCCGCTGGAAGTCGTCCAGCGGATCCTCAACAACATCCGCGCGTGGGCGGCGGCCCGGCCGGAGCGCTCGGACGTGGCGCTGCGGGCCGTGGACCTCGCGCTGCTCATCCCCTCGCACCCGGCGCGGCTGCGCTACGAGCGCGGGCAACTGCTGGTGCAGCGCGGAGAGTTCGTCGCCGGCTCCGAGGAGCTGGCGGCCTACGCCGACCTGATCGAGGTGGTCGACGAGTCGGCGGCCCTGAAGGTACGGCAGGAGGCACGCATCGCACGGGCCAAACTCAACTGAGCACGCCTCAGAGCCACCCCTTGTCCCGGGCCGTGCGGACCGCTTCCGCCCTGTTGCGGACCGCCAGCTTCTGGATGGCCGTCGACAGGTAGTTGCGGACCGTGCCCTGGGACAGGTGGAGGGTCCGGGCCAGCTCGGCGTTGGTGGAGCCGTCGGCCGCCGCTCGGAGCACCTCGCGTTCGCGTTCGGTGAGGGGGTTGGCGCCCTCGGCGAGCGCGGCGGCGGCCAGGGTGGGGTCGATGACCCGCTCGCCGGCCAGCACCTTGCGGATCGCCTCGGCGAGCTGGGCGGCCGGCGCGTCCTTGACGAGGAAGGCGTCGGCGCCCGCCTCCATGGCGCTGCGCAGGTAGCCGGGCCGGCCGAAGGTGGTGAGGACGACCAGCTTGACCCGCGGGAACTCCCGGTGCACCCGGGCGGCCGCCTCGATGCCGGTGCAGCCGGGCATCTCGATGTCGAGCAGCGCCACGTCCACGCCGTGCGCGCCGACGGCCGCGAGCACCTCGTCGCCGCGCGCGACCTGGGCGACGACCTCGATGTCGTCCTCCAGGCCGAGCAGCGCGGCCAGCGCCTCGCGGACCATCGACTGGTCCTCGGCCAGCAGGACCTTGATCGTGCTCGTCATGCCCCGGATCCTACGTCGGCCGCGGGGGCCGTGGGCACGCGGGCGACGAGCCGGAACCCGTGCTTGACCCGGCCCGCCTCCAGGCCGCCGCCGGCCTTCTCCAGCCGCTCGGTCAGGCCGGTCAGGCCGTTGCCGGGCCCCTTGCCGGAGCCGCCGGATCCGTTGTTCTCGACGGTGAGTTCGAGCACCGGCCCGTCGAGGGTCTGGCGGTGCAGCAGCTGGACGACGCAGCGGTCGGCGCCGCTGTGCCGGACCACGTTGGTGACCGCCTCGCGCAGCGCCCAGGCGAGCGCGGACTCGGCCTCCTCGGGGACGCCGGTGAGATCGGGTTCGGCGGGCACCTCGGCGGTGACGCCGGCGGCGCTGAGCGCGACCTCGGTGCCGGCGAGTTCGGCGGCGAGCCGGGGGCGCCGGTAGCCGGTGACGGCCTCCCGGACGTCGACCAGGGCCTGCCGGCTGACCTGTTCGATGTCGGCGACCTGCTGGGCCGCCTTGCCGGGGTGGTCGGGCAGCATCCGGCCGGCCAGCTCGCTCTTCAGCGTGATCAGCGACAGCGAGTGGCCGAGCAGGTCGTGCAGGTCCCGGGCGAGACGCAGCCGCTCCTCGTTGGCGGCCAGCTGGGCGACGGTGGCCCGCGCCTTGCGCAACTCGATGGTGGTCCTGACCAGTTGGCCCACGCCCGTCATCGCGAACCCGATGAGGAGGACCAGCACGACCAGGCCGCGCGCCTCGTTCTCGTCGGAGTGCAGGCCGATCAGGTACATCGCCACGGCGGAGGCCGGGATGGCCCAGTAGGCCGCCCGCAGCGGCAGGGTCGCCCCCCAGGCGACCGACAGGTAGACGAAGAGGCCCAGCCAGGCGCCGCCGAGGGTCCAGGCCAGCACGGGGGCGAGGACGCCGAGGATCCCGCCCAGCGTGAGCACGACCCGCGGGGAGAACGGCCGGCCGATGTTGCGGAAGACCAGCGTCAGGTAGACGCCCACGAAGACGGTCAGGCCGAGCGCGCCGGCCACGGTGGCGCCGGTGCCGTGGCCGCCGCCCACCAGGTCCTCGACCGGCGAGCTGAGGAAGATCAGCCAGACGCCGATCCACAGGGTCTTGACCAGCAGCTCGCGCCGGTTGCGGGGCGGCCAGCCCAGGGGGGTGCGCTTCGGCATCCCGGTCCGCCGGTCTTCCGTCGTCGTGCTCACGCCTTCAGCGTGTCCTTCCGGTACAGCCAGGCCGCGCCGCCCGCGAAGAGGACGAACGAGACGGCGAGGACGGCGATGTCCTGGGCGTGCGGTGCCTGGCTCTGCTCGATGGCCCGCCCCAGGGAAGCGTACGCATGGGTGGGCAGCCACTTGGCGATGTCCTGCAACCACTGCGGGAACGTGGTCGTCGGCATCCACAGGCCGCCCAGCATGGACAGGCCGAAGTAGGTGATCATGGTGATCGGGCGGACCGCGTCCCCGCTGGCGAGGTAGCCGAGGGCGACGCCGAGCGCGGCGAAGACCAGGCTGCCCGCCCAGATCGCGCCGGTGAGACCCAGCCACTGCCAGGCGTCGAGGCGTACGTCCTTCACCACCGCGGCGACCAGGAACACGATCACGATGGACGGCAGGCTGACCACGGCCGCGCCGGCGGTCTTGGCCAGGACGTAGCCGCGCCCGGGCAGGGTGGTCAGCCGCAACTGCCGTACCCAGCCGCTCTCGCGCTCCTTGGCGATGCGCTCGCTGTTGCCCATGAGCACGGCGGTCAGGGCGCCGAAGGAGGCCATGGAGACCATCATGTACGTCGGCAGGGTCAGGCCCGTGCCGTCGATCTCGGTGTGGGTGTCGGCGTTGCCCGCGATCAGCAGGAACAGCGCCGAGGGGTAGATCACCGAGAAGAACAGGAACTTGCGGTTGCGCAGGGCGCGGGTGAGTTCCAGTCTGATCAGGCTGTTCACGACTGCTTGGCCTCCTCGGCCTCCGTGATGGCGACGAAGGCCTGCTCCAGGCCGAGGCCGGCGACTTCGAGATTGCGGGGGTAGACGCCGAGGCCGTACAGGGCGTGGACGGTCGCGTCGGCGTCGGACGACTGGATGCGGACCGTCTGGCCCGACACGTCGACCGAGGTGAGGAAGGGCAGTCCGCGCAGGGCGCTCTCGTCGATCTCGCCCTCCAGGTCGAAGGCGATCCGCCGGGCGCCCGCCTTGGCCTTGATCTCGGCGGCGGTGCCGTCGGCGAGGAGCCGGCCGCGGTGCAGCACCAGGACCCGGTCGGCGATGGCGTCGGCCTCTTCCAGGTAGTGGGTGGCGAAGAGGACCGTACGGCCCTGGTCGGCCTGCTCGCGCATGGTGGCCCAGAAGGCCTGGCGGGCGGAGACGTCCATGCCGGTGGTCGGCTCGTCCAGGATGATCAGGTCGCTGTCGCCGGCGGTGGCGATCGCGAACCGGACCCGCTGGGCCTGGCCGCCGGAGAGCTTGTCGACCTTGCGGTCGGCGATCTGGGCGATGCCCGCGCGGGCCAGCACGTCGGCCACCGGGTACGGCCGCGGGTGCAGCGAGCAGGCCAGCCTCACCAGCTCGGCGACGGTGACCCCGTCCATCAGGCCGCCGCTCTGGAGCATGGCCCCCACCCGGCCGGCGACGATCGCCTCGCGCGGGCTGGTGCCGAACAGGCTCACCGTGCCGCCGTCGGCGTGCTTGAGCCCGAGGAGCAGGTCCAGAGTGGTGGACTTGCCGGCCCCGTTCGGGCCGAGGAGGGCGACGGTCTCGCCCGGGTACAGCCGGAGCGAGAGGCCGTCCACGGCCCGCACGCTCCCGTACGTCTTGGTCACCTGGTCGAACCCGACCACCGGGGTGGTGGCCGGTGCCGCTGTCGTCGTCATGCGTCCATGCTGGCCGAGCGGGCCCCGGGCCCGGCAGTGTCGGCGGTCCCGACCGCCGGATGACAGATGTCATGCCGATCGGGTGACGGACACGCCGCGGGGGCGCCCCCTGGCGAGGGCGCCCCCGGCACGGCCACGGCTGCGGCTAGCTGGGGTTGATGTCGATGACGCCGACCCGGTTGGTCTTGCTCATCAGGGCCGGGCGCAGGGCCGCGTAGACGTCCTGCGGGGTCACCGGGGTCTTCTTGCCGTTGCCGCGGGTGATGAGCACCCCGTCGAAGGTCTGGCCGTACAGCTGCTCCAGGGCGTTCAGGTCGGGCTTGTCGACCAGCTTGCCGTCGACGGCCGTGACCTTGAGGAACTTCCTCAGCGAGTTCTGCGGGCTCAGCGGGATCGAGTGGGCCGGGTCCGTCTGCACGGTCACCCTGTCCGACATCGCGGGCTTCGCGAAGTCCTTCATCATCCGGTCGACCTCGGCGTTCGAGACCGTCGGCTGCTTGGTGGTGGTCGGCACGGTGACCGGGTTCGGGCTGCCCGTCTCCACCAGCGTGCGGTAGGCCTGTTCGACGGCGTGGGTGGACTGGGCGGCGTCGATGGCCTTGCCCGCCTTGCCGTAGACGGCCACCGCCTTGCCGGAACTGAAGTCGATGGTTCCGTCGGTGACCGAGCCGGAGCCGCCGCCGGCCTGCTGGAGGGCGGCCTGCAGCTTCTCCTCGTCCACCGGCATGACCGGCTCCACCACGCGCTTCTGCCCGAAGAGCGAGCCGACCACGTGGACCGGGTTGTAGTCGCTCTTCGCGGCCTCGCTCACCGTGGCCTGGTAGTCGAACTGGAGACCGGCGTTCTCCGGCGTGAGGGCGACCGTCTTGCCGCCCACCGCCAGCTTCAGGGGCTTGTTCACCCGGCTGCCGAAGGCGTCGTCCAGCTTCTTGACGGCGTCGTCGCGGGTGCCGCCGCCGATGTCGACGCCGAGCACGGTGGTGCCCTTGGGCACGTCGGTGTGGTTCATCAGCAGCCCGGCGCCGTAGGCACCGCCCGCGACGACGACCACGCCGACGGCGAGCAGCATCAGCTTGCTGCGGCCCTTCTTCTTCGGCTTGGCCGCCGCCTTGGGCGCGGGGGCCGGCTGGGGCTTGGGGGCCGCGGGCGCTGTCGCCGGGCCGTCGCCGTGGGCGCCGAACGGGGACTTGCCGGCGCCCGGGACGACCGGGATACCGCTGGTGACGGTGTGTCCGGAGACGTTGTCGGCGGCCGGGGAGCGGTAGCCGGGCGTGCCCGGTTCCGGGGCCGGCTTCTGCGGGGTGAGGATCGCGGTGTCGTCGCTGAGGCCGCCGCCGGGGCCCGCTCCGGGCCGGCCGGGGCCGCCGAGGCCGGTGGGCCCGTCGAGGTCGGCGAGGGCGCTGCGGGCCGGGGGCGTGCTCCGGCCGCCGAGGCCGGTGCCCGCGGGGCCGTCGAAGGGTTCGCCCGGCTCCAGGCCCCGGCCGCCGGCGGAGGCCGGCGGGACGAGGGTGCCGTCGCCGGTGACGGGGCCGACGGTGGGGCCGGCCGGGCCCTGCGGGCCGCCCGGGCCGCCGGGTCCGCCGGGTCCGTTGAAACCGCTGGCGCCGCCGGGGCCGCCGTGGGCACCGCCCGTGGCACCGCCGTAACCGTCGCGTCCGTCGATGCCCGCCGCACCGGCGCCGAAGCCGTCCCGGCCGCCGTTGCCGGGGACGTTCGGCGCGACGTTCTCCGAGGTGTTCTCCGAGAAGTACGGCAGGTCGTCCCGGCGGGGCTCACCGGGTGCGCCGGAGCCGGGGCGGGAGCCGCCGCCCAGGGGGCCCGCGGTCAGCGCCTCGGTCACGTCGAAGGAGCCGGTGCCGCCGCCGTGTCCCGGGGCGACGGGGCCGCCGGTGGCGCCGGGCAGGCCCTTGCCGGTCGTGCCGCCGGGGCGGGAGCCGCCCGGCACGCTCATGGAGCCGACGACACCGCCGGGACGGCCGCCGCCGGGGCGCGCACCGGGGGTACCGGTCGCGCCGGACGCACCCGGACCACCCGCACGGGGGGCGGCCGCGCCGGAACCCCCGGGGATCCCGGCCCCGTTCGTGCCGCCGCCGCCCGGACCGCCCTTGGGGGCGCCGGACTTGCGGGGCGCGAACCAGTCGCTGGGCTTCTCCTCCGTCTGGGCCGCGGGCTCGGCCGGGGCCTCCGCGGGTCCGGCGGGTGTCCGGTCGGCCGTGGGCCGCGGCTCGGCGGCGGGCGCCTCGTCCGCGGCGCCCTCGCCCTCGCCGACGGGCGTGCGCACGACGACCGGCGGGATCGGCCGGGATCCGGGGATGTTGATCCGGATCCGGGTCGTCAGCGTGGTCTCGGTCTTCTTCTCGTCCGGTCGCGTGCCCGGACGGCCCGCGTCGGCACTGTCGTCGGAAGCCATGGGGGTCCCGTACGGCGGTGTGCCGGAGGGGTACGCGGTTCCGCCGCGCCCGTTGGGCCCGGTGGACGGAGTGTCAGTTTCACGACTCAAGGCAGGTTCTCCCAGTTGGCTCCACCGCCCGTTACGACCTGGGGGCGACTCGGCGGCGCGCACCACCATACTGGCCACATCTGGCGCGTATCCCGTGACCGCTGAGGAAACCCACACCGGACTCGCACGTGCGCCGCACGGCGAAGTGGTACGTCACTTGCCAAGTCGGGCGGGGGCCCCGCCGGGTTGCCGTCCCGCGCCAACGGTGGCGCAGATCACAGCCAGGGCCATGCCGCCGAGCAGGAAGAGATAGGAAGCGCCGCCCGCGCCGAACAGGAAATCGCCTTCCGGCCGCGTGGTGGTGAGCAGGATGACGGCCACGATCCAGCCCGCGGCCGGCGCGACCGCGCCGCTGCGGCTCGCGGTGGCGTACGACCCGCCGCGGAAGAGCCCGGCGGCGCCCGCGAGGGCGAGCAGCAGCCCGCCCGGGAACCAGGCGGCCTGCACCAGGGTTCCGGCGAGGCCCACGACCGCACCGAGCAGGAACAGGCCGACATGGGCGGCGGCCCGTCCCGCGGAGGGCGGGCGCAGCGGCTGGGCGAGCAGCGAACCCGGTCCGCCGTTGCTCATGACGCCCCCTCGACGCCGGCGAACAGGTCGGTCTCCCCGCGCTGTCCCGTGCCGCGCACCAGTTCGTAGTACTCGGTGGTGAACAGCGGCTGGGCGAGTTCGTTGGAGAGCGCGAAGTACGGCTCGGCCACCTCGATCTGGGTGGCGTGGGCACGCATCGCGGCGGCCTTGGCGGCGGCGTACGCGGTGCCGTCGATCGTGGTGGTGATCCGCTCGTCGTCGACGACGCCCGGTACGTCGTCCACGGCGGCGCTCTTGCCGAACGGCAGTGCGGTCAGCTCGTCCTGGAGGCGGGCGAAGGCGGCTTCGGCGACGGAGCGCGGGACGCGGTTCCAGTACACCTTGGCGATCCGGTGACCCTGTTCGGCGGCGAGTTCGACCGCGCGCATGGCGACGCGGTGGGCCTGGACGTGGTCCGGATGGCCGTAGCCGCCGTTGTCGTCGTACGTCACGAGGACCTGCGGCCGGACCTCCAGGATCACCTCGGCGAGCAGGCCGGCGGCGGCGTCGACGTCGGCCTGCCAGAAGCAGCCGGGGTCGTCGTTGTCGGCCAGGCCCGTCATCCCGGAGTCGCCGTACCGCCCGGCGCCGCCGAGCAGCCGGCCGTCCGTGACCCCGAGCGCGGCCAGGGCCGCGCCCAGCTCGCCGCGCCGGTGCGCACCGAGCGCGGGGCCCGTCAGGTGCCTCAGCTCCGGCGGAATGACCTCGCCCCGCTCCCCCAGGGTGCAGGTGACCAGGGTCACGTGGGCACCCTCGGCCGCGTACCTGGCCATGGTGGCGCCGTTGTTGATCGACTCGTCGTCCGGGTGCGCGTGCACCAGGAGCAGACGCCGGGCAGGGAGTTCCGTCATGGGGTCAGCCTATGAGGCGGCCGGGCGGTTCGCCGAACCCCGGCCGGACGCCGGTCCCGGGGGCGCGAAGATCGCGAAGAAGGGGATGCCGGGCAGCGGGTGGTCGCGCATGCCCGCCCGCTCGGGTGAGGGGGGCCGCAGAGGGACGGCGCAGTGACGGCCCCCTGGGTCCCGGAGCCGTCCGGCCGCGCCCCGCTCGGCCACCCGCCGCCCTCCGGCCCTCTTGTTCCAGGACCGGTACCGCTCACGCACGCGGGCAGCCGGAAGCAGCGTTGCGCCTACCGGTCGACTCCGGGACCAGGACGCCGGCCGACCAGGGGCCGTCGCCCACGCGGCCGTCAGAACTTGATGCTGCCGATCATGCTGGCGACGTTGGTCGTCAGCTCGCTGATCGTGGGAGCGACGGTCGAGGAGGCGAGATAGAAGCCGAGGAGGATGCAGACGACCGCATGGCCGCCCTTCAACCCTGACTTCTTGACCAGCAGGAAGACGATGATCGCCAGCAGCACCACCGCCGAAATCGAGAGTGCCACGGCGGCTCACCTCCAAAGATCCCAGGGACGCGGGTTCTGATCAGTTGAGCAAATCCATGCAGGAGCCAGCAGGTTCATACCCACTCTGCGGTAGTGATCATAACTATCCGTACTCGCGCATCGGTCGGCGCACAGCCGCACAAGGGGGCGCATGGCCAATATGGTCGGGGTATGACGACCGAGGCTGACTCCTTCCCCCGTCGGCACGCCCGGACCCAGCGGTTCACGCTCGGCGCGCCGCGTGCGTTCACCGTGGCGCCCGACGGCTCGCGTGTCGCGTTCCTGCGTTCCGGCTCCGGCACCGACCGGGCCAACTCCCTGTGGGTACTCGATCTTCCGGACGGCACGGAACGGCTCGCGGCCGATCCGCGCGTGCTCCTGCAAGGCGCCTCCGAAGAGCTCTCGGCCGAGGAGCGGGCGCGCCGCGAGCGCAGCCGCGAGGGCGGTGCCGGCATCGTCGGCCATGCCACCGACAGCGCCGTGGAGTTGGCGGCTTTCGCCTTGTCAGGGCGGCTTTTCACGGCGGAGCTGCGGGCCGGTACGGCGCGCGAACTCCCCGTCCCCGGGCCGGTGGTCGACCCGCGTCCGTCCCCCGACGGACGGCACGTCGCGTACGTCGCCGGGCGCGCGCTGCGGGTGGTGGGTGCCGAGGGGGACGGCGACAGGGCGCTGGCCGAGCCGGAGTCGGCGGAGATCACCTACGGTCTCGCGGAGTTCATCGCGGCCGAGGAGATGGGGCGTTCGCGGGGCTTCTGGTGGGCTCCGCGGTCGGACCGGCTGCTCGTGGCGCGCGTGGACGACACGCCGGTGCAGCGGTGGTGGATCGCGGATCCGGCCCACCCGGAGCGTGAGCCAAGTAACGTCGGGTACCCCGCCGCGGGCACACCGAACGCGGACGTACGACTCTTCGTCATCGGCCTCGACGGGGAGCGCACGGAGGTCGCATGGGACCGTGCCCGCTACCCGTATCTGGCGCGTGTGCACTGGTCAGAGGCGGGTGCGCCGCTGATTCTGGTGCAGGCGCGGGATCAGCGCAGCCAGCTGTTCCTGGCGGTGGACCCGGACACGGGGGCCACGCGGATGGTCCACGCCGATGAAGATCCAAGTTGGCTGGAACTGTTCGCCGGTGTGCCCTGCTGGAGCCCCTCCGGGCAGCTTGTCCGGGTCGCGGACGAGGGGGGCGCACGGGTTCTGACGGTCGGCGAACGGGCCCTGACCAGCGGTCAGTTGCACATTCGTGCGGTCCTGGACGTGGGAGCGGACGACGTACTGGTTTCCGCCTCCGCGGGGCCGGAGGTCGAGGCGCCGGAAATTGGCGAAGTCCATGTGTACCGGGTGAACGAACTCGGCATGGAACGGCTGTCCCAGGACCCCGGCGTGCACACGGCGGTGCGCTCCGGGAACGTGACCGTGCTCGCCTCCGCGGCGCTGGACCGGCCGGGCGCCCGGGTCCAGGTGCTGTGTGACGGAAAACCGGCGGCCACTGTCCGCTCGTACGCCGAAGATCCTGGTTTGTCCCCACGCGTGACCCTCACTCAGGGGGGCGCACGCAAAATTCCGTGCGCCGTGCTTATGCCGCGGGACTACCCCGGTGACACTCCCCTGCCGGTTCTCCTGGACCCCTACGGCGGTCCGCACGGCCAGCGGGTGGTCGCCGCGCACAACGCCCACCTCACCTCCCAGTGGTTCGCCGACCAGGGCTTCGCCGTCGTCGTCGCCGACGGCCGGGGCACCCCGGGCCACTCGCCGGCCTGGGAGAAGGCGATCCGGGACGACGTGGCGGCCGTGGTGCTCCAGGACCAGGTCGACGCGCTGCACGCGCTCGCCGAGCGGTACCCGCTGGACCTGGACCGGGTGGCGATCCGGGGCTGGTCCTTCGGCGGCTATCTGGCGGCACTCGCGGTGCTGCGCCGCCCGGACGTCTTCCACGCGGCGGTGGTCGGCGCGCCCGTGACCGACCTGCGGCTGTACGACACCCACTACCAGGAGCGCTACCTCGGCGACCCGCGCGAGCAGCCGGAGAGCTACCGCCGCAACTCGGTGATCGACGACGCGGGTCTGGTCGACGCGGCCGAGCCGCACCGCCCGATGATGGTCATCCACGGGCTGGCGGACGACAACGTGGTCGTCGCCCACTCCCTGCGGCTGTCCTCCGCCCTGCTGGCCGCCGGCCGCCCGCACGAGGTCCTGCCCCTGTCCGGGGTGACCCACATGACCCCGCAGGAGACGGTCGCCGAGAACCTGCTCCGGTTGCAGCTGGACTTCCTCCGGCGCTCCCTCCCCCAGCCGGACGGGCGCCCGTGAACTGCGTTAACGCACAGGCAACTTCACGGAAGCGATACCGATATACGGACACGGGAGGCTGATCAGCGTACGGCCGTGCGGGTGCCGTGAACGGGCCGGGGTGCGCCATGTCACCCCGGCCCGTTGCCGTTCCCCCGGGTCGCCTCCGGCGGCACCGCCCCCGGCGCCGAACGCCCGGCCGGCAGCGCCTCCTCCGCGAAGTGGCACGCGGAGGCGTGAGCCGCGGGGCCGGAGGCGTCCCGGAAGACCGCGGGGACCGCCAGGACCGGGACCTCCTCGGCGCAGCGCCGCTGCGCCTTCCAGCAGCGGGTGCGGAAGCGGCAGCCCGAGGGGATGTTGGTCGGCGAGGGCACGTCACCGGTGAGGATGATCCGCTCGCGGCGCTCCCGGGCCGCGGGGTCGGGCACGGGCACGGCGGAGAGCAGGGCCTGGGTGTAGGGGTGGGTCGGGTGGTCGTAGATCTCGGCGTCCCGCCCGATCTCCACGATCCGCCCCAGGTACATGACCCCGACCCGGTCCGAGATGTGCCGCACGATCGACAGGTCGTGCGCGATGAACACGTACGACAGGTCGAACTCCGACTGGAGCCGGTCCAGCAGGTTGATGACCTGCGCCTGGACCGAGACGTCGAGCGCGGACACCGGTTCGTCGGCGACGATGACCTCGGGGCGCAGCGCGAGGCCCCGGGCGATGCCGATGCGCTGGCGCTGGCCGCCGGAGAACTGGTGGGGATAGCGGTTGACGTACTCCGGGTCGAGTCCGACCACGTCCAGCAGCTCCCGCACCCTGCGGCGCCGGTCGCCCTTCGGGGCCGCCTCGGGGTGGATCTCGTACGGCTCCCCCACGATGTCGCCGACCGTCATCCGGGGGTTGAGGGAGGTGTACGGATCCTGGAAGACCATCTGGATGTTGCGGCGCACGGCTTTCAGAGCGCGGCCCGACAGCCGGGTGATGTCCTCGCCCTTGAACCGGATGGACCCCGCCGTAGGCCGCTCCAGACTGCAGAGCAGCTTCGCCACCGTCGACTTGCCGCAGCCCGACTCCCCCACGATGCCGAGGGTCTCGCCGCGGCCGAGCGTGAAGTCGACGCCGTCGACCGCCTTCACCGCGCCGACCTGCTTCTTGAAGAGGACGCCCCGCGTCAGCGGATAGTGCTTGACGAGGCCGTCGGCCTCCAGGATCGGCTCACCGGTCGACGCCATGCAGGCACTCCCTCCAGAAGTGGCAGGCGCTGCCCCGGCCGTCGGACACCTCGTACAGCGGGGGTTCGTCGGTGCGGCACACGTCCTGGGCCAGCGGGCAGCGGGGGTGGAAGGAGCAGCCCGGCGGGATGTGCACGAGGTTCGGCGGGAGGCCCTTGATGGCGGACAGCTGCCGTCCCTTCAGGTCCAGGCGGGGCACGGAGTCCAGCAGCCCGCGGGTGTAGGGATGGGCCGGCGCCCGGTAGATGTCGTGCACCGGCGCGGACTCGACGATCCTGCCCGCGTACATCACCACGATCCGGTCGGCGACGTCCGCGACGACACCCAGGTCGTGGGTGATCAGGATCAGGCCCATGCGGTACTCGCGCTGCAAGTCCGCGAGCAGGTCCATGACCTGGGCCTGGACGGTGACGTCCAGGGCGGTGGTCGGCTCGTCGGCGATGACGAGCGCCGGCTCCAGGGCCAGCGCCATGGCGATCATGATGCGCTGGCGCATGCCGCCGGAGAACTGGTGGGGGTGGTCCCGCACGCGCTGGGCCGCCGCCGGGATGCGCACCCGGTCCATCAGCTCCACGGCCCTGGCCCGCGCGGCCTTCCTCGACATCCCCCGGTGGACGACGAACATCTCCCCCAGTTGGTCCCCCACGGTCATGACGGGGTTGAGGGCCGACAGCGCGTCCTGGAAGATCATCGCCATCCCGGTGCCCCGGATCCTGCGGCGCTCCTCCTCCTTCAGCTTCAGCAGGTCCTGCCCCCGGAACAGGATCCGCCCGCCGGTGATCCGGCCCGGCGGCGTGTCCAGGATGCCCATGACGGCCTGCGCGGTGACGGACTTCCCCGACCCGGACTCGCCGAGCACGGCCAGCGTCTCCCCCGCGTCGACGTGGTAGCTGACCCCGTTGACGGCGTTCGCGACCCCGTCCCGGGTCCGGAATTCCACCCGCAGATCCCGCACGTCGAGCAGCACCGCCGCGTCACCTCAGCTTCGGGTCGAGGGCGTCGCGGACCGCGTCGCCGAGCATGATGAAGGCCAGGACCGTGAGGGCGAGGGCGCCCGAGGGCCACAGCAGGGCGTGCGGGGCGTTGCGGACGTAGGGGGAGGCGGCGGAGATGTCGATGCCCCAGGAGACGCTGGGCGGTTTGAGGCCGACGCCGAGGTAGGACAGGGTCGCCTCCAGGGCGATGTAGGTGCCGAGCGCGATGGTCGCGACGACGATCACGGGCGCCACGGCGTTCGGGGCGATGTGCCGGAGCAGGATGCGGGCGTCCGAGGCGCCGAGGGCGCGGGCGGCCTGGACGTAGTCGTTCTGCTTGGCGGTGATGACGGAGCCGCGCGCGATCCGGGAGATCTGCGGCCAGCCGAGCAGCACCATGAACCCGATGACCGGCCAGACCGTATTGCTGGTCACGACGGAGAGGAGGACGAGACCGCCGAGGACGACCGGGATGGCGAAGAAGATGTCGGTGAGCCGGGACAGCACGGAGTCCCAGACGCCGCCGTAGTAGCCCGCGAGACCGCCGAGCACCGAACCCAGCAGAGCCACCCCGAGCGTGGCGCACAGGCCGACCGTGACGGACGCACGGGCACCGTAGACGGTGCGCGTGTACACGTTGCAGCCCTGGCCGTCGTACCCGAACGGGGCGCCCGGTGCCGGGCCGTCCTGGGCCTTGGCCAGATCGCAGGTCAGGGGGCTGCCGGAGGCGATCGCCGAGGGCCACAGCGAGATGAAGACCAGGAAGAGGATGACCAGGGCGGAGAGCAGGAAGACCGGGTTGCGGCGCAGGTCGTGCCAGGCGTCGGACCACAGCGAGCGGGGCTTGCCGGCCGGCTCGGTGATCCGCGGTCCCGCCGGCGCCGGCTCCAGCGTGGCCGCCTCGCTCGCGCCGAGGTCCATCGCGCCGCCCATGCCGGTGCCGGCGATCGCGCGCTCGGGCTCGTACGGCTGCTCAGGCATAGCGGATCCTCGGGTCGAGTACGGCGTACAGCAGGTCGACGAGGAGGTTGGCGACCAGGAAGACGAGGACGAGCACGGTCACGAAGCCCACGACGGTCTGGGTGTTCTGGCGCAGGATGCCCTGGTAGAGCTGGTAGCCGACGCCGTGGATGTTGAAGATCCGCTCGGTGACGATCGCGCCGCCCATCAGCGCGCCGATGTCGGTGCCGATGAAGGTGACCACGGGGATGAGCGAGTTGCGCAGCAGGTGCCGGGTGACGACCCGGTGCCGGGGCAGGCCCTTGGCGATGGCCGTGCGGACGTAGTCGGACCGCTTGTTCTCGGCGATGGAGGTGCGGGTCAGCCGGGTGACGTAGGCGAGCGAGACGGAGGCGAGGACCAGGCCGGGCACGATCAGTTCGTCGAAGGTGCCGTAGCGCACCGAGGGTCTGATCCAGTGCCATGTGATGCCGAGCAGCAGTTGCAGCAGCAGACCGGTGACGAAGGTCGGGACGGAGATCACGACCAGGGTGGCCAGCAGCACCCCGGAGTCGACGGGCCGGCCGCGCCGCAGTCCGGTGACGACTCCCAGCGTGATGCCGATGACGATCTCGAAGAAGACGGCCACGATGGTCAGCCGGATGGTGACGGGGAACGCCGTCGCCATCAGCTCGGTGACCGGCTGCCCGTTGAACGCCGTGCCGAAGTCGCCGGTGAAGACGTTCCCCATGTAGGTGAGGTATTGCTGCCACAGCGGCTTGTCGAGGCCGAACTCCCTCTTCAGCTGGGCGGCCGTCGCCGGGTCGCAGGACTGCTCCCCGCACAGACCGGCGACGGGATCACCCATGACGTTCACCATCAGGAAGATCAGCATCGTGGCCCCGACGAACACCGGGATCATCTGGAGCAGTCGCCGGACGACGTAGCGGCCCATGGCGGCTCAGCCGACCTTGATCTCGTTGTAGACGGGGACGCTGAACGGGTTGAGCGCCACGTCGGACAGCCGGTCGGAGTAGCCGGCGCTGCCGTTCTGGTACCAGAGCGGGATGGCCGCCATGTTGTCCCGGACGACCTTCTCGGCCTCCTGGAAGACGGCGACCGACCTGGCGGTGCGCGTCTCGGCGTTGGCCCGGTCCACGAGCCGGTCGAAGTCGGGGTTGGACCACTTGCCGTCGTTGGAGGAGGCGCCCGTGTAGTAGAGCGGCTGGAGGAAGTTCTGGATGAGCGGGTAGTCCATCTGCCAGCCCGCCCGGAACGGACCGGTCATCTTGCGCTGCCCGATCCGGTTGCGGAAGTCGGCGAAGGTGCCGACCGGGTTGCCGACGCAGGCCCTGTCGTCGCCGAGCGCGTTGTTGATGGAGTTGCACACCGCGTCGATCCACTCCCTGTGCGAGCCGCTGTCCGCGTTGTACGTGATCCTGAGCCGGCCGCCGGGGATCCCGCCGCCTTCCTGGATCAGCTCCTTCGCCCGGGCGGGGTCGTAGTCGCACGCCCTGCCGCACAGGCCGGCCTTGAAGCCGCCGTCCGCGCCGAGGACCGGGGAGGTCCAGTCGGTGGCCGGGGTCCGGGTCTTCCGGAAGATCGTGTCGGTGATCTGCCTGCGGTTGATCGCCATGGACAGACCGGTGCGGACCTTCTCCGCTCCGGGCCGGTTCCAGGCCTTGTCGTAGTACGGGAAGGCGAGGGTCTGGATGATGCCGGCGGGGGCGTTGATGTACCGGCCGCCGAGATCTCCCCTGACGTTCTTCAGCTGCGCGGCGGGGATGTCGTCGACGAGGTCGAGGTTGCCGGCCAGGAGGTCGGTGTAGGCGGTGTTGCTGTCGGTGTAGACCAGAAGGGTCACGCCGTCGTTGCGCGCTTTGTCCGGCCCCGGGTAGCCGTCCCACTTCCTGAGGTACATCTGCGCGCCCTTGGTGTAGGAGGCGATGGTGTACGGGCCGTTGCCGACGGGCTTCCGGACCCAGGCCGCGTGGTCGGTGAAGAACACGCGGGGCAGCGGGGCGAAGGCCGCGTAGCCGAGGGTGTCGGGGAAGCCGGAGAACTTCTGGTTCAGGGTGACGGTGAAGGTGCGGTCGTCGACGACCTTCAGTCCTGACAGCGTGTCGGCGCGCTGGGCGCCGCTGTCGGGATGGACCTCGTCGTAGCCGTCGATGTAGCCGAAGAAGTAGGCGTTCTTCTGGTTGTTGCGCAGGCTCGCCCCGTAGTTCCAGGCGTCGACGAAGGACCGGGCGGTGACCCTCTCTCCGTCGGAGAAGGTCCAGCCGTCCTTGATCCTGACGGTGAAGTGCCGCGAGTCCCGGGTGACGATGGACCGGGCCAGCCAGTCCTGGGCCCTGCCGGTCCTCGGGTCGTACTTCTTCAGCCCGCGGAAGATCATGTCGAGGACCTTGCCGCCCTGCACCTCGTTGGTGTTCGCCGGTTCGAGCGGGTTCTGCGGATCGCCCCAGGAGGAACTGAGCACGGCGCCCCCGTTGCCACCGCCGCCGCCCCAGCCCCATCCGCCCCCGCAGGACGTGACCGCGAGCGCCGTCGCGACCGCACCGGCGGCCCAGCGAGCGTGCGCGATGCGACGCATGGCGTGCCTCCTCCGTGAGCCTCGGGCGCTTGCCGGTCGATATCGACACATACCGCGCATAACGCTAGGGCACAGCCCGATTGAGCCGCCTTTAGAGGGACACGTCATCCGAATGCAGGCAGCACCCCACCGCCACTCGGATGATCTTGGGTGACAAGCGCAATAGATCTTCGCGTAACGATGCCGAAACGTTGGATTGGGCCGTTCCGATGTACGCATTTCGACACTCCACCGTCCGCATATCGAACTCCTTGCCCGATTCGCGCAATTAGTCCGATGTGAAGCACGGATTGATTACGGGGCGCTACCCGCGTAGCTACAGAATGGTCAACGCCGAGTAAAGAAGGTAAAGAGACAACCAAGGCGGTCGAGAATTTATTGACCTTGAATGAATTGCGTTGAAAAAGTCCGGCGTAGCCCGTAGGGGAGCGCCCTGCGGAGTCATCAGACCCTCCCTTGGGCCAGGAGCACCATGACCCCCCCAACTCCATCTGCGGCTGCCCCGCTTGAGGTGACCGACGAGACCGTCGAGAAGTCGACCACTTCGGACGGCTCGAAGGGCAGTGAGAGCAGGTCCCCCGGACAGCTGGCTTGGCTTCGTTTCAAGCGGGACCGTACGGGCGTCATCTCGGCGGTCATCGTGATCGCCTTCTTCGTGGTCGGCCTCGCCGCGCCGCTCATAGCGAAGCTGTACGGCAAGGACCCGTACACGACGTACGGGCTCAACACGCCCGGCCTGCTGGGCGACAACGGCCTTCCGGCGAAGCCGAACGGCGGCATCGACGGCGACTTCTGGTTCGGCATCGACCCGCAGCTCGGCCGTGACGTCTTCACCTTCCTGCTGTACGCGATCCGCAACTCGCTGCTGATCTCCACGGCCATCACGATCCTCGTCATGATCGTCGGTGTGGTGATCGGTGTCACCGCCGGTTACATCGGCGGCAAGACGGACTGGCTCCTCGGCCGGGTCATCGACATCCTGCTCGCCTTCCCGCAGCAGCTGTTCTTCGTGGCGTTCACGCCGGTGATCCTCAACCTCTTCGTGGCGAGCAACGAGGACACGCCCACCTCGATCGTCGTGATCTCCCTGATCACCCTGCTGGTGGCGTTCGGCTGGGCCTCCATCGCCCGACTGCTGCGCGGTCAGGTACTGGCCCTGCGCGAGCGTGAGTTCGTCGAGGCCGCGAAGGTGACGGGCGCCTCTCCGGCCCGGATCATCTTCAAGGAACTGCTGCCCAACCTGTGGACGCCGATCCTGATCCAGGGCACGCTGCTGCTGCCCGCGATGGTCACCACGGAGGCCGGCCTCGCGTTCCTCGGCGTCGGCATGCAGGACCCGACCCCCGACTGGGGCGTCATGATCGGGTACGCCGCCGGCTTCTACCAGGACGACTTCACCTTCCTGCTCTTCCCCGGCATCACGATGGTCGTCTTCGTCCTGGCGTTCAACCTCCTCGGTGACTCGCTGCGCGACGCGCTCGACCCGAAGACCAAGCGCTGACTCCGGCCCACTTCAGGACCACGGCGAAGGCGCCGGGGTGCCGGACTTCTCTCATCAACTCACTCCAAGGCAGGATGCGATGTCCTTCTCGCGCAGAAACTTCCTGATAGCCACCGGCGTTGCCGCCGCCTCCACCTCCGTGCTGTCCGCGTGCAGCAGCGGCAACTCCAGCAGCAACGGCACCGGCAAGCAGGAAGCGGCCAAGGCCCACACCACCACCGTCAAGATCGGCACGGCGGCGGACTCGCAGGGCCCGGCTCCGGAGGTCTCCGGCGCCAAGAAGGGCGGCAAGGTCTACCTGCTGAACGACGACGACTTCTCGCACCTCGACCCGCAGCGCGTCTACTACGCCTGGAACTCGCTGGCGGCGGTCGTCCTCTCCCGCACCCTGACCGGCTACAAGGTCGGTGACGACGGCTCCATGACGCTCGTCGGCGACCTCGCCACCGACACGGGCACCATGAAGGACGGCGGCAAGACCTGGTCCTTCACCCTGAAGGACGGCGTCAAGTGGGAGGACGGCTCCGACGTCACCGTCGACGACGTCCGCCACGGCTTCGAGCGCGCCTTCGCCAACTTCGTCACCGAGGGCGCCGTCTACGTCCAGACCTGGCTGACCGGCTCGCAGGAGTACCGCAAGTCGTACCCCGGTCCGTTCAAGGGCAACAAGCACCTCAAGTCGATCGTGACGAGCGGGAAGACCATCACCTTCCACCTCGCCGAGGCGCGCCCGGACTTCAACTACGTCCTCGCGATGCACTCGTACGCGCCGACCCCGGTGAAGCACGACACCAAGCAGGACTACGACAGGAAGCCGTTCTCGAACGGCCCCTACAAGATCAAGTCGCACCAGACCGACAAGTCGATGGTGCTGGTCCGCAACGAGCACTGGGACGCGAAGACGGACCCGATCCGCAACGCCTACCCGGACGAGTTCGACTTCAGCTTCGGCATCGAGGCGGAGACCGCCGCCGACCGGCTGATCGCCGACTCGGGCAACGACCAGTACGCCGTGTCCTGGCGGACCGTCCCGCAGTCGAAGGTCCAGCAGGCCACCGCCAAGGCGAAGGACCGCCTCTTCGAGGACCTGAGCAGCGGCACCAGCGTCTACTGGATCAACCAGACCCGCGTCACCGACATCAAGGTCCGCGAGGCCATCATCAAGGCCTGGCCGACCGCCGGCATCCGCTCCATCCAGGGCGGCCTGCACCGCGGTGACTACGCGACCGGCATCATGAGCCCGCTCGTCGCCGGCTACGAGTCGCAGGACGTCTGGGGCAAGCTGAAGAAGCCGGCGGGCGACCCGGCCGCCGCGAAGGCGGTCCTGAAGAAGGCCGGCAAGCTCGGCACCAAGGTCGTCTACGCCTACCAGCAGGACCCGATCAACGCCAAGGTCAAGGTCGTCGTCGAGAACGCCCTGAAGGCGGCCGGCTTCGACGTGGTCACCAAGGGCATCGACTCCACCACCTGGTACGACCAGATCGGCAAGATCGACAACGAGTACGACATCTACTGGGGCGGCTGGTCCGCGGACTGGCCGACCGGTTACTCGGTCTTCCAGCCGCTGTTCGACAGCCACAACGTGGTGGACCAGGGCACCAACTACTGCCACCTGAAGAACGCCGACGTCGACGCGGCCATCAAGGCCGCCACGGCGGAGACGGACCAGACCAAGGCCAACAAGATGTGGGCCGCCCTGGACAAGCAGGTCACGGAGCTGGGCGCCTTCATCCCCGACGTCTACATGAAGCGTCTGTACCTGCACGGCTCGAAGCTCGGCAACGTCAAGATGGACCCGAACTTCGACGGCTGCATGCTCTACAAGATGTACGTCAAGGCCTGATCCACACCTGAGAGGTGGGGCGGCTCCGGCCGCCCCGCCCTCGGCTCGTCCTCCGGGCCCCCGGTCACCCCGGCCCGGCCCGTTCCGCACGACGGCCCTCCCAGGAAAGCCAACCCCCATGCTTCGCTTCCTCGTCCGCCGGTTCATCGGCGCCGTGATCACGCTGGTCATCATCAGCGCGATCACGTTCATGCTCTTCTACGCGGTGCCGCGCGACCCGGCCCGTGTCGCCTGTGGCAAGGTCTGCACGCCGGAGACGCTCGACGTGATCCGGCACAACATGGGGATATCGGACTCGCTGCCGGTCCAGTACTGGCACTGGCTCGAGGCCATCTTCGTGGGACGGGACTACGAGGGCTTCGGGCACTGCGACGCCCCGTGCCTGGGCTACTCGTTCATCAACCGCCAGCCCGTGCTCGGCACGGTGTGGGATCGCTTCCCGACGACGGCCTCCCTCGCCATCGGTTCCTCGGTCGTCTTCCTGATCTTCGGTATCGGCACCGGCATGCTCGCCGCGGTGAAGCAGGGCAAGGCCCTCGACAAGATCGCCAGCTCCGCCTCGCTGATCGCCTCGTCGATGCAGATCTACTTCGTCGGCCCGGTCGCCCTGTACCTCCTCGTGTACCAGTCGCACCTGCTGCAGCAGCCCTCGTACACCCCCTTCAGCGAGAACCCGGGCGCCTGGTTCACCGGCCTGCTCGTCCCCTGGCTGGTCCTGGCCCTGATCTGGACCGCCAACTACACCCGTATGACCCGCTCGCAGCTGGTCGAAACGCTCAGCGAGGACTACGTCCGCACGGCCCGCGCCAAGGGCATGTCCCGGCGCAACGTCTTCTTCCGCTTCGCCTGGCGCGGCGCGATGGGCCCGATCGTCACCATCTTCGGCATCGACATGGGCGTCCTGCTCGGCGGCGCGATGATCACCGAGAAGACCTTCAGCCTCCAGGGCCTCGGCATGCTCGCGGTGAAGTCGGTGACCAACAACGACCTGCCGATGCTGCTCGGCGTCATGATCGTCACGGCCGCGTTCGTGGTGGTCGCCAACATCGTCGTCGACGCCTGCTACGCCCTGATCGACCCGCGGATCCGGCTCGCCTGACCCCGCCCTCCACCACCAGCTACCCCGCATCACCCCCCTCTGGAGCGTCCCCGTGACGAGCACCGATTCGCAGCCCTTCCTGTCCATCAAGGACCTGAAGGTGCACTTCTCGACCGAGGACGGCGTCGTCAAGGCCGTCGACGGCCTGTCCTTCGACCTCGTACGCGGCAAGACGCTGGGCATCGTGGGCGAGTCGGGGTCCGGCAAGTCGGTCACCAACCTGACCATCCTGGGCCTGCACAACCCGGACAGCACCAAGGTCGAGGGCTCCATCGAGCTGGACGGCGAGGAGCTGAACGGCGCCTCGGAGAAGACCCTCGAGAAGCTCCGCGGCAACAAGATGGCGATGATCTTCCAGGACGCCCTGGCCTCGCTGTCGCCGTACCACACCATCGGCACGCAGATCGGCGAGGTGTACCGCAAGCACACCGGCGCCTCCAAGCAGGAGGCCCGGGCGCGGGCGATCGAGATGCTGAGGCGCGTCGGCATCCCGCAGCCGGACAGCCGGGTCGACAACTACCCGCACGAGTTCTCCGGCGGTATGCGCCAGCGCGCGATGATCGCCATGGCGCTGGTCTGCGACCCGGAGCTGCTGATCGCCGACGAGCCGACCACCGCGCTCGACGTGACCGTGCAGGCCCAGATCATGGACCTGCTCAAGGACCTTCAGCAGGAGTTCGGCACCGCGATCATCTTCATCACCCACGACCTGGGGGTGATCGCGGACATCGCCGACGACGTGCTGGTGATGTACGGCGGCCGGTGCGTGGAGCGCGGCACGAAGGCGGAGGTGCTGCGCACCCCGCAGCACCCCTACACCTACGGTCTGCTCGGTTCCATGCCGAGCCTGGAGGGCCCGCTCGACGTGCCGCTGAACCCGATCCCGGGCTCGCCGCCGTCGCTGCTGAACCCGCCGTCCGGCTGCCGCTTCCACCCGCGCTGCGCCTTCGCCGACAAGGTCGAGGGCGGCAGGTGCGCGAAGGAGCGCCCGCTGCTGGAGATCGTGGACGGTCGCGGAAACGCCTGCCATCTGACCGACGAGCAGCGCCGCGAGTTTCTCGACACGGCCGCCACGGCCCACTGACGTAAGAGACGGGATTTCACCACCATGAGCAGCACCACTCCCCTCCTGGACGTCTCCGGGCTGACCAAGCACTTCCCGATCAAGGGCGGCTTCCCGATCCGCCGCACGGTCGGTGCGGTGCAGGCCGTCGACGGTCTCGACTTCCAGGTCGCCGAGGGCGAGAGCCTGGGCCTGGTCGGCGAGTCCGGCTGTGGCAAGTCGACCACCGGCCGGCTCATCACCCGCCTGCTGGAGCCCACGGCCGGCAAGATCAGCTACCGCGGCCAGGACATCACGCACGCGGGCCGCAAGGAACTGGCGCCGATCCGGTCCGAGATCCAGATGATCTTCCAGGACCCGTACGCGTCGCTGAACCCGCGGCACACGGTCGGCAAGATCATCTCCGGTCCGATGGAGATCAACGGCATCAACCCGGAGGGCGGCCGGGAGAAGCGGGTCCGCGAACTCCTGGAGATCGTCGGCCTCAACCCCGAGCACTACAACCGCTTCCCGCACGAGTTCTCCGGCGGCCAGCGCCAGCGCATCGGCGTCGCCCGCGCGCTCGCGCTGAACCCCAAGCTGATCGTCGCCGACGAGCCGGTCTCCGCCCTGGACGTCTCCATCCAGGCCCAGGTCGTCAACCTGCTCCAGAAGGTGCAGAAGGAACTCGGCATCGCGTTCGTGTTCATCGCCCACGACCTGGCCATCGTGCGGCACTTCTCCCAGCGCGTCGCGGTCATGTACCTGGGCAAGATCGTCGAGATCGCCGACCGCGAGGACCTGTACGACAACCCGCGCCACCCCTACACGCGGGCCCTGCTGTCCGCCGTGCCCGAGGCCACGGTGGACGAGGCGCCGCGGGAGCGCATCCGGCTGACCGGTGACGTGCCGTCGCCGATCAACCCGCCCTCCGGCTGCCGCTTCCGCACCCGGTGCTGGAAGGCGACCGAGAAGTGCGCGACGGAGGCCCCGCCGCTGGTGCAGGTGGAGGGCAACAAGCCGGGCCACCTGACGGCCTGCCACTACCCGGAGACCGAGGCCACGATTCCGGCCCCCCGTCTCTCCAAGGACCCCGAGGCGGCGGCCTGACACACCCCTTTCCGTCAGCCGCCCCCTTCCGGAACGGACTTTCACCGGCCCATTGACCCGAGCCCATGAACGTCCGCTCCAGGGGACGAGGGCCCGCGCCTTCCCAGGCGCGGGCCCTCTTCTGCGTTCCGGGGCCGCATCGACGCCCCTGTCGAGCGACGGACTTCGGGAAGTGCTCCGTTCCTGACACAC
This sequence comes from Streptomyces sp. NPDC038200, assembly GCF_055600785.1. Classification (NCBI taxonomy): domain Bacteria; kingdom Bacillati; phylum Actinomycetota; class Actinomycetes; order Kitasatosporales; family Streptomycetaceae; genus Streptomyces; species Streptomyces sp. NPDC038200. The sequence continues at coordinate 139,909 of NZ_JBVJYH010000021.1, forward strand.
CGTTCAGCATCGTGTGTCACACTGCCGCGGTGGTAGATCATGCCTTTGCCGATCTCACGCTCGCCGCGCTGTACGACCCTCTCCATCCCCGGGGGCCGGGCGACGACTTCTACCTCGGTCTGCTGCGGGAGGCCGGGTCCGTGCTGGACGTCGGCTGCGGCACCGGACAGTTACTGCGCCGGGCCCGGGCCGAAGGGCACCGGGGGCGGCTGCTGGGGCTCGATCCCGCCGCCGCCATGCTCGTCCAGGCCCGGCAGGCGCGGCCCGACGTCGAGTGGGTGCTCGGCGATGTACGGGTGCGGCCGTGGCGGCAGGAGTTCGACCTCGCCGTGATGACCGGGCACGCCTTCCAGGAACTGGTGACGGACGAGGAGATCCGGGTCTGTCTGCGCGCCGTCCGCGCGGCCCTGAAGGACGAGGGACGGTTCGTGTTCGAGACCCGGAACCCGGGCGCCCGCGCCTGGGAGCGGTGGACCCCGGACCGCGTCCACGAGATCACCGCCGCCGACGGCACCCCGGTGCGGGTCTGGCACGAGGTGCGGGACGACGGACTGCGCGGGGGCCGGGTGCGCTTCACGGAGACCTACGCCGGCGAGGGCTGGACGGCACCGAAGGTCTGCCACAGCGTCCTTCGCTTCCTCGACGAGGAGTCCCTGGCGGGCTTCCTGGCCGAGGCCGGCCTGACGGTCGTGGCACAGTACGGCGACTGGCAGCGGGGGCCGGTCACACCCACCTCCGCGGAGATCATCACCGTGGCCCGCCGGGCCCCCGACTCCGACGCCGACCGCTTGTGACTTATCGTCACCAGCCGTGCGAGTGACTCCATTTCGGTCACGGCGCGGGCCGATGGTTGCCTTTCCCTGTCGTGATTGTGTTCACCGGAGGATCACTGGTCCTTGATCCTTCCCGGCGGTTAGATTTTCGGCGTGCCCGGGCGTCCGTGATCACCGAGACGCCGTCCTCAGCCGTCTACGACGGTCCTCGTGCCGTGGCTCGGAGTCCCGGACCCTTTCATGGACCACCACATCACCGTTCTCCGGTCGCGCCTGCCCGTATGGCTGCTCCCGCTTCTGTGGACCCTCGCGCTGGGCCTGTGGGGACTGTCCCGGCAGGAGAGCGTGTGGCGGGACGAGGCCGCGACCTGGATGGCGGCCCGGCGGTCCGTCCCCGAGCTCTGGCACCTGCTGGGCCACGTCGATGTCGTGCACGGGCTCTACTACCTGCTGATGCACGCCCTGTTCGCGTGCTTCGGGGCGAGCACCACGACCCTGCGACTGCCCTCGGTCCTCGCCATGGCGGTGGCGGCGGCCTGTGTCGCGGCCATCGGCCACCGGCTGTCCGGCGCCCGGGCCGGTGTGGCCGCCGGACTGGCGTTCGGGCTTCTTCCCGCCGTGCAGTTCTCCCTCCAGGACGGCCGGCCCTACGCCCTCGTGTCCGCGGGCGCCGCACTCTCCACCCTGCTGCTCGTCACCGTGCTCCAGGGCGGCGGCCGCCCCGCGCACTGGGTGGCGTACGGCGGCACGGTGCTGGTGTGCGCGCTGCTGAACTGGCTGTCGCTGCTCGTCCTGCCCGCGCATCTGGCGACCCTGGTGTGGACGAGGGCGGGGCGGGCCGTACGGGTGCGCTGGGTGGTGGCCGCGACGGCCGCGGTCGCCGGCGCGCTGCCGCTGGTCCTGTTCAGCCGCACCCAGTCCCATCAGGTGGCCTGGATCCCGCCGCTCACCTGGCACAAGCTGATCGGCCCCGCGGTCCTGCTGGTGCTCGGCGGTGCCGGGGCCCTGCCGGACCGGCCGCGGGCGCGCCGGCTCTCGTCGGCTGCTGTCGGCCTGCCCCTGCTGGCGGTGCCGCAGCTCGCGCTCATCGGCGTCTCCCTGGTCCAGCCCCTGTACCAGGACCGCTACGTCCTGTTCAGCATGCTGGGCCTGGCCCTGCTGATCGGCGCGTCCCTGGACGCGGCGGCGCGAGCGGCACACCGGCGGTTCCCGCGCGCCTCGTCGTGGATCGTTCCGGTGGCGACCGCACTGGCACTGGTGGCGCTGCTGCCGCAGTCGCTGGCCGTGCGGTCCCCGGCGAGCCGCGTGGACGACGTGCTGGCGGTGGCCGGGCACGTCCGGAAGCTGAAGCGGACGGGGGACGCGGTGGTCTTCCTGCCGGCGGACCGACGTGACGCCGCCGAGGTCTCCCCCGACGACTTCGCCGGGCTGCGCGATGTCGCGCTGGTGCGGGATCCGGTGGAGTCCGGGACGCTGAGGGGCGAGGAGGCCGGTCCGGACCGGATACGGGTCGCGATGCTGGCGGAGCGGCGGATCCTGCTGGTCACCGATGCGCCGGCGGTGGCTCCGCCGGTGTCGGCGGAACGGGACAGGGCGAAGACCGCGGTGCTGAGCCGGTACTTCACCGCGGTGGCGGACCGGCAGGTCCGGGGCCGGCGGGTGACGGTGTACGAACGACGGCACGGATAGCCGGTCGGACGGGACGCGACGCCCACCGGGGCCGGTGCCCGGCCGGAAGGGACGCGACGCCCACCGGGGCCGGTGCCCGGTCGGTGCCCGGTCCCGGTGGGGCCTTCCGCGGCGCCCGTCATCCCTCCCGCTCGGCCTCCGCATCCGCCGTCGGCCCGTCCTCCAGTGCCGCCAGCGCCGGATCCAGCACGATGTCCGCGTCGCGGGGCTCGGTGGTCGGCTCCTCCGGGAAGTGGCAGGCCGTCAGGTGGCCGTCGCGGTTGCCGGAGAGCCGGAGCAGCGGGGGCTCCTCGGTCGCGCACGTGTCCTGCGCCTTCCAGCACCGGGTACGGAACCGGCAGCCGGAGGGCGGTGAGATGGGGGACGGTACGTCACCGGCGAGGCGGATGCGCTCGCGCCGGGGCTCTTCCCCCTCCCCCCGCATCAGGTTCACCTCGGGGACGGCGGACAGCAGGGCGTGGGTGTAGGGGTGGCGCGGGCGGGTGTAGATGGAGTCACGGTCACCCACCTCGATGATCTTGCCGAGGTACATCACCGCCACGCGCTGCGAGAAGTGCCGTACGACGGCCAGGTCGTGGGCGATGAACACGAACGCGATGCCCAGTTCCCGCTGCACCTGCTGGAGCAGGTTGACCACCTGCGCCTGGATGGAGACGTCCAGCGCGGAGACCGGCTCGTCGGCCACGATCAGCTTGGGCTCCAGGGCCAACGCCCGTGCCACGCCGATGCGCTGGCGCTGGCCGCCGGAGAACTCGTGCGGGAAGCGGTTGTAGTGCTCGGGGTTGAGACCGACGATCTCCAGGAGTTCGCGGACCCGCTTCTCCCGGCCGCCCTCCGGATCGATGCCGTTGATCTCCATCGGACCAGAGATGATCTTGCCGACCGTCTGCCGCGGGTTCAGCGACGAGTACGGGTCCTGGAAGATCATCTGGATCTCGGAGCGGATCGGCGCCAGCTGCCTGCGGGTGGCGTGGCTGATGTCCCGGCCGCGGTAGGTGATCGTGCCGTGGGTCGGCTCCAGCAGGCGGGTGATGAGCCGGCCCGTGGTCGACTTGCCGCAGCCCGACTCGCCGACCAGGCCGAAGCTCTCCCCCGCGTGCACGACGAGGTCGAGGCCGTCGACGGCCTGCACCGCGCCCACCGTGCGGCGGATCGGGAAGCCGCCCTTGACCGGGAAGTGCTTGACCAGCCCCGAGACCTGGAGCAGCGGCTCCGGCGCCACGGCGTCACCGGTCTCGCGGGGGGCGGGGAGGACCAGGTCCTCTTTCATGACGGTTGTCCTCCTAGCCCAGCCGGGGCCTGATCTCTTCGACGAAGATGGTGCGTTTCTGTTCCGTGCCGAGGTGGCACGCGGAGGAGCGGTCCGGTCCCAGCAGGGGGCGCTCGGTGGCGCAGCGGTCGCCGCCGACCCGGTCCCGGAAGGTGCACCGGGGGTGGAAGCGGCAGCCGGGCGGTGGGGTGAGCAGGCTCGGCGGGGTGCCGGGGATGGGCGAGAGCGGGGTGCCGAGGTCGGAGTCGAGCCGCGGCATGGAGTTCAGCAGACCCCAGGTGTACGGGTGCTGCGGCGATCTGAGGACCTCGTCGACGGTGCCGCGCTCCACCGCGCGCCCGGCGTACATGACCATGATGTCGTCGGCCATGTCGGCGATGACCCCGAGGTCGTGGGTGATGAAGACGATCCCCGTGCCGAACTCCCGCTGGAGGTCCTTGAGCAGGTCCAGGATCTGCGCCTGCACGGTCACGTCGAGGGCCGTGGTCGGCTCGTCGGCGATCAGCAGGTCGGGGTCGCAGACCAGCGCCATGGCGATCATCGCGCGCTGGCGCATACCGCCGGAGAACTGGTGCGGGTAGTCGTGGGCCCGCTCCTTGGGGTGGGGGATGCCGACCTTGGCGAGCATCTCCACGGCGCGCTCCCAGGCGGCCTTCTTCGAGGCGCCGTTGTGCTTCATGTACGGCTCGGCGATCTGCCGGCCGATGGTGTAGAAGGGCGACAGCGCGGTGAGGGGGTCCTGGAAGATCATCGCCACCCGGTTGCCGCGCAGCCGCTCCATCTCCTTCTCGGTGGCGGTGATGAGTTCCTTGCCGTCGAGGACGATCTCGCCGTCGACGGTCGTGAACAGCGGGTCGTGCAGTCCGAGGATCGTCAGGTTGGTGACCGACTTGCCCGAACCCGACTCGCCCACGATGCCGAGGGTCGTCCCGCGGTCCAGGTCGAAGGAGAGTCCGTCGACGGCCTTGACCGGGCCGTCCTCGGTGGAGAACGTCACCTGGAGATCGCGCACCGAGAGGAATCCGTCCGGCCCGGTCGGGGCCGGTGCGCCCTCGGCCTTGGTCACTGTGGTCACGATGGCTGTTTCCTTCTAGGAGAGCCGGATGCGGGGGTCGATCCACGCGTAGGTGATGTCGGTCAGGATGTTGATGAGCAGGATGAAGAAGGCGCCGAACAGCATCACGCCCATCGTCAGCGGCAGGTCCTTGTTGACCGCGCCGTCCACGGCGAGCCGGCCGATTCCCTGGAGGGAGAAGGTCAGTTCGGTGACGACGGCGCCGCCCAGCATGGAGCTGACGTCGATGCCGAGCACGGTGACGATCGGGATGAGCGAGCCGCGCCAGGCGTAGCGCAGGAAGACGTATCTGCGGGACATGCCCTTGGCGCGGGCGGTGCGCACATGGTCCTCGGCGAGCTGCTCGATCATCGACGAGCGCGCCATACGCGTGTACTGCGCGGTGAAGATCGTGGCCATCACGCAGACCGGGATCGACATCCCGACGAACCATCCGACGGGGTCCTGGGTGAGGGGCACGTACTTCGGGTCCTCCATCCAGCCGGTGCCGTAGACGAGGATCGTCAGCACGATGGGGCCGAGGAAGTAGATCTGGAAGGAGCTGAGCACCATGGAGGCGCCGGTGGCGACCTTGTCCACCAGCGTCCCGCGCCGGTAGGCGGCGATCATGCCCGCGCCGACGCCGATGAGCAGGAAGACGACCGCGCCGCCGGCGGTCAGCGTGAGGGTCAGCGGGAACCGGTCCATGATGGTGCCCCAGACCATGTCCCCCGAGTAGAACGAGATGCCCAGGCAGGGGGCCGAGCAGTGGCCGGTCGGGTAGTCGCGGCCCGTCACGATGCCGGACATGAAGTCCCAGAACTGCTGGGCCAGGGGCAGATTGAGGCCGAGGGCGTCCCGGATGTCCGCCAGCCGCTGGGGCGAACAGTCCTTGCCGCAGGCCAGTGAGGCGTAGTCGGAGGGTGCGGCCACGAACAGGAAGAAGGTCGCCGCCCCGATGAGGAAGAGCGTGACGAAGGCGCCGAGCGTGCGCCGGATGATGAACTGAAGCATGGCGGGCTGGCTGCTCTCTGCGGAGACGGTGGGTGGGGTGCGCTCGGAGGCGGGGGCTCGCCCCCAGCGGAGCGCACCCCCGTCATCGGCCGCGGGTCACGACTTCAGGTACAGCCGGGTGATGTCGATGAGGCTGGACACGGAGCCGTAGCGGGCACCGCCCACGTGGGAGCCGGAGATCTGGAACTGCTTCGTGTACCACAGCGGGGCCGCCGGGATGACGTTCTCCAGCAGGTAGTGCTGCGCTTCCTTCCAGGTCTTGGCGGCCTCGGTCGGCTCCTGGGTCAGCGCCTTCTTGATCAGGCCGTCGACCTTCGGGTCCTTGACGTGCGAGTAGTTCGCGGAGCCGTCGAAGACCTGCGAGCCGTCGTAGATCGGGGTGACGACCGTGCCCGGGGACGGCCAGTCCTGGCCCCAGCCGGTGATGTACATGTCGTACGGGTTCTTGAGCTTGCCGATCTGCTCGTAGTAGCTCGCCGCGTCGACCTCCTTGGCGACGACGTCGAAGCCGACCTTGGTGAGCGCGTCCTCGATGGCGACCTTGCGCTTCTGGCCGGCCTCGCTGTTGGCGTAGGCGAAGACGACCTTCTTCTCGGCGGCCGGGACGGTCTTGAGGATCTCCTTGGCCTTGGCGATGTTGCCCTGCGGGGTCTTCAGCCGGCCGTAGGGGTCGTAGGCCGCCTCGTAGCCGGGCAGCGTCGGCGCGAAGTAGTTCGGCGCCACGTCACCGCCGTAGGCACCGCCCTCGCCGGCGATGAGGGACTTGGAGTTGACCGCGTAGGTGGCGGCCTCGCGCACCTTCTTGTCCTTGACCCGGTCGAGGTTGAAGGTCAGCGTCATGACGTAGGGCTGGTAGCCCTTGACGGTGCGCTTGCTGGCCTCCGGGTTGTTGATGACGTCCTGGATCTGGGTGGCCTCGACGCCGTTGGTGAGCTGGATGGCGTTCTTGTTGTCGCCCTCGTCGGCGATCAGACGCTTGGTCTGGGTCGACTCGGTGACGCCGAACTGGATGGTGAAGCCGTCCACGTACTGGTGGCGCACGGAGTCGGTCTTCGGGTCCCAGTTGGTGTTCTTCACCAGTTTCAGGGTCTTGCCGGCCTTGTTCTCGGCGATCTTGTACGGGCCGGTGGCGACCGGCTTCTTCTCGTACCTCTCCTTGGTGTCGGCCTTCGCCGGGACGACGGCGTAGCCGGCCATGGCGAGCGTCTGCGGCAGGTCCGGGCGCGGCTGGTCGAAGTGGAGGACCACCGTCTTGTCGTCGGGGGTGTCCAGCACCGAGGCCGGCAGGTGCTTGCCGTCGAAGCCGCCGCCGGGCAGGGCCTTGCGGTAGTCGGAGCCGCTCAGCCAGGTCTGCAGATAGGTCGGGCCGTCGAAGATGAACTTCGCGTACAGCCGCTCGATGCTGTGCCGGACGTCGGCCGAGGTGATGGCGTCGCCGTTCTCGTCCTTGATCCCGTCCTTCAGCGTGAAGGTCCAGGTCTTGCCGCCGTCGGAGGACTTGCCGGAGTCGGTGGCGAGGTCGCCGACGACCGACACGTTGCCCTTGTCGTCCTCCTGGAACTGGGTCAGCCGGCGGAAGAGCAGGTTGGCGACCTGGCCGGCGTCGGAGACGTAGATCTGGCCGGGGTCCAGGTGGGACAGGCCCGCCTCCTGGTACACGGTGATCGTGCCGCCGGGCTTGGCACCGGGCACGTCCTTGGCGGGGCCGGTCGATCCCACGGCGTCGACGTAGGTGACCGCTTTCGACTGGACCGCCGCCTCCTTCTGGTCCTTCTCGGAGTCCTTGCCGGACTTGCCGCCCTCGTTCTTCGAGCAGGCCGTGAGAGCCAGGGAGCCGGCCGCGATGGCGATCACTACGGCACGGGCTCCGCGGGCGCGATGAGACATCATGTGGCGAATCCACCTACCTGTCGGTTGTTATCCGTGAGATCTGCCGGGCGCCGGCCGGACGGGCCGGCGGGGGCGGCAGCCACCCCCCACCCAACGGACGTCCTATCGCCCGGACTTGGGGTCGAACGCGTCCCGTACGGAGTCCCCGAGGAGGTTGAAGCACAGGACGAAGATCACCAGTGCCATGCCGGGGAAGAACATGAAGGCCGGGTCCTGCTCGGCGTACCGGGCGCCGGCGGCGAAGAGGCGTCCCCAGTCGGGCGTGGGCTCGACGAAGCCGACGCCCGCGAAGGACAGGAAGGCGATGCTGAGGATGGTGCTGGGCAGCTGGTACGTGAACTGCACCAGGATCGGGGTGACGACGTTGGGCAGGATCTCCTTGCGCACGATGCGCCACGGCGAGGCGCCCGAGACCTTCGCGGCCTCCACGAACTCCCGCTCGCGCAGGGACAGTACGGTGGACCGGACCAGTCGGGCCATGCCCATCCAGCCCAGCAGCCACAGCACGATCAGCATGGCCAGGGCGCGGAAGTAGGTCGGCGTCTCCTCGCGGGGGTCCACGAAGAACGAGGTCACGACGGGCATGAAGGCGATGAAGAAGAGCTGCTGGGGGAAGGAGAGGAAGAAGTCGGTGCCACGGCCGAGCCAGTAGTCCGTACGGCCGCCGAAGTACCCGCCGATCAGGCCGATCACGACACCGGTGAGCATGACGAGGACGGTGATGCCGAGCGCCATGTACAGCGAGGTGCGCATGCCGTACAGCAGCATGGCGTAGAGGTCGCGGCCGTACTGCGGTTCGACGCCGAACCAGTGGTCGCCGGAGACGCCGCCCAAGTAGCCGAGCGGCAGACCGAATTCATCGAGTATCGGCTGGTCGGCGTAGGTGGGATCCTGGCCGTACAGGGTGTACGGATCGGTGCCCGGCAGCTTCGCGAGCAGGGGCGCGAGCAGGGCGACGAGGAAGTAGCCCAGCACCACCACCGCGCAGATGACGCCCGTGCGGTCGCGCCGGAAGCGCAGCCACATCAATCGGCCGGGGGACCGGCCCACGAGCGTGACGGCCGCACTCCTCGTCTCCGGCTCTGGTTCGCCGCCGACGACAACCGGTGCCCCGCCGCCCTCTGTATCGATAGGACTTGTCACGGTTTGTCCGTTTCACAGGTATAAGTGTGAGAGGTACCCGCGTACTCCGATGACGCGCGTGACCGCAGTCGGACGCGCGTAGTTACTGGGGTTCCCTCCTCATGACCTCACGTGTTCACCAACAGGAGGGGGGTTTCCGTCTGCCCTCCGACACCCCTGACGGAGGGTCAGACACCCCCTGGTGCTCGTGAGTCGGCGCTGTCCCCACAGCGCGAGACCCATTGACCCGAGCGCTACGCGGCTAACTATCTGTCATGGGTCGACCACCGACCACTGCCCGTAGATCTCAATTCAGTCACAGCTCGCGCCTACACCTTCCAAAATCTGGACAAACTGTTCGCCGGAAGAAGGCGCGAAACGGACTTGTTACATGGGTATCGGGCACCGATCTCCGCATGCCGGACAAACGGCTCCCGAAAACGGGTTGCAAAAAGCCCGGGTACCCCCATCGAGGGGGTACCCGGGCTCAACTACGCCTGGGTCAGCCGTGCTTGGCGCGGCTCGCGGCGCGCGCCCGCTCCCGCTGGTCGAGGTTGACCTTGCGGATGCGAATCGCCTCCGGGGTCACCTCGACGCACTCGTCGTCGCGGCAGAACTCCAGCGACTGCTCCAGGGAGAGCTTGCGCGGCGGGACGATGGCCTCGAACGAGTCGGCCGACGAGGACCGCATGTTCGTGAGCTTCTTCTCCTTGGTGATGTTCACGTCCATGTCGTCGGAGCGCGAGTTCTCACCGACGATCATGCCCTCGTACACCTCGGTGCCCGGCTCGGTGAACAGCACGCCGCGCTCCTGGAGGTTCGTCATCGCGAACGCGGTGACCGCGCCGGCGCGGTCGGCGACCAGGGAGCCGTTGTTACGGGTCTGCAGGGTGCCGAACCACGGCTCGAAGCCCTCGTGGATGGAGTGGCCGATGCCGGTGCCGCGGGTCTGGGTCAGGAACTCGGTGCGGAAGCCGATCAGACCGCGGGAGGGCACCACGAACTCCATGCGCACCCAGCCCGAGCCGTGGTTGGACATGTTGTCCATCCGGCCCTTGCGGACACCCATGAGCTGGGTGACGGCACCCATGTGCTCCTCGGGGACGTCGATCGTCATGCGCTCGACCGGCTCGTAGGTCTTGCCGTCGACCTGCTTGGTGACGACCTGCGGCTTGCCGATGGTCAGCTCGAAGCCCTCGCGGCGCATCTGCTCGACCAGGATGGCGAGCGCCAGCTCACCACGGCCCTGGACCTCCCAGGCGTCCGGACGCTCGGTGTCCAGCACGCGCAGCGAGACGTTGCCGATCAGCTCGCGGTCCAGGCGGTCCTTGACCTGGCGGGCGGTGACCTTGCGGTCCTTGACCGCCGCCTTGGCGTCGGCACCCTTGCCGGTGCCGCCGCGGCCGACCAGCGGGGAGGTGTTGGTGCCGATGACCATGGAGATGGCCGGCTCGTCCACCGTGATCAGCGGGAGCGGGATCGGGTTCTCGGTGTCGGCGAGGGTCTCGCCGATCATGATCTCCGGGATGCCGGCGACCGCGCAGATGTCACCCGGGCCGGCCTTCTCGGCGGGCTTGCGGGTGAGCGCCTCGGTCATCATCAGCTCGGTGATGCGGACGTTGCTGATGGAGCCGTCACGCTTGATCCAGGCGACCGTCTGGCCCTTGCGCAGCTCGCCCTGCTCGACGCGGAGCAGCGCGATACGGCCGAGGAAGTTGTCGGCGTCGAGGTTGGTGACGTGGGCCTGGAGCGGCGCGTCCTCCTCGTACGTCGGGGCCGGGATGTGCTCCAGGATCGTGGAGAAGAACGGCTCCAGGCTGTCGCTGTCGGCCGGGACCGTGCCGTCGGCCGGCTTGGTCAGCGAGGCCACGCCGTCACGGCCGCAGGCGTAGACGATCGGGAACTCGATCTGGTCCTCGTCCGCGTCCAGGTCGAGGAAGAGGTCGTAGGTCTCGTTGACGACCTCGTCGATCCGGGAGTCCGGACGGTCCGTCTTGTTGATGCAGAGGATGACGGGCAGGCGCTGCTGGAGGGCCTTGCGCAGCACGAAGCGGGTCTGCGGCAGCGGGCCCTCGGAGGCGTCGACCAGCAGCACGACACCGTCGACCATCGACAGGCCGCGCTCGACCTCGCCGCCGAAGTCGGCGTGGCCGGGGGTGTCGATGATGTTGATGGTGATCGGCTCGCCGCCGTCCTTGGGGTGGTACTTCACCGCCGTGTTCTTGGCGAGGATCGTGATGCCCTTCTCACGCTCCAGGTCGTTCGAGTCCATGACCCGATCGTCGACCTGGTCGAGCTGGTGGGCGGCGAACGCGCCGGCCTGCTTCAGCATGCCGTCGACGATGGTGGTCTTGCCGTGGTCGACGTGAGCGACGATGGCGACATTGCGGATGTCGTGGCGCGTGGCCATGGTGTGGCGTACTCCCGGAGTGTGAGGACTGCCCTGCGCGTACGTCCGTGTCGCGCGGGCACCGCCGGGCTGGACACGCCACGGCCTCACCCCATGGTACGTGGCCTTCGCAGTCGGGGCTCGCCGGGCCGCCCTACCCCTTGCTCGGGCTCGCCGACACCTTCGCTCCCTTCTTCAGGAATCCCATGTCCTCGTAGACCGGCGTCTGGAAGCCGAAGGCCCCCGCGTTGACCAGATTCTTCCGTGCTCCCACCAGCTGAGGGCGCTGGTAGAGCGGGATCGAGCCGGCGGCGGCCCAGATCCGGGAGTCGGCCTTTCTGATCAGGTCCCGCGCCTCGTCCTCGTCCAGCGCGCTCGCGGCCTCGTCGAAGAGCTGGTCGACCTGGTCCGTACCGACCCGGGTGTAGTTCTGTTCGACGTTCACCGAGCCGTCCGCCGCCGGGACCGGCTTGGCGTAGACGGGCCGGGCGTCCGTCGCCGGGAAGGCGGAGGACGGCCACGAGTACAGGGCCAGGTCGTAGTCGCCGGCCGCGATGTGGTCCTTGAAGTAGCTCTCGTCCGAGACCTTGGTGATCGTCGCGCGGATGCCGACCTGCTCCAGCATCGCCGAGATCCGCCCGGCGACCGAGTTCAGGGTGTCCGAGCCGGGCCCGGAGGGCAGGACGAAGCGCAGCGCGAGCGGCTTGCCGTCCTTGGCGAGCGGGCCGGCCGGCGCGGCGGCCGGGGCGGCCGTGCCCTTGGGGGCGTAGGCGCCGGGCGCGCCGCCGTGCCTGCCCTCCTGCGCGAGGTGCTGGTCGGCGCGCTCGCGCTGGTCACCGGGGGACTCGTGGTGCTTGCCCTTGCCGTCGCGGGCCTTCTCGTCCTCGCCGACGACGTACTCGCCGTCCTCGCCGCCGCTCGACTCGTCCTCGGTGTGGCTCTCGGGGCCGGCCGCCTTCTCGCTCTTCTTCTCCTGCGCGAGCGGGCCGCCGCGCACCCAGCCGGCGTCGGCGAGCAGCGCCTGCGCCTCCTTCGCGTCCTGGTTGCCGAGCGCGCCGCTGTTGTCGGCGTAGGCGGCCTGCCCGGACAGGGCGAGGTGGCTGCCGACCGGGACGGCGGGCAGCCCCAGCGGGGTCAGCACCAGCCGCGCCAGCTCCGTGCGGTCCAGGGCGCGGGCGACGGCCCGGCGGACCCGTTCGTCGGCGAGGGGGCCCGTGGAGCCGTTCAGCGCGAGCTGGGTGTAGGCGGGCTCCAGGGACTTGCGGACCTCGACGTCCCGCAGCGCCTGCTGCTGCTCCAGGTACCGGGTGACGGCCTTGCGGAGCTTCTGCTTGCCGGCGTGCACCTCGTCGGAGTGGAGGCCGTGCGCGAGGGCCCAGTCGCGCAGCTTCGTCACGGAGGTCCGGCCGGAGCCCTGGAGCGGGGTGCCGGTGCCCTTCGTCCGGGCCGCCAGCCCGATCCGCTGCGCGTCGGAGGAGTCGATCTCGGCCAGGTCCGCGCTGCCGTCGGCGAGCGCGATGTCCCGGTTCTCGCGCTTCACCGTGTGCAGCACGATCTCGTTGAGCTTGGCGGGCCTGCCCCACCAGCGCGGGTTGCGGGTGAGGACGACGTCCTTCTTGGCGGTGTCGATCTTCTCCACCCGGAAGGGGCCGGCGGTGACCGTCAGCTTGCGGCGGGCGCCGTCGTTGAAGGCGTCCGGGGTGCCCATGACGTCCTTCGGGTACAGCGGGGAGAACAGCGACCTCCAGTCGGCGTAGGGGCGGGAGAAGGTGACCCTGACCTGGAGGTCGTTGGCGCCGCGCTCGATCTTGGCGATGCGGTCGTAGCCGGCGTTGCGGGCGGTCCAGTACGCGCTGTTCGTGCCGGACAGGGCGCGCCACTGGGCGACGAAGTCGGCGGCGCCGATCTCCCGGCCGTCGCTCCAGACGGCCTGCTGGTTCAGCTTGTACAGCACGACCTGGCGCGGCTCGGTCTCGATGACCTTGGCGGACTCCAGATAGGCGGGGTTGGCCTCCGGGCGTCCCTTGGCGTCCAGCCGGAACATCGACGGCAGCACGGCCTGGGCGACGCGGGCGGTGGCCGCGTCGGCGTCGGCCTGGAAGGTGTTCAGGGTCTCCGGGACCGCGTCGACGGCCCACTTCAGGGTGCCGCCGTCGGCGACCAGGTCCCGGGCGACCGGGGCGATGTCCTGTCCGGCGAGGGGGCTGCCGGCCTCGTCGACGTCGGAGCCGCAGCCGGCGAGCAGCGGCACGGCGAGGGTGCCGGCGGTGAGGAAGGCGAGGGCGCTGCGCCGGGCGAGCCACGACGTCCGGGAGTGCCGCGTTGTGCCGTCGGTCGTCCGCAGGCGCGTCGTGGCTGGTCGCGCAGTTTCCCGCGCCCCTACGGGCCGCGGGCACTGCCGAACGTCGTAGGACATCTCTGCTACCTCCGAGGAGCCACGGGCCTTATGCTCACATTTGTCGGTATATGGAGCTGATCACTATTGGCGGTATATGGAGCTGATCAGATCTACGCGGCCACTGAAGAGGAAAGGATCCGGCAACAGCGGGCGACACGGCGGCAACGGCCGGTAAGCCCACCCGTGCGGCGCAACACACCCGGCGATGCACCCGTACGCCTCGGCCAATCGCTGCACATCCCTTCACACAGGCAGGCGTGAGGCGCAACACTCCAAGGCGCGTGAACGTTGCCGCCCATGACCCGCCGGACCCGCGGAAGCGAGGGCACGTCATGTCCGTGCACGACGACATCCACTCCGTCCAGCGCTGCCTCGACGACCTCCACCGGTCGCTGGGCCGCCTGGAACTCCAGCTCGGCAGCGGTGGCCTGGAGATACGCCGCGTCCGACTGGACGCCGACCACCTGCGCGAGAGCGTGGCGCTGCTGCGGGAGGCCGCCGCCGCCCCGGACGCGCCGCACCGCCCCGACCTCGTCACCATCTCCGACGCGCCCTACGACATCACCCTGTGGACGGACTCGGACGACGAAGGTCTGGGCGCCCGCGACCGCCGCGCCCCCTGAACCCGCTACCGACCGGAGTCCTGACTTGGCCACTGGTACGGAACCCCGACAGAACAGCGGCGGCGTACGCTCCGGTACGCGCGCCGCGATCGCCGCCCGGCACCTCAGGACCGACCGCTGGTGGCTGGCGCCCGCCGTCACCGCGGCCGGTCTGTTCGCCTTCGTCGTCTACTCGACCTGGCGGGCCTTCGCCGACGCCGACTACTACGCGGCGCCCTACGTCTCGCCGTTCTACTCGCCCTGCCTGGCGGAGAACTGCCGGACCATGCACGCGGGCCCGAACGCGGACCTGTTCGGGAGCTGGTGGGGCATCTCCCCCGCCGTCATCATCCTGATCTTCCCGCTCGGCTTCCGGCTGACCTGCTACTACTACCGCAAGGCGTACTACCGCGCCTTCTGGGCCTCCCCGCCCGCCTGCGCGGTGGCCGAGCCGCACCGCTCGTACAGCGGCGAGACCCGTTTCCCGCTGATCCTGCAGAACATCCACCGGTACTTCTTCTACGCCGCGCTCCTGGTCGCCGGAGTGCTGACCTACGACACGGTCCTCGCCTTCCGCGACACCCACTACCGGTGGGGCCACATGGGCCTCGGCACCCTGGTCTTCCTGGCCAACATCGTGCTGATCTGGGCGTACACCCTGTCCTGCCACTCCTGCCGGCACATCGTCGGCGGCAAGCTCAAGCACTTCTCCAAGCACCCCGTGCGCTACCGGGCCTGGCAGTTCGTCGGGCGGCTCAACGCCCGCCACATGCAGCTGGCCTGGGCCTCGCTGCTGAGCGTGGCGCTCGCCGACTTCTACGTCTATCTCGTCGCGTCCGGGGTCTTCGACGATCCGCGCTTCTTCTAGTGACTCCAGTGAGGGACTGAACTGATGTCCGTGGTCGACCGGCAGGAGTGGGACGTCGTCGTGGTCGGTGCCGGCGGCGCCGGGCTGCGGGCCGCGATCGAGGCGCGCGAGCGGGGTGCCCGTACGGCGGTGATCTGCAAGTCCTTGTTCGGCAAGGCGCACACGGTGATGGCCGAGGGCGGCATCGCGGCGGCGATGGCCAACGCCAACCCGCACGACAACTGGCAGGTCCACTTCCGCGACACCCTGCGCGGCGGGAAGTTCCTCAACCAGTGGCGGATGGCCGAGCTGCACGCGCAGGAGGCCCCGGACCGGGTGTGGGAGCTGGAGACCTGGGGCGCGCTGTTCGACCGTACGAAGGACGGCCGGATCTCGCAGCGGAACTTCGGCGGCCACGAGTACCCGCGCCTCGCGCACGTCGGCGACCGCACGGGCCTGGAGCTGATCCGCACGCTCCAGCAGAAGATCGTCGCGCTGCAGCAGGAGGACTTCGAGGAGACCGGCGCGTACGAGTCCCGGCTGAAGGTCTTCCAGGAGTGCACGGTCACCCGGGTCCTGAAGGAGGGGGACCGGGTCTCGGGGGTCTTCGCCTACGACCGGGAGACCGGCCGCTTCTTCGTCCTGGAGGCACCCGCGGTCGTGGTCGCCACCGGCGGCATCGGCAAGTCCTTCAAGGTCACGTCCAACTCGTGGGAGTACACGGGCGACGGCCACGCGCTGGCGCTGCTGGCGGGCGCACCGCTGCTGAACATGGAGTTCGTGCAGTTCCACCCGACCGGCATGGTCTGGCCGCCCTCGGTGAAGGGCATCCTCGTCACCGAGTCGGTGCGCGGCGACGGCGGGGTGCTGCGCAACTCCGACGGCAAGCGGTTCATGTTCGACTACGTCCCGGACGTCTTCAAGGAGAAGTACGCCGAGTCGGAGGAGGAGGCCGACCGGTGGTACGAGGACCCGGAAGGCAACCGCCGGCCGCCCGAGCTGCTCCCCCGCGACGAGGTGGCCCGCGCGATCAACGCCGAGGTGAAGGCGGGCCGGGGCTCGCCGCACGGCGGTGTCTTCCTGGACGTGTCCACCCGGATGCCCGCCGAGGTGATCCGGCGTCGGCTGCCGTCCATGTACCACCAGTTCAAGGAGCTGGCGGACGTCGACATCACGGCCGAGGCGATGGAGGTCGGGCCGACCTGCCACTACGTGATGGGCGGCATCGCGGTCGACTCCGACACGGCGGCGGCCCGCGGGGTGGCCGGCCTGTACGCCGCCGGTGAGGTGGCCGGCGGCATGCACGGCTCCAACCGGCTCGGCGGCAACTCCCTGTCCGACCTGCTGGTGTTCGGCCGCCGGGCCGGCCGGCACGCGGCCGAGTACACGCAGCGGCTGGCCGGCCGCCGCCCACGGGTGGACGACGCCCAGGTCGACACGGCCGCGGCGGAGGCCCTGCGGCCCTTCTCCGCGGAGACCGAGGGCGAGGCGGGCCCGCCGGAGAACCCGTACACCCTGCACCAGGAACTCCAGCAGACGATGAACGACCTGGTCGGCATCATCCGCCGGGAGGGCGAGATGGAGCAGGCCCTGCACCGGCTCGCCGAGCTGCGGGTACGTGCCCGGCGGGCCGGCGTCGAGGGCCACCGCCAGTTCAACCCCGGCTGGCACCTCGCCCTGGACCTCAGGAACATGCTGCTGGTCAGCGAGTGCGTGGCCCGGGCCGCGCTGGAGCGCACCGAGTCGCGCGGCGGGCACACCCGCGAGGACCATCCCACGATGGACCGCGCCTGGCGCAATGTGAACCTGCTCTGCGCCCTCGCCGACCCCAGCGGCGCCCTCGCCGCGACCGACCCCGCCCGGGGCCAGATCCGTCTCACCCGGGAGACCACCGACCCCATCCGCCCGGACCTGCTCGCCCTCTTCGAGAAGGAGGAGCTGGTCAAGTACCTCGCCGAAGAGGAGCTGTACGAGTGAGCAGCTACGAAGCCCGCTTCAAGGTGTGGCGGGGCGACGAACAGGGCGGTGACCTGCGGGACTTCACGGTCGAGGTGAACGACGGCGAGGTGGTCCTGGACATCGTCCACCGCCTCCAGGCCACCCAGGCGCCCGATCTGGCCGTGCGCTGGAACTGCAAGGCGGGCAAGTGCGGTTCGTGTTCCGCGGAGATCAACGGCCGCCCGCGGCTGATGTGCATGACCCGCATGTCGGTCTTCGACCGCGCGGAGACCATCACGATCACCCCGCTCCGCGCCTTCCCGGTGGTCCGGGACCTGGTGACGGACGTCGGCTTCAACTACCAGAAGGCGCGCGAGGTCCCGGCCTTCGTGCCGCCCGCCGGTGTCGGCCCGGGCGAGTACCGCATGTTCCAGGAGGACGTGGACCGCTCGCAGGAGTTCCGCAAGTGCATCGAGTGCTTCCTGTGCCAGGACACCTGCCATGTGGTGCGCGACCACGAGGAGAACAAGCAGGCGTTCGCCGGGCCGCGCTTCCTGATGCGGGTGGCGGAGCTGGACATGCACCCGCTGGACGCGGCGGCCGAGACCGGCCTGGACCGCAAGCGGACGGCCCAGGACGAACACGGTCTCGGCTACTGCAACATCACCAAGTGCTGCACGGAGGTCTGCCCCGAGGGCATCAAGATCACCGACAACGCCCTGATCCCGCTGAAGGAACGGGCCGTCGACCGCAAGTACGACCCGCTGGTGTGGCTGGGCTCGAAGATCAGGAGGCGCTCGGGGAGCTGACCGCCCAGCCCTCCCGGTACGCCCGCCAGTCCGCCTCGGTGGCCGCGAAGTCCACGTAGAGGGCGACGCCGAAGCGGGCGCGGTCGGCGTCCGTGCGGCTCAGGCCGAGGCGGGCCCCGCGCACGGCGGCCGGGACGGTCTCGGCGTGCGCCCAGTGCCCGAACCGGTTCTCGTGGTAGAAGGGCAAGCCCATCAGGAGGTCGGTGGAGTCGGGGGTGACCTCCAGGGCCAGGCTCGTCTGCTGCGCCACATAGCCGCCGTACAGGCTCTGCGACGGCTGCATGGTGTCGTACGACATGACGGCGATCTGGTCCACGCGGCGGGCCACCTGCCCGAAGTACGCCTGCGACCACCACTTGGGGTGGTTGGTGGTCGCGCCCCAGAAGGAGTGGAAGCCGGGCAGCGGGTCGATCTGATGGGCGGCGACGGACAGCACCGCGCCCCGGGCGTGGGTGAGGTCGCGCAGGTCGTCGAGGAGACCGAGGTAGTCGCGGTCGCCGGAGTGCAGGGGTTCGAGGTCGAAGTGCGCGCCCTGGAAGCCGGCGGCGAGGACGGCGCGGGTGGAGTCGAGGATCGCCGCGCGGGTGGCCGGCCGCTCCAGCCGCAGCCCCTCGGGTCCCTCGCTGGCCAGCTTGTCACCGAGCCAGGCCTGGACGCGGACGCCCGGGAGTCTCCGGTGGACGGCGGTGATCAGCCGGCGGGCCTTCGGGTACGCCGACGCGGGGAGGGTGCCGTCGTGTTCCAGCGGGCCCGAGTGGACGTACAGGTCACGGATGCCGGTGCCCTTCAGGCGGCGGGCGAGGGCCTCGACGTCCCGGTCGGTCTTCCGTCCGTCCACCCAGGCGTGGCCCAGCCAGATGGCGTCCCGGTGCCGGGTGCGGGTGCCGGGGGCCGGATCGCCGGTGTAGTTGAGGCGGAGGGCCGTCTCGGCGGTGAGGAGCGGGAGCAGGAGCAGAGCGAGGAGGGTGGCACCGAGACGGACGATCCGCCGCCTGCGGGAGCGGGGCCGGGGCTGGGGCCGGGGCTGGGCCACCGTCTCGCCTTCCGCGCGGGCCTCCTCCTCCACACCCCCTTCGGCCGTCCCCGCGTCCACTCCCTCGGCACCACTCCGGCCGCCGTCGTCCCCGCCCTCGGCCGTGCGGCCGTCGTCCGCCCGGTCCCCGGCGCTCCGGTCCCCGTCGGTCCGGTCCCCGGCGGTCCGGTCCCCGTCGGTCCGGTCCCCGGCGGTGCGGTGTTCGGCCGCCCGGTTCCCGTCGTTCCGGTCCTCGGTCGTCCGGGCTCCGTCCGTCCGGTTCCCCGCTGTGCGGTCGTCGTCCCTCCGGTTCTCGTCCCTCCGGTTCTCGTCCGTCCGGTTCTCGTCCATCCCGTCCCCCTGTGAGCCTGGTCCCCCACCCGTATCCGTCCCGCTCGCGAAGCCGTCTACCTGCCCATACGCTCCGAAATGTGACGTCCTCCCTGATCCGGGGCCGGCCCCGGCGAGCCACGGCGCACATACGGGTGCGGGTGGCGCATGCCGTGCTGGGCGCCCTGGTGGGAGTCGGGTGGCTGGTGTTGCCGGTGATGACGGTCGCTGCCCATGATCCGGTTCCCGCGGCCCATGTCGGCGGGACGGCGAGCGCCGCCGCGCCGGAGGAGGACGGGACGTCGGCCGCCGATCTGGTGCTGCCGCTCGTCGTCGGGGTCGCGGCCGTGCTCCTGGCCGGATACGGCTACCTGCGGCGCACCCGGCGGTCCCGGACCCGGACGACTCCGGGCGCCGTCTCGGCGCAGCCGCCCACGCCCGCCCCGGCCGACTCCGAACGCCAGGCCAGGGCGGCGCTGCGGCTCGCCGACGACTGTGTACGCACCAGCCGGGAGGAACTGTCCTTCGTCCGTGACCGGTTCGGGGAGAAGCAGTCCGAGCCGTTCACACAGGCGCTGCGGGCCGCCGAGACCGAGCTCGCGGCGGCGTTCGCGATCTGGCGACGGTACGAGGGGGGTGCGCCGGAGGAGCCGAGCGCCCGGCGTCAGGCGCTGGTCGGGGTGATCGGCCGGTGCGCGGAGGCCGGACGCCGGCTGGACACGGAGGCGGAGGCGCTGGACCGGCTGCGGGGGTTCGCTGTGGCGGCCGAGGGCCGGCCCGAAGCGGCCGAGGGGGAGGTCGGCGCGGCGGTGGAGGTGGCCGAGGGGCGGTTCCGGGAGTTGACGGGGCGCGTGGTGGCCGCGCAGAACACCCTGGCGGCCCTCCTGGAGTCGTACGCGCCCTCGGCCACCGGAGCCGTCACCGGGTACCTCGAACAGGCCGAGGACCGGCTGATGTTCGCCACCGTCCGGCTCAACGAGGCCCGTCAGGCCGTCGACGCGCACGACCCACGGCGGGCCGCCCGGCAGCTGCGCGCCGCCGAGGGCGCGGTGGCCCAGGCCGGGGTGCTGGTGGGCGGGGTGGAGCGGCTCGCGGCACGGCTGCGGGAGGCGGCCGGGCTGGTGCCGGGTGCGCTGACCGGCGCGGAGGCGGAGCTGGCGGCGTGCCGGCAGCGGACGGGGAGGACCTCGCCGAGCGGGGGTGGGCCGCATGCCCGTCCGGCCCACGCCGACGCGGTGCTGGCGGCGGTCCGTGCGGAGCTGACCGGTGGACCGTACGACCCGCTGGACGGGCTGCGCCGGATCACCCGGGCGGTGGAACGGGTGACGGAGGTGCGGTCCGGGGTGCTGGACACCGCGGCACTGCTGGTGGCGCGGAGTTCCGTCGCCGGGGCGGAGGAGTTCGTGGCGGTGCACCGGGGAGCGGTGGGCGCTCAGGCCCGGGCCCGGCTGGCGGAGGCGGTACGGGAGCTGGGCGCGGAGAACTCCGGCCGGGCCGATGCCGTGGCCGGGGAGGCGCGGGAGCTGGCCGAGCGGGACGTACGGGCGCAGGGCGTCCCGGACCTCGGCGCCGAGGGGGACTCGGCCGGCCTGGCCGGTGCCGTGCGCGGCGGCATCCTCCTCGCCGAGGACCCGGACGCGGGCCCCCCCGCGGCCTACGGCGGCCCCCGGACCCGCTCCCGCCACCACGCGTAGCCGGGTCTCTCCGCGCTGCCGGTTCCGGGCCGCCGGTTTCGGCTCGCCGGCCACCTGTGCGGCCGGTCCGGACGCCCTCTCAGGGACGCCTGGCGACCGCCCCGGTCGGGTGGGGCGGGGCAAAAGGGGGCGTCAGAAGAGGCTGAGCAGCGCTTCGGCCGGGTCGGTGAGGCCGCCCTCGCCGCCCGGCAGGGGCAGTTCGAACCACACCGTCTTGCCGCGAGGCGTACGCCGGGAACCCCAGGCCGCGCTGAGGAGGCCGACGAGTTGCAGACCACGGCCGCCCTCGTCGGTGTCGCGGGCGCGCCGGCGCCGCGGCTGGACCAGGCCGGAGTCCCAGACCTCGCAGACCAGCGTGCGGTCCAGCAGCAGCCGGAGCCGTATGTCCCCCTCGCCGTACCGCAGGGCGTTCGTCACCAGCTCGCTGACCAGCAGCTCCGTCGTGTCGACCAGGGGCTCCAGACCCCAGGACAGCAGCTGCGCGCGGGCGTACTCACGGGCCCGGCCCACGCTGCGCGGCTCGCGGGGCAGGGTCCAGTCGCCCACCGAATCGGCGGGCAGCCCCTGCACGCGGGCCATCAACAGCGCGATGTCGTCCTCGCCGTGGTGGGTGTCGAGCGTGTTGAGGACGTGGTCGCAGACGTCCTCCAGCGGCCGGGAGGGGTCCGTCAGCGCGCCCACGAAGGCCTGGAGGCCCTCGTCCAGGGGGTGGTCGCGGGATTCGACCAGGCCGTCCGTGTAGAGGGCCAGCAGGGCGCCCTCCGGCAGGTCGACCTCGACCTCCTCGAACGGCTCCCCGCCCACGCCGAGCGGCATGCCGGGCGGCACGTCGAGCATCAGGGCCGGCTCGCCGGGCTCGACCAGGACCGGCGGCAGATGGCCGGCGTTGGCGAACGTACAGCGCCTGGTGACGGAGTCGTACACGGCGTACACGCAGGTCGCCAGGTACACCTCGGAGAGATCGGCGTCCCGGGGCTGGCGGGCGGTGCGGGTGGCCTGCTGCACGCCTCCCGGGGTGCCGAGCCCGCGCGCGATCTCGTCCAGCGCCGACAGCACCTCGGCCGGTTCCAGGTCGAGCAGGGCCAAGGTGCGGACCGCCGTGCGGAGTTCGCCCATCGCCACGGCCGCGCGCAGGCCCCGGCCCATCACGTCGCCGACGACCAGCGCCGTGCGGTGTCCAGGGAGTTCGATGACGTCGAACCAGTCGCCGCCCACCTCCGTCGCCGCGTTGCCGGGCAGGTAGCGGCAGGCGATGTCCAGGCCGGACGCCTCGGGGTCGCCGGGCGGGAGCAGCGATCGCTGGAGTATCAGCGCCCGTTCGTGCTCACGGCGGTAGAGGCGCGCGTTGTCGATGCAGACCGCGGCCCGCGCGGCCAGCTCCACCGCGAGGTCCCGGTCGCGGTCGCCGAACGGCTCGCTGCCCTTCGTACGGGCGAACTGGGCGAGTCCCACCACGGTGTCGTGGGCGACCATCGGCACCGCCAGCGTGGACTGCACGAGGCCGCCCTCCTCGGGGGGCACGCGCTGCGGGCGGGCGGTGCGCAGCGCGTCCGCGCACGGCGAGGTGAACGGGAAGTGGTGGACCGCGCCGACCTCGACGGGCTCCCCGGATCCGCTGAAGGGGGCACCGGAGACGGCGCTGGCGAAGGCGACGCGGCGCAGTTCGGCGCTGCCGTCGGCGAGGCCCGGCGGGGTCTCGTCGCCGGCCAGCAGCCCCTGGTAGAGGTCGACGGTGGCGAGGTCGCAGAAGCCGGGGACGACGACGTCGAGGAGTTCGCGGGCCGTGGTCTCCAGGTCGAGCGAGTTCCCTATGCGGGCGCCCGCCTCGTTGAGCAGCGCGAGGTTGCGCCGGGCGGCGGCGGCCTCGCGGGCGGCGGCCCGGCGGGCGGTGATGTCGGTGCCGAGCCAGGCGATGCCGATGGGCCGGCCGCTGCCGCTGTGCACGCGGTAGAGGTTGACGGACCAGTGCCGGCGTTCCTCGGAGCCGGGCACGAAACCGGTGACGTGCATGTCGGTGATGGACTCGCCGGACTCCAGCACCCGCCGCAGGGTGGCCGAAACCCGCTCGGCCTCACCGCGCGGCAGATAGTCGTGAACTTCCTTGCCCCGGTGGTCGTCCGGGGTTCCGCCGAAGATGGAGGCGAACCGCATGTTGGCGCGGCGGACGCGCAGATCGGGGTCGATCAGCAGGAAACCGAAGGGGGATTGGCCGAAAATCGCCTGCGAGGCGGCGAGATCGGTCTCGATGCGCCGCAGCGTGCGGACGTCCACGACGATGCAGACGGCGGCCTTGTCCCCCTCGGCGGTGCGCGTCGGCATGACGTAGACCTCGGCCAGGCCTTCCTCGCCGCGCGTGCCGTCCGGCCGGTCCGGCATCCGGAACGGCACCACTCCGGTCCACTCGCGTCCGTCGAGGATTTCGGCCATCTTCCGCTGGCCGCGCTCCCGCAGATCGGGGTCGACGAAGGCTTCGATGGGGTCCATGCCGACAGCGCGTTCGGCCCGGATGCCGAAGAGCTGCTCGGCGCGCAGGCTCCACTGGTCGACCAGTCCGCCGGAGCTGATGGAGAAGGACGCGACCTTTATGTAGTCGTACATCGAACCGGGCGGACTGCTCTGCCACATGGCGTCCTGGGGCATCGCGGCAGCATCCGCGGCATGGCCCCTCGCGCCGTCCGACGGGTCCTCGGACTCCGTGGCCTTCGCTGGTATCTCGCTCACGCGAACCGTCCCCTCCAGCTCACCGCGTCCGGCACCGGTCACCGGGGGCGGCTGCCCGCAGTATCCAGCACTACGGCGCCGCACGACACGGTGTTCACGATCACAGCTCGGTCCAGGTGCTTTTCGGACCGGTCCGTGACAACACTTCCACTCTTCTAACCAGGGAACACACCACCGAATCCCGTGACGCCGGACCGCGTGCGCCCCCGGCGCGCACAATGGGCGGCACGCTCACCGCTGTACACCCCCGTGCCCCTCGCGGATGCTCCGGGTTCACCCGGGCACCGCGAGTTCGAACCAGACGGTCTTGCCGCTCGTGCCGGGCCGGGTGCCCCAGCGGCGTGAGGAACCGGCGACCAGCTGGAGGCCGCGCCCGCTCTCGTCCTCGGGGTGCGCGACGCGTTCGCGCGGCGGGTCCGGGAGGGGGTCGGACACCTCCACACGCAGCGTGTCGTCGTGGCCGCCCGGGCGCACCAGACGTACACCGATGGGTCCGGTGGCGTGCCGCAGCGAGTTGGTGACCAGCTCGCTGACCAGCAGCGCGGCGAGGTCCGCGACACAGTCCAGGTTCCAGCCGTGCAACTGTCCCCGGACCGCCGCGCGGGCGGTGCGCACGGCACCGGGTTCCGCGGGAAAAGTCCACTCGGCGCAGTCGCCATCGGTGTCGATCACGCCGATCACTTCCCAGGACAACGAGCCCACCATGTCCGGTTTCATGGGGTTAATGGGCACATACCCGATATCCGGGGAGCAGTACCGCATGAGAGGGCGCACTGTGGCACGAACGGCGTACGAGGCACGGGAAAGGGGTCACCGAGAGCGCCCGCCCGAGCCGGGCCGGACCACCGGCGGGCGCCACGCCCACCCCGTGCCCGCCCCCTCGGATCGCGGCCCGCTTCCGACCCGCGCGGCCTTCAGAACGCGGGCAGCTTCCCGACCTCCCGCACAGCGGGCACGTCCTGGTCCAGCCACGGCACGTCCCACAGCTCGGCCGGGGTCAGCCAGCGCAGCGCGTCGTGGTCCTGGAGGGCCCGGGGCGCGGGCGAGCCGCGACGCAGGCGGGCGGTCCACACCTGGAGGACGTACGGCGTGCGCAGCGGCCACTCCCCCGGCACGCGCCCCACCGGTTCGGCGTCGATGCCCAGTTCCTCGCGGAGTTCGCGTACCAGGGCGTCCTCGGGCCGTTCACCCGCCTCGACCTTGCCGCCGGGCAGCTCCCAGCGCCCGGCCAGGTCGGCGGGCGCGCTGCGGCGCGCGGCGAGCAGCCGGCCGCCGTCGAGCAGGGCGGCTCCCACCACCACGATCCGTTCCGCCTCGGAAGTCATGCGCGTCATGGAGCGGAGCCTACGGGAGCCCGCGGCCGGTCAGTTCTGGGTGCCGTCCCCGTTCTGACCGATGCGCTCGACCCAGTAGATCTGCTTGTGCCCCCGGTCGTCGAGGCTGTCGGCGATCTTCTGCGCCTCCGCGCGGGTCGCGTACCGGCCGACGCGGTAGCGATTGCCGTTGTCGTCCTGCCGTATCACGATCCAGGGCAGCGCGACCGTGCCCTCACTCATGGCCCCCACCGCCCGCACCCCTTCTCGCACCGCCCCACCTGCTTCCCGTCCCGGGGCCCCGCCGCGCCCTGTCTAAGGAAACCGCAATCCGCATATGCCCGAGCGTACGCCCAACCTTTACGCAGCGAATACGGCTTTTCACAAAGAGGTACGCAACCCGCCAGAACGCCGGGGGCGCACGGGGCCGAATGCGCCGTCCCGGACTCCTCCGCCTCGGGTGGGGGGTGCACCGGGATCACCTGGGATCACCTGGGAGAACGGTCGGATCGCCGCGGCCCGGGAGGCGGCGGCGACGGCCGGCGGGCTGCTCCTGCGTCCCGGCCGGCGCACCGGGGTGTGCGCTAGCTCACGCGAAGAGGAGCACTGGGCTCCGGCTCGGCCCGTCCGACGACCGGCCGGACCGGGGTCATTTGACGGGCAGGTGGTAGGAGACCCGGTAGCGGTCGGCCGGGATGACCACGTCGGCGGTCTCCACCGGGCGGCCGGAGGCGAAGTACGTGCGCTGGACGACCAGGACCACGTGCCCGGGCACCCCCCCGAGCAGGTTCAACTCCTCCGCCAGGCCGGGGCGGGCGCCGACCTCCTCGGTGACGTTGTCCACGATGACGTCGATGGCCCGCATCCGCTCCACCACGCCCATCCCGCCGAGCGGGCCCTCCTCGGGCAGCATCACGGGGGTGCGGCCGGTGACGGCGAGCGGCTCCCAGGAGGTCGAGAGCATCATGGGCTCGCCGCCGTCCCGGAACAGGTACTTGGTGCGCATGACCCGGTCGCCGGTCTGGATCGCGAGCCGCTCGGCGATGACCGCGCCGGCCTCGGCCTGCTCGCTGCTGGACTCCCAGGTGCCGCGCACCGAGGCATCGGCCTGCTCCTGCCGGAAGGGGGTGGCGCCGCCGGCCGGGCGGTATCCGGAGCGGGCCACCCGGCGGGGCACGGGCCGCTCGCGCACATACGTCCCCGACCCCGAGCGGCCCTCGACCAGCCCCTCGGCCATCAGCACCTTGCGGGCCTCCAGCGCGACCGTGTCCGAGACGCCGTACTCCTCGCGGATGCGGGCCTGGGAGGGGAGCCGGGTGTGGGGCGGGAGTGAACCGTCGACGATCTTCTTGCGGAGATCACCCGCGACGCGCAGGTACGCCGGCTGCTCACCGAAAGTCACTGGCCGCTCCCATCAGGTTGTACAGACAGCAACAGCCTGGCAACCGTGGGTTGTGCCGTGCAAGCAAAGGCCAGAGAATCACTCGATGTGATGACAAAAGGCCGGGGAAGGCTTTACCCAGGCACTTTCTCTGTCGTATAGGTGCCCGTCGGCCGTACGGGCTCACACCTGCCCACCGGCGCCGCTTCCCTCGTCGCCCGGCCGCGCGGGCGAGGTGGGGGCGAGTCCGAGGGACTTCCGCCACGCCTCCGAGGCGCCGCCCGTGGCGAACAGCGGCGCCCACAGCACGAGCCCGATCCCCGAGAGCACCGCACCGCCCACGGCCGGTACCCCGGCAACCCCGCCGAGCCGCCCGGCTGTTGGCCGTACGGCGACGGTCCGTACGGTCCCCGCGGGAACGGCGGGGGCGGCTGGAACGGCCCTCGTGGCTGGTGGGGGCCCGGAGGCGGGGGCAGGGACACCGGTACCGTGCTCCTGGGGCGGGTGGCGGCAGCACAGGACCGGCGGCCGGCCGGCGACTGGACCGACGCACGACTGGCCGCACGGTAAGCGGGGCACGAACGGGGGCGGAATGCGGGTGGAGACCCAGGCACGGGACAGAGCGGGCGGCCGGGTGGGCGGCGCGGTGGTCCGGGCGGTGAACGGACTCACCGCCCGCTGGGCACAGGCCCTGCCCGAGGGCACGGTGTTCTCGGCGCCGGGCGTCTGGCCCCTGCTGGCCTTCCTCGCCGACGGCGCGGCCGGGCCGGCCAGGGCGGAGCTGACCGACGCCCTGGGCCTGCCGGCCGCTCAGGCCGCGGCGGCGGCCCGGGAGTTGCTGGACGGACTGGCCGCGCTGCCCGCCGTGGACACCGCGCTCGGCCTGTGGACCGGGCGGACACTGGAACTCCGGCCGGAGTGGGAGGCCGGGCTGCCGGCCGCGGCGCACGGCGTGCTCACCGGCGACGCCGCCGCCGACCGGGGGGCGCTGGACGCCTGGGCTGCGGAACGGACCGGCGGGCTCATAGCGCGCATGCCGATCGCGCTGACCGACCGTACCGAGCTGGTGCTGGCCGGCGCGCTGACGATGCGGACACGCTGGCTGCGCCCCTTCGACGAGGTGCCGCTGGAGACGCCGTACGCGCCCTGGGCCGCCACCGAGCGGCTGGGCCTGCGCCGGACCAGCGAGGTGCTGGACCGGGTGGGTGTCGCCGACACCCCGCACGGCTGGGTCACCCGGCTGGAGGTGCTGGGCACCGACGCCCTGGACGTCCATCTGCTGCTCGGCGAGGAACGGATGACACCGGGCGGGGTGCTGAGCGCGGGCCTGGACCTGCTCGCCCGCCCCCGCACCGTCGTACCGGGCTCCCTGCTGCCGTACGGCGAGGTGGGTCCGGGGCTACGGGTGGACCGCAAGCGGTGCGCCACCCCGGAGCGGCCGACGCTGGAGGTGGTCACGGCCGCGTACGACGTGACGGCGAGTCACGACCTGCTGGAGCGGCCCGAGCTGTTCGGGCTGACCACCGCCCGGGACTCCCGGCAGGGCCACTTCCCCGGGATCAGCGGCTTCCCGCTCGCCATCGGCTCGGCCGGCCAGTCGGCGCTCGCCCGGTTCGGCGCGCGGGGCTTCCGCGCGGCCGCGGTCACGGCGTTCGCGGGCCTCGCGGGCGGCGCGCCGCCTCGGCTGCGGTACGTGTCACGGGCGGTGAACGCCGCCTTCGACCGCCCCTTCGGCTTTCTCGCCGTGCACCGGCACACCCGGCTGGTACTGGCGGCGGGCTGGGTGACGGACCCGCTGCCGTACCCGGGGGAACGGGAGGAACCGGAGGAAGCGTGGGAGGGGGACCGATGAGCAAGGTGACCGAGCAGACGGTCCGGCAGGTGAACGGGCTGACGGCCCGCTGGGCACAGGCCCTGCCCGAGGGCACGGTGTTCTCGGCGCCGGGCGTCTGGCCCCTGCTGGCCTTCCTCGCCGACGGTGCGGCGGGCCCGGCGCGCGCGGAGCTGGCCGGTGCCCTGGGCGTGCCGGCCGAGCACGCGGCCGGTGCCGCACGGGAGCTGCTGGCGGGGCTGGCGTCGGTGTCCGGACTGGACGCGGCGCTCGGCCTGTGGACGCACCAGGGGCTGGCCCTGCGGGAGGAGTGGCGGGCCGGGCTGCCCGCCGGGACCTTCGGCGTCTTCGGCGACGACCTCGTCACCGCGCAGGAACGGCTGGACGCCTGGGCGGCGGAACGGACCGGCGGGCTGGTCGAACGCATGCCGGTGACACTGACCCGGGAGGCGCGGATGGTGCTGGCCGGCGCCCTCGCGCTGCGCACCGACTGGCGGCAGCCCTTCACCGAGCTGCCGCTGCGCCCCGGTTCCGGCCCCTGGCAGGGCCGCACCCTGCGCGGTCTGCACCGGCGCAGCGTGCGGCCGGACCGGGTCGGGGTGACCGGCACCCCGGACGGCTTCGTCACCGCGCTGACGGTGCCCGGGGACAACGGCGTCGACGTCCATCTGCTGCTCGGCGAGGAACGGATGACGCCGGGCCAGGTGCTCGCGGCCGGCGTGGGGATCGTGGAGCGCGGCCTGCCGCTGACCGCGGGCGGGGCGCTGCCGCACGGGCACGTCGGTCCCGGCCTGCACGTGGAACAGCAGCCGGCCGTCACGCCGGAGCCGCGCACGCTGGACGTGCAGACGGTGGCGTACGAGGTGCGGGCCGACCACGATCTGCTCGCCCTGCCGGGCCTGTTCGGCCTCACCGCGGCGATGGACACCCGGGTCGGTCACTTCCCGGGGGTGAGCGCCTACCCGCTGGCCGTCGGGGAGGCGCGCCAGTCGGCGGTGGCCCAGTTCGGCGCGCTCGGCTTCCGGGCGGCGGCGGTGACGGCGCTCGCGCCGACGTACGGCGGAGGGGTGCCGCAGTACCGCTACGAGACCACGGTCGTCCGCGTCGCCTTCGACCGTCCCTTCGGTTTCCTCGCCACGGACCGCGACTCCCGCCTGGTGCTGGCGGCGGGCTGGGTGACGGATCCGGCGCCGTATCCGGTCACGGGGGTGCCGGGCGGCCCGCGGGTGATGTGACCGGCGGCGACCGGGCAGGCGCGGGCTACCCGCCCGGCGTCGCCTGGGCGGGCAGCTGGAAGGGGACGGTGGTCCAGGGGCTGTCCGGTTCGGTGGTGAGGGCTCGGTGGGCCGCCAGCATCTCCAGGTACCAGTCGCCGAACTCCTCGTCGTCGAAGTGCAGGCAGCGGCCCAACGCGTAGCCGGCGGAGAAGTCCTGCCAGGAGGTGTGGGCGGAGCGTGCGGCTTCGCTCGCCTCGACGACGGCCTCGCGCATCTCGGCGCGGGTGGCGAACCGGGCGCCGTAGCCCCAGCGGGCCATCATCGAGGCGCGGCCGATGTCCCAGGCGGCGACCGAGCGCACCGCGGCGTCCGGTGCGAGCAGTCCGTCGGCGCGGAACCTGCCCTCGTAGCGCAGCACCTTGCCGACCAGTCCGACGACGTGCCCGACGAACTCCTCCCAGTCCGGGCCGATCTGGTCCGGCACCTGTGCGGCACGCTCCCGCAGGGTCGTCTCGACGTGTGCGCGCCATGCGGTGGCGTCGACGGCCTGCAGCCGCCCGTCCGTGGACCGGAGGGCGAGTGCGGCGCGCGCGTGGAGGACGAACTCCCAGTACCAGGGGGTGACATCGCGGTCGAGGAGCCGCCGCTGGGTCTGCTGCCACTCGGCCCGGTCGGTGACGCCCCACCACTTGGCGAGCCGTTCGTGCTCGATGGACAGGCCCAGACCGTGGTAGTGCGGGTTGTTCCAGGCCTCGCCGTTGACGAAGCACATGTGGGCGCCGAGGGCCAGGCCGTGCAGGAGCGGGCCGGGGGGCGGCGCGCCGGTGCGCAGGGTGAGGAGCGTTTCGGCGTGGGCGTCCGCGTCCCAGTGCTCCTTGTGCAGCGCGCGCCACACCCGGCGTTCCTCCGTGTCGGCCGACATCAGCATCGGGCACGGCGTCTGGTTGTTGACGGCGATGCCGGCCACGTCACCGGGCAGGTCGTCGGCCAGGTCGGCCAGCGTGTACGACTCGAAGACCAGGTGCGGGTGGGGGCGGGGCAGCATGCCGCGGGTGTAGACGGCGACGAGGCGGCCGACGGGGGTGTCGTAGACGTGGAAGGTGCGCTTGCCGGGGTCGCGGGAGGTCTCCTCGCGGCGGAACGGCACGTACACGAGGTCACCGGCGAGGGCCTCCAGGTAGGCGAGGGTCAGATCGCCCTGGGCCTCCTCCGCGGCCTCCTCGTCCTGATATTCGGCCGCGGCGTGCCGGGTCAGCAGTTCGTACAGGTGCTGTTCGAGTGCGGCGGGCGCCTGCCAGGTGCCGGGCTCGGGCACCGGAATGCTGGGCAGCGCCTCGTCGTGATCGTCCAGTTCACCGACGACATACGGCTCGGCCGCCTGCCGCTCGGCCGCCTGCCGCTCCCCACCGGACCGTCCCTGTCGAGCCGTCCGCCTCCGGGCGCCGAACACCGCATACCCCCGTATCCGTGATCACGACCGCGGCCACTCTACGGCCCCCGTCCGACTCGGCGGCGGCCGGGCCCTTGGCAATCGCACGGAGTCCGCGCGGGAAAACCGAAGGGGAGAACAACGGGCTTTCACACGCCTGCGGTTCACCGCCCGACAGATGGCACCTCAGGACCGGATCCTCAACGCAGAAAACCCCCGCATCGAATCGATGCGGGGGTTTTCCCAATATTTGTTCGGCGGCGTCCTACTCTCCCACAGGGTCCCCCCTGCAGTACC